>CBDCVV010000022.1:0-787146 GCA_965223235.1 Longimicrobiales bacterium
AATGCAGCGCCACATGGCCCACGTGATCCATGCCCTGGACCCGAGCGTCGTCGAGAACGGTCCCGGGAAGGGATACGGGGTCGTCGCAGCCGCAGAGGGCGCGGCGCGGCATACCGAGCTCGCAGCTTCATCGGATGGGGCGTCCGATGGTGTGAAAACGCATGCCACGCACGTTGCTACCGCAGCGCGCAGCGCGGGCGCCCACGCAGCAGCGGCAGTCGAGCTCGCCCAAGAGATCCAAGAAGCGGAAGATGCCGAGACAGCGGCCGCGCTCCTAACCGAGCTCACGGCGCTCACCGACGCCATCGTAAATGGCATGGACGCAGACGGTGACGGACGCACGGGGTGGCAAGAAGGCGAGGGAGGCCTCGCGCAGGCCACCACGCACATGAATCTGCTCAAGCGGGGAGAGGGGCTAGGCGGTTAGCCTCACCCCCATCACCGGGCCACCCTGAAAAGGAAAAGCCCCGGCCAGGCGAGCTTCGCCTAGCCGGGGCTTCTCTTATCCAATTACTCGCAGGACACGCAGTTGTTGTTGTTCTTCGATCCCAAACTCTCGAGTAAGGCGATCGTCTCCGGGAAAGGAGAGATCCGCTGGACCGGGCCGTTCGCCATGTCCGCGGTTGTATGCCCTCGCCGGCTCACGAACGTCGCATCGGCACCCTTCTCCACCAGGTAGAGGATGACCTCATTGTCCCCACGAGACGCCGCCCAGTGGATCGGTGCGAAGCCGTTGGCATCACGCGCATTCACGTCGGCACCAAGCTCCTCGACGAGGTAGCGCACGGCGGGTAGCCAAGCGTCAGGAGCATGCCGATGCGACACCCCTGCGAAGCCCGTCCCGTAGGCGTGCCCCGTCGCTGCATGAATCGGGTAGACATCCGGCCCACCCACCGGAACCGGCGGAAGTCCGGACGGATCATCCTGCTCGGCCTGCGGAGGTCCGAAGCGACGAGCCGGCGCCTTCATCGTCGGGATGTTCGGATCGGCTCCAGCGGCGATCAGCATCTCCATCGCCGGCATGTCGAGCGCGTACGCGGCACGCCAAAACGGCGTGGCGCCGCGTGTATCGACATCGAGCTGTGAGAAAGTGTACTCCATGAACCACAGATGCTTCGTCAAGCGGACGTTCGGGTTCGCGCCAGCGTCGAGCATGGCACGCATCACATCGAGGTGCGTCGCTTCCTGCTGCTGGTACGCCTGCTGCTGAGGATAGCGCGCTTTGGGCGCCCAATGGGTATTGATGGCGGCATACAGCGGCGTCACACCCGCGTGGCTCTGGATGTTCGGATCGGCTCCTGCTTCAAGGAGCTGAATGGACAGGTCGAAGTGGCCGTTGATGACCGCCATGAGAATCGGAGTCGTCTCATCACCGGCGGTCTTTTGGTCGATCGAAGCGCCTGCCTCGATCAGGGCTAACGCGGTCTCGCTCTTCCCTTCCCGGACCGCGTAGTGCAGTGCAGAAAGCCCGCCCTGCTTGTACACGAGATCGGGGTAGGAATTGCTATACTCCCCGTCGCCCTGACCCGGAGCCAACGGCACTTCTCCCAAGTCAGGGTCCGGGAGCGGCTCGTCCCTACGCTGTGCTGGGCCGGCGTCGGCTGCAGTGACCCGCGCCGAGTTGGCCGCCTGCACCGCGGCTTGAACCTCCGCTGGCGTGGGCTGCCACGAAGTGCCCTCCGGTTGGTCGCCGCGGAAGGCAGCCAGCACCTCGTCGCGCACCTGCCCTGCTGCTCGGTCCTCCGCAGCACGCGTCGGAATGTCGACCACCGCGGAGCTTCGATCGAGGTCGGCGCCCGCTGCTGCGAGCAGCTGTACCACCGCGGTGCGGCCCGCCGCAGCGGCGAACATGAGAGGGCTCTGTGCCCGAGCCCCTTCGACCACCTCGACATCCGCCCCGCCCTCCAGAAGAGACTCGACGATACGGGCGTTCCCAGCAGCCGCCGCGAAGTGCAGCGCGGTCACGCCTCCGGTCGACGTCACAGCCCCGACGTCAGCACCCGCATCGATGAGGAGCTGGGCCACCGCAACCCGGCCCCGCCGGGCAGCGAGATGCAGCGGCGTGTACTCCGCCAAGCGCGTCACGGCAGAGACGTTGGCGCCCGCATGCAGCAGGACTTCCGCCATTTCGGCCTCACCGGTTTCGGATGCCCAGTGAAGGGCAGTCATCCCGTCGCCTTGAGCGGCATTCACATCCGCCCCTCCCCGGAGGAGACTCCGGACCTGCTCCACCTCACCCCGCATCGCCGCATCGGCCACCGGTGAGTCGTCCGGAGCCGCGGACCAGAGCGCTAGGGAGAGGGCGAGCGCCGCTCCGACGTGGGAGCGGAGGGTTCGCGTCGTGCCATTCATGGTCGTTCTCCTAGCGAACGCAATCGTATGTCGGGCTATCCGTGCTCGGGCGCGGTAACCGAGGAGGGTGTCGAAAGAGAAAGCGGTCCGGTGCTGTCCCCGAAGCTCTCCATGTCGTCATGCCCGAGGCCGTGCATGAAAGAGAGCATCGCGTTGGCCATCGGGGTGCCGTCCGGCGCCTTCAGGTGGGTATTGCCGGGGAGAGCTCCATTCGCTCCCCCGAGCGCAATCAACGGCGCCCGGCGGTGATTGTGGAGGTTCCCATCCGCCATCGGCGAGCCGTAAATGATCATCGTCTTGTCGAGAAGATGAGCATCGCCTTCCTGAACACTCGCGAGCTTCTCGAGGAAGTACGGAAGCATGGAGACGTGGTACTTATTGATCAGGTGGAAGTCGAGGATCGCCTCTTCTCGGCCGCCGTGGTGAGAAGCCGGGTGGAAGGGCTTGTCTGTGCCACTCTCCGGGAAAACTCGCGCCGAAGAGTCCCGCCCCATCTTGAAGGAGAAGACGCGCGTGGTGTCCGAGGCGAAGGCGAGGACCTGGAGGTCGAACATGAGCTGTACGTGCTCCTCGAACGAGTCGGGCACCCCCGCGGGCGCGGTCGGCAGCTCGCGCACCTCACCCGTCGAATTCTGGGCCTCGACCATCTGAATACGGCGCTCGAGCTCGCGGACATTCTGGAGATACCGATCGAGTCGCTCGCGGTCATTCGGTCCGAGTTCGCGCTGCAGCTGGGCCACTCGGCCCGAAACCCAGTCGAGAATCGAGGCCGATGTCCTTCGACGGAGGGCTCGCTCACTCGCGGTCCCGCCCGCGCCGAAGAGCTGTTCGAAGGCAACTCGTGGGTCGCGGATCACCGGTAGCGGCTCCGTGGGAGTGGCCCACGAGATCGAGTCGGTGTAGACGCATGTGTACCCGTACGCGCACCCACCCGACTGGTTGATGTTCTCGATGCACAGCTGCATCGACGGGATCGGGGTATCCTGTCCAAAGCGTACTGCGTGCATTTGGTCGAGAGAGGTCCCGACGAAGACGTCCGAACCCTCGGTCTGCTTCGGGTGCTGCTGGGTCAAGAACACGGCGCTGGAACGGAAGTGATCGCCTCCGATCTCCGGGGCCTGGAACGCCTCCGCCATCCGAACATCGGTGTTGCTGATGATCGTCAGGTAGTCCCGCCAAGAATCGAGCGGGAGGAGCGCGCTAGGGGAGAGGTCGAAGTCGCTCCCCACCCCTGCGGGCGCCCACAGGTTCTGAGTCGCTCCCCACTCGTTACACCCGGCCGCTCCGTGAACCATCTCAATCGCGACGAGCCGCGTCGCGTCGACCTCTGCGGCCTTCGCCGCAGAAAGGCGCCCTGCCGGGACCATCGCATCCAAGAAGGGCAACGCAATCGATGCGCCCATCCCCTGCAGGAACGTCCTGCGCTCGAGATGCTTTCCGCTGATAAAGTGCATCGTGGTTCTCCTGGAACTCCGACGAAGGTCTCTTGGCTCTATTTAGTGGGCCGCGTCCGCCACTGCGCCCGCTCGCTGCATCTGAAAGGCGTCACTTCGTACGATCCCGAGCACGAACTCCGAGACCCGATAGTCACGCTCCCCGGCCTCCCGAACGATCCGACGGATCGTCGGCTGGTCGTAATACTCCACACGGCGTCCGAGGGCGTACGCCATGAGGTTTTGAGTGAAGTTGCGCACGAGCACCACGGATCGACTCATCAGAGCTCCGTTCAGCTCGCTCGGCGAGGTGACGGGTGTTCCGTCATAAAGCTCTCCCCTTGTGTCGAGCTGCATCCCGTTCTCGCGGATCCGCCACCGTCCCGTCACATCGTAGCTGTCGAGCGCGAGTCCGATGGGGTCGATGAAGCGGTGACACGCGTTACACGTCGGGTTCTGACGGTGCTCTTCCATCCGCTCTCGCGTCGTGAGCAGCCGGCCCTCTGATGCCGCATCGGTTTCCTCGAGCGTCGGCACATTCGGCGGAGGCGGAGGAGGAGGGGTACCCATCAGCACCTCCATGACCCATTTACCTCTTAACACGGGCGAAGTACGCCCCGCGTGGGACGTCAGCGTCAAGATGCTTGCGTGCCCGAGAATACCTCGTCGGTGGGGGTCGGCGTACGGCACCCGCCGAAACTCATCCCCGACGACGTCGTTGATCCCGTAGTGGCGGGCGACTCGCTCGTTCATGTACGAGTAGTCGGCGGTAAAGAGTTCGAAGACCGGAGCATCCGCTCGGACCAACTCCGAGAAAAAGATCTCCGTCTCCCGACGGAGGTCGTCCGCGAGCCGCTGGTGGTAGTCCGGGAAGAGGAGTCGGTCCGGGTGAACCTTGTCCAAGTCATCCAGGCGAAGCCACTGGGCGGCGAAGCGGGTCGCAAGTGCCTCGGACCGCTCGTCGTCGAGCATCCGGCGCACTTGGCGCTCGAGCTCCCCTTCTCTACTCAGAGCCCCATCAGCAGCCACACGGCGGAGTTCCTCGTCCGGTGGGAGCCCCCATAGGAAGAAGGAGAGGCGGGCTGCCAAGTCCGCGTCGCGGATCCGGTAGCTCTCACCGACTTCGACGTTCTCCGGCGCCTCTTCCATCCGGAAGATGAAGTCCGGGCTCGCCAGCATCGCCTCCAAAGCGGTGCGTACCCCTACCTCGAAGCCACCTTCTTCGGCGCCGAGCCGATAAAAGCCGAGGAGGGCGTCCTCGTCCTCCTCGGACAGAGGCCTCCGGAACGCGGTGGGGCCGAGTCGCGCGATGATCTCCACCGCACACGCCTCTTCCTCATCGGGCTCCGTCGGACGACACGAGAAGATCCGCTCGCGAACCGGAGTTTCGGACACGCCGGTGACACCGGTGGGCCCGGCGACGACCAGATCCTTCAGGTGGGCGAGCGACGTAATGCCGTATCCACTCACCCCAACCTGGCGGTCCGACAACGACCATTCGTGAGGCGAGAGCAGATCATCGACCGGCCCCTCGTCTTGCTTCAAGAAAGCCGCGGTGACCCGGCGAGGGCCTGCCCGGACGAAGATGGGCTCCGTGCGCATGTTCACGCCGTTCGGATCGGCCACGCTCATCCAACGATCCATCTCCAGGAGCGCCACGCGACGACCGTCGATGGAGACCTCGATCTGTTCGCCTCGCGTCACGCCCCCGAAGTACCCGCCCGTCGTCGTGTGCTCGAAGGCGAGTCGGAACTGGTACATCCCGTCGGCCACGAAGTTGTGGGTGACGCTCAAGCCACCTCGCGTCCCGTACGGTGCGCCTTCAACTCGCTCCCATTGAGATGCGTAACCCGGGTTCGTATACGTCGACGACGTCGGAGCTGCCTCAGGATCGCCTACCGCGAGTCTTGCGACGGTCGCAGCCGCATTCAGGTATGCGTCGAGCAGCGAGGGTGACAGCATCTGCACGTCGGCGATGTTATCGAAGTTCGCGCTCTTCGTGTCGAGAGGAAGCATCCCCGACGGATCGATCTCCAACCCGAGAAGATCATGTACAGAGCGCGCATACTCGATCTGGTTGAGCCGCTGGAAGGAACGTCCCCCTGGGTTGGGGTCACGCTCCCACGCCGCATCGAGCCGCTCCTCGAGCGATTCCACCAACATCGTCAGGGAGTCGCCGGCCGGGCGTGCGGCGCCGGGCGGCGGCATCATTCCGGCCCTGAGCTTTCGGACCATCCGCTCCGCGATGTCGGGAACGGCGTGCGGCTCCGCAGCGTCGAAACCCTCGAGGGTGAGGTTGCCCGAGAGTCGCCGCTCGTTGTGGCATCGAACACAATAGCGTCCGATTAACGCGGTCTCGTCCTCGGGACCGAGGGTGCCCTCGGCAGACGTCGCCTCGACGAGGGCGAAGTGCGGAAGTCCTGTGCCCGCGTCACCCTCCGGTGAAGTCGATGGACCCAGCAACACGAGGGTGCTGCCAAGAAGCACAAATGATCCGCTGATCCACTTCATCAGGGTGAGAGCCCCCGCTCGTGACACACGTCGGCGCACAGTGCGCCGCTACTGATTAGACCCCGCCCCGCCGACGTTTGTTGACCTCAGAAGCGCCGGCGCTGCAACGGTTTTCGTCGATTCTCAGTATACCGGGCGCGGATCTACGGCGAAAGCGGGTTGAGCACTGAGAACTACCCAAGTAGCGCCGTCAGTGGTCGTCGTGGTTCAGTTCGTACTGCCGCTGCGCGTGGGCTCGTTCCGCTCCCTGTCGCGCATCCCGGGCTTTGGCAGCGCGCATCGCCAAATCGCGGGTGCCGCTGGTACGTGCGCTCGGTAGGGAGAACTGCCGCTCGAGGTCCGAGCTCTCACATTCCGGGCACTTCGGCTTCTCCGCGCCGCGGATCAACGCTTCAAAGCCGTGCCCGCAGCCTTGGCAGGAGTATTCGTAGATGGGTATGATAGCCTCCCGAAGTTGCTGTCCTTGAACTACGTGAACGGTAGGGCGTGTCTCGGGGTAGGACCAGACCAGCCCACAGTGCGGTGGGTGGTGTACGAAGAGTAGGAGTACGACGAATGATCATGCATCGAGCCCGTATCACGCTGGGGCTCGCGCTCGCTCTGGCCGCGATTGGGCCCGGAGCTGCCGCGGCCCAAGCCGAGGCAATGACTCTCGACCGTGAGCGCCTTGAGGTGTACACGCGCGCCCACCTCGCAATGAACGACGCCCGGGACGAATTCCACGGGAAGGTTGCGCGTGTGCACGACGCCGAAGGCCGGCTCCGAGCTCGCGAAGAGGTAGAGGCGACGATCGACGAGATCCTCACCGAAGCCGAAATGACGCGCGAGGAGTACGACGCCGTCACCCTCATGATCAGTCTCGACGGCGAACTTAGGGCAACCTTCGAAGAAATCATGGAAGAGTTGGCCGAGGAGAGCAGCGGGTAGCGGAGGTCTGCTCGCTACATCAAAGGGCCGTTAGCACGACACACAGTTGTGGTTGTTCACGGCGCCGAGGCTCTCCAGCAGTGCGATCGTCGATGGGAAGGGACTGATTCGCTGCACAGGCCCGTTCGCCATATCGACGGTCGTCTGCCCCCTTCGGCTCACGACCGTCACATCCCCGCCCTGCTCCACCAGGTACCGAATCAGTTCATCGTCGCCCCGGGCGGCGGCGTGATGCATCGCGGTGTACCCGTTGTGGTCGCGCCGATTCACGTCGGCGCCGAGCTCCTCGACGAGGTACCGGACCGCTGGCAGCCAACCATCGGGCACGACCCGGTGGATGTTCGCTGCGAAGCCTTCCCCATACCCTACTCCGGATGCCGCATGGATCGGGTAGACCCCGGGCCCTCCCGGCGGGATCGGCGCGAGGCCCGATGGATCGTTCGCTCCGGTATCCACAGACTCGATCGCCCCTGCTCCAAAACGAGGAGACACCGTCTTCTTCGTGGGGATCGTGGGGTCGGCTCCGTACGCGACTAGGAGTCGCATGAGCGGCAGATCGAGCGCGTAGGCCGCCCGCCAAAAGGGCGTCGCGCCCATCCGATCCGTACGCAGATAGTCGTCCCCGAAGGTGGTGAACCAGAGCTGCTTCGTGAGCCGCACATTGGGATCGACACCCGCGTCTAGGAAGGTCTGGACGAGGTCGACGTACGTAACCCCTTGCTGCATGTAGTGCGTCGGCTGCGGATGACGCGACTTGGGGATCCACTGCGTGTTGATGACGGCATAGAGCGGAGTGGCGTTCGCGTCACTCGCGATCGTTGGGTCCCCACCTCGCTCGAAGAGCTCCATCGCAAGGTCGAAGTGTCCGTTGATCGAGGCCATGAGGAGCGGGGTCGTGTGATCCCCGCCCGACGGCTGATTGACATCCGCGCCACCCTCGAGCAACGCGAGTGCCGTCGCACTGTGTCCCTCTCGCACCGCGAGGTGCAGAGCGGCCAGTCCCCCGTATCCACCCACGAGCTGGGCGTGGGAGAACCGCGAAGACGGGACTCGGTCCCGTTGTTGGTTGTTCACATCCTCACGACTCGAAGCAGCCGCGCCCGCCGTCGGTGACGCCGGAGGAGTCGCAGCCCCCGCACCCTGACCAGGAATCGTCGGGCCCCCGTACGTATTCCCACTTCGCCGGGGAGCCCGCCCCTCGCGTGCCGCAATGACCCGGTTCTCGATCGACTCTCGGCGGCTTCGGTCCGCTCGGTCCTCCTGCTCCCTCGCGTCCATGTCCATCACGCGGGCGGTCAGGCTCGGATCGGCACCTGCACGGATGAGCATCGGAATGAGTCGAGCGTGCCCCGCCGCGGCTGCGAACATGAGCGGCGTCTGGCGCCACATCGACTCGCGTACATCGACGCGCGCCCCTGCAGTGACCAGGGCTTCCACGGCGCCGACCGCGCCCGAGGAGGCCGCGAAGTGGAGCGGCGTGGCCGATCCGGTCGACGTCTCGGCCTCGATGTCGGCCCCTGCTTCGATCAACGCGGTCACGACCCCGTCAGCCCCGGATTTAGCAGCCAAGTGGAGGGGCGTGTAGTCACCGAGCCTCGTGCGGGCTTCAGGATTGGCCCCGCCGCTCAGCACCAGCTCTGCCATCTCGTTATTCCGCAGCTCCGCGGCCCAGTGGAGGGCGGTCATCCCATCCCCATGGGCTGCGTTGACGTCCTCACCGGCACGTATCAGGGCTCGGACCTCCGAGACATCCCCCCGTCTCGCAGCATCGGCGACCGGGGCTTCAGGAGCGACCGAACTCCACAACACCAGCGTCACGAGCGCGGCTGGGAGCCCGTGCACGCGTAGCCCTGTCTTCACGCGTCGTCTCCGTCGACGATCACTCCTCCGGGAAGGCTCAGCGGAAACTCCCCGGTCGAATCCCCAAACGACTCCATGTCGTCGTGACCGAGCGTGTGCATCATCGAAAGCATGGCGTTGGCCATCGGAGTCCCATCCGGGGCCTTTAAATGCATATTCCCCTCGAGACGCCCGTTCGCGTGTCCGAGCACGATCAACGGCGCACGGCGGTGGTTATGGACATTCCCATCGGCCATCGGCGATCCGAAGATGATCATCGTCTTCTCGAGGAGATCCGTCCCGCCCTCGTCGATGTCCTTGAGCTTCTGCAGGAAGTACGGCAGCAGGCTCACGTGGTACTTGTTGATGACCGCGAAGTCGAGGATCGCGGCTTCCCTTCCGCCGTGGTGGGAGGCCGGGTGGAAGGGCGTGTCCGTCCCGCTCTCCGGATACACGCGCGACGACGCGTCCCGGCCCGTCTTGAAGGAGAAGACCCGAGTCATGTCCGACGCAAACGCGAGCGCTTGGAGGTCGAACATCAGGTACATGTGCTCGGTGAAGGAGTCCGGAACTCCGGCCGGCGCTCCGGG
This sequence comes from Longimicrobiales bacterium, assembly GCA_965223235.1. Lineage (GTDB taxonomy): Bacteria > Gemmatimonadota > Gemmatimonadetes > Longimicrobiales > Gaopeijiaceae > UBA2589. Next base: position 9,653 of record CBDCVV010000022.1, read on the forward strand.
GAGCTCTCTCTCCTGTCCGCTCGTATTCTGCACCTCGACCGCCTGGATCCGGCGCTCGATCTCACGAACGTTGTCCAAGTAGCGGTCGAGCCGTTGGAAGTCGCCGGGACCAAGTTCGCGCCGCATCCGTGCCATGTCCTCGGTGATCCAATCGAGGATGCTCGCCGACGTCGCACGGCGCCGTGCGCGCTCCTCGGGTGAGCCGCCGGCCCCGAAGAGGAGGTCGAAGGCAACCCGTGGATCACGAATCATCGGGAGCGGCTCGGTCGGGGAGCCCCAGCTGATCGAGTCCGTATAGACACACGAATAGCCGTACGCACACCCTCCCGCCTGATCGACGTTCTCGATACACAGCTGCATCGAGGGGATCGGGGTGCCTTGGCCGAAGCGACGCGCGTGGATCTGATCGAGTGACGTTCCGACGTAGACGTCCGACGACTCCGTCTGCTTCGGGTGTGATTGCGTCAGGAAGACCGCCGAAGACCGGAAGTGATCTCCACCGATCTCATGCGGTTGGAAGGCTTCCGCCATCCGCACGTCGGTGTTCGAGATGATCGTGAGGTACTCCCGCCACGGATCGAGAGGGAGAAGTGAGCTCGGGGTCAGGTCGAAGTCCCGCCCGGCTGCGGCGGGTGCCCAGAGGTTCTGTGTGGCACCCCATTCGTTGCTCCCAGCCGCCCCATGCACCAACTCGATCGCGACCAATCGAGTAGGGTCGGTTTCGTCCGCACCACCCGACCGCAGTCGTCCGGCCGGGACCATGGCGTCCAGGAAGGGCAGTGCGACCGAAGCACCCATCCCTTTGAGGAAGGTGCGCCTGTGCAGCTGTCGGCCAGTCAGAAAGTGCATATCTGTTCCTATGAAGTCTCAGCTCGACCCGGCTTCGTCTCCGTCGACGGCCACGGGCACGGATTGCATGCGGAATGCGTCACTCTTCACGATACCGACGAAGAACGAAGACATCCGATAGTCGTTCTCCTCGGCATCAGCCACGATGCGTCGGATCGAGGGCTGATCGTAGTACTCGACCCTGCGTCCGAGCGCGTACGCCATGAGGTTCGTCGTGAACGTCCGGATCAGCGGTATCGGTCGCTGCAGTAGTGCTTCCTGCAACTGGATCGGATTGTTGATCGGGGTCCCGTCGTAGAAGTCGCCCCGTGTATCGAGCGGATTACCGAACTCACGGATCCGCCATCTTCCGGTCACACCGTAGCTGTCTAGTGCGAGCCCAATCGGGTCCATGAAGCGATGGCACGAATTGCACGTCGGGTTGGCCCGATGGATTTCCATCCGCTCACGGGTCGTAAGCACTCTGCCACCCTCGGCCGCCTCCGTCTCTTCTAGCTCCGGAACCCCGGGCGGTGGCGGTGGGGGCGGCGTCCCCATCAGCACTTCCATCACCCATTTCCCGCGCAGCACCGGAGAGGTGCGGCCCGCGTGCGATGTGAGGGTGAGAATGCTCGCATGGCCGAGGACCCCTCTGCGAGTGTCGTCAGGGTACGAGACCCGGCGAAAGTGATCGCCCGTGACCCCTTCGAAGCCGTAGTGCCGGGCGAGACGCTCGTTGAGGTACGTGTAGTCGGCGGAGTAGAGCTCGAAGAGAGGACGGTCGTTCCGAACCAAGCTGTTGAAGAAGAGCTGGGTCTCCTCGAGCATGGCGTCCGCGAGCTGCTGGTGAAAGTCCGGCTCGAGCCGCACGTCGGGGTGCACCTTGTCCAGATCTTGCAGCCTCAGCCACTGCGCAGCGAAACGGCTTCCCAGCGCGTCCGACCGGGGATCCGCAAGCATCCGAAGAACCTGCTCTTCCAAACCGTCGTCGTCGGATAGGTCACCCCGCGCCGCCGCTTCTCGCAGCTCGGCATCGGGGGGGACCCCCCAGAGGAAGTAGGACAGCCTCGTCGCCAAGTCCTCGTCGCGGATCTCGTACGACTCACCCCCTCGGGCACCTCTTGGAGCCTCCTCGAAGCGGAAGATGAAGTGCGGACTGGCGAGGATCGCTTCCAGCGCGGTCCGTACTCCAATCTCGAAGCCACCTCTTTCCGCTCCTTCTTCGTAGAAGCCGAGCAGGGCGTCTCGGTCGTACGCAGTCAGCGGGCGGCGGAAGGCGGAGGAGGCGAGCCGGTCGATGATCGACCCCGCACACTCCGCTTCCTCGGCTTCCGACGTCGGGCGACAGGTGAAGATCCCGCGGCGAACCGGAGTGTCGGAGACGCCTGTAACACTCTGAGGCCCGACCACGACCATGTCACGCATGTGAGGTAGCGACATGATCCCATACGTGCCTGCGATCGCCGTCGACGCCAGCGACCAGTCGTGCGGCGCGATAAGGTCTTGGACCGGCCCCTCGGCCTTCTTCAAGAAGGCTGCCGTCACTCGGTGTGGCCCAGCCGTCACCGCGATCGGCTCCGACCGGATCTCGACCCCCTCGGGGTTCGAGACGTGCATCCACCGATCCACGTCTAACAGAGCGACCCGCTCGCCATCGATCGAGACCTCGATCTGTTCGGGCGAGTCGGGAGTGGTGTTGAGATCCGAACTCCCGTTCCCCACTGCGGTCCCAGTCGTCTCGTGGTGAAACGACATTCGGAAGACGTACGAGCCATCCGAGGGGAAGTTATGCGTCACGGACACCCCACCCCTGGTCCCGTAGGGGGCCCCGTCTACCCGTTCTGTCTGGGAAGCCCAACGGGGGACCCGATACTGAGCCTCCGTCGACGTCGCGTTAGGATCGCCCACCGCAAGCCGACTGACTTCGGCGGCCGCGTTGAGGTACGCATCCAAGAGAGTCGGCGACAGCATCTGCACGTCGGCGATATTGTCGAAGTTCGCGCTCTTGGTATCCGGGGGCAGGTAGTCGGCCCCGTCGATCTCCAGACCGAGGAGCGCCCGGACCGAGGCAGCATACTCGGCTTGATTCAATCGCTGGAAGGTTCGTCCACCCGGATTCGGACTCCGCGCGGCAGCATCATCCATCCGCCCTTCGAGCGCCGCGACGAGGACGTCGAGCGTGTCCCCGCTCGGACGCGCTGCCCCTGGCGGGGGCATCATCCCGGCCCGGAGCTTCACGATCATTTTCTCCGCCACCTCGCCCATTTGGGCTGGCGCCTCTGCGTCGAAGAGCTCGAGCGTCAAGTTCCCGCTGAGACGACGGTCGGAGTGGCAACGGACACAGTACCGATCGATCAGATCGTTCTCGTCCAGAGACGATACATGCTCGATAGCAGCAAGCGTCGTCGCTCCTTCTCCCGTCACCCGGGGCTCCTCGCCCCATGCGACAAGTGTCGCCCCTAACGCGACCAGTGCTAAGCCGGTCCGGACTTCGCTCACGAACTACCCGCAGGCAAAGTGATCGGAGACGGCGCGTGCATCGAAAAGTCGCCCGTGCTATCGCCGAAGCTGTGGATGTCGTCCATTCCGAGCTTGTGCATGAGACTCAGCATGACGTTGGCCATCGGAGTTCCGTCCGGAGCCTTCAGGTGGACGTTGCCCTCGAGTTGACCATTCGCTCCCCCTAAGACGACAAGCGGGCACCTCCGATGGTTGTGGAGATTGCCGTCCGCCATCGGGGAACCGAAGACGATCATCGTTTTGTCGAGCAGATTCCCATCTCCGTCGTCGAGCCCCCGGAGCCGCTCGAGGAAGTACGGGAGCATGCTCACGTGGTACTCGTTGATCTTGTGGAATTCGAGAATGGCCTCCTCTCGTCCCCCGTGGTGTGAGGCCGGGTGGAAGGGTCGGTCACTCCCGCTCGCAGGGTATACTCGCCCCGACGCATCTCGACCGGTCTTGAACGAGAAGACCCGCGTCATGTCCGAGGAGAACGCGAGCGCCTGGAGATCGAACATCAGTCGCATGTGCTCCTCGAAGTCGTCCGGCACTCCGGCCGGCGCCCCGGGTAGCTCTCGCTCCTCCCCGCTTGCGTTGCGCGCCTCGATTCCCTGAATGCGCCGCTCGATCTCCCGCACATTGTCGAGGTAACGGTCGAGTCGGTGCGCATCGTTAGGCCCGAGGCTTTGTCTGAGGTACCCGATCTCTCCAGTAATCCAGTCGAGAATACTCCCGTTCGTCCTCCGCCGCGCGGCGCGGTCTGCTGCACTTCCGCCGCTCCCGAAAAGCATATTGAAGACCACGCGAGGGTCGCGGATCATCGGGAGAGGCTCACTCGGCGACCCCCACGAGATCGTGTCCGTGTAGACGCACGAGTACCCGTACGCGCACCCACCCGATTGGTCGACCGGTTCAATGCAGAGTTGCATCGACGGAATCGGCGTGTCCTGCCCGAACCGACCTGCATAAATCTGATCCATCGACGTACCGGCGTAGACGTCGGAACCACGGGTCTGCTTAGGGTGAGACTGGGTGAGGAAAACCGCGCTCGAACGGAAGTGATCTCCCCCGATCTCGTGCGCTTCGAAGGCTTCCGCCATACGCACGTCCGTGTTGCTGACAATCGTCAGGACGTCCCGCCACTCCTCGAGCGGGCGCAGTGCGCTGGTGGTAAGGTCGAAATCGCGGCCTACTTGGGCGGGGTCCCAGAGGTGCTGGGAGGCGCCCCACTCGCTGCAACCCGCTGCTCCGTGCACGAGCTCGATAGCGACGAAACGTGTCGGGTCGTCGGCCGCCCCTGGGCGAAGGCGCCCGGCCGGAGCCATCGCATCGAGAAAAGGAAGAGCGACGCTCGCTCCCATGCCCTTCAGGAAGGTGCGGCGTTCGAGGTGTTTGCCGGTCAGATAATTCATCGGAGCCCCCCGTCAGGGATCGACGTTGCCGTCTCTATAAGGCTTTGAGTGCGGAAGGGCTCGCTGTGTACGATCCCCTTCACGAAGGTGGAAATTCGGTACCCATCGTCCGAGGCGTCCCGGACAATCGCGCGCACCGTAGGTTGGTCGTAGTACTCGACGCGTCGGCCGAGCGCGTACGCCATGAGGTTCTGGGTGAAGTTCCGGAGCAGCGGCTCCGGACGGGTGAGGAGCGCATCGACCAAGGCAGCCGGTGAGTCGACGACCGAACCATCGTACAACTCACCCCGCGTATCGATCGCGGTGCCGTGCTCGCGAATCCGCACCCGCCCGGTGACGTCAAATGCATCGAGGGCAAGTCCGATGGGGTCGATGAAGCGATGGCACGAGTTGCACGTTGGGTTCGCACGGTGCGCCTCCATCCGCTCACGGGTCGTGAGCTGCCGCCCTACTTCCGAGGCCGCGGTCTCGTCCAAGTCCGGGACGCCGGGGGGAGGAGGCGGAGGTGGGGTACCCAGGAGCACCTCCATCACCCACTTGCCTCGCAACACCGGAGAGGTCCGGTCGGCATGTGAGGTGAGCGTGAGCACGCTCCCATGGCCCAGGATTCCTTGCCGAGACCCCTCGGGGTACGAGACACGTCGGAATTCGGGTCCGAGCACGCCGTCGATCTCGTAGTGTTCGGCCAACCGCTCGTCGACGACCGACCAATCCGCCGTGAGCAGTTCGAGAATGCTATGGTCTCCCCGAACGAGCTCTTCGAAGAAGAGTTCGGTCTCCCGGCGCATCGACGTCGCGAGCTGTTGGTCGTAGTCCGGGTACCAATACGTATCGGGGTGGACCTTATCGAGATCCTGCAATCGGAGCCACTGGGCGGCAAAGCGCCGCGCCAATGCTTCCGCTCGTGCGTCGGCGAGCATTCGCTCGACCTGCCCGTCCATCACGTCCGGATCGGAAAGTCTCCCTTCTTCTGCGAGCCCACGAAGCTCCTCGTCTGGGGGCTGCCCCCAAAGGAAGAAGGAGAGTCGGCTCGCGAGCGCGAGATCGTCGATCCGCCACGCCGAGCCGGCGGCCTCATCGACGGGCCTCTCGAAGCGGAAGACAAACCAGGGGCTCGCCAAGATCGCTTGGAGCGCGGTGCGCACTCCGATCTCAAAGCCTCCCTCCTCCGCCCCTTCTTCGTAGAAGCGCATGAGTGCCTCTACGTCGCGCTCCTCGACCGGTCGTCGGTACGCTTCGGACGCCAGGCGTCTCACGATCTCTTCGGCGCACGGACCTTCGTCATCGGGCGTGGTCGGCCGACACGAGAAAACTCGCTCCCGGACTGGATGATCGGAGATGCCCGTGACTTGATACGGCCCACCGATGACCAAGTCACGCAGGTGAGGGAGTAGGGTCAGTCCATACCCATCCATCCCGGTATGACGGTCGGCGACAGACCAGTCATGGGGCGAGAGGAGATCGTCCACGGGTCCTTCCGCCGTCTGGAGGAAGGCCGCCGTCACCCGGTGCGGGCCGGCGGTCACCTCGATCGGATCCGTCCGCATCGAGATCTCCCACGGATCCGCATACGAGAGCCATGGATCAACGTCCAGGAGCGCGACCCGGACGCCGTCGATCGATACTTCGAGCTGCTCCCCCCTCGCGAGTCGGCCGGCGTAGCCAACCCCGGTGGTCGTGTGCTGGAAAGAGAGCTTGAACGAGTACGCCCCATCCGCCGGGAAGTTGTGAATCACCGAGGTCCCGCCCCGTGTGCCGAATGGGGCCCCCTCTACCCGTTCCGTCTGAGAAGCGTAGCCGGACACCGTGTACGTCCGGTCCCGGGGCGCGGCCTCGAGGTCTCCGATGGCCAGCCGACTGACCTCCGCAGCGGCCGCGAGGTAGGCATCGAGCAACGTCGGCGAGAGAAGCTGTACGTCGGCGATGTTGTCGAAGTTCTCGCTCTTGGTATCGAGCGGCAGGAACTCGGCCGGATCGATCTCCAACCCGAGTAGGGCCCGGATCGACTCGGCGTACTCGGCTCGGTTCAGCCTTTGGAAGCTTCGTCCCCCCGGGTTCGGCGACGCCGCAGCGGCGGCGTCGATTTCCCTTTCCAGACGCTCTACGAACGCCTCTAGGGAGTCTCCGGCGGGACGGGCTGCACCCGGAGGAGGCATCATGCCCGCTCGAAGCTTCGCGATCATCCGCTCCGCGACATCGGCGCGTGTGTGCGGGGTGCCCGGATCGAAACTTTCGAGCGAAAGATTCCCAGCCAAGCGCCGCTCGCTGTGGCAGCGCACACAGTATCGTTCCACGAGCTCAACGTCGTCCCCGGCCTCGTAGACGACGGGTTGACTCGGTGCCCGCTCTCCCCCTCCTGCAAAAGCGACGACGATGCCGCCCGCGAGGAACGTCGAGAAGAGCGCTTTCATCACCGGTGACACCTCACGCTACGGACATCGCGGAACCCCAAGCCGGACAATCCGGACTCCACCAGCATTCCGGCCCGAATCATCAGGTAGAGTAAGGACAGTTGCCCATCTACCCACTCGAATAGTACTGCCCCCATCTCGGCTAGGCTAGCACAGAACACACGGTGCTCTTTGCCTCCCAACTTCGGGAATCGTACCGTGCCCGAATGACCAGATTGAATGCGATGTGGAGCCTTGGGCTCTTGCTAACCCTCGGGGCGTGTTCCGAGCGGATCACGGTGACCGAGTTCTACGGTGCGACCGTATGGGACGGGACGGGCGCACCGGCCCAAGTCGCGTCCCTCTTCGTCGCGGACGGAAGGCTCGTCGGCGTTTCCGGCGATCGGACGCCGCCCGCCGGAAGTCGAGTCGGGGGGGGAAGTCGACCTCACCGGCTCGTACGTGACCCCTGGCTTCATCAACAGTCACGGGCATGTGAACGGGCTCTGGGCCGACGAGTCCGTATCCGATGCGGTCGAACGAGTCGAGGTGGCGCTAGGCCTTTTCGCCCGGTACGGCGTGACCACCGTGAACAGCCTGGGCGACGACGACGCGGCCCTCGTCGCACGCGAACGCCCGGAGGTCCCTGGCCGTCCTCGTCTCCGCGTATCGGGGCCGGTCGTGACCGACACAGCGCCGGAGACCGCGGCACAGAGTGCTGGCGCGAATGCAGATGCCGGCGCGGACTGGTTGAAGCTACGCGTCGATGACAACCTCAGGAGCTCCCAGAAGATGCCGTGGGAGGCCGTCGAGGCGGTCCTCGAAGTGGGGCGCGCTCGCGGACTTCCCGTGGCGACGCACCTCTTCTACCTCGATGACGCGAAGCGCCTCCTCGCACTCGGGAGCGGCATGGTCGCCCACTCGGTCCGCGACACCGCGGTCGATGAAGCGTTCCTCGATGCTCTGCGCGCATCGCAGGTGTGCTACGTCCCGACGCTCACGCGAGAAGTCAGCACGTTCGTCTACGCGACCCGGCCCGACTTCTTCGACGATCCCTTCTTCGGGGTGTACGCAGAGCACCCGATGACGGAGCAGGCCTCGAACCCTGACTTCATGGCGCGGCTAGCCGCAAGCCCGACCGCGGAGGGATACCGAGTGGCGCTCCAACAGGCACTCACGAACGTGAAATCGGTAGCGGACGCCGGCCTTCCGGTCGCGATGGGGACGGACTCCGGTCCAGCCAACCGATTCCCCGGCTACTTCGAACACCTCGAGTTGTGGATGATGGTCGACGCGGGACTCACGGCCGAGCAAGCTCTATCGAGTGCGACGCGTGTGGCGGCGGCGTGCCTCGAGATGCCCGACGTAGGCACCCTCGTCGCTGGAAACCGGGCAGACTTCATCGTCTTCGGTGAGGACCCACTCCAGGACATCCGGGCGACACGGTCGCTTCAAACGGTCTTTATCGGGGGTGAACGAGTCCGATAGGTCAGCCCGGCATCTCGTAACGATGCAGATAGTTGAGATCGAGTTCGTCAGACGCCACGACGTACAGTGTGCCCTCACCGAAGCCGACGACTCGGTTGGCGTGCGGAAAGGCGAAGCTCGCGACCCGTTCGCCCCGCCCGTCGAAGACGTCATACGTGCTCGGACCTCCGGCATCGACGTGGCGCCGGACCCATGCCCGCCCCAGCGGATCGACCGGAATTCGGCCCTGATAGAACGCCGGTTTCGACTCGGGCCACGTGTAGTCGTCGATCGAGGGATCTCCGCCACCGCGCGATCCACCCCTGGAGAACGTGGTTTGAACCTCGTTGTTGTTGACCATCATGCTAATGCCGATGCCGCCGCCCGATCGAGTCTGAGCTCGGAGAAACTCCTCCTTCTCGGCGGTTCCGATGGGGATCGCATCGAAGGGAGTGGCCGGGCCAGAGGTGACGGTGCCGTCGGGGTGGTGCCACTCGACGTGATAGTCGGATGAACGGACCACGACCACCGAGCCGTCCGGTGCCGCGCCCCAAGCGTCCTCAGCAGACAACGGGACGGGACTCATCGACACATTCTGATTGTTACCCGACCCGCTTCGCGTCACAGTCCGGTCCTGGAGTTTGAAGAGCGCCACGGTGTCGATCGCGAAGCTCCCACGGGTAACCCGGAGGATCTGGCCCGAGTCGGGCGGAGCACCGCCCATCGACATGCCCATCGACCGCGCGTACACCCGGCCGCTGGCATCGACGGCTTGAGGCAGCGCTACGACCAACCCTTCACGAGGGTCCCCCTGCGCCAGAGGCGACGTGCTCCCGAACGAGAGATCCGGCCCCAACGCCGTCATTCGGGCGTTCCCCAGATCGATCAAGAGTGTCGAGTCACCGGGGAGGAGCCAGACCGCATCCGGCTGTTGGTACTCTTCCGGCCCCTGCCCCACGGCGCCAACCTGTTCCCGGACTCCCGCGTCCAGGTCGACGTGATACAACGCCCCGCCCAGGGGGTCCGCGACGAGTACGGTACCGTCCGATAGCTCTCGGACCGTCTGAATCGCGCCGAAGTCCTCGGGAAAGGCGGCGCTCGGGGCTCCAGCCGACTCGGCACCGACGGACATGGCCTCGGCATCGGACTCCGGGTCACCCGCTACATCGGGCGCATCTCCGGAGCACGACACAAGCGTCGAGGTCAAGAAAAGTAGCGCAGCTGCCGCTACTGAAAGAGAAGAGCGCCGGCTGGGACGTGTCAGCATCACGATGAAGCTCCGAAGTCATGCACCGTTGGTAGGGAACTACAGTCGTAGATTCTCGAACCGCGGGAAACGGTTGCCGCGATGGTTCGGCGCTCCGGCCAACGGTGTGTCGGTGGCGGCCGAGAAGGTCGTGCCGACTTCTTTCGACCCATGCTATCTTCGAAACATGAAGCTCAAATCGACTCGCGTCTTACGGGGCTCGTGGTGTGCCGCTGCGATCGTCGTGGCCACGCTTTCGGTCGGAGTCGCGACCGAGGAAGCCGCCGCCCAATTCGAGGTCGTCGGGACCGTGAAGCATCTCGAGGGGACCGCGTTCGTCCTCCGAGGTACCGACGAGATGCCACTCGAAGTGGGGTTTGCCCTCATGTCCAGAGACCTCGTGCGCACCGGGCCAGAGAGCGCGCTCGGCCTGACCCTCAAAGACGACGCCCGTCTTTCTCTCGGGCCGGAGTCACAGTTCCACCTCGTGGACTTCGACTTCGAGCCTGCGAGCGAACGACTCAGCCTTTCCCTCAGGATCCTGCGCGGCATCGCTTCCTTTGTCACCGGTAAGATCGGGCAGCTGGCGCCTGAATCGGTCCGCATCGAGACGCCGACATCGATCATCGGAGTGCGCGGAACGCACGTTCTCATCCAGGTGCCGTCCTCATGACGAAACGCTCCGTCTGGTTCCTAATCCTAATCGCCGTCGGAGCATGCGCCCCCACGCCACCGCCACCGCCGATCGATATGGTCGTGCTCGTACCCGACCCCGAAGACGGTGCGGTCGGCGAAGCTTCCGTATCGGCCGAAGGTAGATCCGTCGACTTGACGGAGGCGGGTGAGGCGACCCGGGTCTTGGCAGGGGAAACACCAGCTCCCCCAGTGGTCCTGCCCCCTGAGGAAGTGGAGGCGATCTTCGGGGCAGCTCTCGCGGCACAGCCCCTCCCCCCGAGAACCTTCCTGCTCTACTTCTCCTCCGGGAGCAATCTGACCGCCGAGTCGAGGGCGCTCCTCCCCGAGATCGTCGAGGCCGCGGGTCGTCCGGGCGCGGACGTAGCCGTCATTGGCCATACCGATACGACCGGCAGTGAACGTCAGAATTACGGAGTCGGTCTAACCCGAGCCCAAGCGATCTTAGAGGTCCTCCTCGAAGCTGGGCTCGATGTCTCCGAGGTCGTCGTGGATTCCCACGGGGAGGCCAACCCGCTGGAGCCGACCGGGGATGACGTCGCGAATGCCCGAAATCGGCGGGTGGAAGTGACCGTCCGATAACCGGGCAGAATCGATGAGACTTCGCCGCGGTCTACTCGCAGGGCTGGTGGGAGCCGTAGCTGCGTCGGGCTTCGGCCTGTTGGCACCGGGGCTACGCACGACGATCGACCTGAAGGTGTACGACACGATGCTCCGGTCTCAGGCCGGGGACAGCCAACACGACGGGGTCGCCGTGGTCGTGATCGACGACCGCAGCATCGCCGAGGTGGGGCAGTGGCCTTGGCCGCGCGACGTCCTCGCGTCGCTCGTCGACTCGCTCTCATCGCAGGGCGCCTCGGTCTTGGCCCTCGATCTACTCCTGTCCGAGTCGGATCGGCTCGGTACACCCACGTCGCTGAGCGATTCGGTACCGGTCGTGGACACCGACGTGACGCTCGCGCGCGCCCTAGAGCGATCGAACGTCGTCCTTGGACACGCCTTCACCTTCCACGAGAGTGGAGTGTTGGACCCCGGTGCGTGCAGCCTCGACGCGCTACCCGCTGTCGTCATGGTGCGGCCGGGAGACGCCGGACCCACAGCCCTACTGCCGCATCCGACCGGGTCGGTGTGCAGCCTCTCGGCGTTTCAAGAAGCCGTACTCCACACTGGGTTTCTCAATGCAGACCCCGACCCTGATGGAATTCTGAGACGGGTCCCTCTCATCATGGCGCACGGGGAGTCGCTTTATCCGTCGCTTGCGCTCGCCGCCACCGCCGCCGCCGGCCAGCTTGAGACTCCGAGCCTGGAGAGCACGGAGTCGGGAAGCCTCCACTTCGCTCAGGGAGATGCCGACATCCCGATCGACCCCGTCGGCTCACTCCTCGTGCGATTCTGGGGAGGCGAGGAAGCGTTCGAAGTAATCGAAGCGGCCGACGTTCTGCACGGGCGGGTCGAGAGGGGAACGTTCGACGGTCAGATCGTTTTCGTGGGCGCCACAGCCCTCGGCCTCAGAGACGTTGTCGCTACATCGTTCGACTCCAGCTTCCCGGGACTCCTCGTTCACGCGACGGTAGCGAGTAATCTGCTCGAGCGCTCCCATATGAGGATCCCCTCGTGGGCAGGATTCGCGACGGCTCTAGCGATCCTGGTCGCCACTCTAGGTATCTGTGTCGCGACGGCTCGTTCTGGCGTCGTCCTTTGGGCGATCACGGCGGGCATCCTCGCCACCGCCTTGTGGTTTCTCGCGACAGTCGGAGTCGGGCTAGGTCTCTTCGTTTCCCCCCTTCTCCCGTACACAGGGCTTCTTTTCGCAGCGATCGCCACCCTCGTGCTCCGACTAAGAGCGGAGGGAGGCCGAGCCGACCAAGAGCAGACGCGACGAGAGCGGGCTCAACAATTCACGATCGAATCGCTGACCGGCTTGGTCGGCGCACGGGACCATGAGACGGGCGCTCATGTTCTTCGAACGCGCGAGTACGCCGAGCTGCTCATCGAGAGCCTCAGCGACGTGCCCCACTACCGGGAGTACCTCACCCCCAGTGTGCGTCGTGCCATTGTGCAACTCGCTCCGTTGCACGACATCGGGAAGGTCGCCATCGCGGACTCCATCCTCCGCAAGCCGGGCCGACTCACGGACGAGGAGTACGCCGAGATGAAGCGGCACCCCGACCTCGGGCTCGATGTGATCATCCGTGCGGAGAAGGCAACGGGAACGGACGGCGCGCTGGACCCGCTCGTGATGAGGATCGCCAAGGAGATTGTGCACTCTCACCACGAGCGTTGGGACGGGAGCGGGTACCCTCAAGGGCTCGCGGGAGAGGACATCCCCTTCCCCGGGAGGATCTTGGCAGTCGTCGATGTCTATGACGCGCTGGTGCAGAAACGGGTCTATCGCGACGCGATGTCGCATGAAGAGGCTCGCGATCTGATCGTACAGGCGAAGGGACGCTCCTTCGAACCCGTGGTAGTCGAAGCGTTCATACGGCGAGAGGACGACTTCCGTGCGCTCTCAGAGCGCTCGAGAAAGGCTGAGACCGAAGCCTAGCAACGCCTGCTGCACGCAGTGAGAGCAGTCGCTGAACTTGTGGAATCGCTTACGCCCGTCCCAAACTGCGCGCGACTTTCCACCAGTCGACCAACGCGCTGGATGGCCGGCCGGAGGGTGTCTCCCCCTCTCGACCCCACAGGAGTCATCGATGAAGCGGTACCTAACCGAGATGATCGGAACGTTCTTCCTCGTCTTCACGATCGGAATGGCGAGTGGCAGCCTCGCTCCCATCGCGATCGGAAGTGCGCTCATGGTCATGATCTACATGGGTGGTCACGTATCCGGGGCCCACTACAACCCGGCTGTGACGATCGGCGTCTTCCTACGGGGCGCCATGGAGAAGGGCGACGTCGCACCCTACATCGCTGCCCAGATCGTCGGCGCGGCGTTGGCGGCCATCGTCGTCCAGATCATGACCCAGGGCACGTTCGCGCCCGCGCCAGGAGTGGAGGGGGTAGCCGCGCCCCTCTTGGCCGAGATCCTCATGACCTTCGCGCTAGTCTTGGTGATTCTCAACGTGGCGACGTCCAAAGCGACGGAGGGCAACTCGTACTACGGCCTCGCGATCGGCTTCACGGTGACCGTGGGAGCCTTCGCCGTCGGTGGTGTCTCGGGGGGAGCGTTCAACCCAGCCGTAGGCACGGGCCCGATTCTCATCGACTCCCTAATGGGTGATGGCGGCTTCGGGAATCTTTGGCTCTACTGGGTCGGTCCGATTCTCGGCTCACTCGGGGCCGTCGCGGTCTTCCAGATCCAAGAGGCCGACTGAACCGACACCCCTGTCGCACCCCGCAGGAAAACGAGTCCCCCGCGCCCTGTCGGGCGCGGGGGACTCTTCTATCGGCACACAGTCGGCGTCCCGACCGGATCAGCCTCCGTTGCTTAGCAGCATCCGCCGCCGCAACCGCAGTCGCAGCAACCGTTCGGTCCTGTCATCAGGGACCTCCTTGCATAGGGTTCACGAGCAGCCGGATCCCGTCGCACAGCCGCAGGCGCCTGCCCACTGTGTGAGCATTGGGTCCAGCACGAGGCGGAACTCCTCGATGGTCTCAGGAGCGAGCGAGTAGCACGTCCGAGGTCCGTCGATCACTCCGACGATCCATCCGGCATCGCGAAGCACCTTGAGGTGCTGCGACACCGTCGATTGGGCGAGGGGCAACTCCTCTACGATCTCGCCACAGATGCACGCACGCCCGGCCAACGTCCTCAAAATGGCAACGCGCGCCGGGTGACCGAGCGCTTTCGCCATCTCTGCCACTCGTGTATCGGAAGAAGAGATCGTATCTGTCATCCATCCTCCCATCGTTGATCGTCGATCTACGATAAAGATATCAACACTGTAAGGCAAGGACAGATGACGAGGCCTCGGCCTGATCCCGCCTCAGACGCTCAGCTCGTGGGCCTCCCCTGCCCCTCGTGGGACCCGGATCTCCTCGACCAGCGCCTGTACCGCCGGTGGCGGGGCTGGCGTGAGGCGCGAGACCCCGACCGTGACCGCGAAGTTCAAGAGCATCCCCAAGGTGCCGATTCCTTCCGGACTGATCCCGAACCACCAATGGTCGGCGCTATTCAACTCGGGGCGCACAAAGTTGAAGTACACGATGTACGCGGCGGTAAAGGTGATCCCGAGCACCATCCCGGCAATCGCACCCTCGCGGGTGGTCCGCTTCGAAAAGATCCCCAGAATGATGGCCGGGAAGAACGACGACGCAGCGAGCCCGAAGGCGAACGCTACCACCTGAGCCACGAAGCCGGGGGGATTCATTCCGAAGTAACCCGCAATCAGGACAGCCACACCGGCCGCGACCCGAGCAGCCAGCAACTCTTCCTTCTCGCTGATCTCGGGCCGCAGACTTCGCTTCAACAGGTCGTGGCTCACCGCGGACGAGATGACCAAGAGGAGACCGGCCGCGGTCGAGAGCGCGGCCGCTAGCCCTCCCGCCGCGACGAGCCCAATGACCCACGCAGGGAGGTTCGCGATCTCCGGGTTCGCCAGGACCATGATGTCCCGATCGACGGTGAGCTCGTTCGTCATAGGAGAATCCGGACCCACATACTGAATGCGTCCGTCTCCGTTCGCGTCCTCAAAGCTCACCAGACCCGTCGCCTCCCAGTTCGTGAACCAGGTCGGGACCTCCGCATAGGGGACGTCTTGGACGCTGTTGATCAGGTTGGTGCGTGCGAATACCGCTACGGCGGGGGCTGTGGTGTACAAGATCGAGATGAAGAGGAGCGCCCACCCGACGCTAATCCGGGCGTCCCGAACTCGAGGGACCGTGTAGAATCGGATGATGACGTGCGGGAGTCCGGCGGTCCCGACCATCAGTGCCGCGGTGATGAAGAAGACGTCGAGCGTCGACTTTGCCCCTTCTGTGTACGGTGCGAACCCGAGCTCCGCATGAAGACCGTTGAGGCGCTCCAGGAGAGCCATACCGGTCGCCTGTTCAGTGCCCCCGAGCCCGAGCTGTGGGATCGGGTTCCCGGTGATCATGATCGACAGGAATATCGCGGGAACGAGGTACGCGAAGATCAAGACGCAGTACTGAGCGACCTGAGTGTAGGTGATCCCCTTCATCCCACCGAGCACGGCGTAGAAGAAGACGATGCCCATTCCGATCCCGACGCCCACGTTGACGTCCACTTCGAGGAAGCGTCCGAAGACAATGCCGACGCCTCGCATCTGACCGGCGACGTACGTGAACGAGACGAAGATCGCACACACCACCGCTACGATCCGGCGCGAGCTGCGAGTAGTACCGGTCTCCGACGAAGTCGGGGACCGTGAAGGCGCCGTACTTCCGGAGATACGGAGCGAGCAGCAGGGCGAGCAGGACGTACCCACCGGTCCAGCCCATCAGGTACACCGAACCGTCGTACCCCATGAAAGAGATGAGGCCGGCCATCGAAATGAACGAAGCGGCGCTCATCCAGTCGGCCGCGGTTGCCATTCCGTTGGCGAGCGGGGAAACCCCGGTGCCCGCGACGTAAAAGTCCTTCGTCGTCGACGCTCGGGACCAGACCGCAATCCCGATGTAGAGGGCGAAGGAGGCTCCGACGAGGGCAAAGGTCCACGCTTGCACGGTCATGACTCAGCCCCCTCATCCACATCGAACTCCACGTCGAGTCGGTTCATGAGCCTCACGTAGACGAAGATCAGGATCACAAACGCGTAGATCGATCCCTGCTGGGCGAACCAGAATCCGAGCGGGAAGTTGGTCCCCGGGATCGTGAAGGCGTTGAGCGTATCCGCGAGGACGATGCCGAAGCCATAGGAGACGACGAACCAAACAGCGAGCAACCATCCGAGGTATCGGATATTCCGCCTCCAGTACTCGGACCTATCTCCCCCTGCTCCGCTCATCGTCCGGGTCTCCAAGCTCGCTTTTGCAAACCCTGAAGGGGCGTGTAGGTCGTCGTCGGCCTAGTGGCTTCCCGGGTCGCCAAGTCGTACCTGAAACCGGGCTGCAGGAAGTAGAACTTCCCATCTTGCCCCACGGTGATCTGATTGTCGTAGATGAGCACTTGGGAGCTTCCGATTACCTCGAAGCGATCCCCTCGCACGACGATAGCCGTATCTTCGTCGATCCCGATGCCGAGTAGTTCCGGGTGCGCCTCGATGACCTCGATCAGGTCGAATTGGCGGTTGCGTTGGCTCACATGTTGATCAATCGCGACCCCGCGGAGGTAACCGAATCCCCGCTGATGATCGCCCATCATGATCGTGTTGGTACGGGTATCTCCACGTACGAGAAAGGAGCCCTGAATGGAGGCTCCCGCGGATGATCCCCCGATCACACCTCCGCGATCGAGTACCTCTCGGAAAGCGGCTTCCGATTTGGTGCCCCCGTACGCGTCAACGAGCCGCCACTGTCGTCCCCCGAAGAAGAAGACCGCCGCAGCGGTCTTGAGGGGCTCGATGAAGGCCTCGGTGTCCGCTTCGGCAGGATCGGTCGTGTGCAACAGCGTGAGGTTCCGGGCCCCGTGATCGCGCCACGCGTTCATTCCGGGGAAGAAGTCGTCGTACTCTTCGGCCCCGCCGGCGGTAGGAACGAGAACGATGTGCGCGTCGGGACCTCCAGCGAGATCGATGAATCGCTCATAGATCTCAGCCGAGCGCATCGCGCCACCCACGATCACCAATGAACCATTCTCCGGCCCTACCCGAGGCGGCTCCGGGCCTGTCTGCTGCGCCGCTCCCTCGGTAACGCCACCCGTGAAGGACTGCGAAATCACCAGCGCGCAAATCGCCCCACCGACTGTCCTCCATCGAAGTCCTCTCATCTCAGTCACTCTCATGGGGAGGGATCCGGTCATTCCGCCGATCCGTAGATTTCTCTCTCGATCACACCGTGCACGCGAGCGCGCGCCTCCGGGGACGGGGCGCTCGTAAAGCTGGACACCGCGATCGCCGTCACGGCGTTGAGAAGGAGGGCCCACACGCCTCCGTGCAAGCCCAACGGGTGTGGCGTGACCACGAGCGTGACGTAGAGTGTCGCGAGTCCGACCCCGATGCCCGCCAGCACACCCGCTCGGGTCAACGTCCTCGGTCCGGGAAAACACACCGCGAGAATCGCCGGCATCAGCTGCAAAGCGCCTGAACCGGACAGCGTCACCAATACGACCAAGAAGTCGAAGGTTCGAACCGAAAGGAAGTAACCCACGACGAGTAGCGCTGCGACGAGCCCTCGACCAACCCAAACGTAGTGGTGCTGCGTCCGATCCGGCGCGATGTAGCGCTGGTACACATCGCGCGTGAGGACGGTCATGTTCGCGTGTAAGATCGAATCGAGCGTCGACATCGCCGCGGCGGTCGCTCCCGCCAAGATGACACCGGTCAGGATGGGCGGTGCGTGTTGAAAGAGCAGCTCGGGGAAAATGCGATCGGGCACCTCGAGGCCCGGCATCGCGACCGCTCCACCAAGACCGACCAGCGCAGCGGGGACATACAGCGTCATCAGGTAAATCGGCGTCGTCGCTCCGAGCAGCTTGATGGTCTTCGAATCGATGGCCGTGTAGTAGCGGATCATCATATGCGGCTGAAAGATGATCCCGAACGAGAGGGTGATCGTCATCCCGATCCACACCCCCGGAGTAAAGAACCCGTTCGGCCCCGGCAGGGAGAGCAGGTCGGGTCTCTCCGCGCGCACCTGTTGGAGGAGCTGCAGCGGGCCGCCGAAGAGCTCGTAGGCGAGATACATCGCACCCACCCAAACGGCGATGTACATCCACACGCCCTGGATCACGTCCGTCCAATAGACCGCGCGGAGGCCTCCCGCCATCAGGTAACCGGCCGCTACCACGAGGAGGACCATGGTCCCGAGCTCGAAGGAGATGCGGTCGCCAGAAGCGACGTTGATGATGTAGCCGAGCCCCTGTGCTTGCACCTGGATGTACAGGATCGTGAAGACGACCGAGACGATCGCGACGGTCACACGGACGGCCTCAGACTCGAAGAAGTCGGCCAACATGTCGGCCGGCGTGATATGGCCGAACTCCTTACCCAACGCCCAGATCCGAGGGCCCAGGACGTAAGTGATCGCTCCTACGAGCACCGTCCACGTCCCGGCAGCCCAGAACCCGATTCCCTGCGAATAGAAGAATCCGCCAGAGCCGAGGAAGGCGAAGGCCGAATGAAAGGTTGCTACTACGGTCAGGTATAAGACCACGAACCCGGCTTTGCGACCGTAGAGGAGGAAGTCCTCCATGTCGATCGCCATCCGTCGGTTCGCGACCACCCCCAGGACGATCGTCGCCAGCAGATAGACGAAGATGAGGCCGGTGGCGACGACCCAAGCTTCCACTATCGTGTCACTCCAACCGGTCGGAACATCAGATCCGTTTCCGGTGCGCCCACACCAAGACGCCGATCAGGCTCGTGTAGATCACGAAGAGTGATACGAAGAAGAATGGCACCCCACCGACCCACTGGTCGGGGCGGTCGAGGAGCGCGTGCGTAACCGGCGGCATCGCGAGTACGAAGAGGCCGACATACACGACGACGGCCACTCGCCCCGCCCCGGTGCGCGGGAGGAAGTGCGAGCGAAAGCTGCTTGTCGGGGAGAGATCGGCCATGGCGGCCGAAGATGCATGCCGGACCTCCTTCGCGCCACCAGACGGGGCGAGGCGCCCACAGTCGAGGCCCCGTCCGTCCTCACCAGAGGACATCACGGCCGCAGTGCACCGTGCGCATCCTAGGCCTAAGCCACTTGATAGCAACGGGTTAAGGCTTATCGCACCCCTGGGCATGCCTCATGCACCCGAGTACCCCACGGAAACTCTTTCTGGAGGTCGAGATGAAAGGCGGGAGAGCGGTGGCGATGCTGGCGGTAGGCAGCCTGCTAGTGGCGGCGAACACTGCGGAAGCGCAGCACCGGCGCCACGCGGGCACCCACTTCGGAGTCAGCTTTGTAGCGGCCGACGCTCAGGGAGCCTTTGGGACACTCGTGGATCAGGGCTTCGGCGCGGAGATCGCCGCCGGGCTACCGATGAGCACGAATGGTCAACTCAGGCTCCGCATGGACGGCGGCTTCATGGTGTACGGACTCGAGCGGATCCACTTCTGCGACTTCGGTTGCCGGACTGGGCCCACACTCACGACGACGAACAACATCCTCTACGCGGGGATCGGACCGGAGTTCTCCTTCAACGTCGGTAACGTGCAGCCCTACATCCACGGAACCGCCGGAATCTCCTGGTTCCTCACGTCATCCTCGATGGACGACCATGACGGATACGGATCGTACTACGAGACCACCAACTTCTCAGATACGACGTTCGGACTGAAATACGGCGGAGGCTTGCGAGTACGAATGGGACATACGGGCACCTTCCTGGACATCGGAGTCGTCCGGCATGACCACCAAACCGTCGAGTACCTCACGAAGGGAGACATCGTCGACAACGATGACGGATCGGTAACACTCTTCCCGAATCGGAGCGAAGCAGACCTGCTCTCCTTCCGGCTCGGACTGTCCTTCGGGCTGAGGTAGACCGACAAACGAGAAAGACGCTCGCGGCGCGGGAGTGGCCCCAATTCGGACCGGTCACCACCCCCGGGGATCACTCCCGCCCGCGGCTACTCGCCTCCGCGTCATCCTTCGTCGCGACCGATCGCGGAGTCGCCCAGACCCGGACCACCCCCGCCACCTTACCCCGCTCAACCTTCCCGTTCTCGTTTCTCGGGAGTGGGCCTCCTACGTACCAGAGTCGAGGCAGCCGAGGCCCCCCTAGCTGCTCTCGAGCATGTTTTGCCACGTCATCCTCATTCCACTCGCCCTCGACGACGTAGACCCACACCGCGATCCGCTCACCCCACTCGTCGTCGGGGACGCCGACCGCGCACGCCTCCATGACCGATGGGTGGCGTAGGACGGCTTCCTCGACCTCGATCGCGTCCACCGTTACTCCCCCCGAAACGATCCGGTCGGTGCGGCGGCCTCTCACATGAAGTCGTCCCTCGGCATCGAGAGTCCCATAGTCGCCCGTGTCGTACCACGCGTCGGAAGCAAAAGGGGGCTGCCCGAGGTATCCGAACGATCGGGTCGGACCACGGGCGAGGATTCGTTCGTCGTCGCTGATCTTCACTTCAACCCCCTGGAGGGGCGAGCCCACCCCTCCTCCTCCCCCTCGTGCTCGGACTTCGGCAGGCGGTGCCGTGCAGATCTGGGATGACATCTCAGTCGCCCCGTACGTGAGCGCTAGGGGCCATCCCAGCGCTAACGCTCGCGTCACGAGCGCCTGCGGAGCATATGCGCCACCCAGCAACACGCTACGGAGCGCGCTCGGTGCCGGGCGACTCCCTTGGGCATCGAGCAGTCGGAGCAGCTGCGTCGGGACCAGTGATAGGCGTGTTGGCCGGGGACCCTCGCCGTCCCACATGGCACCGAGCTCTGCGACGGAGCGGCCAGCCGGTACTACCAGGCCACCCCCGAGCAAGATGGCACGAACGATGATCATCAGACCTCCGACGTGCGCGGGAGATAGCGAGAGCGCCCACACCTCGTCGGTGTCGTACTCGAGTCGCTCGGATGCGGCCTCGGTGATCGCCGTCAGATTCTCCCAGGTCAACACGACCGCGCGTGGCTCTCCCGACGTCCCCGACGTCCGGATCGCGACCTGTGCTTCGGCGGCCGCCGACCGACCCTCGAATTGGGTCTTCACAGCGCCCGTCGCCGCAGCCGAGAGCTCGGAGTGCATGAGGAGAGGTACCGCCCCGATCCTCCAGGTAGCGAGGAGGTCGATGATCCCCCCGACATCGGAAGAAGGCGCGAGCGGCACGTAGACGCCCCCCTTGGCTCCTGACGACGCCAGCTCTTCTGCTCGCCGGTCGACACGCGCATCGAGGTCGGGCCCGTCCACTCGACCCTCGTCTCCGAAGAGCCACGGGGCCCGGCCACCTCGCATCGACGTCGCCAAGACGTCGGTCACACTCATCCGAACGCGAAGCCCAGGGCGAGGAGGAGCCCATATACCACGACGACCCGCGCCGTCCCTCCCAAGGCCGGGATCAACTCGCGGGGGTGCCCGTAGCCAAACACGGTCCGGAGCGGTGACACAGCCAGGAGGAGTGCGAACGACGCGGCCACGGTCGTCCAAGGCCAATCGAGCCGCACGACGCCCAGGAGGGGCACGAGCGCGGCCGTAACGAGGAGGATCACGTACTCCGCCTGGGTGCCGCGCACACCGAGCCGCACCGCCATCGTCCGCTTGCCCGCGCGCGCATCCGTGTCGAGGTCACGAAGGTTGTTCACGACGAGAATCGCCGTGCTCAGTGCGCCGAGGCCGGAGCCGGCTAAAAATGCATCCGGCGGCCACCCCAGCGCCTGGACGTAGTACGTCCCCGCAACGGCCACCCAACCGAAGAACACGAAGACGAAGACATCACCCAGTCCGTGGTACGCGAGAGGGAACGGTCCACCTGTGTAGAGGATCGCGCTCGCGACCGAAGCGAGGCCGATCCAAACGATCGGCCAGCCTCCCACCCCCACGAGGTACACCCCGACGAGCATCGCCAACGCGAGGGTGAACCACATCGCGCGATACACGGCCGCGGGTGCGAGAATCCCGGCCTGCGTCACGCGAGTGGGACCGATGCGCTCCTCGGTGTCTCCTCCACGGACGAAGTCGTAGTAGTCGTTGGCGAGGTTGGTGCCGATCTGGATCAGCACTGCGCCGGTAAGCGCGGCGAGCGCCGGACGCCACGCCACCACCCCGTGCCACACCGCGAGGCCGGTCCCTGCCGCGACCGGTGCGACGGCGGCCGTCAGCGTCTTGGGACGGGCCGCCATCACCCACGCTTGCTTGGACGTTACCGCCGGCTGCGCGGACTTCACGGGCTCTGCCTGCCGCGGAGTCGAACAGCGATCCCGCTCATCGCCAGAAGCCAGTGACTCGTGTCGAGATGATCGAATCCAGCTGCGGGTATTCACGACGGAGGTAATCGTTCCCGAGGATGCGGATCGAGTCCTGACTCGGAGTTCGTTCCGCATAGGCTCCGTAGAAGCCATCTACGACCTCCAGGCCTTCCTCAATCTCCCCGATCGGCGGATAACCCACGACTCCGCCACTCTCGAAGCCGTCGAGCCGCTCGTTGTCGACGAGGTTCACGTAGAGCTGGAAGGAGCGGGTCCGGGGGCCGGCTCGGGCGAAGCTGATCGTGCCGCGGACATTGCTTCCTACGACCGGTTCGTCTTCGACCGCGTGGCTCCGCCACACCGAGTCCCGCATGGGCTCACCCGAGTATCCCCACTGAGCTACGAATCCGTCGACGACCCGGTAGATTCTGGCCCCGGCGTAGAAGTTCTGATCCAACAAGTGATAGACTCGGTCCACTGCGGCGGGTGACCAATGTCGGCGCATCTTCACCGAGAAGGTCCCCTCGCTCGTCGCTACATCGACGAGGAAGGAATCTGGAGCCTGAATCGCGAGGATCTCAGGCGACGGATGGTACAACGCCGCATTCGGCCCACACGCCACGGCAAGGATGGCTAACGTCGTTGCCCCGATCCAACCACGCACTGCGGCTCGGTCCGGAGTTAGAGGGAGCGTACGCGCCATCGATCGGCAGGCAGTTCGATTGGTCATCTTCGGGGGCAAGGTAATCTCTATTCGGTGCGAGTTGGGACAACGGATCCAGTCGCTCGACCCCAGCACTGACTGCACACGACGCACCACATCTTGCTTGAGCTCCAGGCGCCGCCGATGAGCAGCGGCCCCGTCGGTCCGCACGTGCACGACTGCGGAGCGGCCAGAGGGGATCACCTCTTCCAAGACCGAGGGTAAGCCCTCGATATCAGACGAGACATACTCGATACCGTGCATGGCCGCGGCGTGGGAGAAGTCGAGGCCGTGGGGGGTCGTGAAAAACCGAGTGAAGTCCGGATCGAAGTCGGCAATCGGGAGCATCTTGAAGATGCCGCCGCCGTCGTTGTCGACGACGACGAACACGACCCTAGCGTCGTCCTCTCGGTGCCAGAGGAGCCCATTTTGATCGTGGAAGAAGGCAACGTCTCCGATCAGGCACACCGTGACCCCGTCTGTCCCGACGGCTACGCCAAATGCCGTCGAGACGACCCCGTCGATCCCGCTCGCTCCTCGGTTCGCGAGCACACCGATAGCTTTCTCACTTGGGTGCGCGAACGCATCCACATCCCGAATGGGCATCGAATTCGACACGACGAGTGTGGAGCCGGTCGGGAGCGAATCGACCACCGCCCGAGCGATCGCGCCCTCGTGTGCGTCGGACCCCGCCGGCAACGCGCTTCGGGCAGCCGCGTCGATGTCGCGCCATCGCTGAAGCCACTGTGCATCGCCGGTCGACGCATGGAGGCGGTCGAGGGTGTCCACCGGATCTGCGACGTAGTAGGAGTGTGCGGTCCCTCCATGATCCTTCCACCGTCCCGCCGTATCCACAACGATCTGTGGGACGTCCGCATGTGCGAAGAGCCATCGTTGTAAGGCAGCGGAGACAGGCGAAGCTCCGACTCGCACCACGACCTCGGGAGACAACTCCTCTCGGATGACCGGGTCATCGATGAAGAGATCGTACCCGGCGACGACGTGCCCTTCGGTGGCGCCGAACCGAGCTCCCGAGAGCGGGTCCGCCATGAGCGGCCAGCCGCGAGCCTGAGCGAAGGCTCGCACCGCCGGCCCCAGCCTTGCTCGATCCTCTGAGGGGCCCGCCACCACGACACCGCGACCCGTGTCGAGGAGGGCGTGTACCCGGCCGATCACCTCGTCGGAAAGCCGCGGCCCGCCTCGACGCACCCGAAGGGGGGGTAGGGTCGGAAGGCTCTCCGAGCCCGGGAGGTCCCCCGACTCGACCGGCTCGAGGGGTTTGTCGAATGGGAAGTTCACATGCACCGGCCCAGGATTCGGCCCGGTGGTCGCACCATACGCGCGCGCTGCCACTGTCCGAAGGTGGCGTATCTCCCGAGGGTCGGCCGAGGGGATGCCCAGCGCGTGCTCCTCTCTCGGATAGCTCCCGAAGATGCGGGGCTGGTCGATCGCCTGGTTGGCATCGGCCCCGAGTAGTCGAGGTGGGCGGTCCGCAGTGAGCAAGAGGAGAGGGACCCCGCTCTGAGACGCTTCCACGACGGCCGGAAGGAGGTTCGCGACCGCCGTGCCCGAGGTCGTGATTACCGCCGCCGGGCGCCCGGTACCCTTCCCGACGCCGAGTGCGAAGAACGCTGCCGAGCGTTCGTCGAGGTGAACCCGAGCGCGTAGCGACGGATGTCGAGCGGCGGCCATGACGAGTGGTGTCGAACGAGAGCCCGGCGCGATCACGACGTCTCGCAGCCCCGCAGCCGCCAGCGTGTCCATGAACGTTCGCGCCCAAAGTGTGTTTGCAACGCTCATCCGGATCTCGCCGGCTCCGCGCTGGTCGCCGCACCGTCGATCGCGGCGCCGCACGCCCGGAGCGCCATGAGCACGGGTTCGAACTTGATCCCCGTCTCCTCCCACTCCAGTTGCGGGACCGACCCTTCGACGATGCCCGCCCCCGCGAAGAGCCTCCACTGCGGCCCGACGGCGACGGCAGTTCTGAGTGCGGGCGCGAAGACTCCGTTGCCTTCGGCATCGAACCATCCGACGGGCCCGGCATACCACCCACGTTCGAACGGCTCTTCGTCGGCCAGGAAGGACATCGCCGCGTCTCGAGGCAGACCGCACACCGCGGGTGTCGGGTGCAGGAGACGGAGCAGATCGAGGACACCCACGTGCGACGGGACGGACGCACGGATCTCGGTCTCGAGGTGCTGGATGCGAGCCAAGGTCAACACGTGGGGCTGCGGATCAGAACGGATCTGGTGACTGACCGTCTCCAGGCGAGCAATCATGTCGTCGAGCGCAATGCGTTGCTCGGCCCGGTCCTTGTCGCTCGCTAGAAGCTGAGCGGCAAGCTCTGCCTGCTCCTTCGGGTCGCGTCCCCGGCGGATCGATCCGGCTACCGCGGTGGCGTGGAAAACGCCGTCGCGCAGTGTCGCGACCGTTTCGGGAGCCGCGCCTACGATCGCGGACCCCGGCACGGGTTCGAAGAGAAATACGTGACTCCCTCGGTTCACGTCCAAGAGGCGCGCAACGACGGTCGCAGCGGAGAGGTTCCGGTCCAGTTCTACATCGACCGTGCGCGCGAGGACCGCCTTCGAGATCTGTCCCTCCGCGATCGCGTCCAGTGACGCTTCCACGGCACGCTCCCACCCATCGCGTTCCGTGGCAGCTGCAACGCCACGCAAGGAAGTCGACCCAGGGAGTCGATCCCCCAGGGCGGCCAACTCGGCGCGCATCTCTTCAGCCCGACGTCGGAGTTGGCGCACCGCGCGGACCCGGTCGCCCGGGTCGACTAGGGCGCGCGCGCGTATCCACGCATCCCCGGAGCCATCACCCTCGAGCTCGAACGCAGGGAGGTGGAAGAGGCTCGCCGGAAAGTCCGCCCAGGCATCCCGCGCGACGTGATCACCCCGAAACGAAAAGCCTCCATAGAACCTGGCCGGCGGAGCCCGGGTCGCGCCCTCCGGGACGATCGGCTCCGTCGCTATGCTCCGAGCGCCCTCGGCGACCGAGGCGAACCGGTCACCATCGGTCCCCCGGACTTCGCTCACGACTCCCCGATGTGCAACCCAATGATCCCGCCGAGCCCAGAAGCCCCTCGGTGCACCCTCCGCGTGATGCAAAAAGGTGATGGGATTGAGGTCCGGCGCCGGGATCGTCACCGTCGCTAAACGAGCACGTTCGGAGTGGGCCACGGGAAGGCCCCCTGGCAAGAGGACACCACGCCACATCGGGTGGACGGCGCCAATATACGGAAGGACGGCTGTGTTAGAAGCTCCCGCTCCCCTCGGACCCCTCCCACTTCACAATGCGCACCCTCTCGACTCCCGGGCCAAGCACCGGGACGCTCGCGTCAGTCACGCCCTCGAATACGAAGACAGAGATCTGCCGCACCGGGGCGCCGAGCACCGGCAGTAGCGGAAGAGGAGCCAGGAGGAGCAAACCGAGCCCCGCAGCAAACCATGGCGAGTTTGTTCGTCGCGACTCCCCGTGGAGGATGCGGCGTACACGCTCGACGATCGAGCCGCCAGCTTCGACAATGGCGACCACGGGCTGGGGGCCCGAAAAAGCTCCCCACCTCACGACTCGCTCGATCGACGATGCTAGGCCGTACCGGTCGCCCGTGGTCTCCACCGCCCAATCGTCACAGGCACCCTCCGCGGCCTCTCGATAGCCACGCCAAGCCAGTCGATTCAACGGCTGAACCCAGAAGGCGTGCGTCACGAGTCGACCCAGCAGAGCCCACTGCACATCGCGCCGCCTCACATGTGCAACCTCATGGGCCACGGCGGCGCGGAGTTCCCCGTCGGTCATCTCTGCTTCGCACCGGGCGGGCAAGACCACGTACGGCCCCGGCAGAACGCACGGCGCAGACACCTCGCTACTCACTCGTAGTTGTACGGAGTGATCGGGAGCGGCACCAACGCTCGCTTGGAACGCTCGACTCGCCCGCGGCCCCGGGGCCTCAAGCCGCCCCCTCAAACGGAGGAGGCTCCGGAAGTCGCGGCCGAGACCGAAGAGCCCGACAACAGCACCCACCAGCCAGAACCACACTCCTGCACGCAGCCCCCGATGTCTAGCCGAGTCCATCATCCCAAAAGCCTCACCCGATCGGATCGGCAGATGAGTCTTTTCAGAGTCCGACGTCCATACCTCGAAGCTCTCAACCTCCAAGGGCGCGATCCCTCCGTCCTCGAACGATCGATCGGCGTGCACCCGCGAGAGGATCGCCTCGACATCGGGCGGCACACCCGCCGGCTCACCTGCAAGGGTGAGCGAACTCGTGAAGAGTCCTCCGAAGAGAGCGACTCGCCACAAAACGTCGCGCGTCTTGGGACCGAATCGCCCGACCGCCGTAACAGCTGCCACCGCCAACACGAGAACCGTACTCTGCAGCAGATAGGTTAAGAGCCAGCTCGCGACCCAGGGGAGCACCGGGCTATCCATGGTCCGGGGTCCCTCCCCCACACCCATCGTCAGCCAACGCATCGTCCAGGAGTGCCCGGATGCGCTCTAGATCGCGCTCAGCAACACCCTCCCCGCGGACGAGGTGATGGAGGAGTTCCGTCGGATCACCGTCGAAGAGGTGCTCGGTGAGCTCCCTGACCTTCGAGCGCCGCACGTCGGACCGAGAGACGGTGGCTGAGTATACGTACTGCCGACCCACACGCCGATGGGTCAGGATCTCCTTCCGTTCCAGCCGCGACATGATCGTCGCGATCGTGGTCAACGCCAGGGGTCGGGCACGTCGCAGAGCCTCCCACACATCCTGAGTCGTCGCCTCACCCCGTTCCCAAACCACATCCAGAATGGACAGTTGGAGCGCGGTCAGGCCGGCGGATTCCCTCACTTCGGCTCCACGATGGGGTGGCTAGCACGAAGTCAGATGCCGACTACCCTCCAGATCGTTGCCCCTATAGTGACGGCAACTCCCGGACCACGAATC
This sequence comes from Longimicrobiales bacterium, assembly GCA_965223235.1. GTDB lineage: Bacteria > Gemmatimonadota > Gemmatimonadetes > Longimicrobiales > Gaopeijiaceae > UBA2589. The sequence continues at coordinate 37,728 of CBDCVV010000022.1, forward strand.
CGACCTCCTCGTCCGCGATCTCGCGGCTATAGTCGATGAAGAGGTCCACGGGGATGCCCCAGTCAGGATCGAAGATCGCATCGATCTGAGCCGCGTCTCGATCGAGCGCATTCTCTAGAAGGTCGAACAAGCCGTCGACATCCGGAAAGAGACTCCACAACGAGCTGTCTACCGGAAGATCGGGCATCGTGTACCGGAGTTCGTCGATGGAGCCGTTCTCCACTCGGACGCGGACCGGCCCGCGCGCCTCCTCGCCACAGAAGCAGATTCGCTCGAGGACGTACTCATACGAGTCGGGCTCTACCGTGCTCCAAAGGAGCCGGCTTCGCTCGATCTCCGAGCGGAGGTCATCGAAGGCTGCACCTCCACCACATGCCGCCACCGCCACGGCGAGCATCGCTACCCAACCGACTCTCTTCCACGTCATGGAAACTCCTTTCGCACCATCTGCCTGCGTCGCGCGGCCCCGATCATCACCACCCACTGACGAGCGGGGGGCGGCGATCGTGACAGGCGCGAAGCTACCGAGACTCGGGCCCGACCATGTACTATGTTGCTGAGAGACCGCACCACGTACTCCCCTACCTGTGGGCCGGCCGATGACCTCCAACGACTCGCCTGCGGAGCCACCCCGAGCTGTACCGCCGCTCTCCTGGCCTCCGCCGGGGCTGGAACGGTTACAGGGAGCGCTTTGGAAGATCACCGGCCTCAGCTGGTCCGGCACACTCATCCTGGTGCTTCCATTGCTCTGGGCGCTCGCGGTCGAGCAACCGTTCTACAGCTTGGGCCCTTTTGAGGACAATTGGGAGCTCGGGATGGGCATCGCCGCGGTCGGCGCCCTTCTGGTCTTCTTGTCGCTCGCACATCTGTGGACGACGACGCGGGCTGCCAGGCGGGCTGCCGAGATGGGGTACGGGACCTACACGATCATGGAAGTCGCGTGTGACTCGGGTCGAGACACCGGCTTCCTGATTCAGGGCAAGCGCCATTTCGCCGCCCTCGACGACGTGCACCAACGAGGGGTCGTCCGCGCACGACTCTGGGGAGCGTCGCTTCTCTTGTGTGCGTCGCTCTGGCTTCTCTTCGGTTTCGGCGTCGCCATCCTCCTCGCGGCGCGCGGCTTCGTGACGCCCTCGGGCATCTGGCTCCTCACCGCCGCCCCTACGCTGGTTCTCGCTGCCCTAGGCGGCTACTTCACGCTCCGGCAAAGCACCACGGTGCGCGGCCTCGAGACCGTGTGGAACGCCAAGGAGGGATCGAACCGCATTCACACCGAATCGCAGGCGTGGAATCGACGCCTCGACGAGGCGGGTGACGCGATTGCCTTAGGGGCGGGCTCGCGGGGCGAAAGCCCTCGCTACCGCCTCGCCTCCGCCGTCGTGGTCGTCATCGCACTTCTCGGCTTCGGCCCCACCCTGACCATTGCGATGACGACCGCAATCGGTCCGATCTTGGCCGACATCGCGGTGCCGACCTTTCTGGCCGTCCAGGAGATGGCCGGCGGAGCAGAGGCCGTCCGCCGCTTCGTCGTGGACAAAGATGCCGGCATCAGCGCCGATGAAGCGGGGATCGCGCTCCAGAATATCGCGTGGGTCGGGCTCGACGGAGATCCGGAACAGACGGAGCGTCTCCCGAACACCGTCTACGATCTCGGCTGGTTTCCTGACGCCCGCTTTCCGGATCCCTTTAGTGAGACCGTGGCGGCCGACCTGATGCGTCGTCCCCTCGATTCGTTCTCTACAGAAGAGCAGGCAGCGCTACGACACGCTGCGACGCACCCGGCCCACGCTGAGTTCCACCTGCTAGCGCGGGCGGAAGTCGCCGACGTCATTCAAGGACGTCAGCAGCTCCCCTTCTCGGATTCGCTCACCTTTCACGACCTCCCGTGGCCGAGGTTTCCCCAGTTCCGTACCGCGGGTCTGGCTCAAGTTGCCAAAGCGGCTGTAGAAGTGGACGACGGACGAGCCTCCGACGCCGAACACACCCTGCGAGAGCTGATCTCGACGGGCTTCCTATTGATCGACCAGGGCCCAACCCTGCTCGACAACCTCATCGGTGTCGAGCTCACTCGCATGGGCGCCGACGGCCTCGAGGGGTACTACGCGCGGATCGGACAACCCGAGCAGGCGACGGCCCTCGCCTGGGCGCGCGAAGGCTCGCTGGAGGCGGCGAGCAAGGCGCGGGCGGGTCTCGTGCCGGAGGATGCTCGAGCCCTGTTGCAGGGCGTGCCCGACCTCGTCGAAGACGAGGAGGCGTTGCGCGGCTTGAGGTGGGAGTACTTGGCAACGTTCAATATGCTCGGACCGTGTATCAACCTGCACAAAATGGTCTTCGGACCGGATGAATCGTACGAGGATTGGCGCAGGAACGCGGAACGTTCGATCGTCCGGAACGTGGGAGAGCAGGCGCTATTCGATCTCGCTGAGAGTGGCGTGGTGGGCTCGGGAAGTACCTCGCCCGACGGCTTCTTCGCCCGATTCCTGAGCCTCGTCCTCGGTCGCGGTGGTGCTCCAGGGAGTTGCGCCTCCCTCATCTCTTCGCTGCAACCGTGAGGCGGGCATTGCTCCTCCTCGGCGCGGCCCTCGCCGGGTGCGGCGGGTCCGAAAGCGGTGTCCCTTCCGTAGACTCGAGCCAGGCCACGGAGGATGCGTTCGTACCTCCGCGCGACGCCGACATCCTACTCGCGCCCCTTACCTGGTCCGACGGGCTGCCGACGTTGGGGGCACCGCGCAACGTGACGCGACGTCCCGGATACGATAACCAGCCCGCCTTTCTGTCGAACGAACAATTGCTGTACACGGCGCTCGATGAGCAGAGTGGTCAGACAGACATCTGGATGATCCACACCGGCCCGGGAACCGTCGAACGCGTCACGGCCAGTGCCCCTGAGAGCGAGTACTCCGCCACTCCCCTTCCCGACGGCAGCGGGATCTCGACGATCCGGGTCGAAGCAGACTCCGCACAGCGTCTCTGGCGCTTCGACCTAGACGGTGCAGGCGGGGAAGTCCTCCTTCCCGAGATCGCACCCGTGGGATACCACGCGTGGGTCGACGAGGTAACGGTGGTCATGTTCGTCTTGGGATCGCCCCCGACGCTACGCGTCGGTGACCTTCGTACGGGTCGTGCACGAGTGGCGGCGGAGAACATCGGGCGCGGACTCGGCAGAATACCGGACTCCTTCGACGCGACGTTCGTTCAGTTGAACGAAGACGGCGAAGCCACACTGATGCGTCTTCCCGGAGATGGCGGAGAGCCGACCACGATCGTCGAGGCGCTCTCCGGGAGTCAGGACTTTGCGTGGGCCCCCAACGGCACGCTCCTCATGGCGACGGGGAGCACACTGTATGCGTTTCGGCCCGATCGTGACGAGGGTTGGCATCTCGTGGCCGACCTCCAGGACCTCCACGTCGACCTCACTCGACTCGCGGTGAGTCCGAACGGAGAACAGATTGCCATGGTCGCGGAGCTGACACCGCTCGAACTCGAGACGGGGAACTAAAGCTACACCGCACGAGGCTCTCACCTCCGAGGTATCCATGAAGCGCTCATTGAGACGCGGCGCCCTCCTGTTCGCGCTCGGTACTCCGCTGAACACGGCGGCCCAAGATGCTCCGATCGTAGATCGACTGGTCGCCAGTGTACCCGCGATCACTGTGGCCGCCGGCGACAGTGTTCCTTTTTCAGTCCGGGCGGTAGATGCGCGTGGGCGCCCGGTCGACGCACCCGTGCGCGTGGTCGGGCCACGAGAGGGTGTTCAGCTCAGGGACGGATACGTGGTCGGGCAACAACACGGCGACTTCGAGATCATCGCCACTCTCGTGGTTGCAGCCGGAGCGTCAGCACCCGCCCCCCTCCGAGTCCCGGTCGCCGTGACGTGGCCCGCGGTCACCCACCTCAACGTCTCTACAGCTCCTTCGAACCTATTCGTGGGCACTACCGTGCGTCTGGAAGTGGAGGCACGTCACGCCGACGAATCTCGGCGCCCGGATCCCGCCATCGCGTGGTCTACGTCGGACGACCGGGTCGCGGATGTCGACGCCTTCGGCAATGTGACCGGCATCGCGCCGGGACGGGTCACCATCACCGCGAGCTTCGACGGCGTCGACGCCTCGGTACAGCATTCGGTCGAGCCCTTCCCCGACGTGTCGTTGCGCCTCGAGGGCGGCCCGACCGAGGCCCGCACCGGCGACGTGATCCACTTCGACGCCGTCTTCACGGGCGGACCGAACGGCTCGAGCGAGATCCCCGTGAGCTGGTCCCACTCGTATGTCGCGACGGAAGGCATGCTCGGTGTGCCCGCCACCGGCCAGATCACCGATGACGGCACGTACGTCGCAGACGTGCCGGGGATTCACACCGTCACCGCGACGGCGGGTCCCCTCACGGCTCGCCATTCGTTCCGAGCCCACCCGAGGGACGCCGTGCAGGAGCTCGAGGTCGTAGGGCACGGAGCCGAAGACTGGTATCGCACGACGGATCTATGGGCGTTCGAGGGTCTGAACGGGCGAGACTACGTGGTCACGGGATCGAAGGTCTCGGGGGGCTTCGCCTTCTTCTACGACGTGACGGACCCTGCGGCGATCACCAAGATCGACTCGATTCAAGTGGATGCCCGGACCGTCAACGATGTGAAGGTCTCTCCCGATGGCCGCTACGGGGTCCTCTCCAGAGAGGGGGCTACCAATCGGAGAAACGGTCTCGTAATCGTCGACCTCGCGAACCCGTCGCGACCGACCGTTGCATCTGTCTTCGAGGACGGAATCACGGGTGGAGTCCACAACATGTTTGCGGACAACGACTACCTCTACGCGCTCTCGGACGGAGACAAGTACGTCATCATCGACATGGCCGACATCTACGCACCCCGGTACGTGTCCGAGTACAACCATCCGAATAGCCGCGTCCACGACGTGTGGGTACACGACGGGATCGCGTACTCCTCTGAGTGGGGCACCGGAGTCGTGGTCGTCGATGTCGGAAACGGCAAATGGGGAGGATCGCCAGAGCAGCCCGTTTTTGTGACGGCATTCCCTACCCCTTCGGGCGCCACGCACGCGGCATTCCCGTACTTTTCGGAGAGCACAGGGAAGACCTACCTATTCCTCGGTGACGAGATCATGAACCGGCAGGGGTTGGCATGGGCCGGTTATCCCCGCTCGATGGGGTCGTATTCGGCACAGTACGACGCCGAGAGTGGGACCGGCGGCATCCCGCTTGTGACGCGAGGATATATCCAGATCGTGGACTTCACCGATCCGGAGAATCCCGAGATGGTAGGGCGCTATGAGGTGCCCGAGTTCGGCACGCACAACATGTGGATCGAGGACGACCTGCTCTACCAATCTTACTACGAGGGCGGTCTGCGGGTCGTTGACGTGAGCGGTGAATTGATGGGCAACCTCTACACGCAAGGCCGTGAAGTCGCGGTCTTCAAGTCCGCGTCGCCCGCAGGGTACACTCCGAACGCAACCATGGTTTGGGGGGCCCAACCGTTCAAAGGGCACGTCTTCTTTTCGGACACCAACTCGGGGCTCTGGTCTGTGAAGATCCAACCGAAGGGGCGCCCGATCTCCTGAGAGAGGGAGTCGGCCTCCTTGCGGTCGACTCCAGAGGTCCTGACCCGGTGAGCCAACGCAACTAGGTCAGCTCAGACTCTACGCGTCGAAGAGCGACTCGAAGTTGGAAATACACGCATCCCACCCCTGACTATGGCCTTCACGGGCCTCGGCGGCTGGAAATCCGTCATGAATCAACGTGATCTCGGTTCCGTCCGGGACCTCACGGAATTCGACGGTGACCACACTGTCTCCCATCCGAAGCTCCTCCTCCCGCCAATCCCAGGTGTAGACTAGCCCGGTCGGCTCGTCGACCTCTCGGTATGTACCGAAGGCGTTGTGCTCGACTCCGTCTACCGCCATCCGGATCGCGAACGACCCTCCGACCCGCAAGTCGACCGACACTTCGGCGACGCCCCCCGGGACCGGGCATGCCCACGCTCGCATCTGCTCCGGAGAGGTCCACGCTTCCCAAACGTCTTTCCGGTCAGCTTTGATCGTACGGGTCACTCGCAACTCAGGAATCATCTGCACGCTCACGGTCCTCTCCGAAGGGATTCGATGCGGCTAGCTGGCCCACTCTTTCCAGTCGTCCGGGGCGAAGCCGACTGTGAGTCGAGCTCCTGAGCGCACGAGCGGCTGTCTCAAGACGAGCGGCTCTTCGCAGGCGAGCTCCAACCAACGATCGTCGCTATACCAAGCCGACGTGAGACCGAGCGCCACGAATCGCTTAGCATCACGGTCGATCAACTCCTCAGCGCCGAACTTCTGAAAGAATCGGCGCAGCTCGCCCTTCGACGGTGCACGGGTCTTGAAGTCCATGAAGTGGATCTTAATCCGGCGCTCCTTGAAGAAGCGCTCCGCCTTTCGCACATCGGCGTGGTTCTTCACACCGAAGATCTGAACCTCCAAAGCACTCCCCCCGGTCGAAAGCCACTCCACCACGTGAAACGATCGGCCGAGACGACCGACCGGGGCAACCCCTGCTTCTCCTCTATCGGTTGCCGGTTCTGTGCCCTTTCGCGAGCGTGATTCATGGATCTTCAGCTCGGTCTCTTCCCGGACCACGTCGACGTCGCCAAGATGTCGGGCGTCGTGCCCGCCGTCCTCCCTGAGACGGTTACGGCACTCGCCGCACTCGTACCTGACGGCGTACGGCTCGGGACGTCGAGCTGGAGCTTTCCGGGATGGGAGGGCCTGGTGTACCAGGGTGCGTACACGGAGCGGAGGTTGGCTCGCGAGGGCCTCACCGCGTACGCATCCCACCCGCTCTTCCGAACGGTCGGACTCGATCGGACCTTCTACAGGTCGATCGAGCATGACGCGTACCGCCGTTACTCGACCTCGGTCCCCGAGGCGTTCCGCTTCGTGGTGAAGGCAGATCGTCTCCTGACGTCACCCACCGATCCGCATCGGTATGGTGTGCGTGACCGGAATCCCCACTTCCTCGACCCTCATTACGCTCGTACGCACGTGATCGAGCCGATGGTGAAAGGCCTGGGGCACTCCGCGGGGGTCATTCTCTTCCAGTTTCCTCCGATTCCGCCGAATCTCGTCGGTGGACCCGAGGCGTTCGTCGAGCGCCTGCATTCGTTCTTGTCCGCACTCCCGGACGTCGTCGCCTACGCCGTCGAGATTCGTACGTCTCGCTTTCTCACACCCCAATACGCGACGTGCCTTCGCGACTGCAACGCGACGCACGGTTACTCGATCCATCCCACGCTACCGGACCTCTCTCAACAGTTCCAGATCATCAACCCACTCTTTCAACCCTTACTACTCATCCGTTGGATGCTCGGGGGGGGCGGTTCGTACGAAGCGACGAAAGAAGCCTATCAGCCCTTCGATCGACTCGTGCGGGAAGATGCGGTGTCGCGCCGCGCGATCGCGGAAGCCGTCTTGGACGCGGTCCTCGCCGAACGGCCAGCGTTCATCATTGCGAACAACAAGGCCGAAGGTTCGGCGCCCTTGTCCGTCCTGAAGCTGGCAGAAGCGATCGCCCATTGGCGACCCGACACTTCGACGACACGAATATGACTCAACCCCGAATCTGGCTGCGTGTCGCGGGCGCATGGCTCCTTCTCGCTGGCGCCGCGCACATGGGGTGGCACGTGTACAGTGTCGTCCTAGAACATGGGATGATCGGGCTGCGGGAGTTCGCAATGAACGCGATGAAGCAGGCTCAGTTCTTCGAGCCCCTCACTCCGTCCCTTTGGCTCCACTACCGTCTTTATGGGATGCTCTTCAGCATCTTCCTCCTCTTCGGAGGGTCGGTCGACCTGATTCTCTCGACCGACGACACACCGCGCGCCGCGCAATCACGCTACGCCCTGATGGCCACACTCTTTTGGACGGTCACCTTCGGGCTGATCGCGTTCCTGACCCCGGTGATCCAGCCGCTAGCGATCGTCGCCGTTGCCGTGCCGCTGCACGGGGCCGCCTACATTTCCACAACGCTGGCGGGCCACGAGTAGTGGCCCCTGAGTGCTTCTCACCGGAGCACTTAGCCGCCCGCGAGTAGCCGTTCGAGCACCCTCCCAGCGATTGCGCCGAGCTGGGTCGAGCCACCTGTGTAGTTCCGCAGCAGCACGACTCCAGTTGAGCTCTCCGGCTCCACGATCATGTAGGCGTTGTACCCTGCCACGGACCCGCCGTGCGCGACGGTCCAATGCGCCCCGCGTCGCCGGAGTTGAACGCCCAACCCGTAGCCGGAGTCCACGTCTTCGGGTGTTTGGATGGAAAGGAGCTCCCGGCGGGACTCTTCGGAGAGGATCGCGAGGCCGGGGACTCCGGCAAGAGCTCCCAGAAACCTCCCGAGATCCGCAACAGTCGAGTACACGCCTCCGTTCGGTACTTTGTATCCCCGCCCCCTGTGCTCGGCGGCCGGCTGACGGCCGTCGACTCTTCCCTCACGAAGCACGTACCCTTGGGCGAGACGCGGCTCGAGCGCGCTCCCTTCCACGACGAACGACGACCCGGTCATCCCGAGCGGCTGCAATATCTCGTCGAACACCATCTCCACGAAGGGTCGTCCCGCCGCCCTCGAGAGAGCCAATCCCAGCACTCCGAAGCCGATGTTCGAGTATTGGTACCGTGACCCCGGATCCGAGTCGTACGAAGTGTGCGGGATCGATTCGAGAACGCGCTCCTCCCACAGCTCGATAGGGCCCACAACCGACTCAGGCCAGTCCGGCTCCCGCTCCAGTCCCGCGGTGTGGCTGGCCAACTGCCGGAATGTGATGGGGTCGACACCGATCGGATCCGAGAATCCCTCAACTTCGGGAAGAACGTCGCGGACGCGATCGTCGAGCGCGATTACGCCTGCATCGACCAGGCGCATCATCAAGACCGCGGTGATGGTCTTGGAGATCGACCCCGTTCGGGACACGGCGTTCGTGGAGAGCGGCTGCGCCGCCTCGCGGTCAGATTCGCCCCACGCTCCGGCCCAGACGAGGTCACCGCCCACGACGACGCCCGCGATGATCCCGCCGGCTCCGTCGGCAGCTACATCTGACCGCAGCTCTTCCGCAAACCATGCGAGCGTAGCTGCCCACCTTGCGTCGGGCACTGCTTGCGCCCTCAACGATGTCGGGAGCGAAAAAGTGCAGACGAGTGCGAGGACGGCAGACGCGACACGGACCCCGCGAAGTCGGCTCATCGCACGAGCTCCTTCGATTCGTTCCACGCCGCAACCTCCTGAAGAACGCGATCCACATCGGTGTCGTCGTTGTACAAGCCGAACGAGAAGCGGATGATCCCGCTCCTAAGGGCCACGACAACACCAGCCTCGGTCAAGCGCGCGTGGAGTGCGTTGATCTCCGGGTCGTCCGCGGTGTAGTGACGACCGCCTCCCAACCGGCCCGCCGATACGACGTGCACCATCCCGTCGGCATTGGGGCCGCCTACTACGGGGACGCCGAGCGCATCCAGCCCCTCGGCCAGCCTCCTCGCCAGCCTTCGCACGTGGGCTTCGATCCGCTCCACCCCCACATCCTCAATCAACCGAAGCGCCGTGCGGGTCGCGGTCATCCCGAGGTAGTTGTAGTTCCCCAGATCAAAGCGTCTGGCACCGGCCGCATACTCCAGCGGACCGTCAGAGTACGCGGTCTCGTGCGCGTCGAGGGCAACACCATACCGAGCGACATGGATCGGGACGAGTGACTCGGCGACCTCCCTTCGTACATACAGAAAGCCGTATCCGTAGAGCGATAGCAGACACTTCTGCGTCGCGACCGCCAGTGCATCAAAGCCGAGGGCGCGAACGTCGGTCTCGACGACGCCCACGGACTGAGCGGCATCGGCTACCGTCACCGCTCCGACTTCCCGGGCGCGACGCACGATGGGCCTACTCTCTGTGAGAAAGCCAGGTGCGAACGAAATGGTCGGGAAGGTGACGGCACGGGTACGGTCATCCATCGCGGAGACCATGCCCTCCGTGGGGAAGGCACCGTCGCTAGCCTCCACCGCCCGGACCTCGACGCCATGGCGCCTCTCGAGGTTGTACCAGAGGTAGATGTTGTTCGGATGCTCGAGTTCCGGACTGATCACGACGTTGTCACCAGCCTTCCACGGAAGACTCGCCACGATCAGGTTCAGGCCTTCTGAAACGTTCTTCGTGATCGCGACTTCGTCCGCATCGGCACCGATGAGGCGGGCGAAGGTCGCACGCGTCGCTTCCACGCCGTCTCTCAGGTGGTCTTTGTTGGCGCTCCCTGCGACGGAGTCGTCCAAGTAGCTGTGGACGGCGTCCTGCACGGACGTTGGAATCAAACCCTTCGCAGCAATGTTCAGGTACACCCGCTCACCAGCGCCCGGAAAGAGAGCGCGCACGTCTTCGTTCAAGTCAAAGTCCTCCGTCGTTCGGATGCGGCTACAATCTGCGTCGCCACTAAGTCACCCATGACATTGATCGTGGTGTTCCCCATGTCCACCAGACGGTAGATGCCCCCCACGATCGCGGCCACTTCGATGGGTAGGTTGAAAGCCTGCACGTACATCAAGGCGATGACGAAGCCACCACCCGGGATGCCGCCACTCCCCTCGGAGAGGAGAAGGCCGATCAGTAGGATGGAGACGAAGTCCGCGGGCGCGAAGGTGATCCCTGCCGCCTGTGCCGTGAAGAGGAAGACGGCCCCGAGCATCACCGACGTGCCGTCTTTGTTGAGCTGGGCGCCGAGCGGCAGAGTGAAGGAGTAAAGGGGCCTCGGCAGGCTCATCCGCTCCGCCGCCTCCAGAGCCACGGTGAGCGAGGCAAGAGATGATGTCGTCGCGGCCGTAGTGGCCCACACGGGGGCCCCGGTGCGGAGGAACGCGGTGGGACGGGTCATCGTCGCGAGTCGAAGAATCGCCATGTACATCGCGAACACGAGAAGTTGAGCCAGATATACTCCCAATAAGAACCGAGCCAGCGGACCGACCAGCGCTGCGCCATACCTCCCTACGGTAACTGCCATGAGTGCCCCGATTCCTACAGGCGCTGTGTACAGAAGCAGCTCGACCATCTTGCGCAGTAGCACAGAGAGATCAGACCAGAGCGTGGCGAACCGGGTTCGAGGCGCGTGGGGAAGCATGAGCGTCGCGATACCCACCATGACCGCCAAGATGACGACTTGGACGACGTTGCCCTCGACGAAGGCGCTCGCCGCGTTCGAAGGGACCATGTCCAGTAAGACATCTGCCACCGACGGCACCGCCCCCACGTCCCGCTCCACCGACTCGGTCAGTTGCATCCCGACCCCTGGTTTCAGCCATGCAATCGCTCCCAGCCCCATCCCCAGGGCGATGAGGTCGGTCGTGACGAAGTATCCAACGGTCTTCCCCGCCAGGCGGCCGAAGGTCCGCACGTCGGAGAGGGCTGTGAGGCCGGCGAGGAGATTGCAGAAGATCAGGGGCACCGCGGCGAGCACGAGCAGCCGGATGAAGAGGTCCCCGACCGGCTGGAGCACCTCGGCGCCTGTACCCCAGACTCCGCCGAGCACAGATCCCACCACCATGCCGATGAGGATCCATGTACCCAAGCCTGGGCTGCGTCCCCCGGAGGGAGTGGGATCGGTCGACATCACGGGCAACTTGCACTCGGTGACGCTACCGGCAAGTGTGCATCATGCGATTACACATTCGGAATCACTGGTTGGTGGTCATCGGCACGTCGTTTGCAGCTGGGTGCGGGGCATCCGGTGAAGACGCGGCTGCCTCGGACGCGCTTACGCGTGAGCAGAAGGACAGCATCGTCGCTGACCTACCCGTACCGGGAGCATCCGGAGTTTCGGGCGCCATGGGAGCTCGCGACCGAGCGAACGCCCGAGCGGCGGAGCTAGACTCGATTCGAGAGTAGGAAGGCTAGGCCGGGGGTCTCCCGACTTCGGCCGCAGCCGGCTGGCTCGTTTCGCCACGGGGGGGTGCGGTAAGCAGACGGTCCGTGAAGTCCTGCCGCTCTTCAATCAGTTGTAGCCTGGCGTTCAGTGTGTCGACCACATCCCGCAGCTGATGCACCTCTCCCTCCAGACCGCTTTGACGGTCCCGAGCGTACAGCTCCAGCAAGTCTCCGATCCTCTTGGAGATGGGTCGGAGCACCACAACCCCGCCGACGGTGATAATCCCCACCACCGCCACAATCATCGGGGCAATCGCTTCCATCTCCATCGGACCTTCTCCAACGTACTCGAGGGGGTGGCCAAGCTCCTTACGCGGTGAGCGTCAGCGCGGTTTCGGGCGAGGCAAAGGGGGGAAACGAGGGCCGACTCGGACCGAAATCTTCCAACTCGCTCAAGCTGGTGTCCGGCCAACGCACCGGTTTACTTTACTGGAAACGTAGGCTTCTCATCGGGTGGTAGTGATCATGGATCTTCGTACGCTCTCCTCTTTGGCCTTCATTGGCTTCGCAATCGCGGGCTGCTCCAGTGCGGATGCCGCCCAGGAAAGCGCGTCCGTCACTCCCGATCCGGACCTGCCGACGGTGCTCGTGTACAAGACCCCCACCTGTGGCTGCTGCAACGGCTGGGTGGAGCACATGGAACGAGCCGGCTTCACGGTCGACGCTCGGAATGTGACGGACATCGTATCCGTGAAGCACGAAAGCGGGGTCCCGATGTCCTTGGGTTCGTGTCATACCGCCATCATTGACGGGTACGTCGTCGAAGGCCACGTACCGGCCGAGCAAGTGAAGCAGCTCCTAGCCGATCGTCCCGAGGTCGTCGGGATCGCCGTACCTGGGATGCCCATTGGCTCTCCGGGTATGGAGGGCCGCAACGCTCAACCCTACGAGGTGTTGGCTTTCGACCAAGAGGGGCAGACCGAGGTCTTCGCAGAAGTGGACCCACGCTGACCCTCTAGCGCCCATGCCACGCCGTCCGGTCGTCATTGTCGCCGAAGATCAAGGCGGTCTCGGTCGGCTCATCCGGGACGCTTTCGTCGCAGATGGGTATGAGGTCGAGACGGCCCAATCCCTGGCGGAGGCCGCGAGGGCCCTTCGTCGAGGTGGGGCGGACCTCCTCATTTCGGATGTCGAAGACCCCCCAGGGGGTTCGCCAGATGAGTTGGACGCGATGTGTCGAGAGTTCCCCAAACTTCCGGTCGTCGCGGTCAGAAACCGAACTCCGGACAACACCCCGGTGTTCGGTCCATGGAGGGTTGAGGGACATGTGCTGACTCTCCCTCGCCCCTACCGGTTGGAAGACCTCCTCGCGGCTGCCCGAACCGTCCTGGCCTAGTACCCGGGCCCGCGCGGTTCGCGTCGGCCAGCTTGATTCCCGGCGCTACCCAGGATACGCTGAAGCCAGGTTACGCCTGTAGCGACCGGAGCCGACACGTGACACGAATACTGATCGTAGACGACGAGGAAACCGATCGCCTTCTGATCCAGAGTGTGCTCGCGAGGGCCGGATACGAGACGGTCGTAGCCGTTTCCGGTGAAGAGGCGTACCGGCACTACCTCGATAGTGGCGTCGATATCGTAGTAACGGATCTGCACATGCCCGACGTGCACGGATTCGAACTCATTGCGATTCTGCGGGAGTTCGATCCTCCTCCGCCGGTGATTGCGCTCTCCGCGACCGGTCCGTTCCAGCTGCACATGGCAGAAGCGCTAGGGGCGAGGTGGACGCTCACGAAGCCGCTCGATCCAGAGACACTCCTGGCAGCGGTTCGCGACGCGACGGTGCTCCTCGGTGGTGCCGGAAATGGTGGGAGCGCAAGCGCGAGCTGAAGCGCCTCGTCACACGGCCTTCAAGAGTCCGACCCGCAGAGCGAATCGTACCAGTTCACTTCGGTGGCCCAGCCCGAGCTTCTCCATGATCCGGGATCGGTAGGTGTCGACCGTCTTCGGCGAGATAAAAAGCTTCTCACCGATCTCTCGGGCACTGAACCCCTCCGCCGTCAGGGCCAACACCTCCCGCTCGCGCGCACTCAGCGAACGGAGCCGTGCTGCCTCTTCGTCATCCGCCTCGCGGTAGTGCCTCAGGATCAGCGTGGTGGCCGATGGTGGGAGGTACACCATTCCACCAGCGACGATGCGCACTGCGTCCAAGAGATCCGTGTCCGCGCTCGTCTTCGTGAGGAAGCCACTCGCCCCAGCTTCAATCACCGGGACGAGGTATTCATCCTCGGAGTGGACGGTGAGAATCAAGACCTTCGTATCTAGGCCCAGGGCAGCGATTCGGCGGGTTCCTTCCAGTCCGTTGGACCCAGGCATGGTGAGATCCATCACCACGACATCTGGCTTCAGTTTGCGCGCCTGCTCGACGGCTTCATCTCCGTTGGAGGCCTCTCCCACGACCACAAAGCGGCCTTCAGCGTCGAGCAAGGCCCGGATACCCGCACGAAACATCGCATGGTCGTCCGCCAGGACGACGCGAATCTCATCAGCCATGGGAAGCTCGATCGGACACAGGTAGGCGTACAGTCACGACAGAACCGGCTCCTGGCTCGGATTCGATGGTCGTGGCACCCCCGAACATAGCGGCGCGTTCCCGCATCCCGATCAGGCCCAACCCGCGTGTACCAAATCCAGGAGCGTCGACCCCGAACCCACACCCCGTGTCTCTCACCACGGCAACTACCGACCCTCCCTCCCTACGCAAAGAGAGGGAGGCCTCATCTACACCCGCGTGGCGCCGCACATTCGTCGTGGCTTCCTGGATTATTCGGTAGAGGGCCAGGACAGCAGGAGGAGTCAAAGCGTCGTCAACCGCTTCGAGATCCAGATGCACCCGGAATCCGTTCGACTCGAGCAGTGCGCGGGCATGTGCCTCCAGCGCCTGCACGAGACCAAGTTCATCGATCTCCGGGGGGCGGAGCCCTCTCGATAGCAGGCGGATCCCTTCCACGGTCTCCTTGATGTCCCCGCGCAATTCCTCGACCACACGCGAGCGTGACTCATCGTCGGAGGCCGTTACGATTCGCCTCACACTGAGGAGCATCGCGGCGACTCGCTGTGCCGTGTCATCGTGAAGTTCGCGCGCGATTCGGGCACGCTCTTCCTCTGTCGCTCTCATGACCGCCTCTGAGAAGCTGCGCAACTTCTTGATTGGCGTGACATCGCGGACAGCGCAGATCACACGCATGGTATCGTCCCCACCCCGCCACGGACTCAGGCTCACCTCCACCGGGAACTCCGATCCGTCGCGGCGACATGCCCTTAGATCCAGCCCTGCGCCCATCGGGCGCACGGTCGGCGCGTTCGCGTAAGACGCGCGATGCGTTCGGTGCGCCGCCCGCGCCCCCCTTGGGATGAGCGTCTCGACGCCCATCCCTACCAACTCCTCCCGAGCCCAGCCGAACTGACGTTCGATCTCGGGGTTCGCGGCCAAGATCAACCCGGCCGCATCGACGATCAACAGGCCGTCCGGTGAGGAATCGAACACCGCCTTGAAGTCTTCTATGGACAGCACCCGGACGTCTCGTCTCGAGGGAGTAGGGAGAACCACCACACAAAAGGGTGTGTGGTCTCCCACAGCAACCCGGAGATGCTCTCCGACCGCATCGGCCCACACGCTTCACCAGCTTTATGCATCGGCTACACCCCGCCTTGGAACAGCTGGGCTTCGCTTAAGGAGGGCCCCTATGTATCAGAAGATTCTCATCCCGCTCGACGGCTCGGAGCACTCGGAAGCGGCGCTCGCGCTCGCGGCAGATCTGGCGAGACGAACCCGCGCACAGGTACACCTCGTCACGGCGATCGAAGCCGAGATGTCGTACGCCTTCGAGGGGTGGGAGACGTCCGTCGCGGATTGGTCTCAAGCGTACCACGAAGATGTCATCGCCAGGTTGAAGGAAGGCGGCGTCTCTCCGGTGACGGCTCGGGTCGTCTACGGCGGCGCGGCGGAGGCCATCGAGCGAGAAGCCGACGAGGTTCAGGCCGACGTCGTCGTGATGGCGACCCACGGTAGAGGGGCGCTCTCCCGTGCTTGGCTAGGCTCGGTGGCCGACAGCTTCGTTCGTCGAACGGACCTACCGGTGATTCTAGTTCATCCCGAGGGCGAGGGGACAGACGACGTTGCGGCCTTGGACACGATCGTGGTCCCCCTCGACGGAAGCGAGCTCTCGGAGGCCGCGCTCGACCGGGCACTGGAACTCGCCGAGCTGTTCGGCTCCGGCTTTCACCTGACCCGCGTCGTGCCCTTCCCCCTCGAGCTCGCTTCCCCGTACCTCCCGCACACCGCGACGCTCAATCAACAGATGCTCGACGATGCCAAGAGCGAGGCCGCCGACTACTTGGAGAAACGGGCTGAGACCCTGAGAATCCGCGGCCTCCGCGCGACCACGGCCGTCGTCGTGGACCAGCAACCCGCCCGAGGGATACTCTCGGAACTCGCGGCCGTGGATGGCGATGCGGTCGCGATGAGTACGCACGGACATCGCGGATTCCGGCGAATGGTGCTAGGGAGCACTGCCGACAAGGTGGTGCGGGGATGTCACAAGCCGGTACTCCTTCTCAGAGGCAGAGACGCCAAGTAACTCGAGCCGCCCACTCTTCAAGAGCTGTGGTCGTGTGCATATGCTTGGGGGCGAAACGTCCGAGAAGCAGTAGCTCGGTAGTCGCCTTTCCTCGCTCGCCCTCTCTTCGGAGTTCAGCCGATGTCCCGCCCCGCACGTGTGCGTCGTTTGCTGCGCGCTGGCGCCCTGATCTTCATCACCGCGGCCGCCGTTGCGCCATCCGCCGTCGATGGCCAGGTACGCAGGGGCCGCCAGACGGAGGAGGAGAAGCCACCGTGGGCGCCGGTTTCCATCGGGGGCCGCATCGGATATGACCAGAGATTCCGAGGGGAGATGATCGGGGCAGGCCTGCGAATCCCCTTCCTTCGCAATGGCAAGGCGGAACTGAATCCCAGTGCAGACATCCTCTTCGCAACGGGTGGACGGGAAACGGCGTACAACCTCGAGGCCGCGTTCGTCCCGGGCGGCCGCCGCGGCGGCATCTTCGCTGGAGGGGGGGTTGGTTGGCGCAAGTCGCCGATCACAACGGAAGACGGCACGCTCTTCGGCTACAACCTCTCCGTCGGCGGCAAGACCTACCTCGCTCCAAGCGTACAGCTCGAGGCCCTGATTCGATGGTCCTGGCTGCAAGACTCCGATCGCAATCCGAACTCGGTATCCTTAGGAGTCAACTACGTGTTCGGTGGGGGTATACGTCCGGACGGATCGTAACCCGGAGTTAAACATGCACTACCGAATCGTGGCGCTCTTCGCGGGACTCGTGCTCAGTGTGTCCGACGTGGGTGCACAGGCACCGGGGTATCAGCAGATCGACATCGGCTCGATCCGAGCCGAGTATACCGCGGAGGTCCTCGATCGGATTAACGACCTACTCGCGGACTGGGGTGATGCGTGGGCTGGAGACCGCCCGGAGGAGTTGGCCGAGCTGTACTGGGAAGACGCTCTCGTCATCCCGCCCGACGGCGCTCTTCGGAGAGGCCGTCCCGACCTCCTCGCCTACTTCCACGAAGTACTTCCCCTCCATGGGCACATCGAGGCCTTCATGCTCGACTTCGATGCGAGTGGAGGAATGGCCCAGGTGTTTGGGAACTACATGTTGGGCATCCAGCATGGTGAGGCGGCTGGGTCACAGCTGCAGGGCCCACTCATCACCGTGTACGTCCAGCGTGGGCGTCGCTGGAAGATTCGGAGTCAGGTCTTCCTACCGCCCGGTTGAGAGCCTTCAGTCGAGGAATGGACGCGGTCGTCTCGGCCATCCCGATGCGGGCCTAAGGTCTGCCGTATAGCTTCGCCGACTCCGGCCCTCGAACCGACGGTATGTGCGCGTGAACTGGTTCCTCGTTCTTCTGGTGTTCCTTGTATGCGTCGCCATCTACGACGTCGTGCAAACGAAGCACGCCATCCTTCGAAACTTCCCGATCATCGGTCACTTCCGGTACATGCTGGAGGCAGTCGGCCCCGAACTCCGGCAGTACATCGTCACGTCGAACAACGAGGAGCTTCCCTTCTCTCGGGACCAGCGATCGTGGGTATACGCTTCGGCCAAGCGACAGAACAACTACACGGGCTTCGGCACGGACAACGACTACGAACGTTCGCCGAACTACCTGGTGATCAAGCACGACACCCTGGGCAAGCCTGAGGAGTCACACGGCGACGGCGAGTATCGCTTGCCCTCCGCCAAGGTGCTCGGTGGTCCGAGGGGTCGTAGGCACGCATTCCGCCCAGAGTCCGCTGTGTACATCAGCGGCATGTCTTTCGGATCCCTCTCTTCCGCGGCAATCGAAGCCCTCAACAAAGGTGCGGCACTCTGTGGGTGCCTCCACAACTCGGGGGAGGGTGGGATCTCGCCACATCATCTCCACGGTGGAGACCTGAT
Source organism: Longimicrobiales bacterium (assembly GCA_965223235.1). GTDB lineage: Bacteria > Gemmatimonadota > Gemmatimonadetes > Longimicrobiales > Gaopeijiaceae > UBA2589. The sequence goes on from CBDCVV010000022.1 coordinate 56,094, forward strand.
GTGGCAGCTCGGGACCGGGTACTTCGGTGCACGGACCCCCGACGGGCTCTTCGACCTGAAGGAGTGCGCTCGGAAGGTCGCCGAGCACCCGGTTCGGGCAATCGAGATCAAGCTGAGTCAGGGCGCGAAGCCGGGCCTCGGGGGCGTTTTGCCCGGAGAGAAGGTCACGGCGGAGATCGCGGCAATTCGAGGGGTCCCCGTCGGGCAGACCGTAATCAGTCCCTCCGGGCACCGAGCCTTCTCCGGTGTCGACGAATTGTTGGATTTCGTAGAGAGTCTCGCCGACGCCACCGGGGTACCGGTAGGTATTAAATCCGCCGTCGGATTGCTCGGCTTCTGGGCCGATCTAGCGGAGCGGATGGCGAGTGAAGAACGAGGAGTCGACTTCATCGCGATCGATGGCGGAGAAGGTGGGACGGGCGCGGCGCCGTTCGCCTTCTCGGATCATGTCTCACTGCCCTTCAAGATCGGCTTCAGCCGAGTGTATACAATCTTCGCGGAACGAGGCGTGCACCAAGATGTCACCTGGATCGGGGCCGGAAAGCTGGGCTTCCCAGAGACCGGGCTTTTGGCGTTCTGCCTGGGCGCCGACCTAATCGCGGTCGGCAGAGAAGCCATGATGGCGATCGGATGCATCCAAGCGCAGCGATGCCACACCGGCCACTGCCCCACCGGGGTCGCGACCCACACGCCATGGCTCGTCCGCGGCCTCGACCCCACAAACAAGGCGGCCCGGCTGGCGAACTACATCGTCACGCTGCGAAAGGAGTTGACCAGGCTGAGTCACGCGTGCGGCGTCCCTCACCCTGGCTTGTTGACGGCCAAGCACATGGAGATCCTCGATGGCAACTTTGGCAGCCGACCGATCTCCGACGTTTTCGGATATCAGGATGGGTGGGGCCTACCGTCGCCGACGGATGACGCAACTGTTCGAAAACTCATGGAGATGTGAAGGCCCGCCAGGCGGCGCGAGCGACTCGGCTTCAGTCGATAAAGATCGTTTCCTCGGCGGACACAAAGAGGACGTCGCGGAGTTCTCCGAACCTCTCGAACACCTCGGCTCCCCGGTGCTTCAGTGCGACATGGGTGAAGCCGAGCATCACCAAGTCGGCCGCCGACGAGCGCGCTTCTACCAGCCGCTCGAAGTCGATCTGATCGTCGGTCGGAATCACGAGCACGTTCTTCTCGCTGATCAGCAGCCGACCCTCGGAAATCATCTGGTGGATCTCCTCGGCCCGCTCCTTCACCTCCCGCCGCGGATACGCCGCGAACAGCTTCACCTCGGCGCCATGCCAATCACGGTGCCCCAGGAGGATGTACGAGAGCAAGATCATGAGGTTGGCGTTGCGCGCGTCGTGCCACGTTAACCACACGTGGATGCTCTTCCGCGACCCGAAAAAGTTCTCCCCGTGCCGTAACACGAGGCGATTCATCCCCGGCACTGCCGCCATGACCATCCCTGACACGACTTCTTCGAGAACCTCGGGCTCGTCGTGCCGCCCGTATTCCAGGAGTAGCGTATTGTTCGCCATTCCCGAGACCCCGGGCATCTGCAGCGACTGAGCGAGGGCCGATGTCATCGAGGGCGAGATCATGGCGTCCATGTAGATCGCTCCCTTCCGCGCGCTCATGGCCTGAATGAGCCGCTCCCGAATCTCTTCGCTCTCGTCGAAGTTCTCCTCGACCAAGCGCCCCTGGATGTGGTGGAAGTAGGTTCCGAAACCGTATCGATTGCAGAGCCACTCGAGCAGCTGAACCGGCGAGGTCCGATCAAACGTCCTGGGAGTGATCATGATGATACTCGGGCGCCAATCGTCCGGGGGCATCTTCTGAAGGCGGATCTGCAAGTAGCGCGTCGCCTGCGTCATCACACCCTGGAAGATCTGCGCGAGATCATCCGTGCCCATTCGAGACCGGCGGATTACCGAGTATAGGCCAGCCATCAGCGCGATCGCCCCCACCGCGAAGAGCAGGTCCATCTGGAGCATGAGCACCAGGCACATCACTGCGCCGAGGAGTGAGAGGTACCACTTGGACCGGAAGCTGGGCCGGTACGAAGGCCTGGCGGCGAAGTGCTCGAGGAAGGAAATCGCGCACAGTGCGCCGTACGTCACCATGAAGAACATCGACACGATCCGTGCGACCATGTCGACGTTGCCCAGCAATACGAAAGTCACGGCGATCGCCGATGTGACGATCGTCGCGTTGCGCGGCTCGTTGGCCTCGCCTACACCCGCCGAGACGAACGAATTCAATTTGGGTCGGGGAATAACCTCGTCTCCCCCCAGCGCCTGCAAAGTGCGAGGAGCCACGAGAATCGAGCCGATGGCGGACGAGATCGTCGCACACGCGAGTCCAATCGGGATGATCGGGCCCCAAATCGCGATCTCACTCATGATCAGGTAGTTGCCCCGCAGCGCTTCCGTGTTCGCCGATGAAGCGAGCTTCACGACCACCAGCACATAGACCAGCATACCCACCAGCGTCGCAGACATGATCCCGAGCGGGATGGACTTCCGCGGCTTCGCCAGATCGCCAGAGAGCCCCACCCCGGCAGTCATCCCTGTAAACGCGGGGAACACGATCGCGAAGACCAACATGAACGGGTCGGCTCCGTCGAGATCCGAGAAGACGCTGATATTCTCGGGTCGAATGCCCTCCGGCCCGGATCCCAGGAAGAACATTGCGAGCGACAAGGCGAGGACACTAGCCACGATCCAGAGCGCCTTTACGCCCAAGTCCGCCCCCTTTCGGAGGACCACACCGACCAAGATCAGTGTGGCCGGGAGGGAGACGATCCTGGGATCGAAGGGAAAGCCGAAGAGTGCCTCGAACCGAGGAGCGAGGGGCTGAAACGCTTCGGCGAACGCAATCATGTAGAACGCAACCGAGATCGCCTGAGAAATGTACAGGCTTACCCCGATCGCGCCCCCGATGCTAATCCCGAACGACCGCGAAATGATGAAGTATTCACCACCACCCTCGACCCGGCGGTTCGTCGCGATCTCCGCGATCGCCAGTGCCGTCGGGACGGTGACGAGGTGGCCGATCAAGATGATGAGCACTCCACCGAGCAGGCCCGTGTGACCGACCGCATACCCGAAGCGGAGGAACATCACGGCGCCGAGGACCGTGCTGATGCTGGCGAGGAAGACCGGGGCGGTTCCGAAGCCGTGCCCCTGCGTCGGTGCCTCGCTCGGAAGAGCTGCTAGCGGCCCTGTGGTCCGCGCCTCGTTCATCGATCCACTCCTCGGGCCCACCACTGCGAAGGACTCATCCGGTCTCCGGGTGCCACACGATCCACCAGCCAAAGCGCCACTCGCCTAAGGGGAGTGCCTGCCAGCCATCGCCACACTCGGGCGCCGAGCTTCGTGAAGTCACGGTTATAGGGACACACACGAACGCATATGGAACAGTCCGAGTTCTGATTCGACCAGAAACGAAAACATCGCTCGGCGTCCACCGTCCACTTCCGAACACCCTTGATGTTCGATCGGTTGTACACGGCGTCGCTCGGGGGCCCGTCCGGTATCGCCTTCACCGGGCAGGCATTCGAGCACCGACGGCAGACGGCACAGAAGTCCTTCACTCCGAAGGAGGAGGGCTGATCATGCGAGAGGGGCAGGTCGGTGAAGATCTTCCCGATGCGGACGCGAGGCCCGAACTCTTTCGTGATCAGCAGTCCGTGACGCCCGTACTCTCCGAGCCCGGCCTGGATCGCATAGGGGATCGCCAACGCGGTGTCGTTCATAGTCGCGACTGCGCGATACCCCAGATTCCGGATGTACTGCGCGAGACCCAAGAGAACCAGGGTATCGTGCGAGTACCCCACCCCGGTCGCGGTACCACTCAACGCCGAGGGCACAGTCTGAATGAGTTCCCGGTCCATCTCCTGAGCAATCACGACGACGTGGGGAAGATCACCAGGAAGCTCCTGCGCTTTCGCTGTCTCGCCTAACCGAGAGTAGGCATGCGTGTAGACCCACCGCGCGTCATACCCCGTCACGCCGACCAAGTCGGCCCCGAACACCCGAGCCACTCGCTTCACCTCATCGGTCATCTGCTCGGGAGATTCCACGGGAACGCGCTCATCCGGCCCAGGCCGATGCACCGTGAACGGGTCCAGGAATCCCTCTCGACGATTCTCCGACTCCTTTAGCTCGGCAAAGATATCGGGCAGGTGCCACGACGCGTTGCGAAGAGCGTAGTCCTTTTGTGTGAATCCCTCGACGGTTTTCCACTTCTTCAGAGGCGTCCGATACGTCTCGAAGAAGCGGTCCGTCCGGTCCGAGCGCACCTCCGGGTCCCAAAACGCTCTCGAGTAAATGTCGTTCTTCTGACTGAAGCGTTCGAAGGTGGGGAGCACCTCGAAGCCTGCTTGGCCATCGAGACGTCCATCCGTAGCCCCGCCTGTAGGCCCGCCGGTCTCGCTCATCGTCACTCTTCGTCGCTCCAAATCCGTCGCATGAACCGGTCTGGAGCCTGTAGGAAGTCACGCATCAACGTGACCGGCTCGAGATCCTCGTACTCGACTCGCCTGACGGGAGGATCGTCGAAGTTGTAGATCACCGCACTCGGTGTGGCCATGAGGATCGGTGAGTGGGTCGCGATGATGAACTGCCCACCCTTTCCCACGGCCTCGCGCATCATCGCAACGAAGCCGAGCTGACTCTGGGGGGAGAGAGCAGCCTCGGGCTCGTCCAACAGGAAGAGCCCCTTCGGCGACAGCCTTGCAGCGAAGAGGTTCAGGAACGCCTCTCCGTGCGAGCGCGCATCCGGGTTTTCGCCGTACGTGGCGGTAAGCGCTCCGATCGAGGCGCGGTGTGGACCCGCCGCGAGCGTCCTGGCGAGCTCCGACGCGTTCGCCATCTCGCGTTCGACGCGACGGAGTTCGTCTTCGTGTTCGGCCCGCTGTCGTGCCAAGCTCCGCTGGAAGCCGAAGAAGTCCTCGGCCCGTAAAAAGAAGCCTCGATGGGACCGATTGCGCCACGTCAGACGCAACTGGCGGCTCAAGTCACGTTGAGCTGCGAGCGTCTTGTCCGTCGCTAGGCGCTCCGCGCCAACGGCTGGCAGCCCGGTGGCGATAGCCAATGCCTCGAGCAACGTAGACTTCCCGGTCCCGTTCTCCCCTACGAAAAGGGTGACGGGTGCATCGAAATCGAGCTGCGCCAGTGAGGAGATCGCCGGTACGTCGAAGGGGAATCCTTCGCCCCTTACGCCGCTTCGGTACTCAACCGCTGCGAGCTGCGCCCCTTCGATGGCAACGTTCAGCCTGACCCCCGATCTTCGTGGCTCGACGCTCCAAGCTATTCCGGTGCCTTTTCGGGGCAACCAAAGGTTCCTGGCTTCCGTGGCGGACGCCGCGGCAGCGGAGCACGGGGCGCGGCACGCCCCGTGCTCCGTTCGCTACAACTTGGATAGCTTGGCTCGGGCCTCGTCGAGGATCTCCCGAATCCGATCGATCTCCTCACCCTCCGCAGCTGCGGCGGCGCGGAAAGCCGCCTTGGAGAGTCGACCCCAGGCGCCCCAGATCTCCGCTGCCTCGGGTCCCATCGAGACCCCCCAATCCTTCCACCCGTGGGCACGTCTCCAGATACCCTCGATCTCGTCTTCGTGGACGAGCACCTCTTCGCGCCCTTCGTCCGTAAGATGGTAGACCTTCTTCCCACCCTCTTCGACGATCCGGACGAGACCTTCGTCCTCGAGCTGTTGGAGCACCGGATACACAGTGCCCGCGCTGGCCCTGTATAAACCCCCGGACCGTTCCTCGAGGCGCTTCATAAGTTCGTAGCCGTGCGCCGGCTCATCCTGGAGCAGAGAGAGTAAGGCGAGTCGGACCTGTCCCTGCTTGAAGAAGCGTCGGCGAGGCCCCCGGCGATGGGAGCGTCGGCGGCGCGGCCCTACGCCGACGTCCCAGTCGAATACCCAATCGAAATCCATCCCACGCCTCCTACGGCCTGTGGTGCAAGCCATGATGTTCCTCCATCCCGGAGAGTCGGTCGACCGGAACACAGGTCCGCATCGCCGCTCCGTATCGTTGAATATATCGCACTCCGCGACGTACAACACGTCGCACAGTATATCGTACGATATATCTTCGACACAATCGGTCAAGAGTCGGACCGCGCCTGCCGCTTACTTCGAGTGGAGCTCCTCGAGCTCTTCCAGAGTCCTCGGCCAATCGTCGCCGAGGAGTCGCGACATGCCTCGATCGGCCAACACCTTCCCACCGGTCTGACACGTTGCACAGTAGTTGGTCTCACGATCCGCGTACCGGATCCTTTGGATGGGAGAGGCGCAAACCGGACAGGGCTGCCCGTACTTGCCGTGCGCGGCCATTGCGGGATGGAACGCCGTGATCTTGCCGGGGAACGAGCCTCCGAACTCGCTCCGCAACCGTGCGGTCCATTCCCGTAGTGAGGCGACGATCGTACTCCGGAGGCGTTCGATCTCCTCCGGGGAGAGGTTCCGGGTCAGTTGAAGGGGAGACAGCCGCGCGAAGAGGAGGATCTCGTCCGAGTGCGCGTTCCCGATTCCACTGAAGACCCGCGGATCCGTGAGCGCGCGCTTCAGGGTGCGATTCTCTTGCGTCAGCACGGCGGCGAACGTCTGGGGAGAGGCGGTCTCGACGTCGATGCCGCCCGGGTCTAATGACTGGAGAGCTTCGGGGCCGACCACTACGTGCAGCGAAGCACGCTTCTTCGTCGACTGCTCTGTCAACAACACGGTACCACTCGCGAAATCGAATGCTCCGTGAGCACGCTTCTTCGGGACGGCCGCCCCGGGGGCTGCCCACTTGAATCGCCCTGTGATCATCAGATGAAACACCAGGTGCACTTCCCCTTCGAAGTGCCATACGACTCGTTTCCCGAGGCGGCTCACCGCTTCGACCGTGCGCCCCTCCGCAACCGAAACCGGTGGGTCCCATGTCCGGAGCAAGGACGGCGAGCGGAGGCGAACCTTCTCGAGCGGGGTGCCGACAATACAGCGCTCGAACCCCTCCAGGTACGCGGTGATTTCCGGTAGCTCGGGCACGCTCCTCCATCGCTCAGATGCGTCTGAGCTGACTCCACGCGAATTGACAGCACTCCGTCCGGGGACCGACGTTCCTCGTCACACCTCGTCCCCAGGAGATCGCAAACATGCGTGTTCGTGCCGCGTTGGCCACCCTCGTGCTGACCACCGCCCCTCTCGCAGCGCAAGAGTTGGAGCGACCGGATGGCTGGATGACCCGTTTCGATCGCGAAGGAGCATCCGAGGCCGACGTCGAGATGTTCGTCGAGATGCCACCAGGTTGGCACGTGACGACGGGACCGGCCGGCATCTTCTGGCACCCGGACAACGTCGCCGAAGGGGACTTCCGCGCCGAGATGGAGGTGTTCCTCTTCGACCCGGAAGGGCGCCGAGAGGCATTTGGGCTATTCGTCGGAGGCCAGGGCCTTCAGACCGCCGATCAGGAGTACACGTATTTCCTCCTGAGAGACGGCGGAGAGTTCATCATCAAGCGACGTGTCGGGGCCGAAGCTCCCACACTCCAGCCTTGGACCGCGCACGATGCGATCCTCGCCTATGCGGATCGGGGGGACGATGCGAGCGCTCTCAACTCACTCGTCGTGGAAGCCCGCGGGGACCAGGTGACGTTCTTCGTGAACGACACAGAGGTAGCGTCACTGCCGCGGAGCGAGGCTCCGGTCGACGGTGTCTTCGGATTCCGGGTGAATCACCGCCTCAACGTCCACATCTCCAAGCTGGAGATCACGCCGATCGAGCACGCGCGCTAACGCCCGTTGGTGAGTGGTCGACTTATGGTCATATCGTCGTCCGTCGCCTGGAGACCGTCGGGCCCCATGGAGCCCACGGTGTAGTTTCGGCGTCCGACCTGGATGAAGTACATGCGGCCCCAGGGGTCGAGTTCGGAGCCTGAGTAGTCGCGCCGAAGCCAGCCCTCGAAGTTCTGGGGCAACCCTTCACCTCGGCTGAGCCGGACGTCGAGCTGATCCGCCATGACCTCGATTCTGCGCGGAACGAGACGACGGCCGATTTCGTCTTTCACCGGCACGAAGGCTCGCTCCACGATCTGCTCCCGTGTGCTAGGCACGGCCATCCCGACGGCCAGGGCCAAGAACACCAACATGATCAGCTTCTTCACCATCGTCGTACCTCCCTTCCGGCGCTTACGCTTCCTTCAAGCTGAAGACGTCGCTCCGATCTTGCCAGATAATTCTTCAACTCGGCGACCGACCTCTTCGCGTAGGAGGGTCACTCCACCTTCGACGCTTCAGCCCGATCGTGCGTTGCGCGCAGAGCGAGCTCCGGCATCCGCATGGAGAGCAGACCGGCCAAGATCGAAAAGAGTGCAGAGAGCCAATAGACGCGCGCCGTGGCATCGGTGAACGCGGTACGAACCAATCCGCCCACTTCGTTCGCCACGCGCTCGCCCTCGGCAAGGAGCGCCGCTCGCGCCTCTTCCGATGGCGCTCCGTCGGCCCTTAGCCTGTACGCATCGTGGATCATCGCCGGGAGCTCGGTTCCGCCGGTCGCCACGAAACCCTCGGCGGTCGCTCCGGGCTCAGTCGCAACGCCGGGCGGCAACTCAACGGCGGCGAACGCCACCCCGAGCGTGGTCGCGAGCACGGCACCCATGAGCGCCGCGCCGACGGTGGCGCCCGTCTGCCGAAAGAATTGGGATGCGCTAGTCGCTTGACCAATGAACCGGACATCGACGGCATTCTGGATGGCAAGGGTAAAGAGAGGCATCGCGGGCCCTACGCCCACTCCGGCCATCACCATGTACAGAGTCACCTGCCCGTATGTGACGTCGGCCCCCATGGTGGCCAGGAGGACGACCGAGACCAAGAAGACCAACGACCCGGCGACGACCTGTCGGCGGTAGCCAATTCTGGCGACGACCTGGCCCGCTAACGTCGCGCTGACGACCAAGCCCAGGGAAAATGGGATGAGGGCGGCGCCGGCCCGGGTCGCGGAGACCCCCATGACGTTCACCAGAAAGAGGGGCAAGAAGATTGTGACCGACATGAACGACGCTCCGAAGAAGAACGTCGCCGCATTCGCAGTGCGAAACACCTCGTTCTCGAAAAGGCGAAGATCGAGCACGGGGCTCTCTGAAACCCGGCTCCGCCGCACGAAGAGCATCAAGACGGCCACACCCAGAACGAGCAGGCCCGGCGTCATCCAGTCAGCCAGCGACGACGGATCCTCACCCGCCCCGAAGCCCGGAAGCCACGGGTACCTCCGCTTGTCGATCTGCAACCCCATGATGAAGGGGATCAAACCACCGAGAAGGAGTAGACCAGTCACCAGATCTGGCGGGCGTCGATCCCCTGGCGGATCCAGGCGCGGCATCCGCCTCACGATGAACCACAGGGCGACGAGACCGATGGGCATGTTCACGTAGAAGACCCATCGCCAGCCCTCGACCCCGGGAAGCCAACCGCCGGCGTGATCCGTAAGGAGTCCGCCGATGAGGGGGCCGAGCACGGAAGCGATTCCGAATACAGCCCCCACAAAGCCCTGGTACTTCCCACGCTCGACCGGCGTGTACAAGTCGGCGATCACAATGAACGTCATCGCAAAGAGTCCCCCGCCCCCTGCTCCCTGGAGAGCCCGGAAAAGAACGAGCTGAGACATCCCGTCACCGAGCAATGGAAGCGTGCCGAACTCCCCGGCGAGACCACAGAGAAACGATCCGCACAAGAAGAGTCCTACCGCCCCGAGCGTCACGTGCTTCCGCGGATACGTGTCGGCCAACTTGCCGTAGACGAGCGCGAGGGCCGTCGAAGCGAGGAGGTATGCGGTCGCGACCCACGCGTAGCGGTCGACCCCGGCCAAGTCCTCCACCATCTTCGGCAGAGCCGTCGAAACGATCGTCTGGTCGAGTGCCGCCAGAAAGAGGGCCATGAGCACCGCTGCGTACACGACCGTGCGGTCCTTATCGGAGACCGGTGTGGCTGTAGGCATGGGGCGAGAGGTCATGATGACTGTCGATCGTTTGTACGGGTCGGCGGCACACCAGTCCTTCGGCGGCCACGGGGAGTCTAGCTCATATTCCGGCTCCCCATAGCGACGGCGCACCGCTTGCACACCATCCTCGTCTCCATTCTCGGTCAGGCACGACGCGCAACGACGGTGATGTGGGTCGTGCTTGGGCTCCTGGGCTCGGAGGCCCACGCCCAATACCTACCTGCCGACAGTTCGTCTGTGGGAGAGGAAGAGCGGGGGAAGTTCTTCTTCTATCAGGGGCGACCGTATGGTACCGACGCGCTCGCGGGTCCATTCGACGTGATGTTGAACAAGGGGTACGCCGTCGCCCAATTCAACAACCGGAATCGATACATCTTCGACTACGATTACGGTTCGAAACACGTATGGCGATCCATCACCCAGCTCGGGGCCAACGTGGAGCGGTACGGAGGCTGGAAGAGCTACATCGGAGACGAGATCTTTCCGCTTTCCCTAGAATGGCGTGACTGGAAGTGGATGCCCAACTATTTCGGGCACTTCGTCGAAGGTGGCATGACCTACCGTCGACTCGCCGAGTGGGCGTCGGTGCAAGGGGTCCCCTACCCGGCACTCTCAGCCGCCCTCATCACGATGAGCTCGGCGGTAATCAACGAGATGTACGCACACCCGGGCTTTGAAGAAGGCACTGCGGCGACCGCCGCAGACCTCCTCTTCTTCGACCCACTCGGGATCGCCCTCTTCTCGGTCGATGGGGTCGCCCGCTTCTTCGGGGAGACCCTCCGCGGCAACATCTGGTCGGGGCAAGCGGCACTCATGCTCGACGGAGAGCTCGTCAACAACGGGAACAACTTCATCGTGAAGCCCCCGATCGGGTCAGACCGGTTCTCGCTCTTCGTTCGCGCAGGGCTCGCCTTCACCCCTGGGGTCACGTGGCACCGGACGGACGGCATCGACATTTCGTTCGCACTCGGGGGCGAGGGGCGGATCCAGAACATCGATCCGCTCACCGGAGAAGAGACGCCGGAGATCGCGGTAGGTGGAGGAGTGTTTGTCGACCGAGGCGGAGTGCTTCTCGCGAGCGTCATGGCGTCGGAGACGGCCCACCGGCGCCTGGTTCTCAATGTATACCCCGGCGTGACCCGTCTCGGCGGGGGCCGCATGGGGGCGTTCCTCATTGTCCGGAAAGACGGGCATCTCCGCTTCGGAATCAGCGTGGCTGGATCGGGTGGGATCGGGACCGGAGTCGGCGCCGGCTATCGGTGAGGCGGCGCGGAGTCGTCAGGAAGCGTCAAGAAGCGGGTGACCGCACGACTCCACAGGTCGGGCGCCTCGAGGTGTACGGTATGCCCGACCCCTCGGATCACTTCCACCTTCGCCCGGTCCCAGCGGTGGAGCATCCGATGAGCAATGCCCATGAACTTCTCGTCCCTCGAGCCGACGAGCAGTAGCGCGGGCGCAAGGACCTGCTCCAGATGCTCCCACGCCGAAGGGAGTGCACCCGTGCCCAACTCGCGTAGAGCCCACGCGAGCGCGTCTGGATCGTTCGCGAGTCGCCGCGCGCGCTGAGCTTGGAGCACATCGGCCGAGAGCCCGACTTGGGAGGCGAAGAGAGGGAGACGCTCCCAGCGAGCTACGAAGTCTTCGATCCCTTCAGCTATGATGTTCCGAGCGAGGTCTGAGTCTGATGCACGCCGCTCTCGCTGCTCGGCCGCGGATTCGAGACCCGGTGAGGCCGACTCGAGGACGAGGCGGCGCACAAGACCCTGCTGCTCGATCGCGACACGCAGCGCGATTCGCCCTCCCATCGAGTACCCGACAAGGTCCACGGCTTCCCCGCCAGAGGCCTCGAGCACGACGTCGCGGCACGCCCGGAAGCCTGCGCCGTCCGGCCGACGGTCCACCTCCGCCCCGTGACCAGGCAGGTCGACCGGAACAGGCTCGAGCCCAACCGCGCGAAGCGCCTCTAGGCACGACGATGGCCAGCTCGCTTGGCTGCCGGTGAAGCCGTGGAGGAGGAGGACCCTACCAGACCACTTCCTCAAATACGCTGTAGGTCAGGGCGCCACGTCCGGATCGCCTCCTTCACGCCCTTTCGATCCGGGAAGTCCCCATCCAAGATCCGGCGGGCGAGCTCGGCGACCTCTTCATCCGGCGCGAAGCGCAATCCGATGAGATGTTCCGTGGAGATCTCGTCGATCCGGGCCGTTAGCTCATCGGGAAGCAATCGCTTCAGCCGTAGTCGTTCCTCGAGCCGAATCACCCGATCTTGGACACCGAGCGGGAAAATGCGTCCGTACAAACCGGCGATCGTCGCTCCGATCATAAAGACGAGGATCGCAAGCGTGTCGAGCGAGAACGCCGTCACGGTGCGCACGAGAAAGTACAGAGTGGGAGCAGCGAGGCACGCGAAGGCCACGTAGTGGTACATCGGGACCATCTTCGCATGACTCGAAGCGCTTTGTGTCTCGCTCATGGAAAACCCATCTCTTCGGGAGTAGAATCGGTGCGGGCTCACGCGTCGGGAAGGCAAAGGACGAGAGACCCGTAACTCAGTTGGAGCCGGAGAGTATCCTCGCTCCGACTCATGCGCACCCTACCTCCTGGATCCCTGCCCCGCCCGATGAGCGAACCCACGAAGATCGCCCGAGTCTACGACGAGACGGAGATCGGGCGGATCCTGCAACGGGCCGCCGAACTTCAGCATCGGGAGCCCTCAGCCCCTGCCGCCGGGGTGACTCTAGCGGAACTCGAGGAGATCGCCGCGGAGGCAGGGATCGATCCGGCGTTCCTCAAGCGCGCGGCGACGGAGCTGGAGTCGGGCGTCCATCCCACCGTCTGGACCAAGGTGCTCGGGGACGAGCTCCGAATCATCCGTGAAGTGACCCTGTCGGGAGATCTGCCCACGCGTGGATTCGAGAGGGTCGTCGAGCTGATCCACGAGAATGTGCGTGAGCATGGGACACCGAGCCTACTCGGCCAAACACTCACTTGGCGAGCCGAGACCGCGAGCAAGTCGAGGACCGTACAGATTGTCGTGGCGTCGCGGGACGGTGAGACCCGAGTCCGAGTCGAGGAGAATCTCACTCAGATGGCGAACGGCCTCTTCGGAGGCGTTGTAGCCGGAGGAGGCCTCGGGCTTGGATTGGGCGTGGGTCTCCCCGTTGGGATCAACGTCCTCGGGTCCGCTCTCATGGCGACGCTCCTCCCGATCGGAATTACGGCCGTGACGTTTATCGGCACGCGGGAGATCTATCGACACGTCGTGAACCATCGGCGGCGCAAAGTTGCGGACCTCTTCGATATGCTCGTGGGGTGCGTCGGAGAGGAGATCAGCTCCTCGGCGACCGCGTTGCCGCCGGTCGATGGGAGTTCCTGACGCTAGCGGCCGTCCTACGTAGCCCACCAGTATCCGCTACGTACCCTCCGGGTATCCGCTAGTGCGACCGACGTAGATTCTGCGCCTCCGGTTCTCCCGATCGTTCCCTCGTCACGGCTCCATCACCAAGGACGAACGATCATGAACACCGCACACTTCCCCCTCCGAGCGCTCCCGATCGCAACGCTGGCTGCGCTTTCGATCTTTTCGTGCGTGTCAGACGCCTTCGCGCAATCCGCTCCTCTCCCCAGCCATCTGGAAGCGCGGACCCTCCCCCGGCAAAAGCTCTCCGGACCCCGTTTCGGCTTCACAGCCTTCACGGGTGACGTGGCAGCATACCGCCAATCCATCGGACAACAGCCGATCATGAGTCAATTCGGGTGGCAGTTCGAGACTCAGATCGTGTCGACTACATCGGGGAATCAGGCCCTCATGGAGTGGGTGCTCCTACTCGGCGGTCTCGAGCAGGGGGAAAAGCACATCTCCCTGAGTTGGCTCGCCGGTTATCGGCTGCCCAACGGCGTCGAGCTCGGAGTCGGCCCGAACCTCAGCGTACGCCCATCGAGCGAGTCGGGCCTCTCTTCCACTACCTCCATGCTGATCGCGGGCGGCGCCACCCTTCCGTTCGGCGAGCTGTACGTCCCGATCAACATCGCCGTCGCCGTCGCCGAGGGCGGGCCCCGAATCACGACGCTCTTAGGGTGGATCGTCGGTTGAGTGAGTCCACCCACCCGTCATTCTTCTTGATATGCCCGCGCGCTTGAGGGAGATTACGGGTTCTCCCGTGAGGGGCTTTCCAGAGACGAAAACAATGTCCGACTCTACGCACGACACCTCTGCCTCCGTCGATGTAAAAGCGGCCAGCACCAAGAGCCGAGTCGACGTCGAATCAGAACAAGCCACCCGCCCGACCACACCAGGGGCGATGGAGTACGACTACACGAACTTCTACTTCGGAGCGGGTAGCGATGCATTCGCCCTGCTCGAGCCGTTCGACGATTGGTGGAGTGAGGTCAAGCCGGCAGGCTACTACCTCTACGAGCTTCCGCTCCACTCTGCGCCGGGAACACGTGTCGATGTCGAGGACACGAAGACAGGAGAGCTTCGGAAAGGGCTCGTCAACTTCGCGTCGTACAACTATCTGGGCCTCTCGTATCGACCCGAGGTCAAGGCCGCGATCAAAGAGGCGGTGGACATCTACGGCGGAGGATCATCGGGCTCGCCGATCCTGAGCGGTACGACCGCCCTTCATCAGCGATTCGCGGAAGAGATCGCTGACTTCAAGGGTCAGGAAGCGGCCATGATCTTCCCGACCGGCTACAGCGCCAACGTCGGGACGATCGCGGGTCTCATGCGCTCGGGCGATCTGATCGTCGCCGATCAGTACGCACATGCGAGCATCGTCGACGGGATGATCCTCTCGAAGGCGAAGTCCCGGTTCTTCCGCCACAATCGGCCGGACGACTTGGATCGGAAGCTTTCCGGGTTCGACGGAAAACGTCTGGTCATCATCGAGGGCGTCTACTCGATGGACGGCGACACCCCACCACTCGCGGAGATCGTAGAGGTGTGCCGTAAGCACGGTGCCCGCCTTATGATCGATGAAGCGCACTCGGCCTTCGTCTTCGGCGAGACCGGCAAAGGTGTGTCGGAAGCTCAGGGCCTCGACGATGAGATCGACATCCATCTGGGCACCTTCTCGAAGAGCCTGGGCGGCCAGGGCGGCTACATCGCGGGCTCGTCTCAGCTGATCAACTACTTGAGAGGCTTCTCCCGCTCGCGCTTCTTCTCGTGCGCACTCTCGCCAGTCGTCGTCGCAGGTCTACGGAAAGCGCTAGAGCTCGCAAGAAACGAACCTGAGCTGCGAACGCAGCTGTGGGACAACGTCGCCTACATGCAGAAGCTCCTCTCCGACGCTCAAGTGCCGATCGGAGATTCGACCTCCCACGTCATCCCGATCATGGTGCGCGATGACGCGCGCGTATTCGCGATGGGTGAGGAGCTTTTCCGCGAAGGGGTCTTCATCAATCCGGTGAAGTACCCGGCGGTCGGCAAGCACAAGTCCCGATTCCGGATGTCGATCTCGGCCGCACACTCGCGGGAAGAGCTTGAAGAGGGGGCCGACACCATCGTGAAGGTGCTCCGGAGATACGGCGTATGTCCGTGATCGGGAGCTATCGCTTCCACACTGGAGTTAGTGCCTTCTTCGACATGGCGACGAGGGACGCACGGCGCGTGCTCCCAGATCACCTCGAACCTATCGAGGTGACCCACCAGCGGAGTGTGCTCTCCGTGACCGCGTTCTTGTTCGACGACAGCGTGGTGGGGCCGTATACCGAGTTGATGTTCTCCGTTGTCGTGCCGCCCACGGTCGCCGCTTGGGGCCGACACGCGAAAGGGGGCTTCTTCCCCTTCCTCGCCGCGACCTCCTCGGAGGAGGCTCGACGCATCAAGTCCGAGCGCTTCCACTTCCCGTACCACGAACAGTCGATCGATGCGCAATTCATCGAGACGGACGACCGGCTTCGAGTTCGGGTGTTCGGGGGGGACGACCGCATCCTCGATCTCAGCATCACCCCCGGCGCGTGGGAGACGACCACCCACCTTCTCCAGGGGTACATGATGAATGGAGAAGAACGCTTGAGGACCACGCTCCAGATCAGCGGGGATTACACGGTCCACGAGAACGAAGGCGGGGCGATGAAGCTCTTCCCGCACGACATCACTTCGGACCTCCTCGAGCACGAGGTGTCTCCACTGCCCTTCCGTGAACATTGGTTCAAGAACGGCACGGAAGTCTTCCACAAGCTCGAAACGATCTAGCCGTCCACGGCGGAACGTCGAGCCGTCCTGTGCGGTTTGAAGGCGAACGCCTCCCCAACCGTAGTAAGAGCGATTCGGGTCCAGGAGCTGGACCCTTCCCTCAAGACGGAGGCGTCCTTGATGCGTGGTGCCTTGGAGAGGATGGTCATGGGCGTTGCCATTGTCGGAGCCCTCGGAACCCCACCGGTGGCCGCACAAGAGGGCGGTGAAGCCATTGTCGGGACCTGGGCCGGTGTCTTGGCCGTCGGGCCGCAGCAGTTGGAGCTGATCTACCATATCGAGGTGGGCGAGGACGGCTCGCTGACGGGCTCCATGGACGTGCCGGCACAAGGGGCGTCTGGGATTCCGCTTACCTCTGTTCTCTACGAAGACCGGACGCTGACCCTTGAGTTTCCGGTGCCAGGGGGTGGCAGCTACGAGGGAACGCTCAACGCAGCAGGGGACGGATTGACGGGCACGTTCACCCAGGGTGGACAAAGCTTCCCTCTCGATCTCGCCCGGTCGGAGGCGGGTGCTGCCACGGCGGAGCTCCGCAGGCCACAAGAGCCAGAGGCACCGTTCCCGTATGTAGTGGAGGATGCTCGCTTTCCGAGTGCCGACGGTTCCATCCATCTCGCCGGAACCCTCACCTTGCCAGAGGGAGACGGCCCTTTTCCAGCTGCTGCTCTCATCACGGGTTCTGGACCTCAGAACCGAGATGAGGCCCTCATGGGCCACAAACCCTTTCTGGTCCTTGCGGACCATCTCACTCGGGCGGGAATCGCGGTTCTGAGGTACGACGACCGAGGCGTCGCCGAATCCGAGGGCGACTTCTCCGCGGCCACGTCGGAAGACTTCGCCGTCGACGCCCTCGCCGCGATCGAACACCTTCGCGCCGACCCGCGGATCGATCCGGCTCGAATCGGCCTGGTCGGTCACTCCGAGGGCGGTCTGGTCGGGCCATTGGCCGCGTCTCAGTCGGACGTCGTCCGTTACGTCGTCATGCTAGCCGGCCCAGGTGTGCCAGGTCTCGAGATCCTCGTCGAGCAGGGTCGACTCATCAACGGCGCTGCGGGGAACTCCCCCGCTCTATCGGATTTCAACTCGCGCATCCAGCGGCGTTTAGCCGCGATCACACTTGAAGAGTCCGACCCCGCGCTCGCGGACGCGGCCATGCGAGTGGCAATCGACGAAGAGATCGATGCGTTGCCCGAGACGTCACGTAGCGCGGTTCAAGCGGTCATGACCGACGACGCTATCGGACAAGCCGTACAACAGATGAACTCACCGTGGTTCAGAACCTTCGTGCACTACGATCCGCGCCCTACGCTAGAGCGTGTCAACGTCCCAGTACTGGCCCTCTTTGGCGAAAAGGACCTCCAGGTTCCACCGGCACAAAGCGCGGCTGAGGTCGAAGGGGCGCTGGATCGTGGGGGGAACCAGCGGGCGACCGTCACCATCCTCGAGGGGCTGAACCACCTCTTCCAGCGTGCGGAGACGGGGCTGCCCAGCGAATACCAGTCGATCGAGGAAACGATGAGCCCGGTGGCGCTCGAAAGCATCAGCCGGTGGATCCACGAGAACTTCGGGACAGCCTCGACGAGCGCTATTCGCTAGCTGCACCCTGTAGGGCGTGCCGACACGATGAGGCGAGCGTAGCTTTTCTTCTTGTACCTCTCTCGTCGTCTCCCCCCAAAACACTACCGGTATGCTCGCCCACCCCAACGCCACAGAAGTTCTGTCGTCGATGGTGGGCAGCCTCTTGCTGGCTCTTCTATTCGTTTGGTTCTACCGCCGCGAGGGTGACCGAGCGACCCTGGTCCTAGCTGGCGCGTTTACTGTCTCCGCCGCTCGGCTCGCCTTCGTCGCGGTCACAGGGCTGTCTTCCGGAACCCTCCGAGACGCGGTGATGCCGACGCTGTTCATTGCTGAAACGGCGATCATGTTCGTCGGTGTTCAGCTCCTGGATCGCAAGCCTCCGAGATTCAAGGTCGTGCTGGCGGGAGCAGGCCTCGCCTGCGCATGGTTCCTAATTGGCGCGAGTCGGGGCCAATGGGGCATCGAGTTTCAAGGGCCGCTCTTTTGGACAGGCACGCTTCTCTTGATCGTGGCTGGTCTCGGGGTCTTTCGCAGCGGTATCGATCGCTTCGAGCGAAGCGTGGCAGCGGTGGGGCTGGTCGGAAGCGGGGTTATGCAAGGCCTCTACCCGTTCGCGATCGCTGGCATTGCGTTCGTGTCCGTCCTGCCTTGGGGATACCTCGCACTTCAGACGCTGAAGCTGACGATGGGCGGCGGCATCATCATGCTCTACCTCCGCCAACTTCGACGCAGTCGAGATCGAAGCGAGGCTTGGTTCGATCAACTCGCGCGACACTCGAGTGACTTGTTCATGCTCGTGACGCCCACGAAATCCGGCGCCACGGTCACTCGCGCGAACCGCGCCCTCACCGAAGCTCTCGGTGGCAAACACGGTGAGTTCCAGGGGCAAGCCATCGCGGACATCTTCCACGATCCGAACGAGGCCGGGGCTTTCCTGACCCAGCTCGATGCTTCGCCGCATTGGGAAGGAAGTACGACATGGAAGGCCGCGAACGGTGACCTGGTACCCGTAGAGGTCACCGCGACGGTCGTCGACTCGGGTCCGAGTCCATCATTCATGATCGTCGCACGCGACCAGCGGGCGCGGCTCGAAGCGCTAGCCCGGATCGCCCGACTCTCCTCCATCCTCGAGGCATCTTCCGATGTCGTGACGGTGAGTCGGCGTGATGGAAGCCTTCTGTACGCCAACGCAATGGCGCGCCGCATGCTGGGGGCACCAGAGGTAGGAGACCTCCCGGGCGGCCTGGCTCTCGAAGACCTCTTCGAGACCGAAGCGGCGTTCATTCTTGGCGAAGGCGTTGACGCGGCTCGGGCGGGCACCCCGTGGACGCAAGCCACCACGCTCAAGGGTGTCGATGGAACGGCGATCGCGGCGTCGACGCTTGTCATGACGGGAGAGGGCTGGGATCTCCCCGGCGGCTTCGTCGCTACGATTAGCCGCGACGTTCGAGAACTCAGAGAGCTCGAGCGAAAGTTGTCCGCGACGCAACGCCTCGGAGCAATCGGTACGCTGGCCGGCGGCCTCGCACACGATGTGAACAATCTCCTGACGGTGGTGGGAGGCTCAGCCGAAGCCATCTCACGCCTCCACGCGGATCACGAAGAGACTGGGTGGCACCTCGAGCGGATCCGGGAAGCATGGGAGCGCGGCGCTGCGCTTATGGAGCAGATTCTCACCTTCGCTCGAAGAGACGTGGGCCCGCCTGAAGTCTTCAACCTCGTGGACCTGGTCGAGCGTATGGAGACGCTGGTAGGACGCTTGGTGGGCGGACGGGTGGAGGTGAGGGTCGAAACGTCACTTCGAAGGGATCATCGGGTGAAGTTGTCCCGCAGTCGGGCCGAGCAAATCGTCATGAACCTCGCCGTCAATGCGGCTGAGGCGATGCCCGGCGGTGGCACGATGACGATTCGGGTGGGCGGGACCGCGCTCGAGAGTCCGGAAATCTTCGACAGCGGCAGAGTCGGCGCGGGCACGTACGCCGTCCTTTCGCTCGCCGACACAGGACAAGGCATCGCCCCTGACGTGCTGCGTCACATATTCGAGCCCTTCTACACCACCAAGGGTTCCTCTGGTGGCTCCGGTCTCGGGCTCGCGACCGTACATGGCATCGTTACGGAGGCGGGGGGAGGGATCCGAATCGATACCGAGCCGGGGGAGGGTACCACAGTCCATGTGTATCTTCCCGAGACGGACGAGGCGCTCACGGCCCAAGACGCCTTTCCCGACGACCACGCTGCGCCACCGTTGGAAGCTCGCATCCTCTTGGTGGATGACGACCCTTCTGTACTCCTTCTCCTGGCAGCTGGTCTCGAACACGCCGGATACCAGGTGCTCAGGGCAGAATCCGGCCAAGCAGCTCTCGACCGACTCGCCGATGACCCTGGCGAAGTCGACTTGCTCGTGACCGACGTCATGCTCCCAGGGCTCTCAGGCCCCCGATTGGTCGAGCATGTGCGAGAGGCCCGTCCCGACCTCAGAGTGCTCTTCATGTCGGGGTACGCCGAGGGTGGACTGGACATTCCGAAGGGAGACACAAGGACTCACTTCCTCCAGAAGCCCTTTACTAGCAACGAGTTGACCCGTCAGATCGGGATGTTGCTCAGGACCTCCTGACGCCCTCGACCCTACTCGGACACGCGGCCCGACACCCGGGCTAAAGTTTCCTGAGACCGCGGCCGATCCTATAGAGCACGGGCCCCAATGCACGTTTTTGTGCTGGCTCGCGTCTACTGTTACTTAGCCGCACTTCGAGGGACCTTGCATGACGAAGCTCTTCAAAGATCGGGTGGTCCTAGGCCTCATCGCCCTGGCGATGATTCAGGTCGGGGTCGTTGGATACCGGATGGCTGACGGCGGGGAACTCGAGGGGAGCTGGATCTCTACCGGCCAGAGCCTAGCCGAGGTTCGGACCACCGACGCAGACGGACGAGTCACCTCTCTCGCGTCCGGAGCGCCCACTCTTCTGCTCGCCTTCCACTCGGAGTGTGAACATTGCCTGAGACTCGCTCCAATCTGGCGAGAGTGGCTCGAGAGCCATGGCGATGAGGTAAGGACTCTGGCGGTCTCGCGTGAGGACCTTTCTACCGCGACCGCATATGCTCTAGAACATGGCTGGCCAACCAAGGTCGCACGTGTGGACGTGCCTGAGCGGGGGACCACCGAACACGCCCTCACGGCTCGGACGCCGTGGGTATTCGTGGTCGATGCGGGGGGCGTCGTGATCGCCGAAGGTCAGGGTGCACTGATTGATGAGCTCGGGAGCCTCCTTCTGGAGGACTCCCGACCAGCGTCGACCACGGCGCCTTGAAGCGACTGGTGATCCTCACTGCCGTGACCACGGTTGGCTGTGGTCCAGCCGCGCCGTCGTTCGAGCTCGAGACTGCGCAAGTCAGCCCGCTCGAGATCGAAGACGCGGCGCCGCAGCTAAGCTTCGTCGACGTAATCGACATTGTGCGCGCGGATGACGGGTATTGGGTATTGGATTCCCAGGAACCGTTCCTCTCGTGGGTACCGGTGGACGGTTCTGGCGGAACGCAGTTTGGACATGAAGGTCGCGGCCCCTCCGAGTTGTTGCGTCCGGTCGCTATCGCGGTCGCACAGAACGGTGCCCTAAGCGTGTGGGACCTTGGGAACCTCCGGGTAAGCGACTTCGACAGGGAGGGAAACCTGTTGGGATCGACCCCGCTGTCTAACTCAGCGCCTCAGTCACGATCAGACATCCGCCACGTTACGTACGCCCGTCCGCACCGGGTGCGCCGGCTCGGCGACGCTTTTGTCACCGCCTATTACGATGGCACCCTCGACCGAACCGGTGACTTCGTTGGAGGGATACTACAGCAGGCAGACTGGAACCTCGCCCCGAAGTCCGAGATCTTGGCGCTCGGCGGGCTGATGGTCCAGGAACTTCGCGAGACGTATGCAGAGTTCGCTTCCGTCGCGCTGTGGGACGCGTGCGCCGGAAGTGTTGTCTCATGGTCCCCAGCGTCGTCGACTCTGCGTTGGACTGACGCTGCGGGAGCCACGAAACAGACCCGCACGGTCCGTTTGCCTTCGCGGCCAATCGTGCGCGATGACGTAACATCCTATATCGAGCACGCCGCTCGTGGGGAGATCGGCTCCGGATACGAAGCTGCGGGCCTGAACTTCGAAAGGATGGCGCGCCAGTACAGCCGTCGTTTCGCAAAAAACACACCGTATGCAACGGCGCTAGAGTGCGGCCCTGATGGAGAAATCTGGATCCGTGGCTTCGGCACAGATACGGACCCCACAGGCCGCGGTCATTCGTGGGCGCGTAGTACCGTCGACACAACGATGGCCTACGACTTCCCAATCGACTTCGTCCCAATGTCCTTTTCGACGCAAGACGCAATCGGCGTCTACGTCGACCCCGCGGGGCTTCAGCGCCTCGCCCGGTGGCAAATCCCACCGATCCCTCACCAAACCCGTTTACCAAACCTCAACTAGGAGTTCCAATGCGTAAGAAAGTCATCATCGGCCTAGCCCTCTTGAACGGTCTCTTCGCGTTCGGTGCGTTCGCCACGCCAGCGCTTTCGGCCACCAGCAATCCTATCTTCTTCTTCTTCGCGCCTAAGGATTGTTGCAAAGGGAGTGGGTCCTTCGAGTACTGCTGCTACGACTGCTGTTGGACCGGGTCTGACAACTGTGACGATTGTTCCAACACGCTCTAGCCGGGACCCTTGAATCTGAGTGGGGCAGTCACCCATTCTGAAGGATGTTGAGTAGAGGAGTGTTAATCGGGCGCGCGGTGGGCGCGGTCGCCACATGGTTGGCCGCGCTCACCGTGTTGACACTCATCTTCGAGACGTCCGCGGGGGACGGTTGGACAGCTGCAGCGCTGCTCACCACCGTTGTCACCAACTCTTCGCTGCTTCTACCCTTCGCCGCCTTCGCAGGCGGGTTGATCCTAGCCCGACCTATCGACCTAGGGTGGACGATGAGACTGCGCACCGCCGTCCTGCTTGGCGTGGTGTGTGCAGCGTTCACTTACGTGACCTACGCGGTCGGTTCGCCGCTGGCCGAATATTGGGCGGCTGGCCTGCGAGGAACCCCCCTCGAGGTGAACTACCCGTTCGGACCACGCACGCCGGTGGGCACGTACGAGCATCTTCGGTTCGTTCTCGACAATCCCTCTGAGGTCCTGAGTCTCAACGTACGACGACCCTCCGAGATCCCGCCGAATTATCTGGTCCACGGGCTGATCGAGCCTGTCATCTTCTCGATCTTCGCGATTCTCAATACAGTGCTCGGCCTAATGGCGGGAGAGGCAACTCGCGAGATGCAGAGGGCGAGCCGGCGGCACGCGCGGTGGGCCATAGGCCTCGGATCAGCTTTCACCTTTTTCGCGGCTTATGTAGTCGCAGACGAGGTCGTCCGAGCGAGCACCACGGTCAACCCCTTGCTGCTTGATCCGCTGGCTCTCCTTGCGCCCGGCGCGGCACTTGTAATCCTCTCGTCGGTGATGGCGCACCGAGGTAGTCGCTCTCGCCGCCACTGGGCGACTCGTGACCAGTGATCGATGAACAGCGGTTTCGCATCGGCGATCGAGAACACTTCCCGGTCGTGATCCGAGAGTACGGATCCATGGTTCTCCAAGTGGCATCTGCGTATAGTGAAGATCAGGATCATGCGGAGGACCTCTTTCAGGACATTTGGGAGCATGTGTACCGTCGGTGTCGCACGTACGAGGGGCCTGGGACGTTGCGGGCATGGATCCATCGTATCGCCACCAACGTCTGTCGATCGGACTACCGGTCGCGCAGCAGCGATCGCCGCACGATCACTCGCTTCCGCGAGCGCCAGGATCCAACCGAGTCCACGTGGACCCCGCTCGATCCCTTAGCGTTCACCGAGCAACGAGAGCGGGCAGATCGGCTGCACAGGGCGATGGCGGAGCTTCCGGAGCGAGAGCTTCAAGTGCTGATCTTGCGTCGCTTCGACGGTCATTCGGCTGAAGAAGCCTCTAAAATAATGAAATGCGAAGCGTCGACGGTCCGCTCGTTGACGCGCAACGCAATTAACCGCCTTCGAGCGATGATGGAGGATCGGGACGATGACGTGTCCAGACGTCGATCGGCTGATTAGCCTCATCGAGGAGCCGGGAACCGACCTGGAGGCAGTAACGCATCTCCAGGAGTGCCCGGAGTGTCGGGAGTCCGTACAGCTCTTACGGATGTTCAACACTGCGGTCTCACCGAGTATCGATGTTCCGGATCAACTGGTCAGCAGCACGATGCAGAGACTGACCAATGTGGACTCGTGGTCGAATGAAATCCGCCCACGGCAACTCATGACGTCGGCGATCCTCGGCACTATCACCGCCGGCATAACCGTGCTCGCGACAGGCTCCATGGGCAACGGTTCCCCGCTAGAGCTTCTGCTCTTCTCGGTGGGGATGGGAGGCATTGCCATCGCCTACGAGATATGGAATGCAAGGCGACAAACGTCGGTAACCGCCACCTGATCGAAAGCGATCGCGTGGGCGGCCTTCCACTTACGCCAAGTCGTCCACCCTCAAGACGCCCTCGCCCAGAGGTCGCCACTCAATGTGAGACTCAGCGCGACCCTGTCGACGACCTCCGGTCGGTCGTAGTAGCCGAGCTGGATCCGTTCCCGGATCAGTTCTAGCCGCCGCGATCGACCGAGTTCACCAGAAAGCCTCCTCGGCCGTTGGACAGCAACCTCTGCGATCGCGCCATTCCCGTAGCTTCGATCACCGCGCGCACCATAACCTGACACTTGATCTTGCATACGTCTCTCCTCCCCTTACATAGAGTGTCGGCCTGAGAACATCAGACTTTAGCCGGATCTAGTATCTTTTTCCGACCCAAGGACGAACCGGGAAGGCATGTGACCGAGCCAAACAACGCAAGCGATCCGACTGAAGCCCTTTTCGCAGCCGCCGGGTGGCCACAGATCTTAGGTCGTGTGATCGGTCGCATTTGCCATGACCTCAATGGCCGCATCCTGGCCATCGATGCGATCGCGCACCTCATGGGCCATGACGGCGTGTCCATATCCGACATTCACAAGGAGACCGAGAAACTTCAGCTCCTCTCGAAGCTCCTGAATCAGATGTCGATGCGCAGGCGTGGGGAGCCGACTCCACAGGTGCTGGGTGACCTCCTGCGGGCCGCGCACGATGTCCATGAAAAAGCGGCGGGGTACGACGCGATCACCCCGGAGATCTCGGTCGACGAGAACGCGCCCGCCGTGATCGGGAGAGAGGATCGGTGCCTCCGCGGTGCGATCCTATTCCTCGACTTGGTGCAGGAGTCCCTAGGCGCGAAGACCGGACACGTCTCCGCCATGCGAGATGCCGATTTCGGCGTTCTTCGAGCGGACGTCGGCGAACGCATCGATCCATCCCCATGGAGAGCGCTCGACGAAGCGATGAGGCTCGACGGCGGCACAGTACAGCTGCAAGGGTCCGTAGCAGAGCTACGCCTTCCGATTCTGCCGAGGGAGTAAGGGGAGGACCGCAAGATGGCGACGATCCTTTGCGTCGACGATGAGGCTGCCTCTCTTCAGCTCTTAATCCATGCTTTGGAGGGAGCCGGCCACCGGACGACGGGGGTACACAACGTCCAGGCGGCTATGAACGTGCTCACGCGGGGGGGCATCGATCTCATCATCTCCGACTACCTCATGCCGGAGACGACGGGCCTCGACTTTCTCTCCGAGATCGTAGCTGCCGAGATCGAGGTGCCGTTGATCATGGTGACGGGCCATGCGTCGATCGAGCACGCGGTTGAGTCCATCAAGTCCGGAGCCATCGACTACATCACGAAGCCCTTTCGACCGGAACAGCTCGAGCTCGCGGTCGACCAGGCGCTCGAGTTCGCGAGACTGCGTCGAGAGAATGCCCAGCTGCGCGAAGAGGTGAAACAAGTCCGGACCCGGCGCGAGGTGGTTGGGAATTGCGAGCCCCTTCAGCGGATTATGGAGACAGTTCACCTCGTGGCTCCGACGCGAGCGTCCGTTCTCCTTCAAGGCGAATCGGGCACAGGGAAGGAGTTGTTGGCCCGCGCGGTGCACTCTGCGAGCGACCGGGCGGAGGGGCCGTTCATCTCGATCAACTGCGCGGCACTCCCGGAGCACCTGGTGGAGAGCACCCTCTTCGGACACGAGAAAGGAGCCTTCACAGGAGCGATAAAACAGGTGAAGGGTGCCTTCGAGCGAGCCGACAAGGGCACGCTCCTGCTCGATGAGATCGGCGAGATGCGGCTCGATCTCCAGGCCAAGCTCCTTCGCGTTCTCCAGGAACAGGAGTTCGAGCGGGTAGGAGGAACGCAACCGATCCGGGTCGACGTCCGAGTGGTCGCCACGACGAACCGCGATCTGGCGGAGGAGGTGCAAGCGGGCGCCTTCCGTGAGGACCTGTACTATCGACTCAACGTCGTCCCACTCTTGGTCCCCCCACTGCGAGAGAGAGTGGAGGACATCCCGCTCCTTCTCCAGCACTTCGCCGACCGATGCGCGGCCGAGAATGGTCGACCTGCCCCCCAGATCCTACCGGAGACTGTCGAGGCCCTCCAAGCGTACACGTGGCCAGGCAATATCCGAGAGATGGCCCACGCTGTGGAACGAGCGGTCATCTTGTCGCCTGACCATATCTTGAAGCCGGAGTCGTTCGAGCGGGCCCGCTTCGGTCTCACCCCCGCCCCGTCTCCTGTCGGAGACGACGGGCAAGCTCAACGCGGGAGCTCCCCTATCGAGACGTTGAATCTCGCCGAGGTCGAGCAAATCCTGATCGAGCGGGCCTTGAAGACGACCGGCGATAACCGAACGCGGGCCGCGGACCTCCTCGGAATCTCTGTTCGAACGCTGCGGAACAAGCTCAACAAGCCGTCGTAGACCGAACGCGCCCCACATCCGGCAATACCTACCCGCCTCGCCCTACCCGGCAGATTCAGCCTAGCGAGCGCGGCAGAACCTTCCCCTTCGATCGCGAGCCGCGGCCCTACGCTATCGCCTCTTGGCTCCGACTTCACTTTCGTAAATCGCTGACTCACAGTGACTTGAGAGGCGCACATAGTGCGCCACTCCAAGTGAATCAAGTTGGTACGAACCGTGCCTTTCTTCACGCCAGAATCGCTCGAATGAGCACACGATGGTGGATTTGGCGGAGAAACCGAGATGGAAGCCACGACGACGAAGTGGGACAGCCCCGAGGCCGGTGAAGACATCGCCGCACGGAACGCGACCCTCGTACCGCACCTCCGGCTCGTGAAGCACGTCGCCAGCCAGGTGATGCGCTCGACGCCCGCCGATCTGGACTTCGACGACCTGGTGGGCGCGGGGACGATCGGGCTCATGCACGCTGCTGACAGCTTCGATCCCAGCCGTGGCCTAGCGTTCTCCACCTTCGCGGCACCCCGCATCCGAGGTTCGATCCTCGACGACTTGCGGCGGCGCGACCATGCCTCTCGTTCTCAGAGGCGGAAACAGCGCAGTCTGGCCCGCACGCGCGAACAGCTTTCAAGCACACTGGAGCGGACCGCATCCGACATCGAGGTCGCGAAGGAACTCGACATCGACCTGAACACGCTCTGGCAGTGGGAGCGAGAGGGCGAACACACCGCGCGGCTCTCTCTGGCACAGCCGGTCGACCAGGAGGAAGGCCCGACCCTCGAGGAAACGATCCTAGGAGAAGACGGCCAAGACATCGAGCATCGGGTGAACGCGAAGCAGGAGATCCAGCTCATGCGCGACGCGATATTGGGGCTAAAGGAGCAAGAGAGGACGGTGCTCTCGCTCTACTACTTCGAGGAGTTGAAGCTCCACGAGATCGCCACCGTCCTCGGTGTCACAGAATCTCGGGTCTCTCAGATCCGCTCGAAGGCACTCGCGAGCTTACGTGGCTCCTTGAGCTACCTACGAGACGCCGCGTAGACCGCATGCTTTGCCTGGGGGGGCATTGGCGCGTGGTGGCAGCTCAGGGGCGGGCGGTCTCGATGGCGTGTACGAGCTCGGCGCGCCGGAAAGGCTTCGCGAGCAGTGCGGCGGGTCGATTCGCACCAGCGAGTCGACGGGCCAAGTCGTCGCCGAAACCGGTCATGAAGACGATCGGCATCTCCGGCGCCTTCTCCCAAATCTGCTCGGCGAGTTCCAGTCCATCCATCGCGGGCATCGAGAAGTCCGTTATGACCAACTGGAAGGTAGCCGGGGCGGCCAGCACCGCCTCGAGGGCGCTCACGGGATCAGGGTGCCTCTGCACAGAGTACCCCATCGTCTCCAGGTACAACGCTGTGACCTCCAAGACACTGGGCTGGTCGTCGACCACGAGCACAGGTCGGGCGTCGGAAGTCATGGAGCAGCTAGAACCTCAAGGTTTAAATAGTTTCAGCTTCGTGCAATCAACATACGCCCTTTTCCCGATCGCTCAAGATCCACTGCGGAAGTCGCCGACTCAAGCATTACGTTCGGCCCTGCGCGCACTCTCCGTGTCTGGGGTGCAGCTGCGGTGACCTGCCCGCCGACCGCCCGAATCACGCCGGCGTCGTCCCTGGTGGGCCTCGACTACGGTGAGCTCCTGGCTCGCGTGAGCGATGACGTGCCAGTCGTCGGCGAGCTCTTGGAAGCGTTCCAAACCGATCTACCGAAGCTGGAAGCGGCATTCGCGCAGGCATTGGAAGCAGCAGATGCCGAGCGTCTCCGCGCCCTCGCCCACCGCCTCAAGGGCTCGGCGCAGGTCTTCTCTGCCCATCGGTTGCGCGCCCGAGCCGAATGGGCGGAGATGATGTGGAGTAGCGGCCAACTCGATGAGGCACTCCACCTGGTGCACGAGTTGGTGGACCTTTCTCGGATGCTGGTGGTCGAGATCGAGCAGGCGCTAAACGAAGGGAGCGTGACATGACTCCCGCCCGTGTTATCGTCGTCAACGACGATCGTGCCCAGCTCCGGACCGTATCGCTCCACCTCGCCTCCGCAGGCCACGAGGTGCTGCCCTATACGGACACGAGCGCGGTCATCCGAGCCATCTCACGGGGAGCCGATGTCGACGCCTTCGTGATCGATCTCCACATGCCCGGCATCGACGGGTGGAAGATGTGCCGCCTCCTGCGGTCGCCTCGTTTTCCGGATTTCAACCGAGTACCCATCATCATGGTCTCGGCCACCTTCTCCGGCGACGACGACGACATCGCTGCCGTGACGGCTTCGCTCGGTGCCGACGCGCTTTTGGGGGCGCCCTTCACTCGCGACGACCTTCTGCGGACGCTCGACGAGGTGCGAGGGACCGTTTCGCCCGCCCTCTCGCACGTCCTCATTGTCGATGACGACGCAGGGGCCGGCGGTTCGCTAGCCGACATCTTCTCCGCCAACGGTATGACGACCCAGCAGGCGGATAGTATCGCCGCCGCCTCGAAGGCGTGGTCAGAGTCGCCCCCGGACATCGCGGTGATGAACTTCCACCTGCCGGACGGGACCTCGGAACAGCTCGTTCGAGAGTACTGCCGACCGAACGACCGAACGGTCGTGATCATGATGACCGGAGAGGACGATCCACCTCTCCCCCTGCGACTGCTGGGCATGGGTGTCGACAGCTTCGCGCGAAAGCCGGTCTACCCTGGGATCATCACAGAGTTGGCCGCGCGGGCTCAACGCGAGCGGGCGCTCCTCCGGGTGGAAGCGCTCCTCGAGACCCGCACGGACGAGTTGAGGCGCGAACGAGAACGGTATGAAGCGCTCTTCCGAGCGATCCCGGACCCGGTCCTCACACTTTCTTCAGATGACGTCGTCACTGGGTGCAACGATGAAGCATCCCGCTTCTGGGGCACAAGCTGCCGCAACCTAGTGGGACGCCCCTTCACCGAAATCGTCCCCTCAGCTTCCGCCGGCGCAATCAACGAGGCCCTCGAGGGTGTCCGCCTCCGCGGGCGGGGTCAGTTCGACATCATACTCGACTTGCCGGGCGGCGAGGTTCGTGCTGAAATCGTCGCCCGCACCGACGATGCGGCCGTTGGAGGTGGGGTGATCCTCCTCTTCCGCGACATCACGGAACGGATCGAGGCTGAAGACGAGCGCCTCCGCTTAAATGAACAGTCCTATCACTCCCAGCGCCTCGAAAGCCTCGGTGTCCTCGCGGGAGGCGTCGCGCACGACTTTAACAATCTGCTCACAGGAGTCCTCGGTAACGCTGGGCTCGCGCTGGAGCACGTCGAACCGGACACTCCGATCCACGCTCATCTGACCCGCATCGAGACCGCGGCGCTCCGCGCGGCGGACCTCACGAGTCAGATCTTGACGTTCAGCGGGAGGAACGAGCCCGATCTCCAGCCACAGTGCCTGTCCCATTTGGTCTCCGAAATGGCCGTACTTCTGAAGCCGGCGACGTCGGCCCGCGCAGTGCTTGATCTGCGTCCCGACCCGTCGCTCCCCTCGATCCAGGGCGACCGCAACCTTCTCGGTCAGGTCGTCATGAATCTGATCATGAACGCGTCGGACGCGCTCGGAGACGAGGGAGGGCGTATTGAAGTACGGCTCGACGAACGAACGCTCAACCGACGCGAAGCCCGCTCCTTCTATCTGGGCGAGGTCGCCGACGAGGGGCGTTGGGTCTTCCTCACCGTCAGAGACGATGGTTGTGGCATGGACGAGCACGTTCGACGGCAGATGTTCGACCCGTTCTTTACCACAAAGGGGGAAAGCCACGGGCTCGGTCTCGCCGCGACACTCGGGATTATTCGGACCCACGGCGGGATCATCGCAGTCGACAGCACACCTGGCCGGGGAACCACGATTCGGGTGGGCTTTCCCTCGAGCGGTGTGTCGAGTCGATCGACGGCCTCCACGCGTGTCGGCAAACGCCTACCGACCCGCGGCGGGCGAGTCCTGATTGTCGACGACGACCCGGCGATCTCCGAGCTGGCGGCTGCATCCCTCTCCAGAGACGGATTCGCCCCTCTAACGGCGGCCACGGGAGCCGAAGCGATCCGAGAGGTCGGATCGGTCGACGGAATCGAGTTGGTGGTGCTGGATTTGACCATGCCAGACATGACCGGACTCGAGGTGCTGAAGGAGATTCGCACGATGAGTTCGACTCTTCCCGTGCTCCTCTCGTCGGGTTACTCGCCAGACGCCGTCCCCTCGCAGACGCTGGCGGAACCGAGCACCGACTTCTTGGCCAAGCCGTACACGCTGGCAGAACTCAGAGAGGCAGTCACAGACCTCTTGGACGAGGCTTCGGAGAGTCGGATTCGGGCTGGGGTGTAGCTCCGCCAGTGGGTTCGGCTAGGACAGCGGCACGCTCACACCGCACTCTGGGCCGCGAGAACCTCCCTCACCTTCTCGGCCAACTCCTCTGGTGTATACGGCTTGGGCAGCAGCTCGACGTCCTCGTGGAGCCGGCCTTTGGCCGTTAGTACATCGAATGCATAACCCGACGTGAAGAGAACTGGTGTCTCGGGCCTCACAGATCGCACGTGGTCGGCGATATCCCGTCCAGACATCCCAGACGGGAGCACGACGTCCGTGAAAACCAGGTCGAGTTCCGGCTCCTCCTCGAGGAGCTCCACAGCAGTCGGACCATCCTCCGCGGCGACCACCGAGTATCCGAGTGTCTGGAGCACATCTACCGCGTACCGACGCACATTGGGATCATCCTCGACCACCAAGATCCGGCCACTCCCCTTGGGAAGTGCCGAGGGCTCACGCGTCTCCGGCTCCGACGCCGGCTTCGCAGTCCGAGGCAATAGTAGCCGCACCGTGGTTCCAACCCCGACTTCGCTCTCGAGCTGAAGGTGACCCCCCGATTGACGAGCGAACCCGAAAACCATCGATAGTCCCAGGCCACTCCCCTCCCCCACTTCCTTCGTTGTGAAGAATGGTTCGAGAACTCGGGCCAAATCCCTCTCGGAGATACCGACACCATCGTCTGAGACGGCGACCTCCACGAAGTCTCCAGGCTGCAGAGGGTGTTCGTCGTCGGATTCGCTCTCGCATTCCGAAGCGTCGACCGTGCGATTCCGAGTCCCGATCGTGATCACGCCGTTGCTCTCGATCGCATCTCGCGCATTGATTGCCAGATTCAAGATCGCGTTCTCGAGCTGGCCCGCATCCGCGCGGCACGTCCAGATGTCGTCCGCGAGCTCCCGCTCGACGCGCACCTCGGCTCCTAGCGTACGCACGAGTAGCCCCTCCATACCCTCGACCAAGCTGTTCACGTCGACTGAACGAGTCTGCAGCGCCTGCTGACTCGAGAAGGCTAGCAGGCGACTCGTGAGCTGGGCAGCCTTCTCGGAGGCATCCAGACTCGTGCGGACAAGACGCTCTACCCGCTGGCGGTCGTCCGTCGTGACCGCGAGTTCGAGGCCACCAATAATGACGGTGAGGAGGTTGTTGAAGTCGTGCGCGATCCCACCAGTAAGCTGACCCACGGCTTCCATTCGATGGGAGCGTCTGAGGCGAGCTTCCGCGGTTCGTTGCTCGGTGACATCGACGTCGATCGTTCCTACACCGATGATCTCTCGGTTCGCGCCGCGAACCGGGAAGGTGGTGCTCGCGAGAATCCTCTCGCCCATCGACCCGATGTCGACCGACCGCTCCGAGTGGACCCGTTCCTGGGTTTCGAAAAGCTTGGCGCGCTCCCCGTCGACCCAGGCAGCCACATCCGGCGGGAAGAGGTCCGAGGCGGTGCGTCCAAGCACTTCAGTCTGGGAGACCCCGATCCACTGCTCGAAGGCGTCGTTCACGACGAGGTAACGGCCTTCCGCATCCTTGAGACAGAAGGCGGCGGGGAGCGCGGCAATAATACTGCGGAAGCGCTCCTCGCTCGCACGAAGGATCTCCTCTCGCTCCATGAGTTCCGTGATATCCGTCCCGACCGAGAGCACACCTCCGTCTCGCGTACGGTACTCCTGCGCGAGGAGCGTCCGCTCGCCGGCGACGGGTCGCACAGACGGTGCGCCGTCGGCCAGCTCATGGGCTAGGAGCCACTCTTCCTCAGGCGGCATGCCAGCCGCGTCTCTGGACTCGACAAGGAGGCCCCGCACCCGAGCCGCCTCAAGCATCTCCTTGAAGGTTACGCCAACCTTGATCATCCCGCGCAGCGCGGGATAGGCCTCTACGAACCGCTCATTGTAGTAGGCGATCCGGTCCTCGTCGTCGTACACGACCATTGCATGGGGTACGTTAGCGATCGCGTCGGCGAGGAGCGCCTCACTGTGGGTCGCAGCTCGAAACGCCCGCGCGAACGCCTGCAACCCGAGATGGACCAACGCCGCCGTCCCGATCACCGAAGCTCCAAACACCAGGACGATACGCCCCGCCTCGGGATCCGGAGCGAAGGGTCCCGGTGACAGCACCCATGCCGCACACGGCACCGTGAACATCAGACTAACCGCGAGCGCAAACCCCTCGAGAGAACCGAGAGCGACGCCGGTGCCCAGCACCAGCACCGGGAAGGTCACGATCGGGACCGCTAGCATCGATCCCCCGCCCGCGATCGCTACGTGGAGTTGTAGCCAGAGGCCGTAAAGCATCAGCCACGTGCCCTTGTAGACCTCTCCTCGACCCACCAGGTGCAGGGCTACACCGCACAGGACCACCACCGCAGCTTCCGTACCGACGTAGACCCAACCGATGCCCGACAGGAGTCCCCACAGCGCCGAGGCCGTGTAGGCGAGCATGCTGACCCGAGCAGCGGCTCCTACCCAACCCTCCAGTAGATGGAGGGGCAGCCGCGCGCCTGGCTCGCCGAGTAGCGAGCCGATCGCCTTAGTGAGGTCGTTCCACACGGTTCACTCGCACGGCACCTCGTGCCTTAAGTGTCGGGAAAAGCTGTGTATCGACCGCGCAACCTACCCTAGAGGCGCTGCTTTTCTCGCTGCAACCTCGTCCAGTTGGCGTCGCACGGCCGCACCAATGCTCTCCATGGTGTATGGTTTCCGCACATATTCGCCAGCCCCTAGTTCTTGAGCCTCGCGAACGCGGTCCGTTTCGGAGAACCCCGAAGCGATGACACACGGCTGCCCTGGGTGAAGTTCAATGATCTCGCGGTATGTGTCTAACCCATCGAACCCCTCCTCCATGACCATGTCCAATACCACCAGGTCGACAGAGGCTTGCTTCAGAAATTCGACAGCCGCTCGCCCACCGTTCGCGGTGGTCACGGTATAGCCTAGGCTAGAGAGCAACTTATCCGCGAGCTCTCTTTGGCGCCGCTCATCGTCGACGACCAGGATCGATTCTGTTCCGGAGGCGTCGGTCAATGGGGTCTCGGCCGACGGGCTCTCATCCTGGCTCACGGGGAAGTACAACTTGAAGGCTGTTCCCCGCCCGAGCTCAGTGTCCACGTCGATGTAGCCATGGAAGTCCTTGACGACCCCGTACACCACCGCGAGCCCCAACCCAGAACCACTGAGTCCGAGAGTCTTCTTCGAATAGAACGGCTCGAAGACATGATCTAGGTCCTCACGGGCGATCCCACGGCCCGTGTCCGACACGGAGATCACTACGTAGTCTCCCTGGGAGACGGAGTCGTATCCACGGACCGGCTCCTCCACGTACTCGAGGTGCGCCTCGATGGAGAGGGCCCCTCCGGACGGCATCGCCTCGAACGCATTCAGAGCGAGATTCATGATCGCTTGAGAGAGATGGCGACCGGTACCCGAAATCGTCGGGAGGTCGTCAGCACATCCAACGGTCACCTCGACGTCCGGTCGCCGCTCACGGAGCTGCCTGAATCCGGCGGAGCCGACGTATTCGTCGATCACGTCGCACGGAGCGACCGTCTCGGACCCTGTCGTCCCTCTGCGGGCCAAAGTCAGAAGATCCTGAATCACCGCCGCCGCCCGCATCGCGGAGTCGCGAATCTGTCCGAGGAGGTCTACGAACTCGCTCTCCGGAGGAACCATGTCCAGCATGAGATCCGGGTAGGCAACCACCGGACCGAGTATGTTGTTGAGATCGTGCGCGACTCCGGCGGCCAAGACTCCCACGGACTCGATTCGCTCTGCGCGCGCGAGCTGGGTGTTCAGTGAGCGTTCTCGCAGCTCTGCCTGCTCCTTTTCGAGGGCGATCGCAGCGAGGCGTGCGGCGGTGCGCATGAGCTCTGACTCGTACTCTCCAGGACCGCGGACAGACCGAGAGTAGATCGCAAGAGTGCCCTGAACGGTGCCTGAAGAATCGATGATTGGCTCAGACCAACACGCCGCTAGCTCCGCCTGGCTGGCCAGCTCTCTGTAGGGCACCCAATTCGGATGTGTCTGGATGTCTTCGACCACCGTCCGCTGGCGCGAATAACAGGCGGCGCCGCACGAAGCGATGTCAGGCCCGATCCGCATTCCGTCGATCGCTTCACAGTAAAAGTCCGGCAGCTGGTACGTCGCCGCAGAGTGCAATGTGAAGCGATCAGGATCGAGCAAAAATACCGATCCGATGAGACCGGCCTGCTGGTCGATCAGCCCCACCGCCAAGCGCAGAACCTCATCGGTCGGGGCGCCGGCAGCGATGGCGCTCAAGATTCCACTCTGGTGGGTGCGGAGTCGTTCGATCCGCCTCAAGTCCGAAATGTTACGCACCATCACCACGGCTTCGTCCGCCGAAGAGAACGGCATCAAGCGCGCTTCGTAGTAGCGCCGCGCGCCGTCCGCTTCCATCGAGTAGTCGAAGCTCACCAGTTCGTTCGAGCCTTGTGCCTGCTCGATTGCGTCGGCGAACGCAGAACCCACCCCGACGTTCGGGATGTCTTGGAGTCGCTTCCCCTTGAGGCGATGGATCGGGAGGAAGAGATCGTCCTCGGTACCACCCCGGCTCTCTAGAATGACCCCCTCGCGGTTGATCCGGAAAAAGAGGTCTGGAAAGGCCAGGAATACCGCACGCATCTCTTGGTTCGCCTGGATCAACTCGCGAGAGCTGAGATCCATGGAGCGCTCGAGCATGAGTCGATCGGCGTCCGCTTGTTTCAACGCCTCGTCGATCGCGTCGAGGAACGGCTCCAAGCCCTCCATGTCCGCGTCGGGATCGAGGTAGCGCCTGGACAGCCGGCGCAGCAGCGAGTGTCGCTCCGGGGTGGTCATTCCGACAAAGTCGTGACCGTCATGGTCTGGTTGTGTAGCTCACACTTGGCGAGCGCAGCAAAGGGGGAGACCTCGCCGTACGAGTAGAAGCCGGTCATGACGACCTCGTCCCCTAGAATGTCCCTGACTCCCTCCACCTCCTCTTCGACTCGCTGCTTGAGCACCATCTTTCTGCCCACGCAGCTAATCAGAATGGCCAGGTCGGCCTGGCTGTCTCGAAGCCCGGTCGCGCTGGTACGGGCCGCATCCGTCGCCCCGTCGATCAGGCGATCGAAGTTGGCCTTCATGAGACGTGCGTACCCGCCCACGGGCACGTCGCCCGCGAAGGTCATGCTCTTCTGTTCCTCATCGACACCCAGGATCGTCCGCACCACTGGTTCGGAGTCCGGGCTCGTCCTCAAAGCTAGAGGAAAGAGCAGTCCGGTCGCTGGCAGGCCAGCCGCGTGCTCCCCAAGGTAGGTCTTGTAGAGCTCCAGGGCCGATTGGCCGTCGAACTCGTACAGTACGTTGTCTTCGGACCGAGTGATCAATCGCTCGGGACCAAACGGATCCCAGCCTCCGACGGATCCGTACCCCACGCGAAACGTCTCCCCGTAAAAGCCCACGCATGCCACCGCATCGTCGACGGCTTCACCTTCCCGAAGGACGAACGTCCGTTCAAAGCGTGGGCCGTCAGCCGACAGTCCGCCGGTGACGGTCACGCCGTCCGGCAACCCGGCCATGAGGCCTGCGACGAGCTCACTCCCGTTTACATCTACACCCTTCGAGAGCATGAATACGTGGCGCAGGCCATCGGTCTCGAATCGCCTTGCGAGTTCCTCACCGCACGCTCGACTCTCCTGAGCTGATGCGAGAGTGGCGAATTCCGTAACCACCGAAGTCCTTTCAAAGTGGACCGCAGTCGCGACGAGCGAATCGTCGGACACCGTGGTGTCGAAGATTTCACCAGCCGTCGAACACCCGATTAGCTCGGCCTCGGGGTAGGCACTCCGCAAGTCCGACAATCCTTCACACCCCGGAAGGAGCGAGGCGGCTCCGAAAACGAACACCAAGTCGGCGGTAGCACCCAAGTCACCGGGTGCCCGACCATCTACCCACCCAACATCGGGGCTCCACTTCGTCTGCTCAATCTTCACAAAGCCTCCAGACCGCGAACTGAACTTGCTCCAGGACCCGGCAGCCGACTCGTGCGGCAGACCTATGCCCTTGGGGGGAGCGACTCAACATATTGAGTATCGGCACCCGCGGGTCAATCTTGAGCACCGGCGCGAGTGCTCGCCGCGAACGCTCGAGCAGCGCAGTGCTGCGGCTCCAGCTCATAGTTAGCTCGCAACTGGGCGCCGGTCCGACTCGGCTGAGGGTGGGGCTTCCGGGGTATGGCGCTCCGCTCTAACCTTCGTGCCATGAGATGTCTCCCATCGTACTACCGGTCGGTGCTCTTGGGGCTGACGGCGCTGGTGTGCGGCGCGTCGTGTACGCCTGACACTTCCCGCTCCGACCGGGTCAACTCGTCCTTCCTCCGGATCACAGCGGCCGAAGTCGCCCGCCCGAACTCCGGCGACGGTTTGCGCGTGCTCTCGCATGCCGCGACGAGTCACACCGTGTTCTTGAGGAGAACCGCGATTCGCGCCCTCGGGCGACTCGAAAACCCCGCGCTCTTGCCCGAAATCGCCAAGCACTTCGACGACCCCTCACCTCAGGTCCGCGCCTCTGCGATCGCGGCCGCAGCCCAAGCCGTGTGGACAACCGGGGGATCGGACGCGCTCGACCTTCTTCTGCCCCTGGTGGCAACCGAATCGGATCCAACGGTCCGAGGCACCCTCGCCCGGTCCCTCGGGCGACTCCAGCTCGAGGGTTACGATCGGACACGGGCCGGACGTGCACTCGTTCAACTCGTTGGCGCCGACGCGAAAGAAGCGCCCTACCCGGTCGCCCTCGGTGTCGCGCTCGGCTTCGAATCTCTGGTGCGACGGTCCGGACCCGAAGGGGCGGTAAGCCGAGGGGTCGAACGCCTTCGCGAGCTCGCCGAGTATGGAAATCACCGAACTCTCGACCTCGGTCCGGCCAGGGTCCGATCCACTGCCCTACTGACGCTGGGCATGCTGGGACAGATCGACGCTCCCACCATCATCCAGGCGCTCTCTGATAATCACCCGTCGGTCAGCGCTACCGCCGTGCGGTTCCTGGACCAAGTGGAGCCGGTTCATCTTCCAGACCTCGTCCGTCGAGGAGTCGTGAGCGCTTCCATTCCCACGATCTTGGAGACACTCCGCTTCATCGGCCGGCAACCGGTGAACGATGTCTATTGCGAGTATCTCTTCGCCGCCGCACCACAGCTGCCCCCGGAGGCCCCGATCCAACTCCCCCTCAGTATTCGGGTGATTGCGATCGATCAGCTCGTCCGTCCCTGTCCCGACACCTCCGGACAGGTGGAGATTCTCCGCCAGATCGCGTCCGAGCCGCTGGAGCGGGAGGGTTGGCAGCCCGCAGCCCATGGCTTGTTCGCGCTGACTTCCATCGCGCCGGAACGCACCGGCGCCGAGCTGGCGCGCCACGCGACTTCACCGAACGCCTTCGTGCGAGCGTGGGCGGCCCGCTCCGCGGCGGTGGCCGGAAGCGGAGACGTCTTACGAGATCTTGCCGGGGATCCCGAGCCCAACGTGAGGACGGCGGCGCTTCAGGGGCTCACCAGCCTCGAGCCTAGTGCCGCGGACCCGTACCTTGTCGACCAGTTGGGGTCGGACGACCCCCAACTTCTCATGACGACGGCGCGACTGCTGCGAGCTCGGCCTGCTCTGAACTCCGGGCCTGCAGCCCTCGGCGCCTTCGAGCGGATCTCCGCCCACGAACGCGAGACGTGGCGGGATCCCCGACTCGCTCTTCTCGAGCTACTCACCGAAGTCGGAACACCGGAGATGTCCGAACGGCTCATCCCATTCCTTTCCGACTACGATCCCCTTGTCGCGGAAACGGTCGCCGACATGCTCGGCACATGGAACGAACGGCCCTATGCAGCGAACGCTGCTCCGCTCGCACCGGAACCGATGCCGACCCGCGAGGAGATGCAAGCGATGAGAGGGGGGCAGGTCGTTCTGTACATGGCAACCGGGGACACCATCTCCATCACCCTTCTGCCGTACCTCGCGCCCACCAACGCCGTGCGCTTCTGGAGATTGGCCAGCGAGGGGTATTTCGACGGCCTCACCTTCCACCGATGGGCCCCCAACTTCGTGATCCAAGGCGGGTCGCCGGGTGCCAACGAATATCAGGGAGCCGGCTCCTTCTCTCGGGACGAGATCGGCCAAGTGAACCACTGGCGCGGCTTCGTGGGGATTTCGACGCGAGGGCACGACACCGGCGACGCTCAGATCTTCGTGAACCTCGTCGACAACGTCCGCCTCGACTACCAGTACACGATCATCGGGGCGGTGACGCAGGGGATCGAAGCCATCGACGACGTGATGGAGGGGGCCGTTATCGAGAGGGCCGAGGTGCGGCCCGGTCGCTGACCACGTATTCTGCCGCCGGCTGGCGCTAGGACCCAAGGAGAGTCATGCAGCTTTATACGAAGATCTTGATCGGCCTCGTAGCCGGCGCCGTGGTGGGCGCCGTCGCGAACATCGGCGGAATCACCTTCCTCCAGAATCTCTTCAGCAGTATCGAGATTCTGGGCACCGCCTTCATCAACCTCATCACGATGATCGTGATTCCGCTCGTGGTCGCGAGCCTCCTCGTCGGGACAGCCTCCTTGGGCGACCTCCGCAAGCTAGGGCGAATCGGTGGGAAGACGCTGGCCTACTATATGATCACCACGGCGGTCGCCGTCACAATCGGTTTGGGACTCGCGAACGTCATCGCCCCAGGGAACGGCGTCACCGAGGAAACTCGGGTCGAGCTCACTGAGCGGTACGGTGGAGATGCTGCCAGCCGTATGGACATTGCGGAGAATGCCCCCTCGTGGGAGGAGACGCTCCTGAGGGTCATTCCACGGAATCCGGTGCGCGCAGCCGCCGACATGGACCTCCTTCCCCTCATCTTCTTCACAATTTGCTTTGGGGCGGCCCTCACGGTCGTCGCCCCCGCCCGTCGAGAGTCGGTCCTGACCTTCTTCCATGGCATCAACGATGCGTCGATGGTCCTCATCAACTGGATCATGGAGCTCGCGCCGTACGCGGTCTTCGTGCTGATCGGCTCCGTGGTTGCGAACTTCGGATTCGATCTCCTTCAAAGCTTGCTCGCGTACACGTTGGTAGTCTTCCTCGGGCTGATGCTCCACGCCTTCGGCACCTACGGGCTCATCGTGCGCTTCCTAGGCGGCCTCAACCCGGCCAAGTACTACCCGCGCATAGCGGCTGCACCGCTGTTGGCTTTCTCGACGTCGTCGTCGAACGCCACCCTCCCTCTCACCATCGAGACCGCCGAAGAGAAGGTCGGGGTCTCCAATGAGGTCGCGAGCTTTGTGCTCCCGCTGGGCGCGACGATCAACATGGACGGGACGGCTCTCTATCAAGCGGTCGCCGTCATGTTCATCGCCCAGATCTATGGCGTAGACCTCGCGCTCGCCGACCAGCTGATCATCGTCCTGACCGCGACGCTCGCCTCGGTGGGAGCTGCGGGCGTCCCTTCTGCGGGCATCATCACGCTGATCATCGTGCTGAACTCGGTGGGAATGGGCGAGCACGTTCAAGCGGGAATCGCGCTGATCTTGGGCGTCGATCGAATCCTCGACATGGTGCGGACCTCGGTGAATGTGACGGGTGATCTGACGTGCGCGGCGGTCATCGCTCGCAGCGAGGGCGAATCCCTTTCACTCGAGGGAGCGTGATAGCCAGCGAACGCATGCGGCCCCCTCCTTCCCAGCTCTTATGAAGATCGGTCTCGTAGGGTTCGGCGGCTCCGGTAAGACCACGGTCTTCAACACGATGACCGGGATGGATGTGCCGGTCGGGTACGGAGGAGAGGTCCGGTTGGGGACGGTCCGCGTTCCTGACGTGCGTATCGATGCGCTCTCCGGGATCTTCTCGCCCAAGAAGACAACGTACGCCGAGATGTCCTTCTGTGACGTACCCGGGGAGCACGGCTCGGATCAAAAGGGGCTCTCGCCACGAGGGCTCCAACAGATCCGAGACCAAGAGGCGCTTTGCCTCGTGCTGCGCGACTTCGACAATCCGGCGCTCGAAGGAGCCCCTGATCCGCTTTCGGACCTGGAAGCCTTCCACGCGGAGTGCATCTTCGCCGATCTCGAGATCGTGGAGAAGCGTCTCGAACGCGCGCGCAAAGAGCGCGCGGAAGCGAGAGAGATCGCCGCATTCGAAACGGCGCTCGAGACCCTCGAGTCCGACAGAGCACTCCGGTCTGTCCCAGAGAGCGACTTGGATCGGACCCTCTTTCGTGGCTACGGGATTCTTTCCGACCGACCCCTCCTCGTCGCCGTAAACACGAGCGAGGATCGTGCCGCCGATCCGATGCCGAGCGACCTCTCGACACGGATCGAGGAGATCGGCGCGGCGGGACTGACCCTTTGCGCGGCGATCGAAGCTGATATCGCAGGGATGGAACCCGCAGACCAGAAAGAGTTTCTCGACGATCTGGGACTCCCCGAATCCGCGCTCGACCGCTTCATCCGGGCCGCCTACGGACTGCTCGACCTCATATCGTTCTTCACAGTGGGCCAGGACGAAGTGCGGGCGTGGACAATCCGACGAGGCACCGCTGCGCAACAGGCTGCCGGTAAAATCCACTCGGACTTAGAGAGGGGCTTTATACGGGCGGAAGTGACTCCCTACGACGTGTTCACCGAGTACGGCAGCGAGGCGGCCGTCAAGGAAGCAGGCAAACTGCAAGTCGAGGGTAAGGGTTACGTGGTGTCGGATGGGGACATCATGCACGTACGCTTCAACGTCTAGCCGTCTCCCTCGGGCAGCACGTCCCCTTTCGGGGACTCGCGCCCCCTCGCACATTGCCGCCAACCGCACCGTCAATGCATGGAGGAGTTATGGATCGCCGAGGCTTTGTTACGTCTGGGATGGCCGCAGGTCTCGCCGGAGTTGCCGGCGGGGGGTTGTCTCTCAGCGCGATTCTAGAGCGAACCCCTGGCTTCGGTCAGGGGAAGAGACTCGCCAACGGCGACATTCGGCTCAGCTCCAACGAGAACCCCCTCGGGGTTTCTCCCGCTGCGCGCGAAGCGATCATCGAGGCAATCGTCGACTCCAACCGCTACGGGGGGCGGCGCCAAGAGGTGATACAAGCACTCGCCGGGTACCTCGACGTCAAGCCGGAGAACATCACCCTCGGATTTGGATCGACCGAGATCCTCCAAATCTGCACCCAGGCGTTCCAGGGACCGAACACACCCCTCATCGCGGCTGCTCCGACGTTCGAAGA
Organism: Longimicrobiales bacterium; assembly: GCA_965223235.1. Taxonomy (GTDB): domain Bacteria; phylum Gemmatimonadota; class Gemmatimonadetes; order Longimicrobiales; family Gaopeijiaceae; genus UBA2589. Next base: position 98,275 of record CBDCVV010000022.1, read on the forward strand.
CGTCATGGACTATCAGGACACCATGCCGTTCGAGGTGAAGACCGTTCCGCTTACTGCAGACCTGCAGCACGACGTCGGTCGAATGAGAGAGCTCGCGCAGAAACGGCCATCCGTCGTGTACTTCTGCAACCCGAACAACCCGACCGGGACCATTACCTCTGCAGCCGACATCGATGCCTGGATCGCGGAGGCCCCTGAGACGACGACGTTCCTCATGGACGAAGCGTATCTCGAGTACGTGACGGATGATCGCTACTGGGATGCACTCAAGTGGATCGAGCAGAGGCCGAACGTGGTCGTCATCCGGACCTTTTCGAAGATTTTCGGGATGGCGGGACTCCGGCTCGGCTACGCGGTCAGCCACGAGACGACGGCGGCGCGTCTTGCGGAGCACGCGGTGCAGAACAGTCCCAACGTCCTCGCGGGTGCGGCAGCGATCGCGTCCTTGGAGGACGATGGCATCGTCGATCGAGCCATCGCCGTGAACAATGAGTCGAAGGAGATCGTGCACACGACGTTGGACGAGCTCGGCCTCGAGTACCTGCCGACCAACACCAACTTCATCATGCACCGGATCAATGGGGACCTCCCCACCTACCGGGATCGCATGGCCGCGGAGGGGCTGCTCGTAGGACGTAACTTCCCCCCGATGCTCGACCACAACCGTCTCTCGTTCGGATTGCCGAATGAGATGGATCAGTGGGCATCTGCCATTAAGGGCTTCCGAGCCAAGGGCTGGATCTGATCCGATCCAATCAGGCGACACGCCCGACGCCCCTCGCCGTGGTCTCTCGACCTACGGCGTGGGGCGTCTCCACGTGATGACACTATGACTCGCTTCGCGGGCTGGTCGACCGGGCACCCAGCACGTGTGCTCCACCTCGTGGCCATCAATGGCTTCGTGGGGGCTATGGTGGGGCTGGAGCGAACCATCCTCCCGCTGCTGGCCGAAGCCGAGTATGGGATCGCTTCTCGTGCGGCAGCCATCGCCTTTATCGCCACGTTCGGGATCGCCAAAGCCACGACCAACCTCTTCGCCGGCGCGATCTCGGAGCGATTCGGGCGCAAACCCCTTCTGATCTTAGGATGGCTTGTCGGTGCCCCCGTTCCCCTCATCCTCGCTTGGGCGCCGAGCTGGAGCTGGATCATCGTCGCCAACATCCTCCTCGGTGTGAACCAGGCGCTCACCTGGTCCATGACCGTCGTTATGAAGGTCGACCTGGCTCCACCCAATCGATTCGGTCTCGTCATCGGGTGGAACGAATTCGCCGGTTACGCAGGGATGGCACTGACCGCCGCACTGACCGGACTCATCGCCGGCGAGGTGGGACTCGGGCCTGAGCCCTTCTACCTCGGGGCCGCATTGGTATTGGTTGGTCTTCTTCTCTCATTGGGAGTGGCCGAGACACGACCGCCAGCTGCGGCTAGGGCACCCGCCGGGGTTCTCAAGGCACTTACACGGGTCGCCGGCCGCCTCACCTGGTCCGACCCTCCCCTCGCCGCCGCCAGCCTAAGCGGCCTGGCGACCAACTTCAAAGACGGAGTACTCTGGGGCCTCCTACCCATCCTACTCGCGTCGCGAGGCGTCGGGATCGAACAGGTCGGCCTCATCGTCGGTCTCTATCCCCTTGTATGGGCCGTGTCGCAACTCGTCTTCGGGCCACTCTCCGATCGGGTAGGGCAACAGGTACTCATCGGAGCGGGACTCTGCGTTCAAGCCGCTGGAGTCGCACTCTTCGCCACGGATGGAACGGTCGCGCTGTTCTTCTTGGCATCGACCCTCGTCGGGCTCGGCACCGGAATGGTATACCCGACCCTTCTGGCCTTTGTAGCCGCACGATCCGACGTCGAGTGGCGGGCGTCAGCCCTGGGGGTCTATCGATTCTGGCGTGACTTCGGGTACGTCGTCGGAGCGCTCGGGGGTGGGCTCGCCGCAGACGCTCTAGGCCTTCCTCCCGCGTTTGCGGTGGCGGCCGCGCTCCCCCTCTTCACCGCCGTCGTCTTCGCCTTCGCGTCTCGCACTCGTTAGCGGCACTTTTTCCTTCGTCCGCTTGTATCAGTACGTCCATGACCCACAGCCCGACACATAGGTCCAATGAAGAATAGACTTCGATTCCTCGCTCTCGCCGCCGTGGTATCGATCAGCGTCGCCGCGTCACCTGCATTCCACTTCGGACTGAAGAGCTCACTCCCCGAAGCAGGGAGCACCGTAGAGGCTCCGTCCGAGATTCGGCTGACCTTCACGCAAGAGCCGCAAGAAGGCACCACCAGCATCCGCTTGGTCGAAGCCGAAGATGCCGGCGTCACCGTGGCAGATGTGGTCCAGGACGAAGAGGACCCCATGTCGTTCTCCGTTGCGCTGGAAGGTGAGCTGCCCCCCGGCAGCTATACCGTCTCGTGGCGTGGCATGGGCGCCGACGGTCACGTCATCCGCGACGCCTTCAACTTCGACGTGGCTGCGAAGTAGAGCGACGCAGCACGTACCTCGGGGAGCCGGGATGCGCGAGAGGGCAGCGCTCATCGTTGTCCTCATGGTGGGGATAGCGCCCAGCGTACTCGCGCAGCCCGCAGACTGTCTCGACATCGAGGTCGACAGAGGTGTCCTGGCACAGCACCGGTCTGCCGACTCGGTCTACTACCTACCACCCCCGCGGGTCCAACTCCGCCCGAACCCCAACGACACGAACCGGGGCACCATAGTCGTGCCCGAAGGGCTCGTCCCGAGCCCCCACGAAGAAAGCGCATGGGCGCTCGTTGGCGACACACTCCGGATCAGGTGGTCGACCGGGCATGTCGGTCTCCATGCCCAGCTCGTCGACAACGGAGACGGATGGGAGGGTAGTGCCCGACCATTCACCGATGAGGGTGGCCTGCCGCGATCCCGAGCCTCCACTCGTTTGACCGCACACCCCGTCGCGTGCGACGCACCCACTCCACACACCCTGGGCACCGTTCGTCGGTTCAACCCGCCCATCTCCCTCTCCACCGGGGACACGCTCCAGCTCGGGACCAGACTCCCCCACCCCATCGAAGTGCCGGAAGCCCCCATGCAGCTGGTGGACGCACCCGGTCTCGGCTTCGCCGAAGGGAGTTCGGAGATCGTCGTCGGCGTCGATCGCCAAGCAAGGGCCATCCGCTTGGCCGTAACGTACCCGCCAGGCACAGACATCGACCGCCTTCTGCAAACCCTCGTAGCCATGGTAGGCCCGTGGCACGCCCATGAAGACACCTACGGCCTAAGCAGTTGGTACTGGGGAGGCCGCGTCGAATCCCTATCCCTCTCCCAGCACTCACGCGGCACACTCCACCTCCGCATGCACACCCACACCACGCGCTAGCCCGTCAAGCCGCCCCCCCGCCAACTGACCCGCCCCCCCTACCGCGAGGAAAGCCGCGCCCCCCGGCGCGCTGCCCCGAGCAGCCACCCGGCAGACCGTCCAACCATCCACCCCCCCCACCGCGAGGAAAGCCGCGCCCCCCGGCGCGCTGCCCCGAGCACCCACCCGGCAGACCACCCACCCCCCCCCGGCGGGACTGAGCCGCGAGGCGCTCCTGTGGCAAGGCGCGAGGAGGCAGGCGTAGCAACGCTACGTCAACGACGAGCAACGCCGCCACAGGAGATGCATCGCGACTCAGTCAGGCTGGGTGGGCCATGCGGGACCACAACTCCGCCAACTGCACCGACACGTCCTGAACGGCTTGAGCCGCCATCAGATCGAGGCGCTGGGTCACGACCGGCCCCATGAGGCGACTCAGGAAGTGAGCGGGGATACTCCAAGTCCCAGTCGAGGAACTCTTCGGGCCCTTTGTCGAGGTGTTGGATGAAGCGGATCACCAGGTACGAGTCGTCTAGGAGGCCGGGCAATCCTTGGGTCATCTCAGGGATGAGGTCCATCGGCTGTAGGTAGTAGCGCTCCGCGTGGTCCAACAGCGGCCCGACCAATGGTCGACAACGATCTCTCGTCCGCTTCCTGTCGGGCACGGGCGAGGAAGACCGGAATGGACTCGATGATCTCGAGGGCCACAGCACCCGCGTCCTGAACCTCTTGGGGCTCGGCATCGGGGAGGGCCTTGGCGATGAAACGTTCCAACGCCTCCACCCCACCGCGCGCCTTGGCACTCTCGATGATCGCGAGAATGTCCGGGATGTTCGCGTAGATCTCCGGCGGCTGCTCACCGTCTGCCGTGGTATCCATTGCGCTACTGTCCCCCTTCGAAGACGACTTCGCCACCCACGATGGTATACACGATCTCCGTACCAGGGATCATCTCCTCGTCGACCGTGAGGATATCTCGGGAGAGAACGGTGATGTCGGCCAGCTTTCCGAGCTCGAGCGAACCCTTGATCTCCTCTTCGAATGCGCCGTACGCCGCGTCGATGGTGTATGAGCGGAGGGCTTCCATCCGACTCATTCTCTGGTCCGGATAAAAAGACTGGCCCCGAGGCCGGCCGTCTCGACACGCTCGAGTAGTAGCTGGCGATGGGGGAGATATGCTCGACCGGAGCGTCGGTCCCGTTCACGATGATTGCGCCGGACTGAAGGAGGTCCTGCCACACGTAAGCACCTTGCGCGGCCCGTTCTTCGCCGAGCTTCGGCTCGATCCACGGGGCGTCCGACGTCGCGTGCACGCCCTGCATCGCAGCGATGACGCCGAGTTGTCCGAACCGAGGGATGTCGTCGGGGTGCAGATGCTGCGCGTGTTCGATCCGCCACCTCCTATCGGCCGGCCCCGCCTCTTCGAAGGTGGCCTCGAAGATGTCGAGAGTCTCACGATTGCCCCGATCGCCTATGGCGTGGACGTTGAACTGGTAGTCGTGCTCGATGGCGAGATCCGCCGTCTGAACCACGTCCTCGATTGAAGTCGTGTTGAGGCCCGCGCTCTCGGGCAAGTCGTCGTACGGCTCGAGAAGCCAAGCTCCATGCGAACCGAGGGCGCCGTCGATCGACACCTTGATCGCACGCACCGTGAGTCGGTCGGATCCATACCCCACAGTGCGATAGTCGGCGAGGTTGGCGGCGAGCGACTCGGGATTCGACCGGATCATTGCGTACAGTCGGATCTTGAGCTGGCCCGCATCTACGAGGGACCTCCACAGGTCGACGGTCGACCAACTCGACCCGGCATCCTGGAACGAGGTGATCCCGTTCTCGAATGCGGCTTCCTGTGCCAGCAGAGCCACGCGCTCCGGATCTGGCTCGGTCGCACTGCGGCGAGCGGGCGACAAGAGTCCGGAGGCGGTCTCGCGGAAAGCGCCGATCGGGTTGCCGTCTTCGTCGCGGACGATCTCGCCCCCGTCCGGGTCTGGTGTCTCGGAGGTGATCCCCGCAATCTCCATGGCCCTTGCGTTGGCATACGTCGCGTGCCCACTGGCATGGGTCAAGATGACGGGATTATCGGGCGAGATGGCACTGAGGGTCTCGTGACGAGGCATCCCGTCGATCGCTCCCTCCGGCCTCGCGTCCCACTTCTCTTGGTGCCAGCCACGCCCGGTGATCAACTGGCCCGCGTCCGCATCTGCGACCGCGGCGCCGACCATGGCGACGACTTCGTCCCAGTTCCGCACGCTCATTAGGTCGAGCTGGAGCGACGACTGACCAACCCCCATGAAGTGCGCGTGTCCTTCGATTAAGCCCGGGATCGCGAGGCGACCATCCAGATCCAAGACCCGAGTGGTCGGCCCAATGTGGGCGGCGACGTCCGCTGAAGAGCCCATCGCGACGATTCGCCCTCCCCGCGACGCCAGCGCTTCCACCTCGGTCCCCGCCCCGTCCACCGCCACGATCTTCCCGTTCGTGAGCACCAATTCCGCCGGGTTCTCCGGTCCAGCCTCCTGACACGCCGCCGCCACCAGGACGCTCAGGCCAGCCAGTAACGTCCTCTTCAGACTCCGTATCACTTCCCACCTCCGGCGATCCCAGTGTGCCCGAATCCGCTCGTGTCCCGAACGGTGAGCGAAGGTAGCTCCGTATCGTTGCCCGGCAACGCGGTGCCCGCTCGGGTTGCCTACTCGTTCTGCTCCGTGAAGCTTCCCGTGCGTCATTGACCGGTTCCGGCGCAGGGTGCTCCTACGGCACCCTCCCGCCCTGTCCGCCCCCGAGAGACCGCCAGAATGCCCTTCAACCAGCGGAAGCTCGAACGAGCGCTGAACCTCCGTGGTGGTGAAGGTCGGGCCTTCTACACGATGGCCGGGTTTCTGCTGCTCAACACCGCCAACACGACCGTCCTTTCGGCGGCGAAGAACGGGCTGTTCCTGTCAGTCTACGAACCGCAACTCATCCCCTATGCGATCATCCTCGGTGCGATCCTGACCGCAGGCGTCGCCGTCATTTTTACCGGGGCCGTAGGTGGGACGGACCGACGAACGCTGGCCGTCTGGCTCACCGGGGTACTCAGCCTCTCAGTACTGGCGTGTCGTACGCTCTTCGAGCTGAACCCGCGGAGCGCATTCGTCGTCTACCTTTGGCTCTCCACGGTCCAGGTCTTGCTCCTGACGCACGCCTGGGACTACGCCAGCAGCATGCTGACCGGAAGGCAGGCCAAGCGACTTCTGCCGATGATCGGCGTGGGTGCCTCGATCGGTGCGATCCTGGGCGGAGCAACCGTGGCTCCAGCGGCCATTCGCATCGGTACGTCCAATCTCCTTTTGGTGGCCGTGGCACTCCTGGTCAGTGCAGCTCCCCTCCTCTGGCTGACGGACGAGCCAACGAGGGAACCGGAGAATTCAGGCGACGATCAGCACTCCTTTGCCGCGTTCCTATCCCGGTCGGGACGAGGCTTCAAGGCCGTTCGCTCAAGCGCCCTCTTACGTCTGATGGCCGCTGGTCTCGTCGCGCTCACGGTGACCGGGACGCTGATCGATCTCCAGCTCAAGTTCGTGCTTCAGGAGCTCTACGACAGGGACCGCATTACCGCGATCTACGGCCTGATGTCCGCCGCCGTCGGAACAGGCACTCTGGTCCTCCAACTGTGGGCTTCGAGGGTGCTCTTCCCCAAATACGGTGTCTCCTTCGCGGCGATTCTCCACGGGGGTGCCCTTGTGCTCGCTACGAGTGGAGCCGCGGTCTTCGGTGGCCTGAGCATGTTGATCGTCGCTCAAGCGCTCGACGACATCCTCCAATTCTCGCTCCAGAAACCGGTGGAGCAGGTCTCACTCCTCCCCTTCCCTAGTCAGGTGAAGAGCGCGGCTCTGGCCACGCTGGGGGGTGTCCTCCGACCGATGTCGAAGGCAACCGGTGGCGCAATAGCGCTCACCCTCGCCAGCCGACCTCACCTCCTCCCGGTCGCGACGGTTCTTTCAGCCATGGTCGCCGTGGTCGCTTACACCCGTCACCGGGTACGGTACATGGGCGCCCTCGAGTCGGCGCTGACCCGTCACGCGGTCGACCTCTCGGAACTGCAACACATCCCTCTCGTCGTCGACAAGAGCACGTTGTCGATCATCGACCGTGGGCTCGCCGACTCCGAGCCCACCGTCGTGATCTTCTCGGCCACCATGCTCGAACAACTCCCTCCGGAGGACGCGCTTCCCCGGTTAGTCCAGTTGATGAGCCATGGAGTCCCCGAGGTCCGTTCCGAAGCGGCCGCTGTGCTCGGGCGCATCGACGCACCCCTTGATTTCGCGTCAGGGGTCGCCGTAGCGTCTCGGCTCGTCGAGGAAGACGTTCCCTACGTGCTCGCGTCTATTCTGGACAGCGTTGGCAAAGTCGGAGGTGTGGAACCCCAGAAGCTCGCCGGCTTCCTCGAGCATGACGATCCTGGAGTCCGCCGAGCCGCCGTCGTGGCCCTGCATCGGTTAGAGTGGGACGAAGCCGCACCGTCTTTGGATCGCCTGCTCACATCATCGGACGCAGAGAACCGTATCGTGGGCGCTCAAGCCATCGGAGATCTTTGTCTCACCGACCGGGCGGCCGCACTTACGGAGGCGATCGAGGATCCGCCGGTGCGACCGGCCGCCCTCGAGGCGCTCGCCCAACTCGGCTCCGGCAGCGTGGAGATCCTCACCGCGGTACTGCAGCGCCGAGAGCTACCACTGCCCCTTCGGCGCACCGTCGTGACCGCACTCGCGACCATCGACGAACCGGCTTCCCGTGACGCTCTCGTCGAACTCGTGAACGAACCGGCGTTGGGCCCGGCCGCACTCCACTCCTTGAGTCGAATGCGCTCCGCGGCGTCCATCGGCGCAATCGAGGAGCCTCCGCTGCGGCACGTCTTGAAAGAAGAGATGCGGAAGGGCCTTCTTTTTGCCGCCGTCTCGGCACTGATCCGGGAGGGAGCCGAGGGTCCGAGAGACTCGTTCGTCGCCGGCGAACTTCACGGACTCCATCAGCGCTCCGTCCATCGGGTACTCAAGATCCTCACGCTCTCATACGACGCCGGTCGGATCAAGACGATCGCCCAGGCTCTGTTGAGCGACAATCCGGCTCGCCGGAGTAACGCTCTCGAGCTTCTCGAAGGCACGGTTTCGGGGCCCAGCTCCGAGCTGATCATGCCGTTTCTCGACGTGGTCGCGGAAGGAATGCCTCTCCCGCGTGTGCTCGAGCTCCTGACCGAGGCCCCCAAGATCTCGCGCGCGCCGGCCGAGTCGCTACTCGACGAAGACGACTGGTGGCCGAAAGCGCTCGCGCTCCACTATTTGGGACGGGACGACGAAATCACCGCGCCCGGTCGATCCAAAGAAGAACAAGGTACCGAAGCCATGATGCCACTCATCGAGAAGGTCATGATCCTGAAAGGATCAGAATTCTTCCGGAACTTCCCTGGGTCCGACCTCGCCGGAATCGCGGCGTTGGCCGAAGTGCGCCACGCGGAAAAGGACGAGGTCATTTTCGAACACGGGGACGAGGGCGACGCCTTCTACATGGTCGTCACCGGGTCCGTCATCATCAGCCGCGGGGCGACGAAGCTCGCGACACTCGGACCTCGAGAGGGATTCGGTGAGATGGCCATCCTCGATCGCGAATCTCGATCCGCGACCGCGACCGCATCCGAAGCGACAACCCTTCTGTCCCTCGACCGGGACTCCTTTGATCGAGTCATCGAGCAGAACCCGGTCGTTGCTCGCGGCGTCTACCGAGTACTCACCGAGCGCCTACGGAATACCCTCGCCCAGGTCGCTTCGAACTAGGGTAAGCCGAGCTCAGCGTCGATGCAGGATCCAACTCAGGATGACGCGGACAATTCTCTTTGCAATCGTGATCATGCCCGCACTACGACCCTCGACGTACTAGAGTTTCCGCGAAGTCAATCACAGGGTCGGGTCCTAAGGCGAAGGCTGTTCCCGAGTACAGAGACGGAGCTGAACGCCATCGCCACGGCTGCGAGCACAGGGTGGAGCGTTCGCAGCATCATCGGCAACGCCTCAATCGGGTAAAGCACGCCCGCCGCGACAGGGATCAGAGCCACGTTGTAGCCGAAGGCCCAGAACAGATTCTCGCGGATGGTGCGCATCGTGCACCGCCCCAAGGCCAACGCCTCGGCCACCCGCCGAACGTCATCCCTGACCAGAACGATGTCCGCACTCTCGATCGCGACGTCCGTCCCGCCGCCAACGGCAATGCCGACGTCCGCGGCGGCGAGAGCCGGCGCGTCGTTGATCCCGTCTCCCACCATCGCCACCGAGCCAACGCTCTCCGACCGGAGGCGGGCGATCGCGTCGGCCTTCCCCGCTGGGAGGACCTCGGCGATCACGTCCGTGACTCCGACGCTCCCGCCCACGGACTCCGCGACCCTCCGCGCATCTCCGGTGATCATGGCGACCCGAATACCGCGATCGCGGAGTGAGGTGACAGCCTCGGCCGCGTTCTCGCGGATGCGGTCCGCCACAGCGATCAACGCCGCGACCGACCCATCCACCGCGACCCAGATGCAACTCCGGGCATCGGCCTCGATCCGCGCGGCCTCCGGAGTCACCGCACCGAGGGACTCGCCCTCGACGCGATCCGCCACAAAGCTACGGGTCCCGACCACAACCTCCCGCCCGCTCACGCGCGCCGAGACGCCACGGCCGGGAACCGACTCGAAGTCCGAAGGCTCGGCGACTTCCACCCCTTCCCGCTCGGCCGCTTCTACGATCGCGTTCGCGATAGGGTGCTCCGAGTAACGCTCGACGGACCCCGCCATCCCCAGCACCTCACGTTGGGTCCATCCCTCCGTCGTCCACACCTCGTGGACCGTCGGCTGGCCGACCGTGAGCGTCCCGGTCTTGTCGAACGCCACCGCAACGACGGACTCGGCTCGCTCGAGCGATTCCGCTGTACGAAAGAGAATCCCGCGCCGAGCAGCTCGCCCGGTGCCTGTGATCACCGCAGTCGGCGTGGCAAGTCCGAGCGCACACGGGCATGCGATGATGAGGACAGCCACGAAGCGAACCATGGCCGCCTGGAAGCCAGCATCCACGACGAGCCACCAGATCACGAACGTGACCACCGCCGTCGCGATCACAACAGGTACGAAGACGGCAGACACCCGATCGACGAGGCGTTCGATCGGAGCCCGACTCCCCTGTGCTTCGCGCACGAGTTGCACGACCTGCCCGAGCGTCGACTCCTCGCCGACGCGGGTGACCCGCATGTGAAAGGCCCCAGCCTGGTTGACCGTGGCCCCAACCACGGGATCTCCCACTTCCTTCTCGACGGGCATGCTCTCCCCTGTAAGCATGCTCTCGTCTAGAGTCGCGCGACCCTCCACGACCACACCATCCACCGGTACCCGCTGGCCAGGCCGCACGAGCAGTTGGTCTCCAACGACCACTTCCGAGGTCGGCACCTCCTCTTCGCCGTCGGGTCCCACCCGAAACGCAACGGCCGGTCGCAAGTCGAGGAGCTCGCGGATCGCCGATCCCGTCTCTCCTTTCGCTCTCGCTTCGAGCCACTTTCCGAGCTTGATCAGAGTGATGATCAGGGCCGACGTCTCGAAGTACACGTGCGCTCCCTCAGCGCCTGCAAGATCCGGAAGAAGGGTGACGGCAAGGGAGTAGAAGTAGGCGACCGAGGATCCCATCGCCACGAGCACGTCCATGTTGGCCGCGCCGTTGGTGATGGCGTTCCATGCACTCCGATAGAAGTCCCAGCCGATCCAGAATTGCACCGGCGTGGCCAGGGCGAGCAACGACCAGTTCACCCAAGGAGCGTGCGCCCAAGCGCCGAGCAAACCGAAATCTCTCGACATGCTCCATAGGAAGAGCGGCACGGTGAAAACGAGCCCCCACCCGACGAGCCTACCTTGGCGGACAGCTTCATCCTCTCGAGCTGCCGCGTGCTCCGATTCCAGGTCGAGCCCCTCTTCGACCCGAATCACCCCGTACCCGGCCCGTTCGATCGCCGATGCGATGTCGTCCAGAGACACCACATCGGAATCGAAGGTCAACGAAGCCCGCTCGGACGCGTAGTTCACCTGAGCGTCGCTGACCCCGTCAGTGCGGCGAAGCGTCCGTTCCACCGTCGCGACACAGTTGGCGCACGTCATCCCCGTAACCGGGAGCGTGGCCTGGGTCTCCTTCACTCAGTCGCATCCTCGGGCGGGTGATCGATCTCGGTCATCTCGGACTCGATCACTCGCCAGTCGGTCGCGTCCGGGTCCCACGTGATCGTTACCCGCTTCTGGTCTTGGCTCGCCTCCACCGCCGCCACTCCCGGCAGTGCCCCGATCTCTCGCTCGATCGTGCTCGTGCAGTGCCCACAGCTAATGGACGGCACATGAACAGTCTTCGTGGTCATTTCATTCTCCATCTCTTAAATGGGGCTTCATACTACCGGACCGGTCAACCCGCAGAGGAGTACCCCGGGGGTGGAGGCAAGGAGCGCGAAGCGCGATCATGGAGGTCCCCCATGGAGGGGGAGCGACCCACGGCAGACGCGACAGCCCCATGTCACTAAAATCGTCGATCAAGACCGTTCTTACTCTCGGAAAGGGGATCTCGACGGGCTTTTCGGAGGCTGTCGATCGAGCGGATCCGATCGAACTCTTCCACGAGTGGTTCGAATCCGCATCCGAATCGGGCATCGTCCACCCCGAAGCGATGTCGCTGGCGACCGCCACCCCGGACGGGGCTCCGTCCGTGAGGATGGTTCTTCTCAAGCAGGTGGACGAGGCGGGGTTCGTCTTCTTCACTAACTACGGATCGCGAAAGGCTCGCGAGCTCGAAGCGAATCCACAGGCAGCTCTAGGCTTCCATTGGGCAATCCATGAGCGCCAGGTGAGGGTGACCGGATCGGTTTCGAGGATCTCGGAGGAAGAAAGCTTCGCGTATTTCAAAACTCGCGGGCGAGGTAGTCGACTGGGTGCGTGGGCTTCTCGCCAAAGCGAACCCCTTTCGGACCGCTCGGTCCTGGAGTCGCGACTCGTGGACGCTCGGAAGCGGTTCGAAGGGGACGAAGTCCCCTTACCGTCTCACTGGGGCGGGTACCGACTCCGCCCAGAAGTCATCGAATTCTGGCAAGGCCGACTCGATCGTCTACACGACCGGATCGTCTTTTCGCGAGACCGTGACGGATGGAGCACGCAGCGGCTCTACCCGTAGCATCCACCTCGGCGTCGGTCGAACGGGCCTGGCGGCGTGCGACGCCATAGCATCCATTCTCCTGATCGCACCGGAGAGAGGGGAGGATGGCTGTGGCCACACGAGAGTATTTCAGTCGCAAGACCTTCAGCTTCTTCAAGGAGCTCAAGGAGAACAACGACCGAGCCTGGTTCGCCGACCACAAGCATCGGTACGAGTCCGACGTCAAAGCGCCCGCGCTCCGGCTGATCGAAGACATCGCGCCTCATCTCGCGAAGATCAGTCCTCACTTCACGGCGACGCCGCGGTCTCTCTTCCGCATCTACCGAGACACACGCTTTTCGAAGGACAAGACGCCCTACAAGACGGCGGCGGGCATCCATTTCCGCCACGAGAGGGCCAAGGATGCCTACGCGCCGGGGTTCTACTTCCACGTCGGGCCTGGAGAGGTCTTCGTCGCTCTCGGCATATGGCATCCCCAGGGGCCGGCCCTGAAGGCGATCCGTCAGCGTATCCTCGACGACCCCGCAGGATGGAAGAGGGCATCGCGGGGCAAGAAATTCACCGGCGTCTTTTCGCTCCGAGGAGACTCGCTGAAGCGGGCACCCAAAGGAGTCGACCCTGATCACCCCCTGATCGAAGACCTCAGAAGGAAGGACTTCATCGGCGTCCAGGACGCGACCCAAAAGTTCGCGACCTCCGATGATCTCCCGAAGGAGTTGGCCTCGAAGTTCCGAGCCGGAGTGCCCTTGGTGAAGTACCTGTGCGGCGCCCTCGACGTACCCTTTTAGTCGTGCCTTCACGGCCTCTACCAGGATGAAGAGATGAGCCTCGGAGTCCAGGCGCTGCTTGCCCTCCTACCGATTGCCCTCGGCGGCGTTCTCCTCGTCGGGCTGCAGATCCCGGCCAAAAAGGCGATGCCCGCGGCCTACGCCGCGGCCGTATTGATCGCGGCACTCGCGTGGCAGATGTCTGCAACGCGAATCATCGCGGCATCGATTCAGGGCCTCTTTCTCACCTTCGACCTCCTCTTCATCATTTTCGGAGCAATCCTCTTGCTCCACACTTTGGAACGGTCTGGCGGTGTGGCGGCGATCCGACGCTCCTTCGGCGGAATCAGCGACGACCGCCGAGTTCAAGTCGTCATCGTGGCGTGGCTCTTCGGGTCGTTCATCGAGGGGGCCGCGGGCTTCGGAACGCCTGCAGCAGTCGCGGCTCCACTCTTGGTCGCTCTGGGTTTCCCCGCCGCTGCCGCGGTCATGCTCGGAATGATGATTCAGAGTACTGCGGTGACATTCGGAGCCGTGGGCACGCCGGTGCTCGTCGGGATATCCGGTGGACTCGGGGGTGAGTCGTTCTCTGCCACTCTCGCCGATGCCGGGATGACCCTTCCGGACTACCTACGAGCCGTGACCGCGAAAGTGGTGATCTTACACGCCATCGCCGGTGTCCTGATCCCGACGTGGATGATCGTGATGTTGACGCGCTTCTTCGGGGCACGAAAATCGTGGACGGAAGGTCTGTCGATCCTCCCATTCAGCCTCTTCGGAGGGGCCGCGTTCGCCGTCCCCTACGTCCTATTCGGCACATTCCTCGGTCCGGAGTTCCCCTCTCTGCTCGGCGCTCCCGTCGGCCTCGCCATCGTGGTTGTGGCAGCCCGTCACGGCTTCCTCCTTCCCAAAGACCGCTGGGACTTCCCGCCCCGCGGCGATTGGGAGGCGGGATGGGCGTCAGGCCTCGAAGACGAGATGGCGGACGTCTCGGAGGGTCGAGGCATCTCTGCGTGGGCCGCCTGGGCCCCCTATGCGCTCTTGGGGTTACTTCTCGTGCTTACGAGGCTCCGGAGCGTGCCTCTCCCCGGCGGGGAGAGTGTCGACGTCATGATCGGACCATGGCTTCAGGCGCTCGTCATCTCATGGACCGACATTCTCGGGTCAGGCATTTCCGCTTCGACGACCCCTCTATATCTACCTGGCTTCGTACTGATCGTCGTGGTCTTCTTCACCGCTCTGTTTCACCGCATGGAGGCCTCAGACCTCGTCGACGCCTTTCGATCGTCGAGCAAGGTGCTCGTGGGCGCCGGCGTCGTGCTCGTCTTCACGGTCCCGATGGTCCGCGTGTACATCAACTCGGATGTGAATGGGGCCGAGCTTCTTTCAATGCCCCTCGTCATGGCGGAGTGGGTCGCAGGAAACGTGGGGGCCGTCTGGCCATTCTTCGCTCCGGCCACGGGTGCACTCGGCGCATTTATCGCCGGCTCGAACACGGTGAGTAACCTGATGTTCTCGGCCTTCCAGTACGGAGTAGCGGAGCGCCTGGCTATGTCCACGGTGATGATCGTGGCGCTACAGGCGGTTGGAGCCGCCGCCGGGAACATGATCGCCATCCACAACGTCGTCGCCGCTTCCGCGACGGTCGGCCTCCTGGGCAAAGAGGGTTCGACCATCCGGAAGACGATTCTGCCGACCATCTACTACTTACTGGTCGTGGGCGTTCTCGGGCTGGTAGCCGTGCACGTACTCGGTGTGACCGACCCCCTCTTGGGGCTTAACGACTAGCCGTTCAGCACAGCCACGATGCCATCGGCCGCGAAGGCCATGCACGCATCGCCGATCTCTTCGGTCGCTCCCCGCGCGTCCCCGAGGATCCCGTTCGGAGTAACGGCCCTGAACCCTTCGTTGAAGATGCGAGCGGCGAGAGCATCGTCGAAATCTTGCATATGTCCCTGCACAGCCAGATCGCGCCGGACGAGGTCGGGACGGAGCGTCAGCATTTCCGAGGTTTCCGCGAGGTCAGCGTGTCCCCCGACGCGGTCGGTCAACTCAGGCGCGACCGTCTTCACCGCATTCTTCCACAGATGCATGAAGCCCACCAAGTCGGTGTACGCATCTACCCGACACTCCGTCCCGACGGCCGCACGAAGATCGTCGAGCATATCGGCGAGAGGGCCGAAGTTTCCGCCATGGGACGGCACGAAGCATAGGCGCTCAAAGCCGTGCCTAGACAGACTCACGGCGTAGTCGAGACAGATCGCCTCGAGCGTGGCCCGGCGAAGGGTAATCGTGCCGGCGAAACCCATATGGTGCTCCGAACAGCCTACCCGGATGGTGGGGGCGACAAGCGCACCCCCGAGTCGCGCCGCGACCTCGACCGCCAATCGATCTCCCCGTACGGCATCGACCAGCAAGGGTAGGTGGGGGCCGTGCTGCTCGATCGCGCCCACCGCGATGACCACGGTCGTACGGCCGGCCTCAATCGCCGCCGCTACTTCGGGCCATGTCATCTCGTCCAGCAGGGTCTTCATCGTCATTGTCATCTCACGTCGTGATGTGGATGGTGCCCATGGGGCCGACCACCGATAGCTGCGACTCGCTCAGAGATCTAGCTTGGCGAGTCAGAGTTAGCACGGATTGCACAGGGGGTGCCATGCGGGGCCAGATGATGCAGCACCCACTCCTGATCTCCTCCCTCGTTGAGCACGCTGGGACGGTGCATCACGATCAAGCCGTCGTGACCCGGACGGTCGAGGGGCCCATCCACACGTCGACGTGGGGTCACGTCCGAGATCGATCAGCGCGGCTCGCGCACGCCTTGCGGCGACACGGCATCGCGAAAGGTGACCGGGTCGGGACCGTCGGATGGAACACTCAACGCCATTTGGAGGCCTACTACGGGATCTCGGGGATCGGCGCCGTATGTCACACCCTCAACCCGCGACTCCACCCGACGCAACTCGAGTTCATCGTCACACATGCGGAAGACCGGATCCTCCTTGCGGATCTGACCTTCGTCCCCCTCCTCGAAGCCGTCCACCAGCGCCTCTCGTGCGTCGAGCGGTACGTCGTCCTTACCGACGAACCACACATGCCAGACACCCCGCTACCCAACGCCATCTCCTACGAAAGGTTTATCTCCGAGGAGTCGACCGAAATCGAGTGGCCGACGATGGACGAAGGAGACGCGGCGGCGCTTTGCTACACGTCGGGTACGACCGGACATCCGAAGGGCGTCTTGTACAGCCATCGATCCACGGTGCTACACGCGTTGGGGGTAGCCCTTCCGGACGTCTTCGACCTCGGTCGAGGATCCTCTGTGTTGCCCATTGTCCCGCTTTTCCATGCGTGCGCCTGGGGACTGCCGTACGCCGCGGCAGCGACGGGAGCGAAGGTCGTGATGCCGGGAGCGAAGATGGACGCGGCCTCCTTGACCGAGCTGATGGAGGCCGAGGAGGTCAGCATGTGCGCGGGGGTACCCTCAGTCTTCCTGAGCCTCGTTCGACATTGGAAGGAGCGGGGTGGGCACGCCCCACCTGCCCTCCAGATGGTCCTCCTGGGAGGGGCCGCGTCGCCACCATCGTTGATCTCCACACTCGAAGACGACTTCGGGATCGAGTTCAGGCATGGCTGGGGCATGACGGAGACGAGTCCGCTCGGCGCCGTAAACACCCTACTGTCCGAACATCGCACCATGCCCGCGGAGGCGCGCTCCGCGTTTCAGACGAAACAAGGACGTCCCCCATACGGAGTCGAGCTCCGGATCGTGGGCGATTCAGGCGTACTCCCGAATGACGGAGAGGCCTTTGGCGAGCTGCAGATCCGAGGACCTTGGGTGACCGACGGGTACTTTGGCTCCGAAGACGAGACGCTCACGCCGGATGGGTGGTTTCCGACCGGCGATGTCGCAACCATCGATTCGCAATCCTATATGCAGATCACCGATCGGACGAAGGATCTCATCAAGTCGGGCGGCGAATGGATTAGCTCGATCGACGTTGAGAATGAGGCGATGTCGCACCCTGACATCGCGATGGCGGCAGTGATCGGGGTACCCGATGAGCAGTGGGGAGAACGGCCCATGCTGATCGCGGTCGCCGGCCCGCGTGGTCGGCCGTCCGACACGGAGATCCTCGAGCACCTCTCGGCCACCCTCGCCAAGTGGCAGCTCCCCGACGAAATCCGATTCGTCTCCGAGCTTCCGATGGGCGCCACGGGGAAGGTGCAAAAGAGTACGCTTCGTGAGGAGTACGGACACGCCGGCCGGTGAGCGACGGATTCCGCGTTGGGGTCGCTCGACGTAGATTCCGTTTGCTCCCCTAGTCTCCGTATCTGACTGCATGTCGACGACGCCCGATTGTCCTGTTGATCACGAGTCCGCAGAGCGGGCTGTCGATCGACTTCCCGGTCCCTTTCGCCGGGCCGCATACTTCGGGATCGGGAGTACGAGTGTGGTACTGGGCGTCATTGGGGTCTTCGTCCCGCTCTGGCCCACCACATGCTTTCTTCTCCTGGCTGGCTGGTGCTTCGCTCGGAGTTCAACTAGGGCCGAACGGTGGCTCCATGAAAACCGATACTTCGGTCGATACCTGCGCGACTACCGGGAGCGCGGCGTAATCTCTTCGGGCGTGCGGACCGCGTCGGTCTCCGTCCTTTGGGTGTTCATCGGGGCGAGCACTGTCGTACTCGCGGGGCGACTCTGGGTCGTCGCGCTCCTGGTGCTCATCGCAGGGCTCGTCACGCTCCACCTATTTTCACTCCCGACCGAAGCGAGGGTCTCGCCGGCGGAGTGACTTCAACCCATCTGGGAAGGGTCACGATGACGTTCGTCCCCAAGCTGGCCTACTTAGCGCCGGCCTTGTTCGCGCTCGCCTGCTCATCATCCCCTCCGCCACCTCCCGCACCGTCTGAAGAGGGGTCGTCGCGGGACGATGGATACGCGGAGCTGGTGGAGGACGCCTCACTGGATGAAGGGCTCTTCACGGTCATCGAGTCGGACGACGAGGTCCGTTTCGAGATTCCGGATTCCCTCCTCGGGCGGGACATGCTCCTGATAAGCCGGGTCGCGGGGGTACAGGCCGGAATGGGCGGCTTTCTCCCAGCTGGAGCCGCCGTGAACCGCCAAATGGTGCGGTTCGAACGTGTCGGAGATCGAGTGCTCCTTCGGGCATACAGTGGTGAAGCGGTCGCGGACGACACCCTCGCGATCGCTCAATCCGTCCGCTCGAACTACTTCGCTCCCATCTTGGCGTCCTTCGAGGTCGAAGTCCGCGGGCCGACGGACGGTTCGTCCGTCGTCGATGTGACCGACTTCTTCGAGGGAGACACCCCCGCGCTGTCGGGACTCCGACCGGCGCAGCGCAGGAACTATCAGGTCCGGCGTCTCGACGGAGACAGGAGCTTCATTACCAGGGTCCGTAGCTATCCTTTGAACGTGAACGTACGCCACACGCTCACCTACGAAGCCGCGGCCCCTCCCTCGGACGCGCAAGCCAACACCATCTCTATGGAGATGAACCAGTCGCTCGTGCTGCTCCCCGCCGATCCGATGAAACCAAGGCACGCCGATCCACGCGTCGGATACTTCACGGTCGAGCGTGTCAACTACGGTCTCGACGAACAGAAGGCGGCAACGGAGACCTTTATCCGTCGGTGGCGCCTGGAGCCGAGTGACCCGATCGCGTACGCTCGCGGGGAAGTCGTCGAACCGGTCAAGCCCATCACGTGGTATATCGATCCGGCGACTCCCGAACAGTGGCGCGGCGCGGTCCGACGGGGGGTCGAAAACTGGAACCAGGCCTTCGAGGCCGCCGGATTCCGGAATGCCGTCCGCGCCCTCGATCCGCCGTCGCCGGAAGAGGATCCCGAGTGGGACCCCGAAGACGTTCGTTTTTCGGTCGTGCGCTGGTCCGCATCGCTCACCCGTAACGCTCAGGGCCCCAGCACTTCGGACCCCCGAACCGGTGAGATCATCGAGAGCGACATCGTGTGGTATCACAACCACATGCGGTCGTACCGAAATTGGATGGTGGTGCAGACCGGCGCGGCGAACCCCGATGCCCGGAGTCTACCGATCAGCGACGCCTTGATGGCGGAGGCGATGGAGCAGGTCATCACCCACGAGATCGGTCACGCGATCGGCCTGCCGCACAACATGGTCGCAAGCTCTGCATTCCCGACGGATTCTCTCCGATCCCAGACGTTCGCGAGTCGGATGGGCGTCGCGCCGACCATCATGGACTACGCTCGCCAGAACTACATCGCTCAGCCGGGAGACGGCCTCCGCCCCGAAGACTTTCTCCGCCGTATCGGGCCGTACGACTTGTACTCCGTGAACTGGGGCTACCGGGTCATCCCGGGAGTCGACACTCCGGCGGACGAGAAGAGCACGTTGGACGAGTGGATCGTCGAACGAGCGGACGACCGCATGTACAAGTACCTCCCGCAAGGTGGACTCGGAGCGACGGACCCACGAGCACAAACCGAAGACATGGGCGACGATCCTGTGCTGTCGAGCAGCTACGGGATGGACAATCTGCGCCGGATCGTGCCCAATCTGATCGATTGGACGACCCGACCGGGGGACGACTACGGGGACCTCCGGGAAGTCTACGGGGAGGCCCTTTCTCAGTGGAACCGATACGTGGGGCATGTGCTGACACTCGTTGCGGGGGTCCACATCGATTTGAAGACGGCCGATCAAGGAGGGATCGTCTACGAGGCCGTGCCTCGGGCGCGGCAAGAAGCAGCGGTTGCATGGCTCACTCGGGAGGTTTTCGACGCCCCCACGTGGCTCAACGACCCTGCGATCCTCGACCGAATCGGGCCCTCCACAGGAGGTCTCCGAGCGGTGCAGTCCCGACAAGCCGCGATCTTGAACCGCCTCATCGATCCGAGACGTCTCGACATGCTCACCGAGTTGGAGGCGACGTACCCTTCGGTAGCGTACCCCCTGGTCGACTTTCTCGACGACGTCCGGTCCGGGGTGTGGGGTGACCTCTCGTCGGTGTCGGCGATGGACGGATACCGCCGAGCGCTCCAACGTGCGTACCTCGCTCGTTTCGAGCAGCTGATGACGGAGCAACCGGAGGGGAATCCCTTCCAGGGCCCAGCGCCTAACCTGAGCCGCTCCGACATCCGCCCGCTCCTCCGGGCGCAGCTCATTGGACTCCGGCGAGAGGTAGACACAGCCGTGCGTAGAATCCGTCATCGCGTGACACGGGCTCACCTCGAGGATGTACTCATCCGGATTGACGGCATCTTGGAAGCCAAGCCGGAGTGACCACGCCGAAGTGGCTTCCGTTCGCCATCGCGGTCGCCGTCTTCGGTGTGTGCGTAGCTTCGTGGCGCCCCATACCGGCAGGCGTCTGGCACGACGATGGCGTCTACATGCTCATCGGCAAAGCGCTCGCGGACGGTCAGGGGCTGACCTACCAGGGCGTCGTAGACTCCCCACCCGCGGCAAAGTTCCCCCCTGCCTGGCCCGCGCTTTTGGCGGTGCTCTGGAAGACGCTCACCTCGATCGGCGCCGTCTCCCTCGCAGCGACAGCGCTCAACTTCCTCTTTCTCGCTTGCGGGGCCGCAGCGTTCTCCCTGGCCGTTCAGCGGCGCGCCGACCTGTCGCCAGTCGAGACCGTCGTCGTCGGGCTGGCGGGGTACGCATCGGCAGACCTTGTGCGGGTCGCCGCCATACCTCTCTCGGAACCGCTCGCTCTGGCACTCCTCGGTATCGGCTTCCTCCTCTTGTCCGCTCGCGAGCTCACGCACTCGGCTCTCTTTGGTGTTGCAGTCACCGCGGTCCTGCTCGTCGCGACCCGGACTGCGGGCATCGTCTTCGTCATCGCAGCCGCTCTGGGCCTCGTGCTCGCAGGGCGACCCGGTGGCATACGATCCGGCTTGCGGACCGCCGCTTGGGCCACGGGACCTGCCTTCGCCTTTGCCTTCACATGGAACCGATGGTCGGCGAATGCGGGGGCCACAATCCCCGAGGGTGTCCGCGACCTCCTCGGCCCCTACGGCGGATGGTTACGCGAGCAACTCCTGTCCGCTCCACTCGACTTCATCGCTCTACTCCCGTCACACACATGGGGGGTCGCGAGCCGAGCGGTCGCACTGCTCGTGCCTGGGGCCCAGGGGCCACTCATCACCGGGGCTGCGGTCGTGGTCGCCCCTGTACTCGCTTGGGGTCTGGTGTGCCTCTTCCGACGATTCCCGATCTTGGCGTGGTACATCGTGGGGTACAGCCTCGTCTTATTGCTTTGGCCCTATCTAGATCGACGACTCCTGGTTCCCCTGCATGCGCCTCTCGTCGCCGCGCTGGTCGTCGGAGCAAAAGACCTCGCCTACCGAGCCACCCACGTTCCGGTGCGACGTGGGCTGCAGGTAGCGAGCGCACTCTGGGTGATCTCCTTTGCGACCGTCACGGCCTATCGAGTCGCCGACGGATGGCCCACGGCCCCGTACCGCCTCCGTGCCGAACGCCTCGCCGCCTCCGTCACGGCAATCGAAAGGAGCGCGCGGCCCGACCCGGTGGTGGGGGCCCCTGAGTTCTGGGCGGCCTTGCACCTTCACGGTGGCTGGACGGTAGCGCCCAGCGTCCGGTTCGACCCCCGGAGCGACGACCCGGAAACACCGATGTGGGGAACACCCGAAGAGCAGTTGGCGATGTGGCGATCTACCGGCGTCGATCACCTGCTGCTCGAGCAAAATGGCCTCCTCCACCGAGGCGCGCTCGATCTTCTGGAGGAACGGTGCCCAGGAACCGCATTCGTGCTCGCGCGCATGGAGACTTCGATGGTGGTGTATCTCGAACGAGGGGAAGGCTGCCCCTAGGCGGTCATTCCCCTCCGAGCTCCGTCATCCACGCGCCGATGGCGGTCTCGAAATACGAGTCATTGAAGAGGGTCCACTCCGCAAGCTCGCCCGGCAACCGGAAAGCGCGCCCCGCCTCATACGCGGTCATCCCCTCCGATCGCGCCGCTCGGGCTGCAACCTCGACCTGTGCCAGGACTTCGATGTAGGCGTCGAGCGCCGCACGATCCGCGATCGCGCCGTGGCCCGGGACGTACGTCTCGGCCTCCGTCAGCCGGATCAGCTCCACCGCCTGCCCGAGCCGAGACGGGGTCGCGTCGACGTAGTTCGGAAACATCCCGTTCCAGACCAGATCCCCGCAGAAGACAACCGCCGGGTCTGAAAGCTCCACCGTGACGTCGGAGCCCGTGTGTCCCTGCCGTGGCACGATCAAGACCGATCGGTCGCCTAGATCGAGCTCCGTCGGCCGAATGGAGTCGAGCGGCGCAGCTCGATTCAGGATGTCATTGGGTGCATCCCGGTTTTGGCGGGTCTCATCTCGCGTTCGCGGCGTCGCCATGATCGCCGGGGCGCCGATCTCCTTCGCTCCTCTCAACCCGCCCGTGTGGTCACGGTGATAGTGCGTAAGGACGACGTGGGTAGGAGCGCGGCCCGCCAACCTCGTCGCCTGCTCCGCCATCCATCGCGCACCTGCATCGGATCCGAACGCCTCGATCACGACGACCCCGTCGCGCCCCGCCACAATGCCTCCGTTGCACAGCGTCGTCCGATCTTCCAACGGGTTCGAAATCAACGCCCAAACACCGTCCGCGATGCGCTCGATGCGACCCCATGGTTCAGAGGCGACCACGGGGAATCGCTCCTGCGCTGCCCAGAGGCGGCGGGACCCCAGCGGGGCGAAGGCCGACATCCACGCGATGTGCGCTGCGCACGAGGCGCACCGGTGCAAAAAACCGCGCCGACTACAGTCGGATTGGATCACATCTACCACTCCATCACCCGTCTCACACGGCGCCTCACCCGCACGACGCCCTACGGATGGATGAAGCTACGGGTCGCCTTGTCTCGACGCGACCCGACATCCTCTTACGCCGTCACCGCCCGTGCACGTTCGACGGCCACGCCCCACATTGGCCGCGGTCAGATCAGAGGAGAGAATCATGCGCACGAAGAATTGGCTGTGGCTGGCACTTGCTATGGTCGTCGTCCCACATCCCGCCGACGCTCAGACGGCAAATGATCCCGAACTTGAAGAGTGGGTCGTGCCGTACGCCGATTCACGACCTCGGGACCCGGCGGTCGCACCGGATGGACGTGTGTGGTTCTGTGGGCAAGCCGGGGCCTACATCGCCGTGCTCGACCCTGAGACCGGAGACTTTACCCAGTACGACACCGGCGGGGTGCGTCCCCACAATCTCATCATCGACGACGAGGGCATGGTCTGGTACGCGGGGAACGCGGCCAATGAAGGCGCGGAGGCTCACCATATCGGTCGACTGGATCCGGCCACGGGAGAGATCGAACGGTTCATGATGCCGGACGACCGGGCTCGAGATCCCCACACGTTGGTGTTCGACAGTCAGGGTGATATCTGGTTCACCGTGCAAGGCGGGAACTTCATCGGAAAGCTTTGGACCGAGAGTGGGGAGGTCCGACTCGTCGAGGCTCCTCAAGTCGAAGGGTCGCGTCGAGGAAGCTCGAGCCGTCCATACGGAATCCAGATGGACTCGAGCGATCGACCTTGGATCGCGCTCTTTAACACGAATGGGATTGCCACGGTCGACCCAGTCTCGTTCGAACTCGAGACCTACAGACTCCCCGACGATGCCCTCCCACGTCGCCTGACCGTGACCTCCGACGACATCGTCTGGTATGGAGACTGGGTGCGCGGCACCTTGGGACGGCTCGATCCCGTCACGGGCGACGTAAGAGAGTTCGATCTGCCGAGTGGGCGGGAAGCACGTCCTTACGCGATCTTAGCCGACGACACCGACCGAATCTGGATCTTCGAGACGGGTGTTCAGCCCAACAATCTGGTGGGTTTCGACCCGACCACCGAAGAGATCTTCAGCACGACCCAGCCCGAGAGTGGCGGAGGGACCGTGCGGCACATGTTCTTCCATCCGGAAGAGAACGCCCTTTGGTTCGGGGCCGACACCAACACCGTGGGTGTCGCGAAGTTACCGGCGCGCCGACGCGCCGTGAGTGACCGATAGACAGCGCCTCCCAACGCCCCGACAAGGCGAGCTCAAATGACTGAAGGATCTCGGCTGCGACTACCGCACCCCCTCGCGCTCCTCACGGGGTGTGTGCTCCTCGCGGCGGCAGCGACCTATCTGCTCCCAGCCGGGGAGTTCGATCGGCGCGTGGACCCGACGGACGGGCGGACCTTCGTGGTGCCCGGGACGTATAGCGCTGTCGAATCGGCCCCGGTGAATCTCTTCGAGGCGATGGTCGCTCTGCCCAAGGGAATGCTCGCCGCCGGCGATGTGATCTTCCTGGTCTTCCTCATCGGTGGCGCTTTTACCGTGGTCGATCAGTCGGGGACGCTCCGGCGCGCGATCCCGTCACTCGTCCACGCCCTCCGAGGGCGGGATCTGCTCATCGTCCCGGTGATCTCCCTTTTCTTCGCCATGGGCGGCGTCGTGCAGAACATGCAGGAAGAGATCATCCCTCTCATCCCTGTGATTCTGATTCTCGCTGCCCGACTCGGATTTCCTCCACTCGTCGCCGTCTCGATGAGCGCGGGGGCTGCTTTCGTCGGCTCCGCGTTCAGTCCGATCAACCCTTTCCAGGTCCAAATCGCGCAGAGAGCCGCAGAAGTGTCGCTCATGTCCGGCGCCGGGTTCCGGATCGTTTTCTTAATTCTGGCACTCGCGTTTTGGATCGGGATGACGATGCGGTACGCGGCGCAGAACCGAGGTCAGCCTAGCGACGAAGACGCTTCACTAGGCGAGTCGATGACGGGGACGGACACGACGGTGCTCCTCTTGGTCGCCGCGACCTTCGTCCTCATGATCGTCGGCATGCAGCGTTGGGGATGGGGTTTCGACGAGATGTCGGCCGCCTTCTTCCTCATGGGGTGCATCGTAGGACTGCTGTCGCGAATGGGGATCCAAGGAACGGCAGAAGCCTATGTGAAGGGCTTCCGAGACATGGCGTACGCCGCCCTCCTAATCGGCTTCGCCCGAGCGATCTCCACTGTGCTCGAGCAGGGTCTCATTATCGATACGATCGTAAACGGGATGTTCGCTCCTCTCGAGCATCTTCCGCGGCTTGCTTCCGCGCTCGGGATGATCCTCGGACAGGCGCTCCTCCACGTGCCCGTTCCGTCAGTGAGCGGACAGGCCGTGCTAACCATGCCGATCCTCGCGCCCCTCGCAGACTTGCTCGGCATGAGTCGCCAAGTCGTCGTCCTGGCCTACCAATACGGAGCTGGGCTGTGTGACATCGTCACGCCCACCAACGGGGCCCTCATGGCGATCCTAGCCGCGGCCGGGGTGCGCTACGAAGCATGGATGCGCTTCGCCGGTCCCCTTTACCTCGGCCTGGTCGTCCTCGGGGGGATCTCGATCGCGGTGGCCATCGCAATCGGGTTGCAGTGATCGCAGTCGGAGCAGCGGTCGTGAAACGAAACGGTCGCTATCTCCTCGCGCGGCGCCCCCAGGGGAAGAGACACGGAGGTCTGTGGGAGTTTCCGGGAGGCAAAGTCCAACCGGGCGAATCGACGGAGGTCGCCATCCGACGGGAACTGAAGGAAGAGCTCGGGATGGAGGTCACCGAGGTGGGCGAGCTCCTCGCCTCGATCCACGACGAAGGATCAGACTTCGAGGTCCACTTTCACCCGGTCCGCGCCGAGGGAGATCCTCAACTCTTCGAGCACGACGAAGTCGGCTGGTTCGACTCCGACCAGCTCCCTGACCTCCCGCTCGCGCCTACGGATCGGGACTTTGCGACGAGGAGTCTGTCCGCACTCTGAGCAGGTCCGCCGCACGAGCGCGAGGGATCTCGCTCTTGAGCCCATCGCGTGTCACGGCACCTCGCCCGCACGTGTGCCCCCGCCATCGAAGGGCGATCGGGCCCCGTGCGTCGATCGAGGTCGGTACGGGCTCCCCCACGAGCAGTCGATCGAGCTCGTCGTCCGTGACGTCGACCCACCGCTCCGTCGCATTCGTTCCAGCCATGCGTAGGAGATCGTTGGTCGGGCGCGCCCGTCCGCGTGAATCGAAGTCGACCCCCCGTACCCCTGCCGAGATGAGTCGCCACGCCCCTTCCTCCCAGAGGTCGATCGGCCACTCCTCTACGGTGTGGGTCCACACCTTCCCTCCTCGGAGAAGGCTCCGGTGCCGCGATAGCCACGCTTCCATTCCGAAGCGTTCCGCCATCCCCCGGACCACGTCCACCCACGCCCCGGGTTCGCCGTCGCCAGGTGCCGCGGCTGCTACGTGTGACGCCGAATCAGGCGCGCGATCTTGGTACGTCGGGGGCACGACGGACCACCCCGCGTCAGGACTACCACCTGAACTACCACCCGAGCCATCCTCCAAGCGAACCAGCTTCGTAATGAAGAGTCCACCCGAATCGAAGTGATGAGGGTAAATGCGAGCCGCGCCTTCGAGCCTTGCGTCAAAGCTCGTACCCTCGAAGTCGAGGACCCCGCCGGCATGTGGGACCGGTAACCGCACGGGAACGAGATCCACGGGGAGCTCCTGGAGCGCCCTCGAGACCACGGCCTCGTTCTCTTCCGGAGCGAACGTGCAGGTAACGTAGAGGATGATGCCACCAGGCCGTGTGACCCGCACCGCCTTCTCGAGAAGCGCCCTTTGGGTGGTCGTGACGTAGCGCAAGAACGACTTCGATTGTCGAGGGGCTGCCCCTCCACTTCTCCTCAACGTCCCCTCGCCCGAGCACGGGGCATCCACCAGGACCCGGTCGAAGAGCGCACTTTCGGGGAGCCTTCGGCCGTCACCCGCGCATACCACGACGTTCGTATGCCCCAGCCGATAGATATTTCCCAGCAGACCCCGAATGCGCGGCTCCGAGACCTCGTTCGCGACGACACACCCGGTCCCTCCCAGGAGCTCTGCGATGTGCGTCGTTTTTCCGCCCGGCGCCGCGCACAAGTCGAGTACGCGGTCGCCTACCTCGACGTCGAGGAGAGGAGCGACGACTCCGGTCGAAGCCTGCTGGACATAGATGTGCCCGGCCCAATGTTCGAAAGTGCGGGAGATAGGCCGCTCGGCGGCCAGAACCTCTCGAAAGCCGGGCATGCCGTCCAACCCGCCCGTTGTGAAGCCGGCTTCGGTCAGGCGTTCGGCTACCTCAGTCTCCGAGACCCGACCCGCACGCACGCGAAAGACAGTCGGCTCCGGGCGTGACGCGGCCGCCACGAAGCGATCCCACTCCGGTATGAAGGCTCGGTAGCGGGACAGGTCGACGGGTTGGTCGCGCTTGGATCTGCGCCGCCGCGAGCGACGGGACCGCTGCGTCACCTCGAGCTCCGTCGTCTCTGTGGAGCTAAAAAGTGGGGAGGCTGTCGTCGTCCTCGGCGTCCCGCACGAGCGTGAGGATCGCAGCCTGAGGGACGACTAGGTATTGCTCTCCCTCGAAGGAAATCTCGACAGCCGCCCGTCGGAAGAAGATGGCGTAGTCACCGATCCTGGCCTGTAGCGGCACATACCGAGGCTCTCCCACGCCCCCGCCGATCTTCCAAGGCTCGTCATCGAGTTCGGTCGGTGCCGAGACCGCGTTCCCCGGCCCAGTCGCGACGACTTGTCCACCCTGCACAGCCTGATTGTCCACCGCGGTCGCAGGCAGGTACAGCCCGACCTTCGTCCGATCCTCACCCTCCTCGGGTTGGATCAAGACGCGGTCACCGACGACGATCAATCGCTTCTTCGAATCCGACATGCATACGCTCGTGAAAACGGGAAGCGGAAGCTCGCTTCAGATCAGGATTCCCGCCACTGCGGCGGTGAGAAGCGACGCGATAAGGCCCGCCATGAGGGACTTCATTCCGAGTCGGGCCAAGTCGTGTCGCCGCGCAGGTGCGATCGCACCGAGACCTGCGATGGTCATCGCCACAGACCCGAAATTCGCAAAGGTGGTGAGCGCATACACACCAATGGCGAGCGAGCGGGGGTCGAGCTCTGCTCCGGAAGCGAGTGCATCGGAGAGCTGAGCAAAGGCTACGAACTCGTTGAGCACGAGGTCGACACCAATCGCCTGGCCGATCAGACCCGCGTCGGACCACGGTATTCCGAGGAGCCAAGCCACGGGTGCGAGCACGACCCCCAGCATCCCTTCCAATGTGAGACCGTCGAGTCCCACCAGCGATCCCACCCAACCGATTCCACCGTTCAGGAGCGCGACGAGTGCGAGAAAGGCGATGAGCATCGCCCCGACCAGGAGCGCCAGACGCAACCCTTCGCTCGC
This sequence comes from Longimicrobiales bacterium, assembly GCA_965223235.1. Taxonomy (GTDB): domain Bacteria; phylum Gemmatimonadota; class Gemmatimonadetes; order Longimicrobiales; family Gaopeijiaceae; genus UBA2589. The sequence goes on from CBDCVV010000022.1 coordinate 126,793, forward strand.
TCCTCGAGCAGCCGCGTCGATCAGATTCACGTCGCCACGCTCCACTTCGTCGATGAGTGCACCGGCTGTGACCGGGTCATCGACCTCGGGGACGAGGATCTTCGAAACGAGGAGTGCCGCGGGAGCCGACATCACGGAAGCCGCGATGAGGTGTCCCGCTGCACCCGGGTGAAAGGGCGACAGCATCCCCGCGTAGGCGGTCAGAACTGTTCCGGAGATCGTCGCGAGTCCAGCCGTCATCACGGCCATCAGCTCGGACTCGGTCATCCGTTCCACATACGGCTTCACCACCAGCGGAGACTCCATCATCCCAACGAAGATGTTCGAAGCCGTACATAGGGTCTCGGCGCCTGAAGTCCCCATGGTCCGTTGCATCACCCATGCGGCTCCTCGCACGACGCGCTGCATCACGCCTAGGTAGTAGAGCACGGTAACGAGCGACGAGATGAAAATGATGTTCGGAAGGATTCGGAATGCGAAGAATGCCCCCGTCCGAGCGACCCCGTCCCCCGGTTGAAAAGCACCGTCCTGGACCGTCCCCACAGGGACCTCGTTCCCTACTAGTTCCCCGAAGAGAAATCGTCCACCGTCCGTGCCATACCCGAGGAGGGCGTGCACGACGTGGTTCAGCTTGTCGAAGGCGGCAACCCCTGCCGACGTACGGAGCACGAGAATCGCGAACGCGAGTTGGAGTCCGAGGCCCCACGCGACGACCCGCCACGAGATCTTGCCACGGTCCTTCGACAGCGCAAAAGAGAGTCCGATCAGAAGTGCCACACCGGCGGCAGCACGTAGTCGGTCGTCGATCATCGAGATCCTGTGACGCGGTATAGTGTCGGTCGGAGGGGGTCGTCGGACGGGAATGGAACACACGTCGCGCCTCGACGCACCCGTGCCGCCCCAGCCGATCGTCGTTACTCTGGCCGGGTCTCTTCACGACAACCGAGTCATCGATCATGGTACGGCCTTCTCCCACCCACACGGTTACACGCTCCCTCGGGCTCATCGTCCTTGCGGCCCTCTTCGTGCTTACCCCGCACGTCGACGCTCAAAGCGTCCGGCAGAGCGGGCAGTCTCAACGAGGGATGGTTAGTGCAGCCCATCCTCTCGCGACCGATGCTGGCGTCCGCATACTCGAGATGGGCGGCAACGCGGCAGACGCGGCGGTGGCCGCAGGCTTCGCGATCGCGATCGTCGAACCCACGATGAATTCGATCGGCGGCCGGAATCAGATTCTTGTTCGCACGCCCGACGACGAGTACCACGGCATCGACGGCACCACGCAGGCTCCGTGGGACTACGACTACGAGACCGCTCCGCAGGCGAGCTTCGGATACGCGGTCATCGGGATTCCCGGAGCGGTTGCCGGCCTGCTGGACCTGCACGCCGAGCACGGATCGCTCCCGCTCGAGGCGGTGATGGCGCCCGCGATTCAGTACGCGGAAGAGGGCTTCCGCGTACTCCCAGGAGACGCCGCGCGTCTGGCCGCTGGAGCGGAGCAGGCACTCCAATTCAGAGGCTCCGCCGCCGCCTACTACAAGGCGGACGGCGCGTCGTACAGGGCGGGTGAGATCCTCCGCCAACCGGACTACGCCCGTACCCTGCGCAAGATCCAGATGGGAGGAAAGGACGTCTTCTACCGGGGCGAGATCGCACAGGCCATGGCCGAAGACTTCGCGGCGAACGGCTCCGTCGTCGAACTCGAAGACCTCGAACAGTACGAAGCCGAGCCGAGTCGCATCGTGCGCGGAAGCTACAGAGGGTACGACCTCATCGGGACGGATGTACCCGCTGCGGGCGTCCTGTCGATCCAGGCGCTCCACATTATGGAGAACTTCGAACCCGGCTCAATGAGCGAGGCCGAGTGGTTCGCCGTAACCGGGCAGGCTTTGCGCGCCGCGCAACGCGAGTTGGCGATTCTCGGCTCCGACTCTGCAGCCGTACGTGCGACCTCGAAGGAGTACGCCCGAACACTCGCGAGCCAGATCGGGATCCCGGGTCGTGCGGCCGCGGAGCCCCTTCCCATGCCGGTCGCAATCGAGGAACGGGGCGACCTGTACGGCGGCCATACGACGCACCTGTCGACCGCCGACGAGAACGGGATGTTCGTGTCCCTGACGCAGACCTTGGGGCCAAACATGGGCTCGAAGGTGGTCACACCCGGGCTAGGGTTCCTCTATGCGTCCACTCTCGGAGGATACCTTGGGACGATGACCCAGCCGGGCATGCGCGCCCGGTCCAACATCAACCCCTTCATGGTCGCGAAGGATGGCGAAGTCGTCCTCGTCCTGGGCGCCGCTGGAGGTGGCATGATTCCCCCGGCGGTCGTGCACGCGATCACGCGGGTCATCGACTTCGGCTTGCCTCTTCCTTCAGCGCTCGCCGAGCCGCGGGTAGCCGGTAGCTTCGGCGGCGGCTTCAGCGCAGAGACGAGTCCGGGGATCGGGTGGAACGACGAAGAGCTCGACGCAATGCGAGCGCTCGGGATCGACATCTCCCCTCAACCACGTTCTGGGGCTTTCGGTCGGGTACATGGGATCCAGTTCGATCCGCAGACACGGACATGGATCGGTGCAGCGGACCCCGACTGGGAGGGCACGGCCCGAGGACCGGCGGCGGCCCGGCGATAACCGCGGGGGCCACAGCCGAAGAAGCCGAGCGAGGGCAACCGGGCCTGGATAACCAGGCCCGGTTGCCACTCTACTCGGAGCGCAGCGCCTCCACCGGATCGACGCGAGCCGCCCGTCGGGCGGGTACCCACGTCGCGACTGCGGAGACCAACGCCAGCACCCCCGCGGTTCCGAAGAACGTCAATGGGTCGGTCGACGTGACCCCGTACAAGAGAGACTGAAGCGTCCGACTCAGGAGCCAAGCCCCGATCAGTCCTAGTCCCAGCCCCATTCCCGTCAGTGTCAGCCCCTGTCGGACGAAGCTTCGCAACACGGTGCCTGCCGGGGCCCCCAACGCCATACGGACCCCGATCTCCTGGGTGCGGCGGCTCACCACGTAGGCGATGACCCCATACATGCCGACGGTACCGAGCAAGAGAGCGACCCCGGCGGCTATGCCGAGCAAGATCACCGTGAACGACGTCGACGACATCGAATCGGTCACGATCGACTCTACGGTGATGGGCGAGATCATCGGGATCTTCGGATCCACCGACCGTAGCGCAGCTCGAGCCGTTTCGACCGCGGCGAGGGGATCCCCGTTCGCGTGCACCACTACGGCTAGATCCGACGCCGCACCGGTCTGCTCGCTCGTACCGATGACCACGGGCAGATAGATCATCGGCAAGGGTTCGTCCTCGACCGAGTCGAAGCGTACATCCGCTGCGACTCCGACGACCTCCCACACCGCCTCTCCCCCCTGCGATTGAATCATCCGTCCCACCGCGTCCGACCCGGGCCAAAATGCGCTCGCGAGTGCCTCGGAGACCACGACGCTCCGCCGCTCGTCTGCCTGGTCTGACCATTCGAGACCACGACCGGCCACCAGGGGAATCTCCATCGCCGTGAAGTACGTGGGTGTCACGGAGCGCTGTTCGACCAGAGGCCCGAGTTCGCCCTCCGGGAGCGGCGCATCCGTCGGCTCCATCGGGCTCGCACTCTTGGAGCCCGTGAGGGGCAAGCCATTCACAAGGCCGGCCGACACGATCCCCGGAGACCCTTCAAGCCTTTCGACGAGCGCTCGCTGGAAGCCCAACACCGAGCGAGCGTCGTCGTACTCGGCGGTTGGAATACTGATCGAGAACGCGAGTCGCCCCTCGGTCTCGAAACCCGGATCGACGCTGCGCAGCGCGATGAAGCTCCGGAGCATGAGTCCGGAACCGACGAGCAACACGAGCGACAGCGCCACTTGGCCGACCACCAGGCCGCTCCGAAGCCGAAGACGTTCCCGACCGCCGGTGGAGGATCGCCCCCCGTCGCGGAGCGAGCCCGACAGATTTCGGTTCCCGAGGCCGACCGCTGGCATCATGCCGAAGAGGACGCCAGCCAGAAGAGAGATCACTCCAGTGAAAGCGACCACACTGCCATCGATCCCGATTTCCAGCGCCTGCGGAAGTTGAGCCGGCGCCAAGGCCAGCAGACCCTTGATCCCGAACGAAGCAATCACGAGCGCTACCAAGCCGGAGAGTCCCGCCAAAGTGATGGACTCGGTGAGATGCTGTCTCACGACGTCCAACCGAGATGCACCCAACGCCCGGCGGAGAGCCAACTCACGGACCCTCCCCTCCGCCCGTACAAGGAAGAGATTCGCCACGTTCGCACACGCGACGAGGAGCACGATGCCGACCGTCCCGAGCAACACCCAGAGTACCGGTCGAAGGTCCTCAACCAGGATCTCCTTCAACGGCTTCACATCGGCATCCAGTCCTGCCTGCTCTAGAATGCCGGTGGGTAGAGACTCGGTGTGAGTCTCAGCAAAGCGTAGGAGAAGCTCGCGCATCTCACGATCTGCACTCTCCACCGTGGCTCCGGGGGCCAGCCGCCCGATCCCGATGTAGGAGAGCGAGCCTTCGTCGTCGGCCTCACGGATGGTCAACGGGAGCCAGGCATCCTCGTCGAGGACCGCAAATCCCGATGGCATCACACCGATCACCCGCATGCGAACACCGTCCATCTCGACGAGTCGGCCCAACACACTCGGATCACTCCCAAACGCGCGATCCCACAGCCCGTGACTGAGTACCACGGTCGGCTCCGCCCCCTCCCGATCCTCTCCCTCGACCCATCCTCGTCCGAGGGACGGCTGGATCCCTAGGACATCGAAGTATCCGACGGTCGCGTAGGATACCGTGAGCTGTCTCGGTTCGTCGTCCGTCACGAGCGTCGCGTTTCCGTTCGATGTGACGGTGAACGCGGACAGTTCGCGGGCATGCTCTAGGTAGTGCAGATACATCGCCGACGAATGTGGGATGACCGGCACGTTCACCCCGAGGCCAGGCGCCTCGTGGTTGTAGCTGACGAGCTCATGTCCGTCCGGATAGGGCAATGGGTTGACGAGGACACCGTCGACCACACTGTAGATCGCCGTGTTCGCCGCGATCCCCACCGTCAGCGTGACTCCCGCCATCAGCGTGAAAGCCGGCCGCCTAGCGAACCCCCGCACAGCCGTGGTGACATCCCTCCACAAACCTCCCATCGTCCAACCCTCCGTCCTGAGATACCACGCGTCGGCAAGCGCCCCATGCGCGTGCCCGAAATGACCGCCACTCGCAGCGAGCTCGCCGCGCCATTGCTCCGTCCACTCCTCCCTCTCGTCGCTCGGGACGAGGAGGGATACGAGTCGAATCCACCGCCTCCCCACCCGCATCACGCTTCTCCAGTCGACGCTGGAGGTAGCCGTTCGAGCAGTCGCTGCATCTCCGCGAGCTTCTGCTCCGCCTCTACCAAGCCCACGGCACCGTCCGGGGTCAGTGCGTACGTCCGCCGTCGCGGGCGCCCCGCGGCTCTCGCCTCTTGATCCGTTTCCCAATTCGACTCCAAGAGGCCAGCCTTCTCGAGGCGTCTCAGAGTCGGGTATACGGTTCCGCTGGGCAGGCCGCACGCCTCCATGATTTCGAAGCCGTAGCGAAGATCCCCAGCGACCGCTCTCAGCACCAAAGCTGTCACCTGCGTCATCCGAACAGAGCCCACACGCGCCTCACTTTATAGTTTTCTACATAGCCCTACGAGGGCCTGAGTCCGGGGTTTCGAAAACGGTCGGCCGAAGAACAAGAGAGGCCCGGAGCGCAATGCGCTCCGGGCCCCTCTCTGTCCGGACTTAGTGCGTCGGGCTAGAAGCCCCCTGAGCCCCTCGTCGTCGAGAGCTTTTGGAGTCGCTCTTCTAGCTCGAGCATCGCGCGTTCCAAACGCGCGTCGATCTCGGTGACGTCTGCGTCGATCTCGAGCTCGGCGTCGGACAGCTCCGACTCGAGCTGGCGCTCGAACGATTTCATCCTCGACTCCAGCCCGTCGAGATCGATCACCACGTCTTCCTTCCCGTCGACCTCAATCACCACACGGCCGTCGTGCACCCGAATGGCCGATGCCGACGTCGGCATCTCGTGGCTCCAATCGAACTCAACATCGCCTTCGTCCCAATCGAAGTCGAAGTCAAAGTCGAAGTCGAAATCAAAGTCGAAATCTTCAGAGTCATGACCGAGCCGAAGTACCCGCACCCGCCGAGTATGGTCGCGGTCGATACGGAGTCGCTCTCTCTCGGCACGCTCCCGGACTCGCTCGGCGGTCGCGCGCTCCCGCTCCATCGCCCGCTCAGCCCGCTCCCGGGCCTGTTCGGCCTGCTCGAGCACCCGCTGGCGGGCCTCCTCGGCCTGCGACGCGGCTTCCTGAACACGGGACACCGTCACGTTGGCGACGCGAACCGCGGTCGCACACTCGTCGGCAGACACCGTGAGGTTGGGGGTCACCACAATCGACCGGTCACCTTCACCCAGTGCGACCCTCACTCGCTGCTGTTCGACGACACGCTGATGTGTCACCGCGTGCGCGCACGCGCTGTCCACCTCGGCCTCATCACCGGCGTTAGCCAGGAGTACCGTCGCGCCGCCTGCGAGGGCAGCCCCACCCAGGATCATCGCGACCGAAAGCGCATCCGTCCGAAATTGAGCCATTCCCATCCTCACCCGTTGTTGGCCTCTCCTGCTCTGTCTGACGAGAAGTACGTGAAAAAGGTTGCGTCACCTACGGAGCAGGCAGCCTTCAGGGGAACCGTAAACGCCAATTCGCCTAGATTCCGTGAGGGATCGGCGCCGGCTCGAAACCCTTTACGGAGAGGCCGGTACATAGATCGGTCGTCAAAGAGGACGATGACCTTGCTTTTGAAACGGAATACGGAGTCTGACGTGCGGAGTCTGATCTTGATCGTCGGCGGCCTGAGTACCGCCGTCTCGGTGTCCGGACAGGAACTTCCATCACGACTGGCCGAGATCGAAGGAGCCCGGTCGAGAACGTGTGTGGCCGTCCTAGCCGATCTGGCGAACGTCGACGCTCAGCTAGAACCGTTCGCGTTGAAAGGCCGACGATACGCCGCGATCGCGCAGGCGATTTTGCTCGAGGATCGTTCGATTGTCCCGTCGCTCGATCCAAACGACCCCGTCGAGATGGCGGTCCGCGACTGGTTCAACACCGACGCTCTCTTGGCACAGAGATTCGTCGAACTCCAAGACAGTACGATCCAGGTGCAAAGGAGAAATGGTCGGGAGTCCATCAAGGACACCGTCACAGAGGCCATCGAGAGTGTCCGGGGAGACGCTGACGCTATCATGGTCGCGAATCAGGAGACGGTCCTGGGTGCCGGTCCCTGCGATGGAGCCGTCTTCCTACGACCGGCTGTTCGGCAGGCGTGCACAGTCGGAGAGGGCCCCCTCTGCGACGCGGTCGAAGGTGGCACACCTGAAGAGACTGGCTTCTTATTCGTGAACTCGGCGGAGGAGGTGTGGGAGCTTCGGGAGAACCGGCCGTGGAGTCCCCCGGCGCCGCTCCAGGCGAGTCCGACTGGTCAGCTCGACGGAGCTCGCACCATCGGGTACGCCCGGACGGGAAACATCGTCGTGACGGTATCCTTCTCGCCGCTCCTGAAGGATCGGACCGAGACCACGCCCCGAGAGCTGTTTGACTTCGAACTCACGAACCAGACGCTCGGGCTGTCGTTCGAACACCCAAGCATCGCCTTCGCACCGGCCTTCGGAATGAGGGCGGCACTTCCTGAAGCCATTGGAGGCGAAGACCGGTACGTTATGCACTTCGACGATCCCTCAACGCCAGACGTCATCTGGAGCGGGCCAGCCGACACCGGTGAGGTACTGGAGGCGACGCTCCCGATGACCGCGCAACACGTCGTTCGCTTCCAGGAGGGTGATCAGCTCACGCTCACAGCGATGGCAGGAGATTCGCCGGCATTCAGTATCCCCCTCATCACGACCAACCAGGCCGAAGCCGCACAAGCGCTCCTCGGTTACATGGCCAGCCAACTATCCACCGATCTGAATGCACTGGTCCGCCCCGTCGGCGAGGGTGGAACGGTGGGGCCGAGCTAGCCACTCCCGATCCGTCGCGCTCTAGCGAACCACGCCGCTTCCCCCGGTCCGATCGTCGACCACGAACTTGTCACGCGCTGGCATCACGACCTCGGGCAGTGTCTCGGCGTTCATGATCGCGTCTTCAGGGATGATCTCGTTCATCCATAGGATGTACGCAATCACTGCATAGACCTGGTCATCCGAGAGAACGCCCGGAGTCAGCTGTGGCATCGCCTTGCGGATGTAGTCGTACAGCGTGGTGGCGTACGGCCAGTAATTCCCGACGGTTCGCGTACCGGGGACATCGTCCCACTGGGTCGCGTCGACCAGTCGATCGTTCGGTCCTTCGGTTCCCGTCGGACCGTGGCACGCCGCACACATGGTGAGGTACACCTCGCGACCCTCAGCGACCGAGCCCTGCCCCGCCGGAAGTCCAGCTCCATCCGGCCGCACATCGATATCCCATTCCGCCACCCGAGCGACGGACGCTTCCGACCCGAATGCGAACCGCTGGGGGGCATGATCGGGCAGCACGTTCCCGTCGTCCAACGCAGCCGACCGGGCAGGTGTCGAACCCGTATCGGCGGTGGTAGTGCTCTCATTTGCCTCGCACCCAAGCACGGTGACGGCGAGGCCGACAACCAAGAGTCCACGAGTCATACGAGATCCCCTAAGCCGAAGGTGACCTCGCCGGTGGACGCGATCTTCCATGCCCGTTGATGGTTCTGATGGTAGGAAGTTCTCTCGCCTCGCGCCTCCCAGAGCTGCTCTACCGTCGGTTGGACATACCCGGTCTCGTCCGTCGCGCGGCTGAGAAGCATCGTTTCTCTTCCCCGCCACTCGAAGAGGTGCCGGAAACGCACCGTCGCTTTGGGCAGGATCGGCCCTTGGATCTGAGCGTCCACCCAGGACCGTCCACCATCCGTGCTCACTTCGACCCGGGTGATCCGACCTCGGCCGGACCACGCTAGTCCACGCAGCTCCCACCATCCCTGATCAGGAAGCGCGAAGGGATACGACGGAAAGGTGATGACCGACTTAGCGTCCATAACTAGTGAGAACTGACGCACCGTCCCATCACCGAGCGGGTCCGTGTACTTGGACGTCTCGTCTCTGGTGTGAGTCGGACGATCGGTGACTTCGATCCTTCGTAGCCACTTCACGCTCGTGTTCCCCTCATACCCGGGGTTGAAGAGGCGGAGGGGATACCCCTGCTCGGGCCTCAGCGGCTCACCGTTCTGTCCGTACGCCAGCAAACAATCGTCCATGACTTTGTCGAGCGGCACGCTCCGCGACATAACCGCAGAATCGCCCCCCTCGGCCAGGATCCAACTCGCACCGGGTCGCACGCCGACTTCCCGGAGGATCGTGGCGACCGGGACACCGGTCCACTCACTCGTCGACAGGAGGCCATCGAGGGCTTGTACCGTCACCTCGCTTGGCATCCGGTCACGGTTGTACACGCCGCCCCCATTCCCCGAGCACTCGAGAAAGCGAATGCGGGACACCTGAGGATACCGGACGAGATCCGACATCTTGAAGACCATCGGTCGATCGACCATCCCGTGCACCAAGAGTTCGTGATCCTCCTTGACGATCTCGGGGACGCCCGCATGGTGGCGTTCGAAGTGCAGATCCGACGGCGTGATCGTGCCCATCAGATCCGCCAACGGTGTGCGGGATGACGAGGACAATGCCTGCGCTCGAATGAGTCGTCGTGGCTGCTCTGCCGGCGCTCGCGACCCGACCTCCGACACGAACCGACCCGGCACGCGAGTCGGGTCGGCGGCGGGGGCTTCCTGCGCCATCAACCGCACAGCGTCGCTCTGCGTTCGCACCACGCCGGCTGCGACCATCCCGGAAGCCGTCGCGAGCCACGCTCGGCGGCTCACCTTGAAGCGTTCGTCCAACGGCATTTCGTTCTCCTTCGGGGGAATCTGTCGACCAACCTGACCTGTCGCGGTCCCCCTTGCCACCCCACGACGTGGAAGTTCGCCACCGCCACGGCTGGACGCCTCACGGAAGTACGGACAGATTGCCGCGCGACCTCGATCTTCGGTCTAAAGGAACGGAGTACCACATGCGCAGATGTATCTTGCTCGCCGCAGCCTGGCTCTTCATGAGCGCAGCCCCGTCGATGGCTCAGGATGTCGAGCTGCCTCCCGGCTTCGATGAGCCGATGCCGCTCCACCACGATGGCCGCGGCCTCGGGCCCTTCTCTCGACCCATCACGACGGGCTCGCCCGAAGCCCAACTCTACTTCGACCAAGGCATTCAACTTCTCTACGCCTTCACGCCGGCTGACGCGGCGCGTTCCTTCCGAGAAGCTTGGAAACGCGACCCCAACTGCGCGATGTGCTACCTCGGCGAGGCGTGGGCGTGGGGACCGTACCTCAATGGGCCAATGACCGCCCCCGACGCACCCCGAGCGTACGCGGCGATCCAGAAGGCGTTGGACCTTGCGGACGACCACGCGTCAGATCAGGAGCAAGCCCTCATCCGGGCGATGGCCGTGCGGTACGAGGAAGAGCACAACGCAGATAAGCGCCGGGAGCTCGATGAACGTTGGGCCGAAGCGATCAACGAGGTCTACCGAGAGAATCCGAACGATCTGGACGCGGGCTTTCTCGCTGGCGAGGCGCTCATGCTCTTGCAGCCGCGACGCGGTCGTTGGGACCATGAAAATCCGGAGGTGGAAGAGATTCATCGGGTACTCGAGTCTGTGCTCGATCAGGACATCACGCACCCCGGCGCGTGCCACCTCTACATCCACGCGACGGAGCCAACCGAGGTGCCTGGTAAGGCAGAGGGGTGCGCGGACCACCTGGGAGCCTCGATCCCGGGTGCCAGCCACATCCAGCACATGCCCTCGCATACGTACAACCGGATCGGGCGTTGGGGTGACGCAGTACGCGCAAACACGGACGCCTGGCATTCTGACCTCAAGGCCGAGCACGGAGACGGGTTCGCAATCTACCCGTCGCACAACCTCCACATGCTCCTCTTCGCTGCGTCCAACGACGGTCAGGGAGCGGTCGCCGTCCAGGCGGGCCGCGAGTACGCAGCGCTCATGGGTGGAGCCAACTTCTACGAGGCGCTCACACTCCTTCGCTTTGGTCGCTTCGATGAGATCATTGCGCTGCAAGACCCGCCCGAGGGTACGGTGTTTCGGGGTCTCTGGGACTTCGGCAAAGGGTACGCCTTTCTCAGAAAGGGAGACGAAAGTACTGCGCGCTGGCATCTCCACCTGATCGAGCGGGCGATTGAGGAAGACCCGGACAATGCCTTCCGAGGGCATACTGCTACCCAGCTCCTCGGGGTGGTGGGCGCCATTCTAGAGGGCGAGATCCTCCGTGCGAACGGTGAACTCGACCAGGCCCTGGAGGTGTTCAAGGCGGGAGGAGAAATCGAGGACGGACTGCGGTACGACGAGCCCGAGCCCCTCAACTTCTCGATTTGGACCTGGTATGGCGACGCGCTGCACGAGGCGGGGCGGTACGCCGAGGCCGCCGAGGCGTTCCGCCACGAACTCTACAAGCATCCGCACAACGGGTGGTCGCTCTTTGGACTCGAGCGGGCTCTACGCGCTCAGGGGCTCGATAATGAGGCCGACGAGGTACACGCCGAGTTCCTCGACGCGTGGGCCCGGTCGGACACCTACCTGAGGTCCCCGATCTTCTAGGGTGCTCCCGGCAGGAGCGTGACCCGAGGCTCAGATCGAGCCTCGGGTCACTCAGCTGCGGCCACGATCCCCGGGCGCCCATCCCCCATCTGCGCATCAAGCTTGGTAGCCGTTCTCATAGCACCGAGTCCTGTCAGTCCATAGACCAGCGCTGCGATCCCGTACTTGATCTCCTGAACCACGAGCCCGACGAGAACGGACTGTTGGGACTCCGGCGGAGTCATCGGACGGACCTGGAGCGCGTCGAGCGCGAAGACGCCCATCGCACCGACGATCGCGACGGCCGCGATCAAACTGATGACCGCGGCAATCCGTACCATGGTGGGGTGTCGATCCCAGATGCCCACGCCGATCAGAAGTACGACCCCCATCGCAGGACTCTGCAGATACCCTGCCCCGAGGCCTAGGAAGCCGTACCTCCATGTGAGGTCACCGAAGCGAAACGGCCATACGGTGGAGAGCAGGTCGAATGCTGCTGTGAACATGAGCGCGAAGCCAAAAAGGTACGCGGCACGAATCAACCATCTCGATACGTCGTCGGGGCTCATCTGGGAACCGGGGCTGACTAGGGGCTGACTGACTCCGTATATCTACGTCAGATCGACTTCGCTGCGCGAGCTTCTTCGTTGCTCGTTCTACCGCCCCAGTCGGAGATCCCCCTTCCACCACGCCGCCTCGTCGGGGCTCGCCGGGCCCATCATGCCTCGGACAGAGTCGAATAGCGCGCCAGGCCGATAAACCCGCCCGGACCGCACGACCACGTGGACATCTCTGGATTGCCGGATGTCTGTGAGCGGGTTCCCCCGTACGATGACCAGGTCGCCGTACTTGCCGACTTCGATGGATCCGAGTCTCGCCCCAGCGCCAAGAGCTCGGGCTGCGTTCAAAGTCGCGGCCCGGAGAGCCTCGGCCGGCGACGCTCCCGCCAGGACGAGGGCATGGAGTTCGCGGTGCACGCCAAAGCCGCTGAAAAACTCGCCCCAACTCGGATGGTCGGTACCCAACGTGAGCTGCGCGGCTCCTCCGCTGTCCAAGAAGATCTGCAGCGTCTCACGCTTCATGTAATAGATGCGCTCGAACTGATCGAGAGGATCCCGAGGCAACCGCTCCTCCACGACCGAGCGCGCATAGGGAGTTAGAAAGCTCTTCTCGTCGACCCAATAATCGTACACGGCGGGCTCCCGATCTGCGAAGTACCCGTACGCCGTGAGCGTCGCGTCAAAGTATGCGCCGTGTTCGATGAACAGCTTCGCCTGATCTCGGACTCGACTCAGGGTTGTGGGGTCGTCCAAGTCCAACGACTCGAGTGAGGCGTATGCCGAACGATGCGATGGCATCGCTTCGCCACCGAGGAAGTGCTCAATCCGATCGATACCCATCAAGATCGCGGCGCGAGGGTTGACCGAGTCACGGAAACCTGAGTCGAGGTGCGCGGTGACTGTGAGTCCGTGCTCGTGGGCGACGTCGATGAGCGCCTCCAGCTGTTCGGGTCGAATCCCCTTTGCCTTGAACCCCCTCACGCCTCGGAGCGCCCAATGAGCTGCCTCCCGACGGATCGAGTCCGGCGTCATCGCATTCGCTTCCCAACCGGGGCGCGCGGTGCCCCAGTACGGACCGGACGCGAAGATTCGCGGACCTGGTATGAGCCCAAGTGCGACGCGTTCTCGGCCTCGCGCGGCCTCTTCCGGGTCGACTTCACCGGCCGGAAACGTCGACGTTACGCCGTTCGCGAGGAAGAGCACGGGATTGACCGTGTACTCGTCGACCCTCCCTTCCCCGAAGAGGTCGATAGCGTAGTGGGCGTGCAGATCGAAGAGACCAGGGATCACGGTGTGGTCGGCATCGAGGAGCACGGCCTCGGCACCCGACCCCAGCAACTCCACCGCCCCAAGGTGAAGGATCGTCCCGTTCCGAATGAGAATCCCCGGATTCGGGCGTGCGGAGTCCGCCACGCCATCCCAGAGCTGCCCGCCGGTCACATACAAGTCACCCGGAGCGGGAGCGGGCGGCGGGAGCTGAGCGAGCCCGGAGCTCCCGAACGGAAGGAGTAGAGCGGCAGTGAACCCCAACGTTGCCAGTACCGGCAGGTGTCTCGACTTTGATGATGTCGTCATGGGATCAACTTCCGAACCGTCCGATTCCGGAGCAAGACAGATGCCCCTCTACGAATACCGGTGTGCTGCCAATGGTCGAACGGTGGAGGTGAGACACGCGATGTCCGATACCTTGTCGACGTGGGGTGAGGTGAGTCGGATGGCGGGATCGGACGCCGGGGACACACCGGAAAGTGCCCCGGTGGAGCGGATCCTCTCGGCTCCGGCGGCTGTCTCTTCCGCCGGCCAGACAGATTTCCAGGGGTGTGGAAGCGGGTGCGCGTGCGCTCCGAGCCACTGACCTTCCGGTACCACTGCTATCGACGCTGACGCCGTTGTCTTAGGGGGTGGTCCCGCCGGGATCGCTGCGGCCACCTTCCTCGCTCGGAGGGGGCACCGCGTCACACTCGTCCGACCTCCTGAGCCCCCCGCGCACGAGCTCGGTGAGTCGATTCCACCCTCGACCCAGCGGATTCTCGACGAGTTGGGGCTCACCGGGGCGTTGTCACGAGCGGGCCTCGAGCCGAACCGTGGCAACACCGTGCATTGGGCTGAAGCCCCCCCTCGGAGCGAACGATTCGAATCCACGGTGGGTGCGTACCACGTGCAACGGGCTCGACTCGAGGTCGTGCTTACCGAAGCAGCCGAACAGAACGGTGTTCGGATCGTCCCCGGCGTCGCCCGCGATGTGACCCGCCCTGCTCCACTCGACCAACACGAGCTTCGCATAGAGAGCCCTGACGGAACGCTCGAGACCTACCGCGCGCCGTGGGTCGTCGACGCGACCGGAAGAAGTGGCGTCCTCGCGCGACGACACCGAGTACCCGACCGCGCGACCTCCACGCTCGCGCTCGTTCTCGACATCGAACGCCAGGGCGGGTGGGGCTCGGACACCGAAGGGACCACCATAGTCGAGAGCTTCGAGGATGGCTGGGCGTGGTCTTTGCCGACTACCCCGGTCCGCCGGTGTGTGACCGCGATGCTCGACCCTCCCGGCGGGGGAGCCCGAAGCACATCCCCGGACGACTGGATGCGAGCGGCGTTGGAGCGCACGCCCGCCGTACGTCGGCTCGTGTCCGAAGCCGATCACGTAGGCTCGACTTGGGCCTGCCCGGCCTCACTGTACCACTCGTCGTCGTACGCAGAGCCCGGCGCCTTGTACGCAGGGGATGCCGGCTCCTTCATCGACCCACTCTCGTCATTCGGAGTGAAGAAGGCCCTCTCCTCCGGATGGTTAGCCGGAGTCGTAGTTCATTCGGCGCTTAGCGATGCCGCCCTCGAGTCCGACGCCATCGCCTTCTTCGATCAGCGAGAGGCCGACGTGTATCGCCGATACCGCGGAGCCTCTCTACCCTTCTTCCGGGAAGCCGCCGCCGCCTACGGGACGCAGTACTGGGTCGACAGGCGGGACGCCGCCGCTCGGGCGGCGTCGACCGCAGACGTCACGGAGGCTGAAGAGGGTCTGGACCCGGACCGCACCACGTCGGCAATCCCCCGTGCCGCGGTTGAGGCTGCCTTCGAGGAGTTGAAACGCCGGGAAGGCCTAGACGCACTCCGGCCACCCGAGGTACGGATCGTCGAGCGACCTGGCATCGAAGGATATCGAATCGCCCGGCTCCCCCATCTGGTGTCCCCGGAGTGCGCTGACGGCATCCGTTACGTGCGGAACGTGGATCTGATTCGTTTGAGCGAAGTGGCTCTCAGCTCATCAAGCGTTCCGGATGCTTGGACCGCTTACAACGGAGTCGCGCCTCCCGTCACCTTACCGGACTATCTCACTGCGCTCGCATCCGCCTTCGCGGCCGGTTTTCTCCGCCACGCGGACCCTAGTAAGCCTGAGTCGGTCTAGCGTAATGAGCGGTCGCACAGCAGGATAGAGTACGCGGATTCTCCACTCGTAGATGCGGAGCGGCTCAAAGCACATGTCCCGCCACTCGTTATTGGCACCGGCCCTGGCCATCACAGGAGTGCTCTTGGCGTGGATCCCCGCCCAACAGAGCCCCCAGCCGTCAGAAGCTTTGGACGACGGATTCGTCATCACGAACCCGCGCGTGATCGACCGCTGTTCGCGGTGCCACGCGCTCGACGACGACGGTCGCATGTCCCGCATCTCGTGGCTCCGAAAGACCCCGGAGGGCTGGCAGACGTCGATTCAGCGTAT
The DNA here is from genome assembly GCA_965223235.1 of Longimicrobiales bacterium. Classification (GTDB taxonomy): domain Bacteria; phylum Gemmatimonadota; class Gemmatimonadetes; order Longimicrobiales; family Gaopeijiaceae; genus UBA2589. The sequence continues at coordinate 142,752 of CBDCVV010000022.1, forward strand.
GGTCGCGCTCCACGGGGTGCGCCTGAACCAGGCAGACGCCCGCGAGATCGCACGTTACCTCGCCGACGAGCAGGGGCTCGCCCCCGAGGAGCTGCGTCCGGGCATGTTCGAGGTCGAGCGCAGGAGTACCGACCACGATTGGGACGGCGATTCGGACGTCGAGTTCACCTGCATCCAGTGCCATTCGATGGGGCGAGTGATGACGCAACGCCGCACCGAGGATGAGTGGGGATTGCTCCTGGATACCCATCGAGCCCTGTATCCGCTCGTCGACTTCCAAGCCTTCCGGTACGGCGGACCGGCGTCAGAGCAAGATGACCCCCGGCACCCGATGGAGCGTGCGATCACGCACCTCGCCGAGGTCTACCCGCTCGAGACAGATGACTGGACCGAGTGGGCGGCCAACAAGCGTGCTCCAAGGCTGGCCGGCCAATGGCTCTTGTCGGGCTTCGAACCCGGCAAAGGAGCTGTCTTCGGAACCGTCACTGTGACCGGCCAAGAGGACCCCAGCGCGTTCGCAACCCAAGCGAAGCTCGTGTATGCGGAAAGTGGCGAAGTGGTGGAGCGCACCGGCCAGGCGTTGGTGTATACAGGATATCAGTGGCGTGGCCGCTCCAACCCGGGCTCGTCGGACGCCCTACGGGAGGTCATGTTCGTGGAGCGTGACCAGCAATCGATGTGGGGCCGGTGGTTTCGTGGGGACTACGATGAGCTGGGCCCCGACGTGCGACTCGAACGGGCCACTGGGTTCGCGATCTCCGGGGCGTACCCGAGAGGACTACGGCGTGGAACGACGACGGAGGTCACCGTCTACGGTGTGGGCCTCGATCGGTCGACGGAGTTCGACTTCGGTTCCGGGGTAAGCATCGACGGCGTGACCTCGGTGGACGAGCATGGCGTGCGACTGCGACTCACGGTGGCCACCGACGCGTCACTCGGTGGACGGGACCTCTTCGCCGGAGGCTCGGTCTCGGAGCACGCGGTCATCGTCCACGACGGAATCGACCGCATCGAGGTCACGCCCGAAACCGGGATGGCGCGTACCGGCGGAGCGAACTTCCCCAAAGGATACCAAGCCTTTGACGCGATCGCGTACGACAACGGGCCCGACGGAGAGGCCGGAACGGAGGACGACGTGCGGCTCGATCGGGTCGAGGCATCATGGGACATCGAAGAGTACGCGGCCGCGTTCGGGGACGACGACGTGGATTTCGTCGGCGCGATGCGGTCGGATGGAGTCTTCGACCCTGCGGCCGATGGACCCAATCCGGACCGCTCGGGGAACCGGAACAACATCGGGGACGTCTGGGCCGTCGCTAGATACACGACGCCGTCAGGCGAGGAACTCACCGCCCGCGCGCATTTGATTGTTACCGTTCCGCTTTACATGCGCTTCGATCCGTGGCGCCCCATCGACGACGGTCGACCGCCCATCGGGGCTGGGGGCAGCCGATGACGGTCACAGTTGATCCGGCGGTGAACTCGATGCTGGCCCTACGCGACTTCCACGCCTTCGAGGCCTTCGGAACCAGGTTCCTCTACATGGTCCCGTCCGCTGGGATTTTCCGAATGGAGGAGGCCGCCAACGCGATCTTGGACGAACTCCAGAACGGTGCCCGCAGTCGCACGGACCTGATCGAGGCCCTTCGGGCTCGATTCGACACCACCCTTTTGGACGAGACGATCAGCGAGCTCACGGACATTCGTGCCATCGGGGACCCCAAGGCGCCCAAGGAGGAAGTTCCGAACGACTTACCTCCCGCCGATTTCCCGCTCAACACGATGGTTCTCAACGTCACGAACAAGTGCAACCTCGCCTGCACGTACTGCTACGAATACGGCGACGACAAGATCGTCGACACGCAGTACGGAAAGCAGCCGAAGTTCATGAGCGATGAGACGGCAGAAGAGAGCGTCGAGTTCCTTCTGGCCGAATCGAAGGACCAACCTGTAGCGCACCTGACCTTCTTCGGCGGGGAGACGCTGCTCAACTTCCCAGTCCTCCAGAAGACGGTTGCGTACGCTCGACGTCGGGCCGAGGAGGAAGGGAAGCGAGTCGAGTTCTCACTGACCACGAACGCCACCCTGCTCCGCCCCGAGATCATCCAGTGGCTCGCCGACAACGATATCGGGGTGACGATATCGATCGATGGGCCGAAGCCGGTGCAAGACGGGTTGCGTGTTTTTCACAATGGCCGCGGCACGTACGACGTCGTCCTTCCGAAGATCAAGGATCTGATCTCGACCCACACGAGTCGCCCGATCGGCGCACGCGTCACGCTCACGCAGAAGAATCTGGACGTGCTCGACATTTACCGTCATCTCACCGAAGAGATTGGCTTCCGAGAGGTCGGATTGGCACCGGTGACCACACAGGATCACCGCGACTACGCGATCACGCCCGAGGCGAAGGACCATATGCTCGAGCAGTTCAGGGAGCTGGCCCACGAGTGGCTCGCGAGCGCCCTGCGGGATGAACACCACGGCTTTACGAACGTCACCGACACGATCGAAGAGATCCACAAAGGCGTCAGCAAAGCGTACGGTTGTGGGGCGGGGTTAGGCCTGATGGGCGTCGCGACGGACGGGGAGGTCGCTCTTTGCCATCGCTTCGCCGGGTCGCCCGAACATACGATCGGGACAGTTACCGACGGGATCGACCGCGAACGTCAGGGCCAATTCTTAGTCGATCACCACATCGCAGCGAAGACGGACTGTCACACGTGCTGGGCTCGCCCGATCTGTTCGGGTGGCTGTTACCACGAAGCCCATGTGCAGTACGGAAGCTCTTCACACGCCAACCTACACTATTGTACGTGGGTCAGAAGCTGGACCCACACCTGCTTGGAGATTTACGGAGCACTCGCAGAGAGAAACCCCCAGTTCCTAGCGCGCTTCGACGCGTAGTCCGGGCCTGCAGCCTTATTGGAGGCGACAGCATGAAGCATCTGAGATCGATCAATCAGAAAGCGAACCGCATCGAAGCATGGGTCGCGCACGAAGCGGCAGTCAGCCGCGGCGAAGAGATGGACGTGGTGGGGCTTCGCACTCCCGCGCACGAGTCCGGTGGCCCCCACTTCCCGCTCGGATGCTCGCTTGTCTTCTCGCCGGGGTGGGAAGTCGACAATCGGGGGGGCACCGCAGGACTCTGTCAGCCGGTGGAGCGCGACATCTTCGATTGCCATATCTCCTGCTTCTGGCCCGCCCATGTGCCGGACCAGCTGAACCACGCCCCAGATTGGACCGGCAAGTGCGCCTCGGCACAAAAAGATTGGCGTAAGCTCGACATCATTTTCCCCTAGGCCTCACTCGGTCTCCCATGAAGAAGCTTGCTACGCTCCCGCTCCTCCTCGCCGGTCTTACGCTCGTGCCAGGCTCTGTAGCGGAGGCGCAGACCGCGACGTGGTACATCTCGACGTACACGGACGAGATGCTGGTCTGGGACGAAGCGTCGGAAGAGGTCATCGACCGGATCAAGATGAACAGGATCATCCCGGACGATGTCACGATGAACGACGCCAAGACTCACCTCTACGTGGGTGACGCATCGGCCGAGTACATCCAGATCGTGGATATCGAACGCCGCGAGGTGGTCGATGAGTTTACCCTTTCCGAGGGCAACACGACGGTTCGAATCAATGCGATCGCCCCCCACCCGTCTGGGGAGAAAGCGGTGCTGGCGGTCCGTCGCCACACGAAGCTCCGTGACCGCTACACCGTCGAGGGGCCGTTCATTCTCGAATACGACATTACCGCCAAGCAAGTGACGGACACGCTGTCGTGGCCCGACGACGAGCCTCGGGACTTCATCGGGTTCCGGTACTCGCCAGATGGTGAGACTCTGTACTTCTATACCGAAGACATCATCGCGGTCGACGCGAGTACCTTCGAAGAGGTCGGCCGGTGGGAAATCTCACAACCTCTCGAGCCCGGGCTGGGTAGTCCCAGCTTTAGCACGGCCTCGGCGACATACGACGAGCCTGGAGTCGCGACGAGTCTCTTCCGGATGCGCGACCCGGTGCAGAATCGCACTCTCATGGGGATTGCCCGAGCACGCCTGTCGGAGCAAGAGATCGACTTCTACACGCTAGGACCCAGCGAGCCTGTGGGTCGCTTCGCGCTCGCTCCAGGTGGCGAGAAGGCGTATGCCCTCTACTCGACCATAGGCGCGTACGAGTTCTGGGTCTTCGACTTGGTCGAGGAACGGGTCGCCCGCAGGGTGCCCTTCGCGGGCCGGCCGAGGATGGGGCTCGACGTGAGCGCGGATGGCACGAAAGTCTACGTGCACGTCGCGGGAAACACGATCGACGTCTACGACTCCGAGACGCTCGAGTTCATGCGGACCGTCGAATTCGACGAAGACATGACACTAGGGAATGTGGCCATCGTTCCGCAGAACGAGTAGCCGACTGGAACCGAGTGAGCATCCTCCAATGAGGGTTCTCTCATAAAGCTCCTCGACCATCATTTCCGCCGTGCCTTGTCGCACGTCCGTCCGTATCTACGGCCACTCATTCCCGTCGTCGTGGTCTCGCTGCTGTCGACGGCACTGTCACTCGCGCTGCCGTATCTCTCCAAGGTGCTGATCGACGACGCACTCACGCCTCCCGGAAGTCGCACCCTCCTTATCCAGATCGCAGGCCTCTTCGTCGTTCTCCCGATCGTCTCTTTCGGGCTCAACGTCTTCAGTGGGATGCGGTATACGAAAGTCTCGGCGGATATCCTCTTCGATATGCGGCTCGAGGTGTACGAGCACCTCCAGCGCCTCTCGCCTCGTTTCTATGCGGGCGCACCGCTCGGCGACATCGTGTCACGTATCAACGGCGACATCGGAGAGATCCAACGCGTGATCTCCGAAGCAGCCCTCTCCTGGTTCGGGCAAGCGGTCGCTCTGATCGGGACCGTCGTGATGCTCGCCATACTCGACCCCGTGCTGCTCGTGGCAAGTCTCTTGGTCATGCCGCCGGCGTTGTTCGCACTCGTCTGGTACCGGGCTCGGTTGGAGCCCCGAATCCGAGTGTTACGAGAGCGCAGCGCCGACATCGGGTCCTTCTTGATCGAGACGCTCCAAGGAATGCGTACGATCGTCGGAGCGAACGCGCAGGGTCGCGAGGTCGCTCGTTTTCGGCGCCGCAACGACTCCTTCGTCGACGCCCTTCTCTCGATGCGCCTCTTTACCTACCTCGCTGGGGGACTACCGGGGCTTCTTCTCACCGCAGGTGGTGCTGTCGTGGTCGTGCTCGGCGGGCTCCGGGTGATCGACGGCGCTATGTCGCTCGGGACACTCGTGGCCTTCATGGCGTACCAAGCCAGGCTCATGGGCCCCGTTCAAGGACTCATGGGCATCTATACGAATCTCGCGACCGCGCGTGCCTCACTCGTCCGCGTCCACGATCTGCTCGACACGCCACCAGATGTCGTGGAAGCGCCCGACCCCACCCCGCTCGCGCACGTCCGCGGGAGCGTGACTCTTACCGACGTGACGGTCGACTTTGGAAGGGGCACCACAGGCCTCCGGGCCATCGACCTGGAAATCCCGGCCGGGGAGATCATCGCGATCGTCGGTGCGAGTGGCAGCGGTAAGTCGACGTTGGCAGACCTATTGTCCCGGCAGTTGGATCCGGACTCGGGGTCGATTCACCTCGACGGGACGGACCTTCGCCAACTCCCCCTGACTCAACTCAGGGCCGCAGTAGCCGTGGTGGAGCAGGCCCCCTTCATCTTCCACGCATCGCTGGCCGAGAACGTGCGCTACGGGGATCACGACTCGACAGATGCCGAAGTGTCTGAAGCGATCGATGCGGCCGGCTTGTCCGATCTAGTGGCCTCGATGCCCGAGGGTGTCGACACGGTCGTGGGGGAGAGGGGGGCCGCGCTTTCGGCCGGCGAACGGCAGCGGGTGGCGATCGCCCGAGCCTTCGTGGCGGACCCCGCCGTCCTCGTCATGGACGAGGCGACCGGGGCCCTCGATCCTTCGTCGGAGGCCGCCGTCCTGGACGGCTACGACCGCGTCTTGCGCGGGCGGACCACTGTCCTCATTACGCACCGGCTCGACCTGGCCCGACAGGCCGATCGAGTCGTTGTGATCGAAGACGGACGTATCGCCGAAGATGGTCCCCCGTCGCTGCTAGAGGCCGAGGGACGCGCCTTCCGTGCGCTCTTCTTCGACGTGCTGGTCGGATGACTCCCCCCGTCACCGTCGCCGTCGTAGACAGCGGGGCCCATGTGCCCCACCCCCATCTTCCCAACGTCGCCGGCGGCGTCGCCTTTGACTTAGAGGGGAACGAGCAAGACGACTGGAGCGATCGGTTAGGTCATGGAACGGCTGCCACGGCGGCGATCCACGAGAAGGCGCCCGATGCCGAGATCTACGTGGTGAAGGTCTTCGACCGAGAGCTCGCGACGACCGTCAGGACACTCGGCCTCGCGATCGACTGGGCCACCGAGCGCGGCGTGAACCTCGTGAACCTCAGCTTGGGGACTCCGAACGATTTTCGCGAGGCTGAACTCGCGCCTTCGATTGCCCGTGCCGTGGAGCGCGGATGCGTGGTCGTCTCGGCCTTCGAGCTGGAGGGTCGCCGATGGTATCCGGGATCGATGCCTGGCGCGCTCGGAGTCGTGATGGATGAAGCCCAGGATCGCACTTCGGTTCGAGTCGTCTCGCACGGTGATCGTGAGGTCGTCCAAGCTTCGCCTTTCCCCCGGCCAATCCCCGGGGTTCCGCCTGAACGGAATCTGAACGGAATCAGCTTTGCCGTAGCGAACGCAACTGGCGCGCTAGCTCACGCCATGGTAGAGGCTGGGCCAGCGACGACGTCGAAAGAAGCGCTCGACTTACTGCGCCTGTCCGTGACGCGGGATTGACGGCCAGGACACCGGGCCGCACCGTGCGGCTCCGTAGACCCCTGGAGTGTCCCGATGCATCGATCGCGAACCCGGTCAGACACCAGATCCGATCTTCAACGCAGAGACTTCCTTCGCTGGCTAGCCGCTTCCCCGCTTCTCGCATCGGTGGGCGGCATCGCTGCCTGGGAGCCCTTGATTGCTCAAGAGGCTCCTCGACGTGTCTTCGACGAGTTGGTGCAAAGCGCGCAAGACGCACTCGACGTCTACGACATGCAGCGTGTAGCCCAGGCCAAACTCCCGACGGCCCATTACGGCTACATCATGACGGGGGTCGATGGGGAAGAGACGTACCAGAATAACCGGGAGGCGCTGGAGAGAATCCACCTGAGAGCGCGGCGCTTGATTGACGTATCTGAGGTCGATCAGAGCGTCGAACTACTCGGGCGCAGGTGGGAATCCCCGCTCGTGATCGCGCCGTGCGGGAGTCAGCGGGGGTTCCACCCAGAGGGTGAACTCGCGGTTGCTCGAGCCGCGCGCGCACGGGGTCACCTTCAGACGCTTTCAACCGTCGCCTCGACCGCGGTCGAAGAGGTGAACGAAGCGAGAGGCGAGCCGGTTTGGTACCAGCTGTACGCTCCGGCGAATTGGATCGCCGCCCAGGCACTCGTGCAGCGCACAGTGGAAGCAGGGTGCCCTACCCTCGTCTTGACGGTCGACCTCCTCGGGGGAAGCAACCGCCTGACCCTCGAGCGATACAGCCGGGCGGATGACCGCAACTGCTCGAGCTGTCACCGAGTCGGTGGGAGAGCCGACCCCGTGAAACCGAACCTCCGTGGCCTCCCCAGGGGGGCACCGGACGGATCGGCTGGGTCTAGCATGACGTGGGAGTACATCGACCGACTACGCGGAATCACCGATCAGAAGATTGTCGTGAAGGGGCTGATGACTCGTGAGGATGCGGAGATCGCCGTCGACTCGGGCGTCGATGGGATCTGGGTCTCGAACCATGGTGGTCGGGCAGAAGGGGACGGCTGGGCCACGATCGACGCGCTCCCGGAGATCGCCGATGCGGTCGATGGTAGAATCCCGATCATCGTCGACTCTGGCTTCCGGCGAGGATCGGACCTCTTCAAGGGCATCGCACGCGGGGCGACCGCGGTAGCAGTGGGTCGGCCCTACCTCTGGGGACTGGGTGCCTTCGGTCAGGAAGGTGTCGAGCGCGTGCTCGAGATCCTCATGCGGGAGCTCACCATCACGATGCGAGCCACGGGTCACCCCACCCTCGCATCTGTCGGACCTCGCGCACTCGTGACGCCGTGAGCCGACTCGCCCTCCTGTGGATCACGATCGTGATCGCGGCGGGCAGCCCGCTGAGTGGACAAGGCTTCCCAGGGAGCGATGGGAGGACCGAGGCGTCACCCGAGCTGCTCCGAGCGATCGGCCTGTATACAGGCACGGTCGGGCGCGTCGACGACGACGAGGCCAGGTCCATTGTCTATGCCCTCGCAGGAGAGGAGCGCCTGCTGGCCAAGATGTGGGTCGCTCGGATCCTCTCCACGGGGAGAATGGGTGTCCAGGCTGACCGTGAGCGGGCCGCGTCGATTGCCGCTGAGCTCCTGCCCGCCCTTGTGAGAAGCGCGGCCCTCGGCGACGTGGAGGCCCTCTTCCTCATGGGGACCGTGCACGCGGAGGGGCTCGGCGCCGAGGTAAACCATTCCGAGGCGCTACGCTGGTATCGGCGGGCGGCGGCCCACGGGCATGTGCTGGCCGCCCACAATATCGGCAATGCCTACCGTGACGGACGGGGTGTCGAAGCGACCCCGGAAGTCGCGATCTCGTGGTGGCTCAGAGCGGCGCACGCCGGGGATGTGATCCCCGCTCTCCGTCTCGGGGAAGCGTACGAGGCGGGTCTCGGTACCCCTCGTGACGGAGACCGGGCGCGTCACTGGTACTCCGTCGCAGCGCGAGCCGGGAACGCCGACGCCGCGCGGGCGCTCGAGCGGTTAGGCGGCTAGCGACCCACGCTCGGGGACGCTTCGGCGATCATCCGCTCGGCGTTCGCTCGCCAGCCGTCGTCCACGCCATACTCGCTCAGGAATCGCTCTAGGTAGCCCCGGGCCCGGGCAGACTCGCCCCTCTCGAAGGCCGCCGCACCCGCGTGATAGAGCGCCATGTAGTGGTTTGGCCAGTATTCGACCACAAGCTCCATCAGGGGCCCTGCCGCTAGCTCATCTCCCGCGTCGGCCGCCGGGTGTCCGACTCCGAACACGACACCTGCCGCCTCGAGGCGCGCTTCAGGCGGGAGTGATTGGATCGCGCCCCGCGCCAAGTCGATCTCTCCGGCGAGCGCGTAGCAGGCGGCTTCGTACATCGTGCCCTGGTCGTGGCCCGGCGCCGGATCTCGACGCAGGTTGTCCATCACTTCCAGCACGTTGCACCGCGCCTTGACGCGAGCGAACCAGTGCGCCGCCTCCTGACCCGGGTCGACGACCGTCGCCACGCCATGAGCGGGCTCGATGAGGAAGGAAGGAGGTACCGGGTCGTCGTGCGCTCCCAATCGGATATCGTGAAGTGCAACCGCCACGGAGCCGATAACCGCGAAGACAGCCATCGCGGCAATTAGGATTCTTTCGGGCGTCAGGCGCATTTTATTCCTCCTACCGGAAAGCGTGTCGTAACCTGGACCCATTCAGACGAGTCACCGGCTCGGCCGTGCACATTCATACCCAATGATGTGCAACGGTCATGCCAAGTGTGATTTGCCGGCGACACCGCTTTCCGCGGCCATCCGTTGTGGCGAGACTTCGACATGAGCAAGATCTCTTCGAAGCAGCGGGCGCACCTGCGCAAGCTCGCGCACAGGCTGAAGCCCGTGGTCCACGTGGGGGCGGAAGGAGTCTCTACCGCCCTCCTCGCGTCCCTCGACGACGCCTTCCGTACTCGCGAGCTCCTCAAGGTGAAGCTCCAAGAGTCCGCCCCGCTGAGCGTACGCGACACCGCCAAGCAGATCGCCGAGGTGACGAGCGACGTTCACCCGGTTCAGACGATCGGGCGCACAATTGTGCTCTATAGAGCCGACCCCGAGAAGCCGCAGATCAAGTTGCCAGGGTAGCCCTCGTGTCCAGAGCCTTCGTCAAGGAAGACGACCACCAACGCGAACCGGAGTTCCGCCTCCCGGATCCGGATTCGCCGTACTACCCGGAGGCCGCCGCTTGGGCGCTCATCCAGGGAGCAGACGAGGGCGACACGAAGAGTGCCGAGGTGGCGACTGGGTACGATTGGGGAGATCCGACGCTGGTCCCTCACGTCGAAGCCATCTTGGCCAAGGCGGTGGAGGACGACCGTGACCGGGTCGCCCAACTCTCGCGAAGGTTCCTCAGGGCCGCCCGAGGCCCCTGACCTCTTAACGGTTCGTGACGACTGCCTCGGCCTCCATCTCCACCAAGTAACCGTCACCGATCAATCCGGCCTGCACGAGTGTGTTCGCCGGTCGCAACTGTCCGAGCCTCGACCCATGGGCTCGGGACACGGCCTCCGCGACGCCGGGCTCGGCCACGTAGATCCGAGTCCGAACGATGTCGTCCAGTGTGCCGCCGAGGGACTCGATCGCGCCCTCGATCTTGTCGAGGCAGAAGTGGGCTTGAGAAGCCGCGGAGTCACCCCCGATCAATCGATCTCGGTGTGTCGCCGTCGTGCCGGAAACGAAGATCCGGTCTCCGCGACGAATCGCACGGGAGAATCCTGCGAGATCCTCCCACACGGTCCCGCTCAACGCTCGATCGACTCCGTCTGCTCCCTGCTCCACCCGGTACGGGCTCGGCATCTCATCGAAGTGGTCGCTGAGATCGCCGGCAGCGGTGAGAAACGGAGGGCGGCGATACTCGTCTCCGCAATCGCCCGGCACATTGTCGAGTGCTCCCAGCGCCTCGTCGATTAGGAGATGGTCCTCGTCGGTCAATTCGATAGAGAAGAGCCTCTTCGACTCCTCCATGTGGTCCCGGATTCCGAGCCTAGCGCCCACAATGATCCCAGCCACGGAGGGTCGCTCGAGGACCCACCGGCAAGCGATGTTCGCGACGGTGGCGTGGTGACGATCCGCTACCTGCCGCAGAGCCCGCAAGAGCGCTTGAAACGGTTCCCACCCTCCGGTGACGTCGATGAACCGCTTGTACTTCATCTGAGACCACGTCTCGAGCGCTTCTGCCGACGGCTCGGGAAGTCCGAGCCATCGGTCGGTGAGGAAGCCGCCGGCAAGTGTGCCGAAGGCGAGTATCCCGACCCCTCGCCCGACACACAGCTCCGTCATCGCCCCCGAGGCACGACGATCCAAGAGCGAGTAGCAGATCTGATTCGAGACGATCGGGACGCCGCTGTCGAGCAGCATCGCGAGGTGAGCCGTGTCCGTGTTCGTGAGTCCCAGGTGCCCGATGCGACCCTCGGCCGTCAGCTCCTGAAGATGAAAAATGCAGTCCATCCATCCCGGGTCGGAGTACTTCCACGCGTGGAATTGGAGGAGCGGGATCCGATCCACTCTCAGGCGATCCGCGGCTCTCTGAACTGCCGCCTCCACGTCGGCTCGCGTCGACGTTCCCGGTTGCGGCACCCACTTGGTCAGGAACTCGGCGCTCCCCGGGTGCCGACTCCCGTACTCCCCGGCCAAGAGCTCGGAGGAACCGTAGTGGTCCGCCATATCGAAGGTCGAAAAGCCGGCGTCGACATAGCGCCGCATCGCGGAGACAGCGACGTCCGGATCGACCGACGACCCGTCCCTCTCCATGTCCGCCACCTGCCAGAGACCGGTAAGAACTCTGGAGATCTCGAAACCCGGGGCCACCTCGATCCGCTTGATCATTCGGCTGGGAGCTCCCCGAACACGACGTCGAGGTCCACCCCGGATTGGGTCAGCTTCCGGGCCTCGTAGAAGTAGATCAGGCTCGCCAGTCCCATGACCCCGACCCACAACGGAGTCGAGTGGAAGTACCAAGCGCTGACTTCGGCCGTTAGATCCTTCCGCACGTGCACAACGAGAAACATCGCGAGCAGCAGAGCACCCGTGGTCGCGAGCGGCACCTGAACCCGGCGATCAGGGAGTACTGTCACGTCCGCTGCGATCGTCGGATTCCTCGATGGGAGGCGTAGAACTGTCAGGCACATGACACCGAAGTTGACCAGCATCGATGTGACCAGGATGTCGACTCCAAGGAAGAAGTCACCCGCGAAGTGGCTCCCGAGAATCGCCGCGGTAGCCATGAGTCCGCTAAGCACAAGCGCCACGTGGGGAGTGTGCCACCGGGCGTGAACCTGGGCGACCCCTTTCGGGAACACGCCGTCTTCGGCCCACGCGAACATCAGCCTCGAGACCGCCAAGAGCATCGCCGGCAGGTCATTGATCAGGGCGATCGCTGCCCCTGCCACAATCAAGACGGTCCACTTCGGTTCCAAGACGTACCCTAGAAGTCCCGGCGCGGTAAGGTCTTGGCTCTGAGCGCGCTCGGCGACGAACTGCCACGGGACCGTGTGATACACCGCTGCCGTGAAGAGCATGTAGAACACTCCCACGGTTACCACAGCGATCCCAATCGCGAGCGGGAGGTTTCTCGAAGGATTCTTCGCCTCTCCACCGGCCTGAGCGATGGAATCGAAGCCGATGAACGACGAGAAGAGTATCGCCGAGGCCGCGAGGAAGTTGCTCCACGAAAAGTCCGCCGTGGTCTGCGGTACGGTCGCACCCTCTCGCTCGGCCAGAGCGCTGGCGAACGCCGCTTGATCGAACGCGAAGCCTGTAAAGATCACGATGCTTCCGAGCGCGAACATGACGAACATCAGAGGGACCAGAATGCGCTCGACGTTCTCGACTCCCCGCAGGTTCAACGCGACCGATCCCCACAGGAAGGCGAGCGCCAGCCCGACTCGAATCGGTCCCGTGTCCAAGGCAGCCGCCGCACCCTCCCACCCTACCGCCGCCACCACGTCACGGATGAAGGGAATCATGAGGTACGAGACGACGCCGATAGCTACCGATAGGCCGAACCACTGCGAGAAGCTCGCCACGAATCCGAGGTAGGGAGAGAGTCCCCTACTCGCGAAGATGTAGCTCCCGCCGGCACGAGGCATCGCCGAGGCGAGCGTCGCATATGCCAACGCGGCCAGGAGAGCCGGGATGGCAGCGAAAACGTACGCGTGGAGCACCCAAGGACCGATCCCAGGTACGTTCCGCTGCAGCATGAAGGGGACAATGTTGATCGCAGCCCCCAGCATCGAGCATATGCCGGTCGCGGCAAGACCCATAAGGCCGAGTCGGCGGGTGAGACCCGTCGAATGGGGTGAGGACATGGTGTGCGCCAGCAAGAGTTGAAGGGAAGCGGACTACGTTCCCTCTCTCCTCTCCCCAAGGCAAGCCATTCGGGGCAAGACGACCAGCGCCATCAGTGCCGCCGTAATGGTCCCCACGATGACCGCGACGCCAAAGCGACGGGTTGGTGGGAAGGACGAGAGCGCGAAAATCCCGAAGCCCGCGATGATAATCGCGGTCGCACCCGCAATCGGCCGACCGATCTGAGCCACGGCATCCTCCCAAGGGAACGCCGAGCCAGCAGCGAGCTGCTGACGGACTCGTACCACCATGTGGATCATCGAGTCCGCTCCGATCGCCAAGGCGATGTTCGCCGCGGGTGAGGTGATGATGTCGAGCGCGATCCCGAGGTGCCCGAAGGTACCCAGAATGACGGCTGGTATCGCGGCCAAGCAGAGCCACATCATTCCCGCCCACGATGCGCGGCGCGCTACGGCCCACGACACGAGAAGGAAAAGGGCGAGTAGGCCACCAATTCCAATCCGCAACGACGATGCGATCAGTGTGCCGAGCTGTGCCTGCAGATCGTACAGGCCCGACACATAGTCGGCCCGGAGACCCTCAGCTTGAACAGCAGCCCGAAGCCGTTCGAGCACGCGAACCCGAGGCTCGCCCGCGGTCTCGCGCATCCGAAGCGAGAACCGGGCCTGATCCCGCTCGGCCGTGACGTAAGAGAGCGCCACGTTGTTCAGCTGGTCGCTCGCCGTCAGATCCAAGAGGAGGCTCACCGGTAGGAGGCCGGCGAGTGGGACGGTCCGCGCATGATCGATGAGCACCGTGGGAGACAGCACGACCCCGACTGCTGGATCCGCCTCGAGACGAGCCTGGAGTGCCTCGAGCCGCGGGTAGACTTCCCCGTCGTGCACGAGCGCACCGTCCGGATCTGCCACCACGAGGTCCAACGTGCTGCTCCCGCCGTCTTCATCAACCCGTGCCAACCCGTCGTGTAGCGGCGTGTCCGGGGCGAAATAAGAGAGCAACCCAGGGTCGGTGTTTACCCTCCCAGCACCGACTCCGATGAGCAGCACGGCAGCCGCCGCGACAACGAGCGTAGACCGAGCTGATCCCAATCGGCGTCCCGCCGAACCCTCGTCCGCTCCAGGGAAGCTCCCCGGGCGCGCCCACTGCCCCAGAAACATCGGGTAGAGGGCGTACGCGCCGACTAGGGCGGTGATGGCTCCGATCACGCCAGCGATGCCCAACTCCCGGAGGGGTCGAGCCGACGCCACCAGCAGACTTGCAAAGCCGAGCAGCGTCGTGGTCATACTCCAAAACGAACCGGACCAGGTGTCCGAAACGGCGACTTCGAGAGCGGCTGAGCGTTCGCCAGCTCCCACCGCGCCGACAGAACGGCGGCGCCAGTTCGCGGTCATGAAAACGACGTGCGAAAGCGTGAGCACGAAGACAATGGTCACCAGGTTCGCCGTGAGCAGCCCAATCCCGACACCGAGCAGCTGAACGATCAAGAGCGTCGAAGAGACGGTGGCGAGACAGGTGGCCAGCACCCCTACGACAACGGCCGCATCTCGGAATACGACGCCGATGAGGAGCGCGAAGACCAACACCGCAGCGAGGCTGAATACGACGAGATCACGATACAGGGCTCTCCGGATCATCTCGACGATTGCCGGAACACCGGACACGATGATCTCGAGGTCGCCCCCATCGAACCGGTCGATGACCTCCTCAACCCGGGGAAGGAGGAGCTCGGGATCCGTGTCGTCGACCTGCAGGATGATGTTCGTCGCTGCCGAGTCAGGGTTCAGAAGAAGCCTGGAGAAGAGCGGACTGCGATCGGCGTCCTCCGTGGTAACACTGTACCCGCCGACCACCCCCTCAACGGCGAGCATGGCGGTCGTGAGCCCACCGACCTGTTCGAAGTACGTTGCGCGGTCACCGCGCGTGTCCGCCACGCGAAGGATGAGCTGCGCACCGCCTGGGAACCGCTCGCCCACGGCCCGAGAAGCCTCCATCTGCGGATCGTCATCCGCAAAGAAGAAGTCGCCTTCGACACGGGGGGAGAGGTCAACCCACAGGTAGACGAGCAGAAGCCCGAGAACGGATCCAAGCGTCGCGAACCAAGGCGCCGCTCGGGCCCGCCACACTGTCAGCATGTGGTGGGCGCGCTAGGGACGCCGGAGACCGCAGGCACCCACGATCAGCGGATGCCCGCCAGGACCTGATCGAAGGTGCCAGTCGCAATCGCGACCGCGAGCTCCTCCAAGAGCACTTCCTCGATGTCCGCCATCTGACCCTCGATGACCGACGTGCTGAAAAATCTACGTTGCGTCGCCGGCAGATCGAGCTGGTTCGGATCTCCATCGAACTCGCCGCGCTCGAACGGACCGGCTTCATCGGCGGAGGCGCTGAATCGGTTGACCTCCCGCCCGCTCGGGTCGACCAAGATGATATCCGACTCGACGTAGTACGCGAGCGTACCGCTGATCGTGGTGTAGGTAACGGTGTCCATCACCGTCGTGCGACGAGCTCCCTGCCGGACGTTGCGAGCCACGACCGCGTCGTGCTCCCGACGGGTCACATCCTCCTCGGTGACTTCGACTTCCCGAAGGCGGATCATCACACCCAAATCGGCACCGATCAGTTCGAGCGCTCGCCCCACGAGAAGCGGCGATGCCACCTCGCGACCACCCAACAATCCGCTCAGCTCCTGCCGGAGAAGGATCGGGTCCGCCACCTCGACGAAAAGCGGGGGTCGCGTCCAATGATCGACACCCAGGTCGTTCTCCAAAGCGACCTCAAACTCTCCACCCAGCCATTCCCGTACGTCGGGGTCAGCCGTCACCGGGGCCATCGCCAATACGACCGACCCGTTGGCGAGCGCCTCTTCCTGAAGCTCCCTCACCGCAAGCACCGTCTCACGACTCGGCGAACGCACCTCCGTGGCGCGTTGGGCAATCTCGTAGCCGGCGAGGAAGTTTCCGTCCTCCAACTCGGTCTCGGCCCACCGGAGGAAGACCCCTGTTTCGGCTTCCTGAGACGCCTCCACTTGAGCCCGCGACGGAAGAAAGCTCGCGCGCGCGCGACCGAAGTAGCCGGCCGCCTCGTCCCAACGCCCTGCATCCAGAGCCTCCTCGCCGCGAGCCATCTGCCACTCGATCGCGTTGTCGAAGACGCCGCGACGTACCCTGGAGTAGTCCGCGGGGACATCCAGACGCATCCCTACCTGGCGGACGCGGGAGAGCATCTGATCGAGCGTCTCGTAGTGGCGAGCGGCCCCAACGGGATCGCCACGTAGCTCCAAGTCGTCCGCGTCATCCATCCCGACCATGAGCGCAGAATCCCCCGCTGCCATGAGGCGATCCCGAGCTTCGGCCAGCTCTCCGTCGCGCTCCACGGCCTCGGCGTACCGGTACACGGCGTCGATGTACCGACCCTGCGACTGAAGACCGATCCCCTCTACGAGGCGGTCCTCGGCGGACACACATCCCAACGGTACGAGGGCGACTGCGAGCAGCGCGGCGCGCCGGGTAATCCCAGCCATGATGACACTCCTACGGGGCTTTCTCTCGACGCCTCGCAAGATAGTGTCGGTACGAACGTCCGTCAGGGTTTTTCTCTTCCGTACCGCTCGAAGGTCAGAAGACCATCGCGACGAGCATGCCCATCACGGTCAACGCGATGCTGCCCATGATCGCGGAGGGGAAGTCCTCAACCTCGAATCCGTCCACGAACGCCGCGGCGAGCATGAGCATGAGCGCATTGATGACCACTAAGAACAGACCCAGAGTGATCATCGTGATCGGGAAGGTGAGCACAACCAGCAGCTTTCTCACCGATACGTTCGCGACCCAGAGCGCGACGGCTCCGAAGATCGCGGCCTTACCGTCTCGGACCTCGACGCCGCCGATCAACCGTCCCACCACGAACAGCAACACCGCGTTCACGAGTATGTGAATCAGGAAATCCATCGTTACGCCCCCTACCTCTCCGCTAGTACGTGGTCGCCCGCCGTTGTGCGCGGACGAAAGTGCGTTCCATAGTATCTGACGGGATTTGAGGCGAAATCGTTTCCCCGACACCAATCCCAACGCACCCAAGGACACGATGAACACCCTCCACACACGTGGCTTCTTCGCCCTCGTCATCGGAGCGATCAGCGCGTCCGCTTGCCTATCGGAAGACCCTCCACCTCCCCTCCCCACCATCGAGTGGCACACCGTCGACGTGCCCGGCGGAAGCGTTCAAGTGGCGCTCGTTCGGCCCGTGGAGGAAGGAACGAGGGATCATCCCGTAGTCTTCGCGCTCCCGTGGGGAGCTGGGACACCCGAGCTTACGGCTGCCTTCGTCCGCCGCTATTGGCACCTCCAGCCACGCAGCCGCGGCTTCTACGTGGTCGCCCCTGCCATTCGCGGTTCATCACTGGAGACCGAAGCCGACGCGGTCATCCCGGCCCTCTTCGATTGGATGTCGTCCGAACTCAGCGCCGACCTCGACAATGTGGCGCTAGTCGGAGCATCGAACGGAGGCCGAGGCGTCTTCTTCGCGGCCATCTCACAGCCGCGACGATTCCACGCGCTCCTGGCGATTCCCGGGGCGTACGGCGGCGAGGCCGCCGAGCTCGCGCCGCTCGCCGGAACTCCGATCCGCTTGGCCGTCGGCGAGCTGGACACGGATTGGCGACGAGCGGTATTGCGGACGAGCGAGTCGCTGAAGTCTCTAGGCATCGACGCCCAGGTCAACGTGCTCGATGGGCAGGGCCACGTCTTAGAACTTCCCGACGCCGGCCTGATGGACTGGATCGAGGCTGCGCTCGCCCGCTAACCCCCGGGTTCGGTTAGGAGCTCTCCGCCGGCGACGGAGGACCGCACCGCAGCGTCCATGCAATGGTCGGTCAGCTCCGCATCATCCTCGATGGAGTCGGGTGCGCCCTCCGTAGCCCACGCTCGAACCTCCTCGGCTCGCAACGGGAAGTCGAGGCGATCCAAAGCGTCCGCCGAGGCAGCGATGAACTCGGAGTCCCGCGAGATCTTCGCCATCTCGAAGATCTGAGTCGCCGCCGGAGCAAGCCTCCCTGCTGCCTTCGCCGCCGTGGTGTACTCGCGCAGATGGAGGAGCGCCATCGCCTGATGACGGGCTGCCAAGTCGAGCCAGGTGAGGGTACACAGCGTACGGATCGCAGTGGGTCGGACCCGGATGATCTTGTTGGCTACTCCACGCGCAAGTTCACGCTGCCGGTCAGCTAAAAACGCATCGATCGCGCGACCGTACGACTGAACCGCCCGATCGGCCTGTCCCACCTTCAGGGCTCGGTCCCCCGCAAGGTTGTGAGCGGTCCCCACGTACCCGGGCCGGGCGTGCTGGGCCTCCGATTCGAGTCGGGCGAGCTCCTCCTCCACATCGCGAGGCTCGGCCTCGTCACCCCTCCGACCAAAGAGGCGTGAAAAGAGAGACAACGTTCGGACCTCGCGGCGCGTTACTCGACGATCTCGACGACTTCGAGCTCGAAGATGAGCGTCGAATTCGGACCGATCAGAGGCCCGCGATCTTGGGTCCCATACGCGATCTCAGACGGAACCACGATCCGATATCGACTCCCCACCCTCATCAAGAGGAGCGCCTCTGTGAAACCCGGGATCAAGGCGCCTTCAGCGGTCGAGAACTCCGCAGGCTCACCACCCATGTTGCCATCGAATTCGCGACCGTCCGGGAGCGTCCCTTGGTAGAAGACCATGATCCGCTGGTCCGGCTGCAACTGCGGCCCGGTGCCCTCTTCGAGCACCTCGTACTGCAAGCCACTCTCGGTGGTCGTCACACCCTCACGAGCACCATTCTCCGCTTGGAAGGCAGCCCCCGCCTCCGCGTTCTCGGTCGCGACCCTTGCGCGCTCGGTCGCAGCTTCGGCCTGAATCTGTTGGCCGAAAGACTGCAAGATCGGATCGAGCTCTTCGAGCGGGATCGCCGGGTCACTCGCATTCATCGCATCCTGCACGCCGCGAGCATACGCCTCGACATCGAGGCGACTGGCGGCATCGGCCAACTGCCGACCCATGTTCAAGCCGATGGCGTAGCTGGCCTTCTGGTCGTCCGTGTCGAGGGCAGCTTGATCGATCGATC
This sequence comes from Longimicrobiales bacterium, assembly GCA_965223235.1. Classification (GTDB taxonomy): domain Bacteria; phylum Gemmatimonadota; class Gemmatimonadetes; order Longimicrobiales; family Gaopeijiaceae; genus UBA2589. The sequence goes on from CBDCVV010000022.1 coordinate 162,025, forward strand.
CCGACGACGCCGGAGAGCAGGCGGCGAGAACCGTGGAGGCTGCCAAGGCAGCGGTGAAGCGAGCAGTCATCGTGATCTTCTACCGAAGTGCGGAATAAGGCCCTGGAAGCTAACGACACCTCCCCAACCTCCAAACGTCGGGACGCCTATCGAGATCGTTCGATCCGCCTCATTTTGTCCCCCGAGATCGTCGAGCCGATGCCCCCTTGGAGGCGCCATGACCGTCATCGAACAACTGCCGCGGGGTCTTGCCCTCCCCTTCGCGATCGCCCTCTGCGGGATAGCCGTCCCGGTTGCGGGACAGGACGCTCTTTCTCCCGAAGAGGTCCTCGCCGACAAGAGCTTCGTAGCACCCGAGGCGAACATCTCGGATCTCGTATTGGCGCCTCGGTACCTCAACCGAACGCTCACGAACGTTAGCCCGAACAAGGCTTGGTTCTTTCATGAAGTCGGGGACGGGCCCGTCACCATGGATCGCTTCTCGAAGCCGTTCGACGAGCTAGGGGGCGTCTTCATCGACTATCAGGCCAACCGTCATCGGAACCTCACGATACGCACCAACATCGGAATCGAGATCATCTCCGCCGCGGACGGAGCCGTGACACGAGTCGACGTACCTCGAGGTACTCGGGTCTCGAACGCGACGTGGTCTCCGGATGGAACGGCGCTCGCCTTTTTCGTCCATTCGTCCGACGCCACACACATTTATGTAGCGGACCCGGAAAGCGGGGCGTCACGGCAGGTGACGCGGGCACCCGTGCTCGCCACGATGGTGACCGGCTTCGAGTGGACGAGTGACGGTACCGAGATCGCCACGGTCCTCGTACCGGAAGAGCGGACTCCTCGCCCACTCCCGCCGGTGATTCCGGTTGGCCCGCAGGTGAAACAGACGGAGGAGGGCGAGAACATGCTACGGACGTACGCCAGCCTCATGGCAACGCCGTACGACGAGGAGCTTCTCGAGTGGCACGCCACCGGACAGCTCGCTCTGGTCGAAGTCGCGAACCGCCAAGTATCGGAAGTCGGCTCTCCAGGAATGATCACGAGCTTCGACTTCTCCCCGACCGGTCAGCATGCACGTGTGGAGACGATGCAGAAGCCGTTCAGCTACGTCGTCCCCGTGCGCTCCTTCGGACACGTCGAGGAAATTTGGGACCGAGCCGGGAACGTGATGGTCGAACTCGAAGTGACGGAGACCCAGACCGGTCTCGGCGGCAACTTGCCCACCGCGCCCGGCGTCGGCGGTGAGACCGAGGAACCCGATCGGCGAGCGCTCGCTTGGCGCGAAGACGGAGCCGGGCTGACTTACCTCCAAGAGGAGGCCTCCGAGGACGACGACGACGAGGACGACTCCGGCCGGGACCGACGCCCGTCGGACCGGGTCATGCTCTGGGCCCCTCCTTTTGCTGAAGGAGGCGCCACGGTGGTGTACGAGGCGGAGCGCAGGATGTCCGCAGCGCGATTCAACGCAGACCACACGCTGCTCTTCGTGAGCGAGCGGCCGCGCGGCGGGCGGGGAGGCGACTCAGGGGGTACAGTCCGCGAGTACGCGGTCGACCTCGCCGATTCGGAGACGACGTACCCGATTTTCGAGTACGACTCGGAAGACTTCTACGCGAATCCCGGGACGCTGCTCATGGAGGGCGGACGCGTGCCCGCCGTCTCTCGCTTTGGGCGGGGGAACGACTCTGGGGGCTCCGTGCAAACGTCAGCCGACGGTGAGAGCGTCTTCTTGTATGGGACCGTCTACCACGAAGATCCGATGGTCGAGGGTCCGAAGAACTTCATCGACCGGGTCGAGATCCGGACCGGCGAAACGGAGCGGATCTACGAGGCCGACAACGACAACCAGTTCGAGCGCGTAGTCTCGGTTCTCGATGTCGACGCTCGCGAGTTCGTCGTGTCACGAGAGAGTCCGACGGAGATCGCTCAATCGATTCACGTGGACGGCAGTCGGCGTACCCAACTCACAGAGAACATCGACTACTCCCCCGAGATGACGAGCGCGCCTCGGCGGCGCTTCACCGTCGAGCGCCCGGACGGATTCCGCTTCCTAGTCAATGTCACCCTTCCGAACGGCTACCAGGACGGGACCCGCCTCCCCGCAATGTTCTGGTTCTACCCTCGGGAGTTCACGGACCAGGAGAGCTACGACGAACGGGGCCGTACGTACAACAAGAACGCCTTCCCCAACTTCGGGACTCGCTCGATGCAATATCTGGTTCAACTCGGCTACGCCGTGGTAGAACCGGATGCGCCCATCGTCGGGAAGCCCGGTCAGATGAACAACAACTACGAGCACGACCTGCGGAACAATCTCGCGGCCGTGATCGATGAGCTCGACCGACGCCAACTCGTCGACCGGCAACGGCTCGGAATCGGTGGGCATTCGTACGGGTCGTTCTCGACCGCGAACGCGATGGTGCACACTCCGTTCTTCAAAGCCGGCATTGCCGGTGACGGGAACTTCAACAGGACCCTCACCCCACTCATGTTCCAGAGTGAACGCCGAGTGTTTTGGGACGCGAAAGACGTCTACACTTCGATGTCGCCCTTCTTTCATGCGAACAACATGACGGGCGCGCTCTTGATCTATCACGGGATGATGGACCAGAACGTGGGGACGGCGCTCGATCACGCGCCGAGGATGTTCCACGCGCTGAACGGGCTGGGGAAAGACGCCTCGATGTATCTGTACCCCTACGAGGACCACGGCCCCGCGAGTCGTTCGACTCTGCTCGACTTGTGGGCGCGCTGGACTGCGTTCCTCGATGTCCATCTGCGTGACGCTACCTCGCAACCGGTCACACAGGAGTAGCCACGGCAACGTTTTCCCTCGTTGCAACGTCCAATCGTTCAGGAGGGCCGATCGGAACACTCCGGTCGGCTCGCCAGTACGTCTTATAGGCGCATTCGCTGACGACACCGCTGACGGGAGGTAGGGATGAGGGAGCACGAACCGGGTCTTCAAGAGGACGCCAAGAACCTGTCCGTCGTGACGGGTTCGGCGATCGTCGCTGCCCTAATCACGGTGGCGCTCTTCGCCAACAAGGCGATGACCGCCACACCCGAGCCGGTCGTGGCGGAAATCCAGCCACTCGTCATTGAGGTGGTGGACATTCCCGAGCCAGAGGTGCCGGTCGTCGTCGAGCCAGTAGTCGTTGACCCCGTGTATGTGCCCCTTACCGGGATCAACCGCATCTACGGAACGGTGCGTACCGTGTATGGCTCCGAGTTCACCGGATACATCCGCTGGGATCGGAACGAAGGAAGTTGGACGGATCTCTTGGACGCGACGAAACCGCGGTACCGAGGCGGTTCTACGATCGCGGGGATCCGATTCGGCCACGTCGACCGAATCGACGTCACGGGGAATTCGTCGGCGTCTTTCCTTCTTCGGAGCGGCCGACGGATGGAGCTGACGGCCAACGCGAGTGACCTCGGCACTGGGCTCCGCTCGTTGCACGTAGATGAGGGACAGGGACAGATCGCGGAGTTCTCCTGGCGGGACCTCGAATCGGTGGACTTCTTCGCGCCCGGCGAGACGCCACCCAGTGAGTCCCGCATGCACGGGACCGTGACCACGCGTTCGGGCATGCAATTCACGGGATACGTCACGTGGGATGTCGATGAGATCTACTCGACGGACATCCTCGATGGCGACCACGAAGGGCAACGCCTTCGGATACCCTTCGGCGAGGTGCTCACGATCGAGCGGCACGCTTCGTGGGGCTCCCGAGTCACGCTCCGAAACGGCGAGAGCTTCATCCTCGAAGGGACCAACGACGTCGACGGCTCGATCAGCGGGATCGAGGTCTCGGACGCGACGCTCGGAGCGGTGAAGCTCGATTGGCGGGACTTCGACATGGTCGAGTTCCACGGCACAGACGACGAGGTCGCCACGGCGAACTTCGATGGAGGTCGTGTCCTTCGAGGAACGGTTCGGACGGTAGATGGAGATGTCCACGCGGGCGAGATCATCTGGGATATGGACGAGCAGTACACGTGGGAGATGCTCAACGGGGACGTAGAAGGCCTCGAGTTCCACGTCGAGTTCGGAAACGTCACGTCGATCGAGAAGACGCGGCGAGGAGCTTTGGTGACGCTCAAGGACGGACGCTCGTTCGAGCTGACCGATTCGAATGATGTGGATCACGGCCACAAGGGTGTGCTCATTCGAACGGATGGGCGCGACTACGAGGTCGACTGGAGGGACTTCGCCGAGGTGTCCTTCTCCCACTGACCGATCTAGCCCTTCGAGGGCGAAACCCCGCTCGACCCTGGGTCGGGCGGGGTTTTCCTATGCCCACCACCCTGCCAAGATGTGGGGGGGTCGCCCGTGCCCAAAAACGGAAATCCTTCTCGCCCCGGAGGTAGGACCGATGCCTCAGCGCACCTTCGTCACCCTAGAGGGCTTCCCGCTTCTTACCGCCATCGTCTTGGCCGGCCTTCACTGGCTCGCGCCTGGGCTCGTCGCGGGCCAGCAGCAAGCCGTTGACGATGTCTTCGCCGAGTGGGATGCCCCCACGTCGGCGGGGTGTGCGGTTGGCGTCACCCAGTTCGGAGAGACCCTCCTCGAACGAGCGTACGGGATGGCCGACTTGGAGCACGGGATCGCGAATTCGCCCGAAACGATTTTCGAGAGCGGCTCCGTGTCGAAGCAGTTCACCGCCGCGGCGGTCGTCCTGCTCGCCTTGGACGGAAAGCTGTCGCTCGACGACGACGTGAGAGCGTACGTACCGGAACTCCCCGACTACGGGCACACGATCACGCTCCATCACCTCATGACGCACACCAGCGGGCTTCGTGATTGGGGAAGCGTGGCGGCAATCTCGGGGTGGGGTCGCGAGAACCGGAGCCACGACCACGAAGACGTACTCGACATTCTGAGCCGCCAGTCGGCGCTCAACTTCGAACCGGGCCACGAGTATTCGTACTCGAACAGCGGGTACAACCTCCTCGCGGTGGTCGTGAGTCGCGTGAGCCAAACGCCTTTCGCCGAATTCTCGCGGGCGCGGATCTTCGAACCCTTGGGCATGGTCGACACCCAGTGGCGCGACGATTACCGCCGAATCGTGCCGGGTCGGAGCACGGCGTACAATCGGACCAGCGACGGATGGGAAATCAACAGACCCATCGAGTACGTGCACGGAAACGGCGGCCTGCTCACCACGGTCCGCGACTTGGGTGTGTGGAATGCGGCGCTCATGGACGGTCGCCTGGGAGGGGAGGACTTCCTCCGACTCATGCATATGCCTGGCGTACTCGATGACGGGACCGAGATCGGTTACGCTGGCGGCCTGATGATCGGTGACCTCGGTGGGGTCTCTTCGGTCACGCATACCGGAGCAACCGCAGGCTACCGAGCCTTTCTCGGTCGATACCCCGAGCAGGGCTTGTCCGTAGCCATGTTGTGTAACGCCTCGAACGTGGCTACCGGAGGCAGCGGGGCGGCGGTCGCCCGCGCCTTCCTGGGAAGGGCGGTCCAGGAGCCGTCGGAGGTAGACTTGGCCGAAGCGTCTTCAAGCTTCGACCTCGGCCCGTATGAGGGACTGTACCGCGAGCCGGTGACCGGCAATGCCGTCACCCTCCAGATCGCCGGAGGGGTTCTGCGTGGCTTCGGGCCCGGCCTCCTACCGGAGTCGGCCACCGAGTTCCGTATCGGAACTTCCGAGCGTCTCGTTCACTTCGACCGGGCCGGGAGCGCGGTGCGCGGCTTCCTAATCGAAGACGGCGAATCCTTCGACCGGAGGTACGAACGCGTCTCGCCATGGACCCCGAGCGATGCCGAGCTGGCCCCGATCGAGGGGACGTATCACAGCGCTGACGCAGAAACCACCTTCGTGGTGACCGTCCGAAACGGGGGCATCGACGTCTGGCAACGCCCTGACGACACTCGCACGTTCACCCCTGTCTACGAGGACGCCTTCCGGTCGAGGGGCAGCATGCTCCGAGTCCTCAGGAGCGGAACAGGGGAACCCACGGCCTTGTCCTTGAGTATCGGCCGCGTGTACGACATGCGCTTCGAAAGGACTCCGAAATAGAGCTGGCCGCCCTGGGATTTGCGAAGAGATCAGGTGCTCAGCTCGTATACGGATCGAAGGCATGACCTTGGAAGGACATTTGGTGTATTGCTTGGCGACGGGTCGTTGGTTCAGTTAAGGCCCGGATCCGTAACGAAATCGGAACCATCGTGACGATATTATCGACTCGAATCAGCCCTGCGGAACGACTGCGCGGCATTGTACCCGACGCCGAGATTGCGGCGATCGGGCCGCTGATCGAGGAAATCGAGGAGCTCAAGGTGCGGCGGAAGGCTGCCATCTTGGCCCACAACTACATGACGCCCGACATCTTCCACGGGGTCTCGGACCTGAAGGGAGATTCGCTCGCTCTCGCGCACATGGCCGCGGAAACGGAAGCGGAAGTGATCGTGATGGCTGGCGTCCACTTCATGGCTGAAACGGCGAAGATCGTCAACGAAGAGAAGACGGTCTTGATCCCCGATCTGCGGGCGGGTTGCTCGCTCGCCGACGCGATCACGGGAGCCGACGTCCGACTCCTCCGGGAGCGATACCCGGGTGTACCGGTCGTCACGTATGTGAACACCTCAGCCGAGGTGAAAGCAGAGTCGGACATCTGCTGCACATCCGGCAACGCGGTACAAGTCGTGGAATCGCTCGGCGCCGACCGAGTCATCTTTCTACCCGACCAGTACTTGGGACGGTGGGTCGCAACCCAGACGGAGGTGGACATCATCCTCTGGGAAGGCGCATGTGAGGTGCACGAGCGCTTCACCGCCGAAGAACTGCGAGGGTACCGAGCGCTCAATCCCGGAATCCAGATCATCGCGCACCCCGAGTGCCCGCCGGATGTTCTCGACGAAGCCGACTTCGTGGGATCGACGGCAGGCATGATCAACTGGGTGAAGTCGGAGCGCCCTCGGCAGGTGGTCATGGTTACGGAGTGCTCCATGAGCGACAACGTCGCCACCGAGTCACCGGAGACCGAATTCCTTCGCCCGTGCAACCTCTGCCCCCACATGAAGCGGATCACGCTGGAGGCCATTCGTGACGCACTCCGTGACATGAAACACGAGGTGGTGGTCGAGCCGGAGATTGCGAAACGAGCTCGTGTAGCGGTCGAGCGGATGCTCGCAGTGCCCGTCTGAGCGACCCCGTCACGACGTCGAGCGGGTCACCTAGGATGCGATCGCCTTGGATGTAGACGGATTCATCTCGGCTGCGTTGGCCGAAGACCTCGGAGATCGGGGAGACGTCACTTCGGATGCGACCATCGATGCGAGTGCGAGGGCTCGCGCCGACATCGTGGCGCGCGAAGCCGGGTGCGTCGCAGGCCTCGGGATCGCGCTCCGGGTCTTCGAGTTGGTGGATGACGAAGTCGCCGTCGCGGCATCGGCGTCCGACGGCGATGTCGTGACCCCGGGGACGACCCTTGGAAGCGTCGAGGGCCCTGCCCGCTCGATTCTAGCCGGCGAAAGGCTGGCTCTGAACCTCCTGGGACAGCTGAGCGGCGTCGCTTCGGCGACGAAGAGAATGGTTGATGCCGTGGAGGGTCTCGATGTCGCGATCATCGACACGAGAAAGACCGTCCCGCTCATGCGGGCCTTCCAAAAGCTCGCGGTCGTTGCCGGGGGTGGCGCCAATCACCGCATGGGTCTGTACGATCAAGTCCTGATCAAGGACAACCACATCGAAGCCACGGGGTCGGCAGAAGCTGCCGTCCTCCGGGCACGGGCCGCAGTCGGAACCAATCTCGTGGTTGAGGTGGAACTCGACACACTCGACGAGTTGGAATCGGTCATCGAAGCAGGCGCCGACATCATCCTTCTGGACAACATGTCGCCAAAGGCGATGCGTGAAGCCGTCGAGCGAGTAGGCGGAAGGGCAATCCTCGAGGCGTCCGGGGGAGTTACCCTCGAAAGTGTGCGGGCAGTAGCCGAGAGCGGCGTGGACCGCATCTCGGTCGGTGCGCTCACTCACTCGGCGCCCTCCTTGGACGTCGGCCTCGACTTTCTCCGCTCTCAGTAGCTCGGCTCCGAACGGGCCCGTACGTTCTCAGGCCCCTCCGCCCCACACGACCAAACGACCTATGCGGCTTCGCCATACCGCCCTGCTCGTTGCCCTCCTCGCCGTGACTGTGGTCGGCCGTACCGATGCGCAGGCCCCGCCGACCGAAGTCGACCTCACCGGCATCTTCGACCTCGGGGCGCTGGTGGGAGATCGCAATGGGGACTCCATACCCGATTGGGTCCGCGCCTCCCTGGTACTCGGACCGACTGCCTCTGTCGCTGAAGTCGCCGCGGCGTCCGAAGTGGCGGCGCGCCTCGGCTTCGAGACGATGGCGATGGATCTCCCGGTGGCACGGGGCCTGGCTGGAGAGATCCCGATCGTCTTCGGGCGGGGGGGTTTGAGCGTCGCTGGAGTACCACCGACCCCGGTCGACCCGACGTCCCTCGACGCCGGAGAAGGGGTGGTCGCAGTCGAAACCACCGAGAACCGGACATGGATCTTCGTGGTAGGTGGAGACGACCGGGGGCTCCTGGCCGCAGCGGGTCTCCTGGCAGGCGCACTACCGCATACGCGCACGCTCTCTTCGCCCAGCATCGATCGCGTCCGTGACGACGTCGTCTCCGCCCTGACACAGGCCGAGGTCGCCGACGCCATCGTGCGGGTTGCCCAGGCACGGACCCGAGTAGAGATGGAAGGAGTGTCGCGACTCGTGGTCGAAATCCAAGGCGCGCCCCCACAGGACGTCGCCGACGCACTCGAAACGCTCGAGGCCGATGGTTCCACAATGGGCGAAGCCGATGAGGCCTCGACCGAGGATGCCGAAGACGTGGGCGACGCGCTCGCCTACCCCGGACTCGGGTCGGTCGAAGTGCGCATCACGGGGGGAGAAACGCTGCGCTTCGCCGGCCGCGCGCCCCCTGCCCCACCAGGCCCCGTCCCTGGCCGGCCCGGAGCCGGTGGCAAAGACGACCTCGATCTCTCGAACGTATACACCACGGACGGGCTCTTGGGTGGCGGGCCGATCCCAAGCCGGGTCGACGGCATGCTCGTTCCGGGCGAAGGTGGAACAGGTCCTCTCCCCGACCTCGCAGCCCGTCTCGGGCTGGAGTCGACGGGGCTCACGGTTCCGATGGTCCAAACACACGGGTCGATCACAGCTCCGTCGAGTCGACCCACGATGGTGCTGGTCGGGACCGAGAACACACACACCGCGACCCTGGCCGACTCGGGTCTGATCGAGACCGATGGGCTGGCTCCGGGTGAAGGGCTATTGGAGGTCGTACCGGACGCCTTTGGCTCTAAACCGGCTCTCGTCGTAACCGGAGGCGACCCGGACGGTGCGAATCGTGCCTTAGAGTACCTAGCGGAGACTTCCCCCCACCTCGAAGCCCGCGGGAAAGATCGGCCCACACTGAACGACGTCGAACGCGGATTCTGGGACGCTCTCTCGGGGCACTCTCCGGTTGGCCAAGCCGCGATCGCTCGATACAAGCTCGAACGAATCGCCCAGGCACTCGGTTCCGAGCCCCTGGTTTCCGCCAACCTCTTGGTCTCGGTCGAGAAGGCAGACCCCGGCCTCGCGTCTTGGATTGGCGGGGAGGCCGAAACACTTCTCGGAGTCCCGGTAGAGGTCACGGTCGACAACCGCGATGTCCTAGCAGCCGCCCCGATCTTCGAAGAAGCGCTCTCGCTCCCGAGTGAGGTCGACCGGTTCTGGGAGATTCTCCGCGAACAAGTGCTCCCTGGGGCGCAGGGCTCGGTACGGGTCCACGCGCGACTCTCCGAACCCCCGGAGGTGCGCGCTCGGCTCGAGGAAGAAGTGCGCGCTGCACTAGTGGCCGCCGGCGCAGACCCGGCATCGACGGAGGTCGTGATCCTCTCGGCGTTCAAGCAGGGGTATTCGTGGCTCCACGACAGCGTCCTCCCCCAGCTCCGCGGAGAGGCGATTGGAGAGATCGTCGTGCACTTCCGGCGAAACGATCCACCGGCGGAATGGCCACAACAGGCGATCCACACGCCTGTCCGGTGGCTTCACGAGATCTTTCCCATCGACGAGGTCTACGCCCGGGAGCTCGGCATCGACCTCGACCGGATCCGATTCGAGCAGGTGACGTCAGGACCCACGTACTCGGTCCTCGCCACGAGCACTTCGGGAGAGGTTCTCGTCGACGACCAATTCGATCCGAAATTCGTCCTCCGGCCGTACTTCGACCGGTTCCAAGATTATGAGCACGTGCGGGTCACTACGGGGTGGATCGAGGCGGCAGTCGGGGACCGCGTAGTCGCGGACGAGCGAATCGTGACGGACCCAGAAGCGTTCTGGGACTACTATCAGGCCACGGTGCTCCCGGCTCTGTACGACCATGTCATGCGCGTCCACGACGGGCTGCCTCGCGGCGGCAGCGCCGACGCCCCGTTCTTCGGTGAGCTGATCGTCGAGCTCGAGATGAGTGAGCCGGACTACCGTCTCGGTGTCGACAACGAGATCCACGCGCCGATGGACGCACTCCACGAAGAGATCTACTTCGGCACGATCGAGTTCTTCGACGTCCTTGGGCGAAACTCTCGAGGCCAAGGCCTCCAATTTCCCGGACGGATCGTCCCCGTGATGAAGCCGAAGTCGGACGGCCAGGCGGCTCAGGGTTCGGTGCGCATCACCGGATTCGCGACCTCGCGACCCGCCCTTGTGCTTCAGTACGAGACCGCAGAGGGGACGACCGGCGAATCGAGACTCGACATACCCAAGACGTCTCTCGCGCGCCCCTCGGTACGACGGGCCCGCGTCCACGCGGGGCGACCAGGGCTCGCGAGCATCGCCATGCGTGTGCGCGTCGACACCGACGCGGACATGCGCGACAGCCTCGTCGCCACGACGAGGGAGCTTTCCGTCGACGAACGGATGGTTTCTGCCGAACAGGTCACCGCGACCGTGAAGCATATCGAGGCCCTCCGTGCCGCCGGCCTCTACGCCTCCGCCCTCGCCTGGGACGATCTGGGCGAGATCGAGGTGTGGGCTGAATGGTCCCACGAGCAAGACCCCGATTCGAGGAGGACCGCGACGCTGGCCGACAACGGGACGGCTCCTCCGCTCCCGGATTGGCGAGCCCTGCTCCCCGACGGATGGGAATACGAAGGCGACCGGATCGTCCAGTGGGACACCCCGATCCCCCCGTCCGAGGGTCACGAGATGTTGGCCAAGATGACCGCGGCCTTCCCCGAAGCGACGATGTATCGAGTGGGAAGGAGTTATCTCGGCAAAGACATCTGGGCGATGGACCTGATGCCCCCGATCACCACCAGCCATTGGTCTCACGCGAAAGCAACCACCTACCGCCCGACGGTCATCTACTCCGCGCGGCAACACGCGAACGAGGTATCCTCAACGAGCCATGTACTCCGGCATGCCGAGCTTCTCTTAACGGATCCCGAGCAACGCCCGAAGCTCGACCGGGTCAACATCGTCGTGCACCCGTTCACCAATCCAGATGGGGCCCAAACGGCGTACGACCTGTACCGACTGACCCCCGACTACATCCTACACGCAGGATATCTAGGACCGCTGGGACAAGACGCGACGTCTGGGGGAGGAGCAGATCACCCGATCTACCCGGAATCGACCGTCCGCGGGCGACTCTGGGATATGTGGCTCCCCGATATCTTCCTGAACCCACACGGATACCCGTCACACCAGGTGGTCCAGCTCTTCTCGGAGTACACCGGTCTCGTACGACGAGGACGGGTGACCGAGCGCAACTGGGGCTTCAACAAAGGGTGGTTCATGCCGGGTTTCGGGTACGTCGACTCGCCTGACTTCCCGCGGCACAAAGACGCCGCATTCACCATCCGGGATTACATCACTCGGGGAATCAACTCCAATCGGGACGTGTTCGATCTAAACCAGCGGGCGTACGCGAGGTACCGCCGATACGGCGCGGACTTCGATCCCGACGTGTTCAACCTTCCAATGACCGACAGCGTACTCATCGAAATGCCGTTAAAAGGGTCGACAGGCCAAGGCGGCGGATACAATCCCCGCATCACGATCTGGAGCGGTACCACCGAAGCCCCAGATGAGACGGCGTACGGACCGTGGATGGAGCTCGTGGGCAAAGCCGGCCTGTCGTGGGACCAGGCGATCACCGACTACCTCTTCGAGGGTCAGCACGAAGTGAAGCGGTCTGGGTCGACCTTCTTCGGCGGGGTCACACTGCAGATGCAGCGGCCCCGTCCCCCTGAGGAGCCCGATGAAAGTGAGGGCGAGGAACCGAATGAGGGCGCGGCTCCGGGCGAGCCCGGGTCAGGCGCCGGGGCCTCTCGATGAGAAGGCTCCAACGACTCCAGATGGTCCCGCGCGCCGCGCTCCCCGCCATCGTCATCATCGCTATGGCCGGTTGCGCCGGCGAAGGCGACTCCGCCATCGGGTCCGATCCGGGCGGGGAGGTGGCCGCGGGGCGGGTCACGATCATCACTCCGATGCACGGGGTGCACATCGACGGAGATCAAATCAGTGTCGCCCTGGCTGCGTCACCTCCAGTCTCTGAAACAAGCGACGGTGGAGCCCACTACCACCTCTTCCTAAATGAAGATCCGACGACTTCGGATGTGGTCGACGGCGTTGTGGCTGGGGTGGGGCTCGAAGATGGCGAGAGTGCCTACGTCTTCACCGCCGTCTCACCCGGAGAGTATCGTCTCATCGCTCTTCTCACGGACGCGAGCCATTCGATACTTCCGACCGTGGCCGCGGACACGACGGTCTTTCAGGTCAACGCCCGATAGCCGATCACGCTGGTCGCATACGTGACCGGCGAGGGAAAGAGCAGGAGTCAGAGCCTTCCGAAGGCTCCGGACTTCTCGACGACCACCTTGAAGCCGTCGACGCTCTTCGGGGTCGACTTCGCTCCCCGCTCATCGCTCACGTAGACCACCAAACACGGTGCGCCACTCCGCTGGCCGATCGCAGTTCCGCTGACCCCGCTCTTTCCGAGCACGCGTCGATTCAGCCGCTTCTGAGCGGCCATGATGTCGTTAGCCACCGAATCAGCCACCGTCGACCGTCACGCCGAACCGGTCGAGTACCATCCCGATCGGATTCGCGAGCGTCGTCGTCGCGGTGCCGGCAAAGAGGAGCCCCAGGGGGCGACGGTCGTTCATGAGTGCTCCCTTCGTCACGATGAGCGACCCTGAATCACCGCCGGCGCTGAACCCGCGCCCCGTGACTACGATCTGACCTTCGAAGCGCGCCTTGCCGTTCGTGTACCCGACGTCGATCGTCGCGTTGAGGCCGGTCACCTCACCGACCGTGTGACCCGTCGTCCGACCGTACTTCTGCACCGACATCCCGAGCGCGGCATCGGCGACCGTCGTCCGGGGCGCGCCATATCCGCCTTCCGGGGTCGCGGTCCCGACATCGTCGGCCGAGACCCGAGCGATCGCCGCGTCCATCTTGTTGTGCGGACAGAGGAGCGCCCGACAGAACTGAATCGGCTCGTAGTCGTGCAAGGTGCCAATGACGTCATCGGGATCGCGCCCTCCGTCGACGACCCCCGGCTGGAGCAGGTGGTCGCCCTGCTGGGCATCGTTGTTGGCCGCGAAGATGTGGTTGTTGCTCAGAGCGAAGGTCTCACCCGACCCGACGACGCGGGCGCCGATCGTCCCGGCAGTCACCTTCTGGTGACCCGTGCTCACGCCGATAGGAACAGGACGCGCGAAGCCGGCGGTCGGGTCCACCGATTCTTCGTCGGCGACCGGCAGTGCGACGAAGCGTCCCGTGACTTCAGGAACGACCTGAACACCCTGGACGAAGGTCGGGAACGTCGCGATCCCAGGAGCCGACAGATACACCTTGAGGACGGCCTGCCCCGCACCATCGGTAGAGATGGCCGTTCCCACGACTCCGTCGCGGTTGAGCCACGAATCTGTCACTCGCGCCTGTAGGGCGAGAGCCGCGTCGAAGGACGACGAAGAGTACTCCCAAGGTCCCGGCGCAGAGGCGAACAAGACGAGATCGAACGCAAGCGCCAACCCGAGCGCGATTCGCGAACGCCAAAGCTTCCTCATCTCACCTCCTCATCATCCGGACTCTTCTAGTGTAGTACGACACCGAACCCCCGTAGGGTTCCGAGAGGGGGCCCTTCGTTCGAGCTTACGCCAAACCGTCAGCCGGAGTCCAGGATGCTCGCCTCCACAAAGATGCACGCCTCCAGAAGTTCGACGCTGTTGATCGTATGGTGGTTGGCTGCGTGCGCCGGATTCGCTTCACCCGGTAGTCGGGGGCTAAGCGTCGACGGATCGTATTCGGGTCGCTTCGTTGTGGACGGGCAACACTTCGCGGCGACACTCGATCTCCGCGTCCGGTCGGGCGGAGTGGTGGGGGGATTCTTCTCCGTCACCGCGCCTGTGGAGCTGGAGGGGCGGGTCGAGGGAGCGCTGGTCGACGACCTTCTCCGCCTCGCGATCCGGTACGCCAACCCCGAGGGATGTGCCGGCGAGATCGAGGGTGTGCTCGAGATTACCCTCGGGGGCGAATTGCTGGAGGGGCCAGTCGCGGTCGAGGACTGCGGCCAGCCGGTCGCAGGCCAAATGAGCTTTCAGCGAACGAGATCGCCCTAACAGCCGGGAGCGCCTCGCGCGATCCGCCACCCGGCCCCACTTTCCGCCGCCTCGAACGGATCGTTCTCTGACCTCCGCGGAGGCTTCATGTCGGGCATCTCAGCACCTCGACGCACTCTATCCCATTCGGCGACGTTCACACTCTCGCTCGCGGCGTCGCTTCTGATTCCTACGCTCCTCACCGCCCAGCGAGGTGCGCCCGAGGCCCTTCCAAGCATCGAAGAGAAGACCGCCGGGATGGACCGGATGGACGGTTTCCTCCCTCTCTACTGGGATGCCGACCTGGGTCAACTATGGATGGAGATCCCGGCCCTGGGCACGGAGATGATCCACTTCGTCGGGTACGGAGCGGGACTAGGGTCGAACGATCTCGGTCTCGATCGTGGAGCGCTGCGTGGATCCCGCATCGTCAAGTTCGAACGCGTGGGCCGGAAGGTCATGATGGTCCAACCGAACTATCGATTCCGAGCCACGACGGATAATCCTGACGAGGAGCGGGCCGTCCGCGACGCCTTCGCGCGATCGATTCTGTGGGGCTTCACCGCCGAAGCAGAGAGTGGATCCCGCGTGCTCGTGGACATGACTGCATTCTTGATCCGGGACGCGATCGGAGCGGGCGACCGAATGCGCCCCGGGAGCTACCGGCTCGACGCGTCGAGAAGTTCGATCTACAAGGAGTTCACGCAGGCTTTTCCAACGAACACCGAACTCGAGGCGGAGCTGACGTTCGTGCGTCAGGGAGGTGGCGGGGGAGGCTTCGGCGGATTCGGTCGGAGTGCCTTTGAAGGTGTCGGCCAAGTGGCGGCGACAGGGGAGGCGGCGAGCATTCGGCTCCACCATTCGTTCGTGGAACTTCCCGACGACGGGTACGAGACACGCGGGTACGACTCGCGCGCCGGATATGGGGCGGTCTCCTTTCAGGACTACGGCGCCTCTCTCGAGGAAGACATGACGAAGCGCTTCATCCGTCGGCACCGTCTGGCGAAGCGCGACCCGAACGCATCGGTGAGCGACCCAGTCGAGCCGATCGTCTACTACCTCGACCCCGGGACTCCCGAGCCGGTCCGGTCTGCCCTCCTGGACGGGGCTCGTTGGTGGAACCAGGCCTTCGAGGCGGCAGGATACCGGGACGCCTTCCAGGTGCGGATGCGCCCTGACTCGATCTCTCCGCTCGACGCTCGCTACAACGTGATCAACTGGGTCCACAGATCGACCCGCGGTTGGAGCACGGGTGGCTCGGTAACGGACCCGCGCACCGGGGAAATCGTGAAAGGCGTGGTCACCCTCGGATCGCTGCGAATTCGCCAAGACTACATGATCGCCGAGGGTCTCTTGTCGCCCTACGTCGACGGCGATGAGTCACCGGCGGAGCTCGAGGAGTGGGCTGTTGCACGCATTCGCCAGCTCTCAGCCCACGAGGTAGGCCACACGATCGGACTCGGACACAACTACTACAACAGCTCCGCGGGTCGGATCTCTGTGATGGACTATCCCCACCCCCTGGTCGAGCTGCGGTCAGACGGCTCGCTCGACTACTCGGACGTGTACGACAGCGACATCGGGGAATGGGATATCGCCGCCGTCGCATACGGGTACCAGGACTTTCCATCGGGAGTCGACGAAGCAGCCGAGTTGGATCGCATCATCGACGAGGCGTGGGACAGTGACGTTCGCTACATGTCCAACCAGGACGTTGCCACGACGCCGCAAGCCGATCAGTGGGCGAACGGAACGGACATGGGGGCGGAGCTCGATCGCATGATGGATGTCCGGGCATCGGCAATGTCTCGGTTCGGAGCACGCTCGATCCGGAACGGCCGTCCGATGGCCACCATCGAGGAAGTACTCGTCCCCTTGTACATGCACCACCGATATCAGACCGAATCGACCGCCACCGCAGTAGGAGGCGTCGCATACACGTACGCGATGCGGGGAGATGGCCTCACCCCCATGTGGCGGGTTCCGGCCGCCGATCAGAACCGCGCTCTGGACGCGCTCATGCGCACGCTCGAACCGTCGGAATTGACGATACCGCCCTCCGTAATCGAGCTGATTCCCCCGCGCCCGCCCGGCTTCGGGGCCTCTCGTGAGCTCTTTCCCCGGTACACCGGGGGCGCGTTCGACGCGGTGACACCCGCCGTCGTCGCGGCGAGCCACACCGTAAACTCGCTTCTCACATCGGACCGGGCCGCACGGATCGTCGAACAAAATCTCTTCGATTCGTCGTTACCCGGCCTCCCCGACGTCTTCGCCCGTCTCATCGAAGCGTCGTTTGGAGCCGACACCGAGTCGGCCTACGAAGCGGAAGTGAAGCGCGCGGTGGAAGGAGTCGTAGTCGACCGGATCGCATGGCTCGCCGCGAACGCCTCCATGCCGACGGTACGCGCATTCTCGACGGCAACGCTTCGGTCGATCCATCGCAACCTCGTAGCGATGGGAGACGACCCGCACGCCGTCGCAATGTCCATGGACATTCAGAGATTCCTCGATCGACCCGCGGCGACCGCCGAAATCCCGGGGTCGGTGTCGGCCCCGCCGGGCGCACCCATCGGAGAGCCAGCCCTCGACTACCTGAGCGGACACGGAGTTCGAGCAGCCGCTCGCCAATGGCTCCAACTACACGAAGCCTACTGCGAGTGGGACGGGAGTGGTCACTGAGCGTGGGGAGAGCCGCTGACGGCGCCCTTTTCGGTAGATCGACGGCGGCGCGCGAGCGCCGCCGTCGATGGCTCCAACCACGACGACGGAGCCCGTCTGGCTAGACCTTCCGCTTCCAGCGCCCGGGGTGCGCCCTAACACATGACTGCGGAAGGAGTTACGGCTCCTCCGCTCCGGTATGGCCTCTTTTCGCCTCGTCCCTTATTGTGGAGGAGGTACAGAAGTGGCCCGGAGGGCTCAGCCAATTCGACCCCTCGGGTGTCGAATAGTCATATCGGGACATGCCGTTTCTTGCAGGAATTTCGAGGCAGCGATGAACGTAACGACGTCGGCGATGCTCTTTGCCGGACTCCTCCTCCTCGGAGTCGCTGGGAGTGTCGGTGTGGAAGAAGCACCCGCCACCGTTTCGTGGGCGGACACCGAAGTGACCGTCGCAGACCCCGAGTCGAACGAGGTCGTCGCTGAGTTCTGCAGCCGCTGCCATAGTGAGCGGCGCCAGCTCGGTGGCCTCGTCCTCGAAGGCTTCGATATCGAAGAGGTCGCCCAGCATGGCGAAATCGGCGAGCGCATGATCAAGAAGCTGCGCGCTGGCATGATGCCGCCCTCGGGCTCCCGTAGACCTGAAGCCTCGGTCCTCGCTGCACTAGCCACCGATCTCGAGGAGAGCCTCGACGAGGCGTGGCGTGATAACCCAGACCCGGGCACCCGCGTATTCCAGCGGCTGAATCGTGCGGAGTACGCTGCCGCGGTCGAACACCTCTTGGGAATTCAAGTCGACGTGTCGAGTTACCTGCCGCTCGATACCAAGAGCGCCAACTTCGATAACATCGCAGACGTGCAGATGCCGTCGACGACCGTAGTCGAGGGCTACCTCCGAGCGGCCGGTCAGATTGCGAGGCTCGCACTCGGAGACGCCGAGGCCGAGATCGGCAATACGATCTACCGCATGCCGCGGGTCGCTTCCCAGAAGGAGCAGGTGGAAGGCGCGCCCTTCGGTACTCGCGGCGGCCTCTCGGTCGTCCACAACTTCCCAGCCGACGGGAAGTACGTCTTCCACATCATGCCGTATAACGCGGTGGAGGGTGAGGTCTTCGGCCGCACCTGGGGTGAAGACCAAATCGAGATCTCGATCGATGGGGAGCGAGTTGCCCTCATGGGGATCGACCGGTGGATGCACGAGTCGGAGCCGTCGGGTCTGAACATGCGCACCGACTCAATCCAGGTAACCGCCGGTCCGCACCGCGTAACCGCCGCCTTCGTGCGTCAGTTCGAGGGAGATCTAGACGACCTGATTCGGCCGATCGATCACACGCTCGCAGACGGCCAGATCGGGATCGGGTACGGGGTCACGACACAGCAGCACCTCCAGCGGATGACGATCCTCGGTCCATTCGAGGTGACAGGGGTGTCCGATACCCCGACGCGCAGCTTCGTCTTCTCGTGCCGTCCCACCGCACCGGACGAAGAGCGTCCGTGCGCGGAGAGCATCGTGCGTCGCTTGGCTGAACGCGCCTACCGGCGCGACGTCTCCGACAACGATGTCGCGGGTCTCATGGGCTTCTACGATGAGGGAGCCGATCGAAGGGGCTTCGAAGGCGGCGTGCGACTCGCACTTCAAGCCGTGTTGGCCAGCCCGCACTTCATCTTCCGTATGGAAGAAGCGCCTGAGAACGTAGAAGCCGGCGAGATTTACGAGATCGAGGACGGCGACCTGGCTTCGCGCTTGTCCTTCTTCCTCTGGGGATCCCCGCCCGACGAGGAGCTCATCGAGCTCGCGGAAGAAGGGGACCTCTCTAAGGACAAGGTCTTGGAGGAGCAGGTCCGCCGTATGCTCGCGGATTCAAGGGCTGAAGCGCTTGCCTCCCGCTTCGCGGCTCAGTGGCTCCGGCTGCAAGATCTGGAAAAGATCCGCCCGGATGCGCTCTCCTACCCGTATTACGATCAGACGCTCGCAGACGCGATGCATCGCGAGACCGAGCTTCTGTTCGACCACATCCGCTCCGCCGATCGACCGATCTCGGACCTCCTCACGGCGGACTACACATTCGTAAACGAGCGGCTTGCACGGCACTACGGGATTCCCGGGGTGCTGGGCACCGATTTCCGGCGCATCGAGTACCCCGATGCGAGTCGGAGAGGTATTCTCGGACACGGCAGCATCCTCACGCTGACCTCCCATGCAAATCGGACCTCGCCCGTCCTTCGCGGAAAGTGGGTCATGGAGGTCCTCTTGGGATCACCGCCTCCTCCCCCGCCCCCGAACGTGCCCGATCTAGAGGAGACAGAAGGCGCCGAGGATGGGCGATTCCTCACGGTCCGTGAGCGCATGGAGATCCACCGGGCGAACCCGGCGTGCTCCTCCTGCCACAACGTGATCGACCCGATTGGACTGGCGTTCGAGAACTTCGATGTCACCGGCGCGTGGCGCGCACGGGACAACGGTAGTGTCGTCGAGACGGAAGGTGAGCTCTACGACGGAACGATCGTCACCAGCGTCGAAGATCTACGGGGAGCCATCATGAGCCGCCCTGAGGTCTTCTATCGCATCTTCACCGAGAACATGATGGCGTACGCGCTCGGTCGGAGAGTGGAGTACTACGACATGCCCTCTGTGCGCGAGATCGTGCGCGAGGCGAGTGAGCGGGACTATCGGCTCTCTGCCTTTGTGCTGGGAGTCGTGAACGCCCCGGCATTCCGGACCGCTCGCGCCGCACAACCGATGACCGCTCAGCCCGTGACCGACTCGGGCAGCTAACCTGATTATCTGACAACCTCGAACGAGGCTGAAACCGATGGACTTTATTACCGGTAAGCACATCTCCCGCCGCACCATGCTCAAGGGCATGGGAGCCAGCGTCGGTCTACCGCTCCTCGATGCGATGGTGCCGGCGAGTCGGCCCCTCGCCGCCACCGAGGCGGGGAAGGCAGCGGATAGCACCCGACTCGTGTGTATCGAGAACGTCCACGGAGCTGCGGGGTGCAACGACCTCGGCGCTTCCCTCGGCCTCTGGGCTCCTTCAGAAGAGGGCAAGGATTTCGATCTTTCTCTCTCTTCGATGAACCCGCTCGATCCGTATCGGAAGTATCTGACGATCGTCAGCGATACCGATTCGCGAATGGCCGATGCATTCTCGCCGGAAGAGATCGGAGGTGACCACTTCAGAACGACCGCGGTCTTCTTGACGCAGTCGCATCCGAAGCAGACGCAGGGCTCCGACGTCTTCGCGGGCCCGTCCTTCGATCAGATGTACGCGCAGCACCTTGGGGGAGCCACCCCGATTCCGTCGATGCAGCTCACGATCGAGAATGTAGAT
Organism: Longimicrobiales bacterium; assembly: GCA_965223235.1. Lineage (GTDB taxonomy): Bacteria > Gemmatimonadota > Gemmatimonadetes > Longimicrobiales > Gaopeijiaceae > UBA2589. The sequence goes on from CBDCVV010000022.1 coordinate 182,639, forward strand.
CAGGCTGGCGGATGTGCTTACGGGTACTCATGTGTGTACACCGACACGATCTCGTGGGCGTCGGCCACACAACCGCTCCCGATGATTCGTGATCCGCGTGCCGTCTTCGAGCAGCTCTTCGGCGCGGGCGGTACTCCGGAGCAGCGGGCAGAACGTCTCGCGACCGACCGTTCGATCCTCGACTGGGTCATGGGTGAGATGTCGGGACTTCGGCGGGAACTCGGACCGGCCGACCGTCACCGGCTCGACCTGTACACGACGAACATCCGCGAGCTCGAACAGCGCATCCAACGGATTGAGGCCCAAAACTCTTCCGGTGAAGAGCGTCAGATCCCGGAAGCGCCGGTAGGAGTGCCGGACGACTTCCAGGATCACGTTCACCTCATGTTCGACCTACAAGTGCTCGCCTTCATGGCAGATGCGACGCGAGTCTTCTCCTTCAAGCTCGGTCGCGACGCATCGCCCCGGGTGTATCCGGGCTCGGGCTCGGACAGCCCGTATCACGCAGCGTCCCACCATGGCGGGCGCGAAGAGCGTGTCCGAGACTTCGCGAAGATCAACCAATACCACGTCTCGATGCTGCCGTACTTCCTCGACCGACTGGCTTCGGTGAGCGAGGGAGACAGCACGCTCCTAGACAAGACGATGGTGATGTACGGCTCCGCGATGGCCGACTCGAACCTGCACAACCACATCCGCTGCCCGCTCTTCTTCGTGGGTGGTGCCAATGGATTGCTCGAAGGTGAGAACCACATTCGAGCAGCCGCAGGTACGCCGATGGCCAATGTGTTCTTGTCCATGCTGCACAAGCTGGGACTCGAGAACGTGGACACCTTCGGCAACAGCACGGGCGTCTTCTCGATCTGATGCGTCCTGAGAGCCCCACGTTCGGGAGAGAACGATGAATCAGAGCACACCTGCTAGACTGGCTGGCGTCTTCGCCCTCAGCCTCCTCCTCGTGGGCGCCACGATAGCGGAAGCTCCAGTAGCCGATGCAGCCCAAGAAGGTGATGTAGCGACAGTCCGCGAACTCTTGCGGACCGGAGCCGACGTAAACGCGGCGCAATCGGACGGCCTGACGGCGCTGCACTGGGCGGCCATGCGTGACGACACCGAGATCGCGGAACTCTTGCTCTATGCGGGAGCCTCTGTCCGACCGCTGACGCGTGTGGGTGGGTACACGCCGCTTCACCTCGCGGCACGAGAAGGACACGCGGGTGTCGTATCCGTCCTGCTCGAGGCGGGAGCGGACGCAAACGAGTGGACGACCACCGGTGTGACCGCAGCTCACTTCGCAGCTCTGGCCAACTCCTCCGCAACGCTTCGAGCCCTGGCGGCTGCGGGAGCGGACCTCAACGCTCCGGACGGCTTCCAGCTTCGGACGCCACTCATCTTCGCATCGGGTCGAAACGCGACGGACGCGGTTGGGACTCTACTTGAGTTGGGAGCCGATCCCGGCCTCCAAACCGACCTGAAGGACTACACGGCGCTCAACGAGCGTGATCGGGACGAGCGGGCGCGTCGCGCTCGGGTTCGCGCTGCGGAAGCCGGCGACGAGCCGGTGAGCAATGACAACGCCGATCGTTTCCCGGGCCAAACGCCTCCCGACAGCACCGCCGCCGAAGATGACGACGAAGAGGACACTGAAGAAGAAGACGACGCCGAGGAGGAAGCTGAAGAGGAGCCCGAGGAGGAGAAGGAACCTCCGGTTCGCGCGCTATCTTCGGCTGAGCAAATCGGAGTCCAGGGTGGATTGAGCGCGCTCCACTACGCGGCTCGCGAGGGCCACATCGAAACCGCGAAGCTGCTCCTCGACGGTGGGGCAGACATCAATCAGCCGAGTGGGGGCGACCAGACGACGCCGCTCTTGGCCGCCGTCATCAACGGAAATTACGACTTCGCGATGGTGCTGCTCGAACGCGGCGCCGACGCGAACATGGTCAGTGACGATGGTGCAGGTCCGCTCTTCGCGACCCTAAACATCGAGTGGTCTCTCCGGACTTGGTACCCGCAGCCTCAGATGTTCAGGATGCAAGAGACGTCGTATCTCGAGCTCATGGAGCGGCTACTCGAAGCGGGAGCCGACCCGAATCAGCGGGTGAGCACGCACATCTGGTACGCTGCGTACAATGCGGGCCGCATGGGCGTCGACTTCACGGGTGCGACTCCTTTCTGGAGAGCGGCATACGCCACCGACGTCAGCGCGATGCGGCTCCTGGTCTCGTATGGCGCTGACCCCAACATCTGGACCATCAAGCTCCCCTCGCGGCGCTTCTTCGGCGGACCGCCGATGCAGACGAACGATGACGATGAGGAAGAGCTCGACCCATCCGGCCTACCCCCGGTAGAGGTTGGCGGCCAGGCGGTACACCCCATCCACGCTGCATCCGGTGTCGGATTCGGAACCTCCCGGGTCGCGCAGCAGCATCGGAGTGTCCCTGACGGATGGCTGCCCGCGATGAAGTACTTCGTGGAAGAGCTCGGAGTCGACCCGAACCTCCGCGATGCCGATGGCTACACACCGGTTCACCACTCGGCTGCACGCGGTGACAACGAGACCATCATTTATCTGGTCGAACAGGGTGCCGACGTCACGCTCGTGAGCCGTCGCGGCCAAACGACCGCCGATATGGCGAACAGCCCTGAGCAGCGGGCTCAGCCCCACCCGGCTACGATCGCCCTGCTCGAAAAGATGGGATCGCACAACAACCACAACTGCCAGTCGTGCGGGACCGGCGGTAACTAGTCCGGAGGGGTCGGGGGTCCACCCCCCGACCCCGATCCGATTTCGACAGCGCTCGCTCGAGTGCGGAGGAAGCTTTATGAAGTGCCCGCGGCTTGCATTGGTACCTACGCTCGCGGTGCTTCTCGCCGCCGCGTCACCCTCCCCCGCATTTGCACAGGACACCGACTGGAATCGGTACACCCTCGAAGATCTCGGCGGGCTGTATGTGCGGATGGAAGTAGCAGAGTCGTGTACCGCAGCCGGCGTTTCACCTTCGGAGTATGAAGCGGACCTTTCGTTGCAGCTCATCGAGTCCGACGTCGGCGTGCTCACGATGGAGGAGATGCTCGCGCACCCTGCCCTCCCCGAGCTTCGCGTCTCCGTCGACTGCGCATCAGGCTCCGGCAATTTCAGTGGGGCGATGGGTTGGACGATCGGGCTCAGAGTCCAGCAGGCGGCACAGATGCTCCGGGACACTCAGATTTCCCTGCCTGAGTCCGTGACATGGTTCTCCACCCGAGTCGGCGTCTCTCCTACGAGTGGCGCTGCCGACGCAGTCGGCGATGCTCTCGAGGGTCAGGTCGCCCTTTTTATCGAGGCATGGGCCGCAGCTCACGCGGACGACGATCCCGGAAGCTGAGGATTTCTGGGTGACTCCACTCCGCGTTCGGGCGTGACCAAGAGGTCGCTACCCAAAGGTCAGATTCTCGGCGATCGCTACCGGATCGAGGAAGAGATCGGCGAGGGAGGGATGGCTACGGTCTACCTTGCCGAAGATCTCAAGCACGGTCGCCGCGTCGCTGTTAAGGTCTTGAAACGCGACGTCTCCGAGGCCGTGGGCGCGGAGCGCTTCCTTCGAGAGATCGAGATCGCGGCGTCCTTGACGCACCCTCGGATCCTGCCGCTGCACGATTCGGGCGCCAGCGACCGACTCCTGTACTACGTGATGCCGTACATCAAGGGAGAGTCGCTCGCCGACCGTCTTTCCGACCACGGCCCTCTCCCCGTTGACGAGGCCACCCAGATCTTCCGCCAGATCGTCGACGCCCTGGGCGCTGCCCACGAGCACCGCGTCGTGCATCGAGACGTGAAACCCGGGAATGTGCTACTGACCGGCGGTCACGCTCTCGTCGCCGACTTCGGTGTAGCTCGCCCGATTGGGGAGGGTCCGGAGGAACACCGGCTCACCTCTATGGGGGTGGCGATGGGTACTCCCCTGTACATGGCGCCAGAGCAAGCCGCAGCCGAAAGCACCACCGACCATCGGGCAGACATTTTTGCTGCCGGAGCGGTGGCGTATGAAGTGCTGACTGGTACCGCTCCTTTCGAGGCACCCACCCTACAAGGCGTGTTCAGTGCTCTGATGACACGCACCCCTGATTCGCCGCACGCGCTCCGACCCGAAGTACCGGAGCGGTTGAGCGACCTGATCATGGCCTGCTTGGCGAAGGATCCCGCAGAGCGGCCGCAATCCACGACCGCGGTACTCGCCCGCCTCGACGACTTCCCGACCGCCGAGCGGAGTCGTGTTGACGCCGGGGTCGACGGTCGTTGGGAGGCTTCGCGCCACCTCGTCGTGGCCGCGGCGGGGCTCGTGCTGGCGACCGCCGCCTTTGCGGGTTGGCGCTTCTACGAGCGGTCAAGCGAGCGAGACTGGGCTCTGAGCGAGGCGCTGCCCGAGATTGGGCGCCTGGTCCAAGAACACGAGTGGGCCGAAGCCGCACAGCTGGCGCTCCGAGCCGAAGACGTGCTCGGAAGCCACCCCACGCTGGAGCGATACGAACCACTCCTGACCTCGCCATACCGCATCGAAACGGACCCGGAGGGCGCTCAGATCTCGTACCGGCCCTATGGGAGCGACGAGGCATGGGCTTCGTTGGGGACGAGCCCGTACGAATCAGAGCACTTCCCGATCGGGGCTTACCACTTTCGTCTCGAGCTCGACGGGTACGAGACCCTCGATGTCGTCCGATCGCTGACCTCGTCCTCCATGATCACTGAGATTCGGAACACGGGCTTCGAGTATCTAGAGGACCCCAGCTACGTCGTTCGAGTGCAGCTTCCCCCGGAGGGGTCGATCCCCGAAGGAATGGTCCCGGTGTCGGGGGGTCTGTACGGCACCGTGCCGGTAGCGGGCTTCCAGCCCGTCCAACCCACCCCACTCTCCAGCTACTTCATAGACCGCACGGAGGTGACCAACGCATCGTATGCCGAGTTCGTTTCGGGCGACGGATACACGAACTCGTCTCACTGGGCAGCGCCCTTCATGGTGGACGGGAGTGAAGTCCCGTTTGCGGATGCGATAGCCACACTCACGGACAGTACAGGTCGTGCCGGCCCCGCCGGCTGGACGCTTGGCCTCCCACCGACGGGCGAGGGCGACTTTCCGGTCCGCGGAGTCAGTTGGTACGAAGCCGCCGCCTACTGTTCGTGGAAGGGTCGGGAGCTACCGACACTCTTCCATTGGGCGCGAGCGGCGATACCCAGCACCGACGTGTGGATGCCCTTTCACCCCGAGCTGGCTTCGGCATCGAACTTCGGCGGAGAGGGCCCTATCGCGGTCGGGTCGTCCTCCGCTCCAGGCATCTCGGGGGCCGAGGATCTAGCAGGGAACGTCCGCGAATGGGTCTCGACACAGATCAGCACGGACCGGTACATCGTCGGGGGCGCATGGAGCGACCCCACGTATTGGGTCCATCATCCATACTTCGCAAACCCCTGGGACCGGAGTCCGACGAACGGATTCCGTTGCGCCCTGTACCCCGACGGAGTCGACCCGGCTCGCCTTCCGGAGCGTGTCGAGCTCCCAGAACAGTCGTTGGACGGGCGGCCGGCGATATCGGAAGCGGCTTTCCAGGCACAGCGGGGCTTCTATCTCTACGACCGCGAGGCGCCTCTCAATGCGGTCGTGGACTCCACCGGCACGACCGCGTGGGGTGGGCGGTGGGAGTGGGTGACGATCAACACAGCGTATGGCGAGCGCATGCCCATCCGCCTCCACCTCCCGGCCGGGATCGCTCCGCCGTACGAGGCGATGATCTACTTCGGCGGAGGGAATACCGTCCTCGCGCGAGAGATCGAGAGCATCTTGCAGCCTCTCGACCAGCTTGTCACGACCGGTCGCGTTCTAGTCGAACCGATCTATGACGGCACATTCCTCAGGAATGACGGACGCACCATGCGGAGGCTTCAGGGAGGGGAGGCAGCGCAGCTCGTCACGAACTGGGTCAAGGACGTGGGACGCACCATCGACTACCTAGAGACGAGGGATGACATCGACGCGACCCGGGTTTCGTACATGGCCCAGAGCTTGGGCACGAGCCTTACTCCCTACCTCGTGCCGCACGAGCCGAGAGTCCGGGCCGTGGTGGCGTACAGCGCGGGCTTCGTCCCGACTTCTCCGCAGGCCGTGATCGATCGGATCCTCGGCCTTTTACCCCGTGTGCGGGTTCCGCTCCTCATGCTTGGCAGTCAGAACGACTTCTTCTTCCCGGAAGAACATCAACGAGCATGGTTCGAGGCTGTGGGCACTCCGGACGAACACAAGTACTTCCGCCTCTACGATTCAGGACACTGGCCACTCCCCTTTGGCGAGGTCCTGAGGGAGACAGTCGACTTCCTCGACCGATACGCCGGCAGCGAGCCCGTGCCGATCACCCCATATTCGCCCTAAGGGGTTGCCGGAACCCCGAGCCGGACTCGACCACTAAGGATCTATTTCATGCAGACCCGACTGCGCCGCCGTGTCCAAGCCACGGCCCTCGCTGCACTCCTGACGCTCTGCCTCGCCCCAGCGCCCGCGTCCGCTACGTGGTCGGTGATCGCCGTCGACGTCCGAACGGGTCGGGTGGTGGTCGCCTCCGCAACGTGCGTAGCTCAGAGTCGGCTCATCAACTTCCCCTCGAAGGGGTTGATGGACGTCCAGGCGATCGTTGCGCCGGGAATCGGGGTGGCGGTAGCGCAAGCCGGGGTCGACCGAACACGCGAGAACCAGAAGCTCATCTTCGAGCAGCTTCGGCAGGGCACTCCGCCTCACCTCATTCTCGACCTGCTTCGCGCCGACCCCGATATCGAGCGACGGCAGTTCGGAATCGTCGACCTGCGAGGCCGGTCCATCGGCTTCTCGGGCGAAGGAAACAGCCCTGCTTCTCTATCCGTCCAGGGTCAGGTGCCGGGGACGGAGATCTACTACTCGGTCCAGGGCAACATCCTCGCATCCGATGCCGTCGTGGAGGATGCAGCCCGCGCGCTCGCGGCAGCCGATGGGGATATCCTCGACAAGGTGATGGCCGCCATGGAAGCGGCGGATGAAGCGGGTGGCGATGTACGCTGCACATGTCAGACCGAGCCCGTCCCGGACGCGCCGTGCAACGGAAGGAATGCGCACGTGGCGTACATCCTCGCCGCCGATCGCACCGACCCAGATGGGGTGTCGTTCAACGACGGGGACTACTACATGTTCATCGACGTGACCGACGAGAACATCGAGCCCCACGAGAACGGGAACCCGGTCATCACGCTCCGGATGCGGTACGACCGCTGGAAGGATTCGCTAGGAGATCCGTAGCGGTCGGGGATCGGCTTTCACCGTGTACTCGCTCCCTGTCGACTGCGGATGACGTCGACGGTTCGCTCTACTCGCCAGTTGAGCAACTCCTCTCCGATGCTGATGGTGCGTCCCAGTGGCGTGATCGACACACCGTTGATCGAGGCGCGTCCCGCCTGCACACGCTCTTCGTACCGCACGGTCTCGGGGTCGACGGCGGCCTGCATCGACGTCAGCCAGAAGCTGTCGTGCCACCCCTCGTTGTCCTCTGTGATGCCAAAGGTCGACTCGAGGTGCTGTTGCACTCCTTCATTGTCGTAGAACTCACCGATGAAGAGCGCCTTACTCGTACCCCACTCTGAGTTGAGGCGCTCGGCGACGTTCTCCATTCCGCTCTGGTTTCCACCGCTATCGCCGATATAGACGATCCAATCGAATCCATGTTGGTGAAGCGAACGCCCTACGTCCTCGAGCATCGCCTCGAACGTCTCCTGACGCACCGACAAGGTCCCCGTATACCTCATGTGGCCGGTCGGTGGGGAAATGCCACCCTCCGGGACGAGTTTGATGATCGGCGCACAGAGTGCGTCCCCTAGCGACCGAGCGATTCGCTCACACGCGCCCTCGAGGACGTAGTTGTGCTTCCCTAGAGCCACGTAGGGCCCGTTCTGCTCGATCCCGCCGGTGGATACGATCGCGGTGGTTACTCCGTCTCGCATCGCATCGCGGACCTCGATCCACGTCATCTCTTCCAACCAGATCGTGTTCAACGCCGGGATCGGCCGCTCCATGGCAAGCTCTTCATCCAGTGAGAGCTGGCCCTGGGTATTCGCCGGGAGCACTCCCAGAGCGACAGCGCAGACCACGATTCCGACAATGGCTGGACAAGGCGTGACAACCAGCGATTTCTCACTCATCATGTGGCTCCTCTCTTGGACCTCTGACCATTCTACCGGCGGTACCCACTCATGGCGACCCGTTCTGCCCTACCTGTCTCCCTAGCGTCCCTCTGTGCCGCGCTGACCGTCGGATGTGGTACAGATGCCGCCGAGGACGCAGGAGCCGTTGACGCCCCCCAAGTCGTCGAGATCCCCGCTGACCAACAGATCCGGACGGGCGACCCCTACGCGCGCGGGTACACCGATGCCGACTTCCCTCGGGTCAAGGAGCTCGCGGCCGGCGTGTTCTCGTACGAGCAGCTCCGCTCCGCCGGTGAAGAGCGCTTCACCACGGTCTCCCTCTTCGTCATCACGGACGAGGGTGTCGTGGTTGCCGATGGCCAGGGGAGTGTGGAAGAGACGCAGCGACTGGTGGACCATATCGCGACCCTCACCGATCAACCGATCACCGACGTCGTCATCTGTTCAGACCACGGGGATCACACCGCCGGCAACTCGGCATTCCCGGCGGACGCCGACTTCTACGCACACCCGTGGTCCGCTGGGATTCTGGCCGAACAGGCCATGTCCGGCGGGAGCGCGGCCGAGCGACCGGAGCCGACGCAGATCGTCGAAGACATGACGACCATCACACGTGGGGGCAAGGCCATCGAAGTCCACTTCCTCGGGCGGGCCCACACGGGCGGGGACCTCGTGGTCTACTTGCCCGACGAGAAGATCATGTTCATGAGCGAAGCCTATTTGCACCGTATTTTTCCCGCCATGCGGAGCGCATACCCGTCGGAGTGGGTCGAGATGATCGAGGCTGCTCAGGCGATGGATGTCGACGTCTACGTGCCAGGACACGGCTTCGTGGATCACCCGACCATCCTCGAGGAGGAGCTCGAAGTCTTCCAGGGGGCGATTCGGACGGTCATCGACGAAGCCACTCGAATGCGAGAGGAAGGCTACTCGGTAGAGGACGCCCAAGAGCAGATCCTCTTCGGCGACCTCGAGTCATGGTCGCTCCGCGAAAGCCAGGGAGACCGCGCAATCGCCCAAGTCTACGCCGAGCTCGACGGCAGTCTCCCGGGAGGCAACTGATGAGCCCCGTGAACTCGGGGTTGATCTCTCCCTCCCGGGACCGTGCCGGCAACGACCCGATCTTCCTGTGGAATGGCGAAGCCCGTTCCCGAATGGCGGCCGGAGAAGACATTCTCAACGCCACGATCGGCGCCCTCATCGACGATGGCGGCCTCCTGTGCACCTTCCCCACCGTCCTGGAGACGCTGCGCAAGTACCAAACACGCGAACAGGCCGGGTACGCCCCAATCTCGGGCCTCCCCGCGTATCGGGATGCCGTCGTCCACGATGTTTTCTCGGGAAGCGGATTGGACGACAAGGCGGTGTCCGTCGCCACAGCCGGGGGAAGCGGCGCGGTGTATGCGGTGGTCGTGAACTTCCTAGAACGCGGGCAGAAGATGCTGGTCCCCGAGTTCTTCTGGGGCCCGTATCGCGAGATCACGAATCATTCGGACCGCGGCCTCGACACCTTCACCATGTTCGATGGCGCAGGTGATTTCAACTTGGACGCTATGAACCGCGGGCTGGAGTCGCACCTCGATCAACAAGGGCGGGCGCTGTTGGTACTGAACTTCCCGTGCCACAACCCCACTGGGTACACGCTCACACCTTCCGAGTGGGCTTCCGTGACCGAGGTCGTCACACGGGCAGCCGACCGCGGGCCCATCACAGTACTGATCGACGCCGCCTATATGGAGTATGCGGGCGATCAGTCGCGAGACTGGCTCGCGGCGGTGCCGGCGCTCATGGAACGCTGCACCGTGCTCGTGGCGTGGACCGCCTCGAAGAGCATGGCCCAATACGGCGCACGGGTCGGGGCAGTTCTCGCGCTGCACGACGACGCCTCCGAGCGCACCCAGCTCGACAACGCCCTTGGGTACACTGCTCGTGCGACGTGGTCGAACTGCAACCACCTGGGGCAGCGAGCCGTGACCGAGCTCCTGACCGACCCGGGGCTTGCTGGCGCGGTACGCTCAGAGCGAGGCGAGGTTCTGGAACTCCTCCGTTCACGCATTCGCCGATTCAATCAGCTCGCCGGAGCCGCCGCCCTGCCCGCGCCGCGTTACGACGACGGCTTCTTCGTGACGGTTTTTGGCGACGGACATAAGGTCGGGGCCAAGTTGCGGGAACGGGGGGTCTACACCGTGCCGCTGGACGGAGGTGTCCGCATTGCGCTCTGCTCGACGCCTGAGCGTCAGATCGAACGCCTGGTAGAGGCGCTGGAGTACGGGCTCGCCACGACGGCGTGAAGCGGATAGGCGCACGCCGGACGCGTTTTAGCGTCCTGCGTGCGCCCTCCCGATCCGGATGTGTTCGTCCGCCGAAGGCCCGCTCATGAGGAGCCCCAAGAAGCCCTCATCGATACGGGCCGCCACGGATGCATCGTTTGCGGTGATCATGTCTGGCATTCCGACCCGCGTCGCGTGCGCGAGCACTTCCTGGTTGCCCGCCTCAGCGGCTTCCGCATCACCGAGCGCTGCCGTCAAGCTTCCGATCCCACAGGCCAAGACACTGTATCCCGGCGTGTCCGCGATTTCCTGCACCGCGGCAAGGGCTCCGGGGTCTTCGACCATGAGCATGGCGATGATGCTTCCACCCGGGTTGCTCGGAGACCACACATCCGCTCCGGCGTCCGCGAAGAATGAAACGGCGAGCCGGGCCTCTTCCGGCGAACGCACGTGGGGAAGCACGATCCCATCCGCCCCCGACTCGAGGACCTCCGCCACCCTCTGCCGCGCGACATCCGCGCCGTCCGTGGAGATTGGAGGAATCCGTACGAGCAGAGTGAGGTCGCTGGAGGCAGCGTCGAGGCCCGCCGACATCGCACGCACCGCCTCGGCATCGTATCCGCGCTCGAGATTCAGAAAGAGGTAGTCGAGGAGCTCGTTCTCGGCCAGACGCGCTCCCCCCTCTGCCGTGTACAGCGGACCCAACCTCTCCCCGTCTGGCCCACGCGCCCCGCGCTCCCGTTCACTCGGGACGAAGATCCCGAAGGCGGGGTCCTCTTCACGCCACACATCGAGTAGAGACTGCCGCTCCGACGTCACCCGCTCGGCGACCGCGACTTCCACTGTCTCCGCTTGATCTCCGCCGTCTCCCTGCTCTCCTCCGGCGCAGCCGACTACGGCGATGCCGGCCACCGCGCACGCTATGATCCGTCGCTTCATTCCGACCTCCCCGCCGCGGCAAGTCCCACGCCTAGCGCCTCGGCCTGAGTCACGATGATCATGCGAAAGCCCTGCTCCAAACGCATCGCGATGTCGTCCGGACCCGCTGTGATTCCACACGGAACATCAAACTCCTTACACGCCGCCAAGACGGTCTGGATCGCCGCTTCCACTGCCTCCATGTCGCGATCATACGCCCTCGCGAGGTCGCCGGGGCCGGGAATCGCTACGCCGACGCCGGGAGCAGAAACGAGGTCGCGAGCGCGTTCGATCCCGGCTTGGTCCTCGATCAAGATCACAGTGAGCACGTCCCCGTCGGCGTGGAGCGGCCACAGTCGGTCTCCGGCCGCCTCGACCGCTGCCGCGACGTCGTCCACGGTTTCCACGTGGGGGAGGACGAGCCCGTCGACCCCAGCTCCTAACCCTTCGACCATGTTCGCCACGGCCCGGGCGCGATCATCCCGTACCGGCGGAATGCGCAACGTCACCGGATGAGCGTCCTCTTCTCCCGCGGCGGCACCCATACTCGCGATGAACGTCTCCATCGTCGGGATGTCCCATGGCCCCGACTCCAAGGAGTAGAAGATGAAGTCCGTGTCTTGGTTCGCAGCAGCCGCCTGGCCACCCGACTCGGACATCTCCGGCGCAAACATTCCGAAGACGGGCAAGCCGTCTTCGAGAAGGGCGATCACGGCGTTGGAGTTGGACGCCCCTGAGATCATCGGAGCTTCAGTCACCGGCTCATCGTCCATCGACTCTTCAGCCGTCTCGTAGGCACAGCCACTCACCGCGAGCGCGGTCGCACTGAGAAGGGCGGTCGCTACACGGCGCCCCTGCGTCACGGGTCTGCACATGGTCTGATCCATTCTGGATTTGCCTCTGTTAGTCCGGCCGTCAACGCGACCAAGGAGGGGCGACTCCATTCATGCGCGCATACGCAATGGATTGCCCGAGGTGTTCATTCATGTGTGCCACCAGTTGAAAGAGGACCGCAGCCTCACCGACCTGGCGCCCATACAGCATCCGAGGTGCGGTCGCGTCATCCGCGTCCATCGCCTCAACAACCTCGCTCACGTACTCCATCGAGCGGGCAAGGATTTCCGTCACCTCTTCCTTGTCCGTGACAGTGTCCTCCCACGTGCGGTACTCGTCCGGAGCGACCGGCGACTCCCGGCCCATGTTCTCGTGTAGGTACATGTAGTTGTATCGGGCGATGTGCATGAACACACGGGCCACGCTCGCTACGCCTTCGTCGGGACTCCATGAGTAGGTCGACTCCGGCATCGCTTCTGCGAGAGCCACGAGCTTCCGCGCGGAGCCGTCGAACTGCCCCTGGAACTCCGTGAGAAAATCCGTCGTCTCCTGGGCTCCGACCGCCCCAGTGCCCAGTGCCAACGCCAGCGCGAGGCCCACTCCCGCGGACCTCATCGATCGGACACCGGACGGGACTCCGCCTCGGACTCCAACGTCTCCAACACCTCTTCCCATTCGAAGCGCTCCCCCATTCCGCGTACGTAATAATCCATCCACGCCATCTCGCTCACAGACTTCACCAATCGATTCCGCGGATCGGGAATCCCGTGGCTGCGCCCCGGATACATGAACAGCTCCGTCGGCACTCCGAGCTTCTTCAACGCCATGTGGAGCTCGACGGACTGCGGACTCGGCACCCGTGGGTCCCCTTCCACCACGTGGATCATCGTCGGTGTCTCAGCGTTGGTGATGTACTTCAGAGGCGACTGATCGAAGTAGGTATCGAAGTCTTCGTAGAGGAAGCCGTCCCCCACATAGAACTGACGGTTACGCTGCACGTCGCTCTGAGCATACATGCTGATCCAGTTCATCGTCCCTGCCCCGGACGAGATCGCCTTGAAGCGGTTCGTTTGGGTAAGGATCCAATTGGACCAGTGGCCTCCCGCACTCCAGCCAAGCGCGCCCATGCGGTCCCCGTCGACGATTCCCTCGGCGATAAGGTGGTCCACACCGGTCATGATGTCGTCGTATCCGAGCGTGAAGTAGTCCCCCACGATGTCGGTACGATGCGCGTTCCCGTAGTTGCGAGAGCCGCGATAGTTCGGCTTGAGCACCGCGTATCCCGCTCCGGCGTACACCTGAGCTCCGTACCCGCCGTTGAATCGGAGGACGTCCGCCGACGCGGGCCCTCCATGAATCGCGACAATGAGCGGGTACCGTTGGCCTTCGCGGTACCCGACCGGATAGACGAGCACTCCGCCGACGGTCTTCCCGTCCGTCGAAGTCCAGTTGATCTCGACCTCTTCGCCAAGTGCGATCTCGGAGACCTGTGGATTGGCATCGACGAGCCGAGTCCAGCGGGATCTGTCCGCTACCTCGTCGATCTCAGACACGGTGAAGACCGTCGCCGGTGTGCGGGGATCCTGATAGTTGATTAGGAGCACACCCGAATCTTCGTCGCGCGATACCGATAGAGTGGCCCGTTCAAAGGTCACCTGACGGACTTCGTCACGGCCGACGTCCAAGGCATGAAGTTGGTTCGTGACCGTGACACCCGTGTTGAAGTAGATCGTCTCCGAATCTTCCGACCAGAACCCGACCGACAGACTCTGGTCGAAGTCCGACCCGAGCTTCTGGAACGATCCTCCTCTGTCGGTCACCTCGCGCAGATAGATCCGGTTCTCAGTCATCGAATAGCGCTCCATGTCGTCCGGAGCGGAAAACGCGATCCACCGACTGTCAGGCGAGAAGCGAGTGGGGCTCTCCCCGACCTCGTAGTTCTCCGTAAGTCGCTCCACATGGCCTGTCGCGACCTCTAGGAGGTACTGGTCAGCGTAGAGACGAGCGCCTGTGATGTTGCGCTCGTAGCGCTCTGGAGATCCACCCGTGAAGGAGATCCAAGCTCCGTCGTCGGAGACGACGAACCCGTCGACAGAGTACCCGTCGTCGGAGGCGATCTCCCGCTCGCGACCGCTCTCGATCTCAACGTGCCAAAGACTCGAACGGGGGGTGACCTGGTTCTTCACGTCGACGGTGAATCCGGCGTCTCGACGCCGACGATCTGCCTCGTCGAAGGCATCCGGACGTATGAAGTAGATCGACGCGCCGTCCGGCGCGAAGTCCCACGACTCGACGCCTGCTTCGCCGTCGGTCAACTGCCTCGGTTCGGAGTCGAGCAGGCCAGCGGAGGGCAACCGATAGAGCTGCTCTTGGTCGGTGTCACCGGAGCGGTACACCAACCACTGTCCGTCCGGACTGAAGTCGAAGTTCGAGACACCGTCGTCCGTGTCGGTGACGCGACGCGCCTCACCCCCGTCGTGCCGCATGAGATAGAGGTCGTTTCCGCCTCCATCGCGATCGCGGTCCGAGGCGAAGACGAAGAAGTCACCGTCTGGTGCCCATCGAGGCTGGGTCTCGTTCTTGTCTTCGGTGAAGGTGAGTTGGCGAGAGGATGGCACTCCAGTCTCCAGCGACACCACGTAGAGGTCCGACTGTCGTTCGGCCTCCTCCCAGTCTGGGGTAGAGACCGTGTATAGCATCCAGGCTCCGTCGGGACTCGGAGTCCATGAACCGGCGCTCTTCATGAGCTGCATGTCCATGAACGTCATGGGACGTCCCTCTTGAGCCTCTACTACGTGGGACGCCATCGGCGTGACCGAGCCCGCAACCGCCGCGAGGCACGCGACGGCACACTTCATCACTTTCTTACTCATCATCTCTCTCGTCCGAAACGACTTCACAACTACTTCCGAGGCTGCGCTCACCTCGGACGGTACGCTACCGGACGAATAATGGGCCGCGCCGACACTTTCGGCACGGGGGCGCCGGAGGAAGCAGATAGAGCTGCCCGCTCCTCGCTATTCCTCTCGCCGACCCTCGGTCGTGGAGGGGCGTTCAATCTCTCTCGAATGCTCCGACACGAAGGTCTCCACATCTTCAGGCAGAAGGAGGTCGTCTGAGATCGCCGCGATCTCCTCTGCCTTCTCCCACGCCCTCTCCAAGAGCCACAGCTCCCCCTCCAAGGCTCGACGTTCTTGCTCTTCGTGGAGAGCCATCTCGAGCGCCAGCTTGGTGTGCGCCGGCATCTTGTTGACGTACCCAGGCACTCCCTTCTTGTCACGAAAGCGCTCACCCGTAACGACGTCGGCCAAGAAATCATCGGGATGTCCGATCTGCTCGATCTCGCCGACCGCGTCCTGTACTGTGCGCGCCTTTCCCCCGGACCGATTCATCTTCGGGACAATGACGGCCGCATGGCGCTCAGCCTCGCTTCCCTCGAACCACTCGGTCGCCTTCCCCTTCCGCACCCCGAGGCGGTAACCGCCCGCGCCATCGGTTCGCAGTCGGGTTCCGAGCAGGTCCGGGTTCTTCAGCTTCATCACCCGACCATCGTCGGTCCGCAGCTTGATAAGCGTGCGACCATTGGTCCACATGTTCACAAAGTTCCCGCTCTGAGCGACCACGGCGCCGGACACAGCCCCCGTGGCGAGTCCGCCCAGCGCCAGCCCGCCGATCGCGACGGCGCCGCCGACTCCGTAGAGAATCGCCTTCTTCCTTCGACGGCCGAACTGATCTCCGTACCGCCACGCCGCGAACTCGTCGCGAAGTGGAGCCCCAATGCGCACGACTTCGAGCCCTTCCCGGTGGCGAGCGATGCCGATGTTCTCGGTCGAAGCGCGGATCCGAGTGCCTCGGTACATGCGCTCGCACGCCTCCACAGCTTCCCACCGTTCCTCGAGCGGCGAGAGGTTCCAACGCTCACAACGACGGCACACGACCCAGAGTCTTCCCCGGTCCGCATCGAAAGCGAGCCTACGGCCGACTGGGAACGTCTCCAGCACCTGATTCGAGCCAAGGTCTCGGCTGCAGAACATGCAGGTGGTATACATGGTACAGTGGTCCTAGATCGCGGCACTCGTGCGTTCGACTACAATAGGTACGACCTACTCAGCTCGCCTCTTCAAAACACGGTAGATGCGGTATGCGCTCCCCACTCGGCTTCACGCGCACCTTCTTCGGCGCTCTGGTGCTGATCACCTGCCTAGGCACCACCGGGTGCGCCACGCTCCAACAGCTCGGCGCCGTGCGCAACCTGGACTTCGCCCTCACGGACGTGGGCGATGTTTCGCTCGCGGGCGTGAACCTCTCGCGGATCCGATCCTTCTCGGATCTCTCCTTCTCGGACGTCGCCGCCCTCACCATGGCGTACCAGCGGAAGGATCTGCCGTTCTCGATCGCACTGGACGTCGAGGCTGCCAACGCTCCCTCTAACCCCGAGGCTCGGATTCTCGAGATGGAGTGGATGCTCTTCTTGGAAGACCAAGAGACCGTGAGCGGCAGGACGACCGATGAGGTCCTCGTGCCGGCCGGCGGGAGCACCGTGTTCCCCGTGGTAGCGAATATGAATCTGACGGACTTCTTCGACGGCGGTATTCAGGATCTCGTCGAGATCGCCCTCTCCTTCTCCGGCATGGGTGGAGAGCCGAAAGAAGTCAGCCTGAGCGCGGTCCCGGTCGTGCAGACGGTCTTCGGGCCGATGTCATACCCGGAGCCTATACGAATCTTCCGGGTCGACGCCGGGGTCCCCTAGCAGAGCTGCTAAGGGTTGCGGAAGAGGTGCGTCCAGTGAGTCCCGTGTAGCCCGACCCCGTGCTGCATCAGACTGCAATTCTCAATGTTGGCGCGGTGACCAGGGCTGTTCAGCCAACCCTCGAGCACCGCCGCCCCGGTCGCGTACCCGTAGGCGATGTTCTCCGCTGCGGTCGAGAAGGAGATTCCTGCTTCCGTCATCCTATCCCATGGCGAGTCACCGTCGGGATTCGTGTGATCGAAGAAGTCGCGGGCCACCATGTCCTCCGAGTGGTCGAGTGCGACGTCGGCAACCTCCGGGGACCAGACCAACGGAGCGCAACCCACGGAGACGCGGTGGCTGTTCATGAGCTCGACGAACGCGTCCACCTCAGTCGGCACCCCAGGAGCCGTCATCGAAGAGTCGCACCCGGAGGTCGCGACCACCGTCGCACAGAGGAGCCATCGAATCATTGTGAGCCAGCCGAATCGGGGGGAACCACAGTGGATCAACCCTGCTCTGTTGGAAAGTTCGTGCCAAGGTCGCGACTACGAGACGTTGCCCCGATGAAGCGCTCGCAGAGGCGACCTCCGGAGAGGCGTGGCCGCTGCCGGCTGGTACTTTTTTCCCGCTGTGGTCACCGTGGTTTCGCTGAGGGGACGCGCGAAGCATGACCACACCGGGGCGTGCCTTCGTCGTGTTCAACCCCGTGTCGGGTGCCTCGCGAGCGCCAGCGATCGCCGACGCTGCGGAGCGAGCACTCCGGGAAGCCGGCTACGAGGCCGGCCGAGTCCCGACGCGCGAACAGGGAGGCGCACGGGACGTCGTCCGCGACCTCGTCGAAGAGCACAGCGCGCTACCTGAACGACTGATCGTGCTCGGGGGTGACGGAACACTCCGCGAAACGATCGAGGGGCTCGGTCCGGACGCCGCCGACGTCCCGATCGGAATCGTCCCGTTGGGCAACGCGAACGTGGTCGCATACGACTTCGAGATTCCGCCGGCTCCGAAGAAGGCGATCGAGATCGCCGTGCACGGCGACCCGCGCGTCCTCGACGTGGGGAGCGTCCGAACTCGTGACGGGACATCCAGCTTCCTCGCGATGATCGGGATCGGATGGGATGCGCATACCGTCCACTACGTCGACACGGTGCGACGCACCCGACTCGGCAGGAGCGGATACAAGCTGTGGGCCGACGGGTTGTACGGGTGGGCGGGGGTCGCGTCGGCGCTCAAGCCCGCGGAAGAGTGGTTTTCGATGAAGATCGACGGTGACCCGTTGCCTCGTCGCTACTGCGCCGCTTGGATTTGCAATCTCCCGACCTACGGGAAGCGGATGGTTGTCACTCCAGAGGCAGATCCGTCCAGCGGCTCACTCGCCGTGCAAGCGCGTTATCGACCGGGAGCCGCACCGGTCGCCGAGCAGGTCGTGTCCGCCTTGAGAGGTGTGCAGGTTCGACCTGCTACGTCGGACCACGCTCGCGGCCGCGAGCTCAACCTGGTTGCCGAAGAGAGGATCACGTATCAGATCGACGGCGATCCCGGTGGGACGGTCTCGTGGATGGAGATCTCTGTGGCGCCGGCGGCGGCGCGGATCATCGCACGCCCGCGGTAAGACGACCTCAGGTAGATTGAGACCACCCTTCGGGGTCGAGCCCGACGATGCGAAGGAGCCGCAAAGCGTTTCGGCTCGTCGCGAGGCCGGGGCGCAGGACGTAGTCGAAGGTCACGGTGTCTCCGTCATCGCCTTCTTCGAGCGTCTCTCTGAAGTGCACCTTCGTCGACGCAGGATCGAGGTGCGGGTCGTCGTGGAGTGTAAGATCGTGGGTCGTCACGGCTCCGATCGCGTTCTGGCCCAGCAGGTCCCGTACGATCGTCCTCGCGGCGACTCTCCGTTCCTCCGAATTCGTCCCGTGGAGCACTTCATCGATGAGGTAGAGAAGCGCGGGCTGATCATCGCCCGCTCTACTCGCATCGACCAACTCCTTCAAGCGGAGCAGCTCGGCCATGAAGAGCGAGACCCCACCCGTAACGGAGTCCAGCACCCGCATCGAGGTGAACACTCTCAAGGGTGACATCCTGAGCTTGGTAGCGCAGACCACTGAGCCCGCCTGCGCCAACACCGCGGCAACCCCGATCGAACGCATGAGCGTGCTCTTACCGGACATGTTCGAGCCGGTAATGAGGAGGAACCGACCCGGTGGGTCGACCGCAACGTCGCAGCTCCTCAACTCTGACGGCGCGATGAGGGGGTGCCCAAGGCCCTCTGCCTCGAAGTGAGCCTCGTCGACGACAACCTCGGGCAGCACCCAATGCGGGTGGTCACACGAGAGGGTCGCTAGAGCGGTGAGGGCTTCGAGCTCCCCGAGCGCGTCGAACCAGTCCCCCACGCGGGGACCACACCGCCTCCGCCAAGCGTCCAAGCCCGCAGCGACGTGCACATCCCAGAGGGTGAAGGCGGCCATGAAGATGTGTAGCACCGACCCTCGACCATCGGCGGCGTCGAGCCAACGTTCGAGCTTGCGCACCTCACCGGAGGCAGTCAGACCACCCTCGCTCGACAAGCTGGCCACGAGCTCCCCGACCCGTCCATCGAGGTCTACCTGCTCCCAAGCGCCGAAGGCGTGTTGATGGCCGCGTATGCCTACCGCGTAGCTCCCGGCACCGGAAAGCAGCGGAGTGAGTGCCTGGCCCCAACGAAAGGCCAGTACACTTTGGATGACGAGGGGGATCGTCCATACCCACCACGCCACGGTACCCCACACGAGCCACACGAGCGCAAGTACCGTGGTCACCGGCGGGAGTGTTCGAGCGAACCAGAGTGCCCAACCCGGTGCAATGCCTTCGGACCCGAACGCGGGTGGCAGCGCGAGCCACTTCGAGAAGCCGCGCCATGCCCGCGGTGACATCGGCGAGAGCAGCAGAGCCTCGACCGACGGATCCTTCCACGCTTCTCGGTTCCCGGCGAGTATCGTCACCGCCTCCTGGCGCCCCCGAATCTCATCGATGTCCGCAGGGGACGTCAGCCAGCTCACTAGCGTCTGGCTCCCCGACGCGGTCCGGGTCGGGCCGAGGATGGCACGGATCGACGCCTTTCCGAAGATGTCGAGATCGAAGAGGTAGGGATGTGCCGCCAACCCGTCTTCTTCGGTCTCCTCACCCGAGGCGAAGAGCGAAGAAGCGATCTCGAACGCCTCCGCCGCAACCGCGAGTTCGTCCCAATCTCGGTCCAACCGTGCCACCCCGAGGGAAGCGAGAGCATGTCGTGCTTCCGCTCGGCGCATCGCGTGTCGGGCCGCACGGTGCTTCACGATGAGAACCAAGAAGACCGCGAATGCAGCCGCAGCAACGATCGCGAGAGCGCTATCGGGCACGGGGGTATCGCCCCGCAAGAGCCACGCGATGGCGGCCAGCGAGAAGGCCGCCAACCGCGCAACCTCGATCCGGAAGGCCCTTTGCCGGAGGACCTCTACGGCGTGCCGCTCGGCCTCCTCCTCTCGCACGTACCGAGCTCGTGGCTGGCTTCCCTCACCGGTTTTCGACACCGTATCGGGCGCACCTCCGGACTCCGGATCGATATGACTCAGCTTGGACTCCTCTCGTCAGCGCCACTAAGGGCGTCGCCAGTCGAGGAATCTACCAGGGAACAACGGGGTCGAAGAGCTCTGACCCGACGACGAGGTAGGCGATGAGGATTCTCGGAGGTAGGCGATGAGGATTCTGGAAGGGCGCTTCGCCGGGCGAAAGTTGACCTCGCCGGGCCGGATCGTCCGACCCACGCCCGAAACGACTCGCGGCAGAGTCTTCGAACTCCTCGGAGATGAGGTAGCGGCCACGCGCTTTCTGGACCTCTTCGCCGGCTCGGGTGCGGTGGGGCTGGAGGCGTACTCGCGCGGGGCGCGATCGGTGGACTTCGTGGAGAACGGCCCCGCAGCACTCCACGCCCTCAAGAGCAACGTCGCCACCCTCGGTGCACGTAAGCACACCCGGGTCTTCAAGAAGGATGTGATCCCGTGGATCGAGCGCGTCGGCGCCGACGCATACGATATCGCCTTCGCGGATCCCCCGTACGGGTCGCGAAAGCTCGATCGGGTCGTCGAGCGATGGTCGGTCGTGCCCTTCGCACCGGTGCTGGTGCTCGAACACGACAAAGACACCTCGGTAGCGGTCAAAGGAAAACGGTACGACTTCGCCGGCCCGACGCGGATCACGATTCTCCGAGCATGATCTCGGGCGCTCTACACAGACCCGTGTCGTGCGGGTAGGTATCGACGTACGGGTCGTGGACCCGACTGCACCCGGTCAGCAGCGGTATCTATGGAGGCTCGGTACGTGGCTGAGCCGTCAGGGGCACGACACGCACTTTCTGACCGTGCGCTCTGAAGGCGGCCTCCATCGTTACCACTCTCGTCTGGCGCTGCACAGACTCGGTGGAACGAGGCGACCACTCCGACATGATTACATCAGAAAGCTCGACCTCGACGTCTTGTTGTTGAATCCGGAACGTTCGCGAGCCTACCACGGCATCGGTGCGAATGTGCTGAGGGCCGCGTACGGTACGGAGCACTATCGTCAGAAGCTCCGCTCCTTTCGGTCAACGCGAAGTCGAGCCGTGCGGTCCTTTCTCAGGACGATGCCCTGGGTAACACGGGCGCGACGCGTGGAGCGCCACTTCTACGAGGGGACCTCGTCGTACCCACTCGTGATCGCCCAGTCGCGCTACATGAAGGAAGAGGTGGTGTCGAGCTACTCGATCCCAGCACGTCACGTGCGCGTGATCCCGAATCCAGTCGATACGAGTGAGTTCAATGTGGAAGCTCGGCACAACCTCCGAGCGGACGCACGGTCACGGTGGAGCATCTCGGAAGATTCGACGTGTCTCGCATTCATCGGCCACAACTTTCGGCTCAAAGGACTCTGGACGCTCCTCGATGCCGTCGCCAAGGTCGACGACCCCGCCTTACACATCCTCGTCGCGGGAAAAGGCACAGGTCCCTCCCAGGTACGCGAGGCACATCGTCGCATCAGACGTCTCGGCCTGTCTCACCGGGTGACCCTCGCTGGACCGGTGTCCCACTCGATCCACGCCCTCGCGGCGGCTGATATCGTGGGGCACCTCACCTGGCACGACTCCTTCGGCTTCGTCGTGCTCGAGGCGATGGCCACTGGCCTACCTGTCGTCACGACGCCCTACGCAGGCGCCTCGGAGTTGATCGAGCCGGAGACCACGGGTCTCGTCGTCGACCCAGGACAGCCAGCCGATGTTGCGCACACGATCTCCCGCCTTCTCGATCCCGAACTCCGATCCCGGATCGGGACGGCCGCGGCGGCGATGGCGCCGCAACACGACGAACTCCTTCACTTCCCTCACGTGGAGCGTATCATGGAGGAGGCGGTCGAACACACGACAAGATCGGCTCCGGGAGACGCTCCGTGCTCTCCCTAATTCCCCTGCCGTGACCTTCTATCTCAAGGAGACAACATGAGCGACGAGGCACCTCAGAACTTCAGGGCGGAACCCGAGTCCCTTCGCCTGCGGAGTATCGCGCCCAGCCTCACGGTCAGCGATTTGGACGCGAGCCTCGCGTTCTATCGGGACATCGTCGGCTTCACGGTGCACGAGCTGTGGGAGAACGACGGCAAGGTCTTAGGCGCCGATCTGGTAGCCGGATCCCAGCACCTCCTGATTGGGCAGGATGACTTCGCCAAGGGGATCGACCGAACCAAGGGCGTCGGCTTCCGTCTCTACTTCATGACGGCGCAAGTCGTCGACGACGTTGCGTCCGCGATGAAGGCACGGGGCGGCACGCTCGAATCCGAGCCGGCCGACATGCCTTGGGGAGGCCGCGCGTTCTCCTTCCGCGACCCGGACGGCTTCGCCGTGACGATCGCCTCCGACGGGTAGGAGCGGCGGCGCGGGTGCTTGGGCGGTAGGGTCCTAGTGGTCCCCGCTCCAGGCGATCCAGTAGTCATCGATCGAGTCGTCATCCGTCGCCAACTCGGTGTCACCGGCCGGAAGATCGTTCAGGCGAAGAATGTACGTGAGGACATCCGTGACCTGTTGGCGCGAAAGTGACCATGGATCGTCGTACGGCATGCGGTCGTTTATGTAGTACCAAAGCTGGAAGACAGACTGTTCTTCCCAGCGACCTCGAAAGCCGTTCTCCGTCCAATCCGCCGAGTCATGGCATTCGGAACAGGTCGACTCGAAGAGCTCTTCCCCTCTGTCGGCCTGCGCCATGGTGAAGATCCCATCCGCCGTCGTCGGTTCGTCCTCTTCCGCCGACACCGGGGCCGCAGGGGCCGGGGGCGGGCTCGAGGTCGCCGACGAACAAGCAGCGACGAGCACGGTGACACAAGCGCCTACGAGCGGATGGAATTTCCGGTGCATGCCTAGTCGTTCCTTGTCGAGAGTCCCTTCAAAAATAGGGAGACTCCCACCTCGCGCGAAACGTTGGCTACTCGTCGAACCAGTCGAGGGCCTGCGTCGCGATCGAGGGAGGGAGCTCGTGTCCACCCTCGTACTCCACGTGTGTCACATCGTACCCCGCATCCAACAGGGCAGGAATGATTTGGGTCCGCGTCGTCTCCGACGAGAGAATCGTGTCGCTCGTCCCGTGAGAGACCCAGAACCGTGGCGTGCCTACGAGGTCTGTTCCTGGTGCGAGGAAGCCCGGAGAGAACGCTATGATTGCCTTGAAGAGGTCCCCATTGCTGGGACCCAAAGACAACGCGTACGAGGCACCGTCCGAAAAGCCCAGGAGCCCGATTCGATCCGGGTTTACCCGAACGCGAGCGAACACATGGGCCAACGCCGCATCGATGTACTGGACATCGGGGCCGAAGAAGCCGTTGACTCGATCCCACGTCCGGTCGCGAGAGTCGGGGGCCAGCAACACATAGCCACGACTCTCACAGACGTCGTAAAGTCCCGCCCAATCCAGCGAAGACCTTGTGGCCCCGTGAAGCGCCACGAGGAGGGGCGTTTGAGTGTCAGGGTCGTAGCTGGCCGGGACGTACATCAGACCGTCGGGGAAGCCTAGCTCCAAGCGACTCTCCCCGATCGTCGGCGTCTCGCTCGGCGTACCGGGTCGCGCGGTAAGTCGAGGATCTCCCTCCCGGCTCCCTTGGTCTGTCGGAGAGTGTAGGCATGCCATGGTGCTCGGCAGGAGTAGCCCGGCCGCTTTCACAAAGTCCCTTCGAGTCACGCTCGACTGCATGGACCACATCCTCCCGGTAGCTCATACTCACACGGCCACGTACGCATGCCCGCTGCCGACCTTTCCCCTCGCCTGCTACAATTGCCCATGGAGATCGGAATCTACTCGTTCGTCGAGACCCGCTTCGACGGCGCGAACCAGCAGCAGATCCATCCGCAGCGTCGGATCGCCCACCTCTTGGAAGAGATCGAGCTCGCCGACCGGGTCGGGCTCGATGTGTACGGTGTGGGAGAACACCACCGCCTCGATTACGTGTCATCCTCACCCGCAACGATCCTCGCGGCGGCGGCCGCACGCACTCGACAGATTCGGCTCACGAGCGCGGTTTCCGTGCTCTCTTCGGCCGACCCCGTACGAGTCTACCAAGACTTTGCCACGATCGACCTGATCTCGGGCGGGCGGGCCGAGATCATGGCCGGGCGTGGGTCTTTCACCGAGTCGTTCCCACTCTTCGGCTACGATCTCGGTGCGTACGACGAGCTCTTTGCAGAGAAGCTCGAATTGCTGTTGCGCGTGCGCGATGAGACCAGCGTGTCGTGGAAGGGCCGGCACCGTCCCTCGATCGATGGACGTCCTGTCCTCCCCCGGGCTGTACAAGATCCGCTCCCGGTGTGGATCGCGGTCGGCGGCAATCCTCCTTCCGCGGTCCGAGCGGCGCGTCTCGGACTTCCGATGGCTCTCGCGATTATCGGTGGCCTCCCAGAGCGCTTCGCTCCCTTCGTCGGCCTTTATCGGCGTACGGTGGCTGAAACCGGGCTCGACCCGCTGAGCCTCCCGGTGAGCATCAACTCTCACGGCTTCATCGCCGACGACCCCGAGAGAGCCGCCGAGCTGGCATGGCCTGCGTACGCAGAGACGATGTCTCGCATCGGGCGTGAGCGCGGCTGGCCTCCTCCGACTCGGGGTCACTTTGACGAGGAGGTCGCTCCCCGTGGAGCGCTCTTCCTCGGCGATCCCGATGCGGTCATCGAGAAGATTCTGTACCAACACGAGATCTTTCAGCACGACCGCTTCCTCATCAAGCTTACGATCGGGCCTATGGAGCACGATGACGTGCTACGCGCGATCGAACTCCTGGGCACCGTGGTAGCCCCCGCCGTGCGGGCCGAGGTGGCGCGCCGCACCGCCGACACCTCCGGCGGCGAGTAGCTACATCCGAAAAAGAGGGCGGCCGTAGGCGAGGAATGGCCAGGGGATCGACAGCAGCGTCACAGTCATCCATACCAGCTGGGCCAGAATCATCTTCCGATACTGCGCACGGTTCGACCAAGCTGCGTGCGCAGCGCCCACCGCCACGACCATGCCGAAGGCGTGCTCGATCGTGAAGAATCGGAGCACGTCGTCGCCCATCGCGGCGCCGGGGTCGCTCCATCCCAGCCGCGGCCACGGCGACAAGAAGAGATAAAGCGCTACCCCTAACAAGAACTGGATATCGACGACTCCCACGAACGCCCGGTGAAGCTGGTCTACGAATGACGGCGAGTCACGGCGAAGGAGCCGAGCGACCAACACCGCTCCGCCGAGCGCTAAAACCATCCACCGGAGCCAGGAATGGGCGCTGAGGATCAGGCCGTACGCCACTCTAGATGGTCTCTATGGCCTCGAGCGGGAGCCAACCGACCTTCCCGTCGTCAAGGACGACCTCGACCCATTGGCCGGCCTGCTGATCGATTCTCACCCTGGTTCCTTCGTGAACCTGAAAAAGCGTGAGATCGTCTTCTGCGGCCGGAGCGGATCGTACGGGGACGGACTCGATCATCACGATCCCACGCTCCGCTCTACCAAGCCCCGACTCCCTCACCACGAGGTTGATCCCGAGCACGACGACGAGAAGGCCCCCGGCGACCGCCGAGGCGCGTCCGACCCTCGAGCCGAGCTGCGTAGGGGAGACGAGCCGAGCCGCGACTCCACCCGTCAGGAGAATCCAGCCCCCGCCGACAAGGGTGATGAGCGCACCTCGGGGAAGTAGATCGACCCACCACCGGAGGACCGAAACGAGCCAGAACTCGGGAAGGGGCTCGATCTCGTCGACGGTGAGGGTGCGGGCCAATGCCAAATTGGCCAACGCGTCTTCGTCACCGGGGTCGAGTGCCAGCGCCCGCTCCCAATGAAGGATCGAGCGAGCCAGATCTCCGGCCTTGTAGTAGGCGTTTCCTAGGTTGTACTCGAGGGCTGCGCTGGTGAAGCCACCCTGACGGACAGCCTCGTACGCCTCGACAGCGTCGGTGAAGGCACCCTCTTGATAGGACTGGTTGGCCCTCGAGACGATTTCGTCCTGGGCTCGTACCCGTGTGGGGGCGACCAGTAGGAAGAGCACGCCTACTAACGCGCATGCTAGCGATCGGTTCGCGACGAGAGCGCTGCGTGGCCTCGTCATCGGACCTCCTGGTCGATCGCGCCCATCAGGTCGCCGACCCGACCCAAGAAGCGGTCACGTTCACCGGTTGCGTCCGAACCCGGCGCGAACCTTTGCCGGTCGCAGTGGTCTAGGCACGCCCGCACCTCATCACGGGATTCTTGGCTTACCCCGGCAGCGGAGAGGGCCTCGTCGATCTCTCGGATCTGGAGTCCGGCCTCGGCGAGGTTCAACCGGTCCGAGATCAATCCAGTCAGAGCTTGGGCTACTTCTGAGTAGAAGACCCGCTGATCACCTTCAGCTTGTAAACGACGCGCTTCGGCCAGTCGCCGCTTGGCCAACTTGCCCGCCCGGCGCCCCCGGGCGTATGCGACGTCTCCCGCCACGAGCTCCTGGTGCCGTCGGAGTGCCACGGCCCCTGCCACTCCAGCGAGCGGCAGTAAGGCGAAGATCCAAAACCCGAACGACCCGAAGAGCGGGCTTCCCACGGGTTGGAGTCGCAGATCACCGAGACGGATGAACCGGATATCCTGTCGCAGCTCCGCCACCCCCCCACGACCGAGGGCGGCCGGGCCCTCCGCTACCGTGCCCAGGACGGTCAGAGGAAGTGCCGGTGCGATAGCCGACCGGTAACCTCCGGCCCCCTGGTCGAAGTACGCGACCTCGACCGCAGGCACCTCTCGGTTTCCCCGGAGCTCGGGGAATCAGCACGTACTCGAACGTCTTGACCCCGGAGATCCCTGAAGCCGACGGCGTAACCCGCTCCGACACTTCGGGGGGGAAGACCTCGAAGTCATCCTCGAAGTCGATCGCCGGCGCCGTGACGCCCCGTAGGTTCCCTCGCCCTGAGACCTCGACCGTAAAGGTGACCGCCTCATTCGCATCGATTGAGTCACGATCGAGCGCCGTCGTGACGTCTAGACTCCCCACGACACCGGAGAAGGTCTCGGGTCGACCTGCCGGAAGTGGCCGCACGTCGATCGTGAGCGGATTGGAGAGCACCGTGGTAGGCACGTTGGTGCTCCCGAAGAGCGGGCTGCGCCCGAAGAAGTCCTCGAAGGGGTCTCGGAACGGATCCCGCCCGCGTCGTACTCGGACCTGCGCCTCGACACCAATCGGTTCCAAACGCCGTTCACCCGACCCGGTCGCGACGAGGACGACCCGTCGAATGACCGCACTCGCGTACTGGATACCATTGCGCGTGAGCTGCTCGACTTCGGCTTGCCCGTCACCCGTAACGTCCTCGACCCAGAAGCCCTCGTGCTCGGGGACATTCGTGAGTCCAAAGTTCGTCACATCGACACGGGTCCAGATGCGGTACTCGACGACAAAGGGTTCGCCCTCGAGAACAGACGTCGCAGATGCGTCAGCCGTGATGAAGAGGTCGTCTGGTCCGAGACCGGTGTCCGGGTCTTGGGAAGGAGCTTCGGCGGTCGCGGCGACATCGATCGAGATCGGCTCTGTCGTAAAAGACTGTCCTCCAGCGTTCACCGAGAAGGTAGGGATCTCGAAGGAGCCTTCTTGCAACGCCTGATACCGATACTGGATCGTGAAGGTGATACTCGTCCGTCCACCCACCATGTTCACGGCGGATTGGGTCTGGCTCCCGAGGTACTGGGCGAAGTGAGAGAGGTCTGGCAGTGTGGGATCCCGACGCACGTCTTGGGTACCCGAGATCTCGACGTTCAAGATGAAGGGTCGGCCGACCGCCACCGTGCCGGAAGGTGAGACGAACGCCCTGACGCTCACGTCCTGGCCCGCAACCGGAGAGGCGAGGGCCAAGGGGACGAGCACGAACGCGCACCAACCGAACGTTCGCCTGGACCACACAGCGTCCCACCTTCGTAGTGCGCTCAGCAACACAGGGTCACCAGGGCTTACGGGGGCGCCGGCCGCGGTTCGACGCTCGGTTCCTGTTCACCTCGTCCGGATCCTCTTCGACCGCATCGAGGAGCCGCTCAGCTTCTTCCGGTGTCATCTGACCCTCTTGTGGCTGGGGCTGACCCTGCCCTTCCTCGCCTTCACCGTCCTCTCCTTGTTGAGGCGAGGTCGGCTCGTCCTCCGGGTCCCCTTCACTTTCGTCGTCGCCGGAAGAAGGATCTTGGGGCTCTTCGCCATCGTCCGATTGATCTTGTTGCTGGTCCTGCGGTGAGGACTGCGGCTCGCCCTCTTCCTGATCCTGGTCCTGGTCCTCGTTGTTCTCGTCGCCTTGCTGGTTCTGCTGCTGTTGCTGCATCTGCTCGAGGACGCGCTCGAGATTGTGTTTGGCGTCGACATCGCCGGGCGCAATTCGCAACGCCTGCTTGTACGCCTCGAGGGCGGGCTCGAGCTGCTGCTGTCGGTAGAGCGCATTGCCCAGGTTGTACCACGCTGACGCAGCGACACGGGGGTCGCCGGTCTCGGCAGCCCTCTGATACGCCTCTACAGCGCGCTGATAGTCAGCATCCTGATAGAGCGCATTCCCGTCGTTGAAAGGAATGAGCGGAACGTCCGGCGCCTCCGCCATCGCCTCCAGGTACTTCTCGTGGGCCTCGGAGAAGCGTCCCTCCGCGTACAACCGATTCCCCTCGTCCACCCGGTCTCGGCCCGCCTGCCCCGCCACCTCCGGCGGTGCACCCCCGAACACACCCGCGACAAGAAATGTCACGAGCGCGAGTGAAGGGCACGCGCGGAACGACCGTCGAATCCCGCTCTTCTTCGTCATTCGAACCTCCCCGCCCACGCTCGTTCGCGCCGACGCCTCTCTGGCAGCATCGTCTCGGCGACGAGCATCAATAGGGCCAGTGCCAAGAAAATCTGATACTGCTCCTCGAATTGTGTCACCTCCCGAGCATCCAACTCGGTACCCGTGCCACTGGCGACACGCTCCACAAAGTCGTCGAAGTCTGACCCGGCTCCGATCTGAACGACAGCGACCCCGGCCTCACTCCTGAGAAGCCTGACGGTCTCCTCACCCACTCGCGTGGTGACCACGGTTCCGTCCTCATCCCTGAAGAATCCGGTGCGGTTCCCGGCCGCATCGAAGGTGGGGATCGGCGCACCCTCGGAAGTGCCTACAAGAACGAGATAGACGGAGCCGGCGGCCGAGCTCAGCTGCCCGAGGATCTCTCCGTAGCTCGCTTCATGGTCCTCGGCATCGGTGATCAAGATCAGAACGGTTTCTCGATCCCCTCCCTCTTCGAAGGCATCCACCGCGACTCGGAGCGCCTCTCCAAGATCCGTCCCCTGAATCGGCATCATCTCCGGGTCCATGGACGCTAGGAAGAGCGCGGCCGCCCGGTAGTCGGTCGTGAGCGGGCTCTGAACGAAGGCGTCCGCCGCGAAGGCGACGAGCCCGATTCGATCTCCATCCAACCGCTCCATCAGGCGAAGAACAGCGAGGCGAGCACGCTCCAGTCTGCTGGGCGCGACGTCTTCAGCCAACATCGAGCGTGACAGGTCCACGGCGACGACAATGTCTTGTCCCACGCTCCGCACCGTCTCGATCCTCGTACCGAACTGAGGCCGAGCCAAGGCGACGGCCAGAAGTCCGACAACTACGACGAGAAGGGCTCCCTTCCATCGCCTGGCACGTACATCAACCGTCCGTGTGAGGCGCTCGACCAGCTCGGCGTCCGCGAAACGAGCCAGCGCCGCCGCACGCCCACGGGCTGCTATCCACAGCAGGAGCGCGACGAAGGGCATGAGGATCAAGGCCGCAAGCCACTCCGGATCGGCGAATCTGAACATCAGGGCAATCTCCTCAGCACGGTCTGAGACAGACCGAACTCCAGCATCATGATCAAGAAGCCAATGAGGAGAGGGATGTGGAACTGTTCCTGGTATCGCGTGAAGTTCTCGACTTCGATCTCGCTCCGCTCCAACTCGTCGATCTCCGCCCAGATTGCGGCCAAACTCTCTGTGTCCGTAGCTCGGAAGTAACGGCCGCCCGTGAGCTCCGCGATCTCTTCCAGCGTCGCTTCATCGATGTCCACGCGCATCGTCTGGTACTGTGTGCCCCCACGGCCGTCCGGCACGGGAACCCGCGCCGTGCCCTGCGAACCGGCCCCAATCGTGTAGACGCGCACGCCCAGAGCTTGGGCCATCTGGGCTGCGGTAACGGGACCAATCTCCCCGCGGTTGCTACGTCCGTCCGTAAGGACGATGACGACCTTGGACTCGGCTTCAGACGCCTGGAGACGCTTCACTGCTGTGGCGAGACCCATCCCAACCGCGGTCCCGTCCTCAATCAGTCCGGTCGCTAGCTCGGCCATCAACGAGGTCACGACTCCGTAGTCCGTCGTGAGAGGTACCTGGGTGAACGCTTGGCCCGCAAACGCCACCAGTCCGATCCGATCATTCGTTCGTCCAGCCACGAAGTCGGCGGCTACCGCCTTCGCCGCCTCGAGCCGGTTGGGCTCTAGGTCCTCAGCCAGCATCGAAGTCGAAACATCCATCGCGATCACGATGTCGATCCCCTCGGTGAGGACGGACTCCGACGTAACCCCGGTCTGGGGTCGAGCAAGCGCGCACACCAAGGCCACGAGGGCAAGCGCCCTCAGGATCGGCGGTAGAAAGGACACAGCCCAGGCTCGCGATGCTCCGGAATCGACAAGGTCTTGGACCGCGGAGTACGACAGCGCCGGGGTGCCCCTCCCCCGACCGCGCACCCAAAAGAGCACGGGTACGAGTGCGACGAGCGCGAGTACGTACGGGTCCTCGAAGCGGAACATCAGGCTTCGCCCTCCCCCTGGGTCGCCGCCCCCGCTGGTTCTTGCCTGCGCTCGCCGTCGATCGCCGGCTCAACCGATGACGCTTCACCGTGGTGACCACTCTCGGAGGTCGGATCAAACGCCGGAATCGTGGCCTCGACCAACTCACGAGCGAGCGTGACCGCGCCGCGGGATCGGTCCTCGTCCGGCCGATCCTTTGCGAACTTCACCAGGTCGCACTGATCTAGAAAGCGACGCAACCCCATTCGGAAGTCAGCCCCGACGCCAACCCGCTCCAAGCCGTCGAGGACTTCCCACGTCGTCATCTCCAGCGCGGGGACTCGGAACCGCGCCTCCACATAGCGTCGAAGAATATCGGACGCCTCGATGTGGTACTCCTTCACCTGACCACGGCCGAGCATCGGCGACTGCTCGAGTGCAGAGAGCGCCTCGAGAGCGACCTCGTGCGCCGGCGACGGCGGGGGACCGTGCTCGATCGTTCCGTCGCCTCGCGACCGCATCCATCGACGGTATCCGAAGGCACCCGCCGCGAGTGCGGCGATGAGGAGCAGCAGCCATGCTGCGACGGTGAGCGCGCCGATAGGAATCGCGAACGGACCTCGGATCTCTCGAATGTCACCACCTTCATCGGCACCAACGGACACGACCTCTACCCCGAATCGGTCCGACGCCAGCGACTCCCGCGCCCCGTCCGAGTAGAGTACCTCGACCGTCACCGTGGGAATCTCCAGCTCCCCCAACTCGAACGCCGTCAAAGAAAAAGCCGCAGTAGAGACGGCAGCATCTCCGTCCTGGGTCCCGGGAAGGAGCTGAGCCCCTACGACCTCAAAGGGTCGGACGTCGACCGAGTCCGGCCAGATGACGGTCGCTGAGCTGGGGTGCTCGACCGAGAGCGAGAGGAGCACACGATCCCCCACCGTCACCAGGGTCGTGTCTACGGACGTCCGCAGCCGACTCTGCCCGCTGACCGGG
Source organism: Longimicrobiales bacterium (assembly GCA_965223235.1). Taxonomy (GTDB): domain Bacteria; phylum Gemmatimonadota; class Gemmatimonadetes; order Longimicrobiales; family Gaopeijiaceae; genus UBA2589. The sequence goes on from CBDCVV010000022.1 coordinate 214,841, forward strand.
CGCCGTGACTAGTGCGAGGGCCACCAGCCCGAGGAGCCACCGGTTCACTGTCGCCGAGCTCGATCTTGGAAGAAGCGCATGAGCGGCCGGACGTACGGCTCCCCGGTCCTCACGTCGATCACATCGACCTTCGCCCGCCTCAGAGCTCGGTCGATCTCCTCGGCCCGACTCGTCACCCGATCTCCAAAGCGACGCTGGAAGTCCGGGCTCGACGTGTTCACGACGACTCGACGACCGCTCTCAGGGTCCTCGAAGTCGACATACCCCAGTGACGGGATAGCTTGCTCGCGGGCATCCCCCATCCGAATCGCGATCAAGTCATGGCGTCGACCAGCGACCGCGAGCGCCTTCTCGAAGCCGCTGTCTTGGAAGTCCGATACAAGGAAGGTCACCGCCTTTCGCCGCTGTACATGGGTGAGATACTCGAGCGCTGCTCGAATGTCGGTCGCCTTCCCTTCCGGCCGATGGTAAAGGAGCTCCCGCAACACCCGCAGTACGTGCTTTCGACCCTTCTTCGGTGGCACGAACTTCTCGATGCGGTCCGAGAAGATGATGAGGCCGACTTTGTCGTTGTTCTTGATCGCGCTGAACGCGAGAAGTGCGCAGATCTCGACGGCGACCTCGGCCTTCATACGCTCTCTCGTTCCGAAGTCTCCCGAGGCGCTCACGTCGACGACGAGCATGACCGTGAGTTCTCGCTCCTCTTCGAAGACCTTTACGAATGGTGAGCCGTTTCGGGCTGTGACGTTCCAATCGATGCTCCGGATCTCGTCACCGTACTGGTATTCACGCACCTCGGCGAAATTCATACCCCGACCCTTGAAGACCGAGTGGTATTCCCCGGAGAAGACCTCGTTCACCAACCCGCGCGTCGAGATCTCGATCCGCCTCACCTCTTTGAGGATCTCAGCAGGAATCATGGGAACGCCCTCGCTCGTTCGGTCCGTGGTGAACCCCGATCATACACGGGTCGTTTCACGGGACCTCGACACGCTCCAGAATGCGCTGCACCACGTCTTCCGGGGTGACCTCCTCGGCCTCGGCCTCATACGTCACCAGAACACGGTGCCGTAAGACATCCATCCCCATAGCCCGGACATCATCCGGGGTCACGAAGCCGCGACGCTGGAGGAAGGCGTGCGCGCGCGCCGTCTTCGCCAAGCAGATCGTCGCACGCGGCGAGGCACCGAACGAAATGAGTCCTTTCAGGTCCTCGAGGCCATGCGCAGCAGGATCGCGTGATGCCAGCACGAGGTCGACGATGTACCGTTCGACCTGCTGATCCATGTAGATCATCTCCGTCGCCGCCCGAGCCCGAATGATCTCGTCCGGAGTGACGACCGCTTGCACCTCGGGGGTCCCCCCCGAAGACATGCGCCTCATGATCTCCAGCTCCTCATCTCCGGACGGGTACTGGACCGAGAGCTTGAGCATGAAGCGATCGACCTGAGCTTCTGGGAGGGGATACGTCCCCTCCTGCTCGATCGGGTTCTGGGTGGCGAGCACCAAGAACGGGTCGTCCAACAGGTAACTCGTCTCACCAATCGTGACCTGCCGCTCCTGCATCGCCTCCAAGAGGGCCGCCTGGACCTTAGCCGGCGATCGATTGATCTCGTCGGCCAGAATGATGTTTGCGAAGATCGGCCCCTTCTTCGTCTTGAACTCCTGATCCTTCGGATCGTAGATCAACGTCCCGAGCAAATCTGCCGGGAGTAGGTCGGGCGTGAATTGAAGGCGCCGGAACGTCGTGTCGATCGCGTCGGCCAACGTCTTCACGGTCAGCGTCTTCGCAAGACCCGGGACCCCCTCCATCAGGACATGCCCGTTGGCGAGCATTCCGATCAGGAGTCGCTCGACCATCGTCTTTTGCCCCACGATGACCCGTCCGACTTCCGATAGAAGTCGGTCCACGAACTCGCTTTCTTGCTTGATCTTCTGTTGGATCACCTCGATGTCGAGGCTTTTGTTTTCGGTCATGAGCGGGTGAGCGTGGTCGGAGATTCTCGGTGGATTACAACCGTAGTTTGGCGTGGATATCGTAATGGATGCATCGCCAGAGGGAAGGGTTGGCCGATCGCCTCGTTTCGACGGCGGCCAGTGTCACCTGTATAGGACATCTCCATAGTTTGGCACAACCCGTATCTCGTTGTTGTCAAACACGTTACGCAACATCGTCCGTCTTGGCACAACGAGTGCGTAATAGAGAGGCACAGCGGTCGACCGCGGCTCCGGCCCGGTCAGGCAACAGGAGGGAGCCTCCCTCCGCCTCCGCTGAGCACGAGCCTTCGGGCTCGAGAAGGAAAGGGAAAGTGCCATGAAACGCGGATTGTTTACGCTTCTGATCGGAGCAACGTTGATGACCGCCGCGGACGTGGAGGCCCAAAGGGGCCGCAATCGTGACCGCGGCAACGAAGTGAATCGCGACCGGAATCGCGTCGAGCGCCTCGAGCCCGTTCGGGCACGTGGACGCGTCGTGCCGCGAGTCCACCGAGCGAGTCGTCCAGCCCAAGCCGGCCGACCCTCCCACCGCTTCAACCGTGGATCTCGAGTCGTGTACTCCACGCGGGCACGCTACCCCTCCTACACCCGCGGTCACCGTTGGGCCCGCGTGGACTGGGGTCGAGTTCGCCTCCGTACCGTCTTCGTGACGCACGATCGCGGATACTTGAATAAGCGCGACCTCAGAGATCTGCTCGGCAAGAGGACCGTGGATCGGATCAAGAACGCGGGCCGCCGAGCTGGTCTGCGCGGTTCGATGCGCGGCTTCTGGGTCGCCCAGCGCGGGTACGGTGAAGTCCTGGTCGTCACGATGGGCGGAGTAGACGTCGCAGAGCTCGCCGACTTCAACCGAGACGGGTTCATCGATGAGGTCTTCTTGGTCGGGCCTAGCGGGCGGTGGATGACGTACGGATGGTGAGGCGTACCGAACGTCATCGGCCTCGAGGCCCCGCGGACTGTGGTCCGCGGGGCCTCTTTCGCGTCATGACCCTCCCGACTCCCCTGACGACTCGGGCCCCAGCTCCTCCAACCGGTCCATGAGCCCGCGCCGAGCGAGGTGTTCGCGAAGCGCGGTCGCGGCCCGCACGGTACGCGAGTCGTCGCGCCCGAAGTTCTCGCTCAAGACTCGATGCGCCTCGACGAGGTACGGATCGGCTTGGGCGTCTTCCCCGCGGGCTTCGTAGGTGAGCCCCAACTCCAAGGCGGTCACAGCGGTATGCCAATGACCCTCTGGTAGGGCCTCCGTCCGTACTTCGTAGGCGTCCTGGAGGTGCGCGAGAGACAGATCCAACTGCCCGGTCCGTCGGTAGACGATTCCAAGGTTGGTCATGGGCGGAGCCAGCTGCGGATGCCCCTCACCGAAGGCGAGGTGAGAGTATCGGAGCCCCTCTTGGAGCGTCACCTCGGCTGCGCTCAGGGAGTCATTCCTGAGAAGCACCGCGCCGAGTGACGCGGTCGATCCCGCGACGTAGGGATGGTCCGGAGGGAAAATCTCTTGAAGCATCGCAACCGAGGCCCGACGTGGCGCAATCGCCTCCGTCTCTCGCCCTGCGCTCGCGAGCATATTGGCAAGATTACCAAGGCTCGCTGCGGTCTCGACGTGAGGTCCCCCATGGACGGCGGCTCGAATTTCGAATCCCTCCTCAACCAGCGGGATCGCTTCTTCGGCCCTACCCATCGCGCGCAGGCTACTCCCGAGTTGGTTGAGGGCGTGGGCCGTCTCCAGATGATCGTTCCCGTACACCTCTCGGCTCATCGCCAGCGCTTCGAAGCCCAGCTCTACCGCTTCTTCGTTCTGGCCGGCACCTCGCAACACGTCCTGGAGCGCCTTCAACGCCGTGGCGAGCATTTCGTTCGGCTCGGGATTCACGCGCCGGTGCATCGCCACGGCCTCCCGCATGACCTGCTCTCCCGACTCGACGTCACCCATGTCGGCGTGTGCGATTGCGACCCACTCCATCGCGCTCGCTAATGCGTGGGAATCGCCACCCCCCGCATCGACGAACGCCTGCACCCCGGACTGATGGAGCTCTAGTGCATCCTCGTACTCCCCGAATTCGTACGCTAAGGCACCGCGCTCCTGGTACGCCTCTGCCAACAGCTCGGGCTCTACGTCCGTCGACAACCGCCGGTAGACGAGGGCGGAGTCGAGCAAGGGCAACGCCGCCTCGTACTCCCCGAGGCTCCTATATGAACGACCGATCACCGTGGCCATCGCGGCTCGGGTGCGCGGATCCTCGTCGAGTGAGGTGAACACCTCTCTCGCTCCGCGGTCGAGTACGTCCCTCAGAGTCACGTCGCGCGCAGAGGCAGCGTTCGGGTCCGACTCCGTGAAGAGCTCCTCCAGAAAGGAGCTGACTCGGATGGCCGTCGCGCGCTCGACTTCCGCCCGATCCCGCTCTCGGGCCACGGCACGAGCCTGCAAGACGGTATTCACCGTGAACGATATCCCGAGCAAGACCATGAGCAGCGTCCCGCTGACCGCCCCTAGATTGCGACGTACGAACTTCCCGGTGCGGTAGCTCCAGTCGTCGCTTCGGGTACGGATCGGGAGGCCGCCGAGGTGTAGCCGTACATCTTCGGCGAGCGCCTCGACGGACGGGTACCTGCCTTCCGGCTCTTTTCGAAGCGCTCTCGAGACGATGGCGTCCAAGTCTCCGGCCAGCCTCTTCCTGCGGCCCTCGTCCTCAACGACCGAGGAGACTACGGCCGGGACCTCCTGCGTCACCTTCGTAATCAACTGGGCGGGGGTGAGCCCCCTCGTGTTGATCGGGAGCTGACCTGAGAGCAGCTCGAAGAGGAGTACCCCGAGCGAGTAGATGTCTGCCGCCGCACTCACACGCTCCCCCGAGACCTGCTCGGGAGACGAGTATGCGGGTGTCATCAGCGCATACGACTGTGTCACCCGTTCCCCTGATTCTCCCATGGTGTCGAGCAGCTTCGCGATCCCGAAGTCGAGGAGCTTCGGCTCACCGGCACTACTGACGAGGATGTTCGAAGGCTTGAGGTCTCGGTGAGCGACGAGCTGCCCATGCGCGTACGCTACCGCACTGCACACCCGCAGAAAGAGTCTGAGCCTGGCTTCCAGATCCAAACCCTGTTCGGTGCACCATGCGGTGATCGGTTTGCCGTCGATGTACTCCATGACGAGGTACGGCGTGCCGTCGTCCGTATTCCCCCCGTCGAGCAGCTTCGCGACCCCCGGGTGTGAGAGTCCAGCCAAGATCTGGCGCTCGGACCGGAACCGCTCGTCGAGGGAGTGACTCGGTACGCCTCCCCGCACGAGCTTGACAGCTGCGAGCGCTTCGTACGCGCCATCAGCCCGTTCGGCGAGGTAGACGGTCCCCATGCCGCCCTCTCCGATCGCCCGCAAGATCCTCCAAGAACCGAGCTCGTGTCCGGTCACGTCGGGACGGTGAAAAGCCGACGCTTCCACCGCGACGGCGTCGGCGAGGACATCGTCCGCGGTGACGATCGCGTCCGATACGATCAGCCGGCGGAGCTCGGTCGCCAATTCCGGATCATCTTCCTTCAGTTCTTGAAGCGCAGCCTCGCGCGCACCGTCTCCCAGATCCACGAACTCGTCAAAGAGTTCGCTCAAACGATGGAATTGATCATCCGCCCTGGGCATCTAGGCTGAGCTCCTTATGCAACCACGCTTTCGCCATCCGAAGGTCTCGGTGGACGGTTGCTGCAGATACCTCCAGCACTTCGGCCACCTCCTCGTAGGAGAGACCGCCGAAGTAGTGGAGTTCCACCGCCCTACCCTTCCTCTCTTCAAGCGCAGTTAATCGCTCTAAAGCCTCATCGAGTGCGACGAGGTCACTCGTCCGGGCGCGCGCTGGGAGAAGGTGCTCGAGGGTATCGAGGCTGATCGCGTTCGCCCCACCGCCGCGCTTGTCGCTCCGACGGCGCCGCGCGTGGTCGACCAGGACGCGGCGCATAGCGCGCGCCGCAACCCGCATAAAGTGACCCGAGCCCTCCCACTCGATCTCTGCACCGACGAGCCGCACGTACGCCTCGTGTACCAGCGCCGTCGTCTGTAGCGTGTGTCCCTCGGACTCCCCCCGCATCGCGGATCGAGCGAGTCGTCTGAGTTCGGCGTACACCAGAGGGAGTAAATCCTCCAGCGCCTCATCACTACCGTCCTGCCAGGCGTTGAGGAGTTGCGTCACTTCCGGGTCAGCGCCTCGCGAGGGGGCATCTGGCCGTTCGTCGGATTGTGTCATGTCGAAGAAGACATCGGGGCGGCGGGTCTCCTTCCACTGTACTTGTGCCCGAGCAGCGTAACAAGCGCCCTCTCCAGCCGGTAGCGCCGCCCCAGCGCTAGTGGAAGCGCCCGCGGAACCAGTCGATCGTGAGACCAGGTCGCCAAGAGCGTCTGCCGGACGCATCCTCGATCGGGAGGAGGGCCGGCTTGGGCAACGGCATGTCCACGCTCCACCGGCCTTCGTCGAGCGATAAGAACGCTCCGTTCAGAGGACCCTCGACGTCACTAAAGTTCCGATCACTGTTGCGCGTCGCGTGCGCCGCGATCCCGAGACCGGCCAAACTCGATAGCAGGGGAATCGCGATGGCTGTGGCGTCATCGTCCGGCTGCACGAGCAGATCGATTCCGAGTCCACCCAATCCACCCACAAGGGCTCCGAGGTTGATCATCCGGACACGCGGTCGGCTCAACTGATACTTCCTCCCCAGTCCAGCGCCGGCCAGGAGCCCGACGTTGCCCGCGAGAAGTCCAGTCAGGAGTTCGGCATCCTCTCCGTCGGGATCGAACATCCCAGCGACCATGAGACCATAGATCGTGCCCCAGATCGACCCGCCCTGGGCCGCGCTCGAGACTCCGGACGACACGGGATTCCGGGCGATGTACCCGCCGGTCGCGATCCCCGCCAAACCACCGACGACCATGCCGGCAAAGTTCGCTTCGGTGTTGTCCCCAGTGGGGTAGCAGCCGAACGAGTCGCAGAACTCGCCCTCGCCCAAGTCGAGGACCTCGGCCCAACCGAAGCCCTGCCACGTTCCGAAGATACCTCCCCAGCTAACCGCCCGCGCTTGTCCTTCACTCCACACCCTCGACTTCATCGCCGCCCGCGAAGTGAAGAGCCCGAGCGGCCCCCCGATGAGCAGCCCTGCGCCATACGCCTCCGGGTCTTCCGCACCGAACGCCGCGGGCACGGCCACGCCCAGCCAAAGCCCATAGATCGTACCGAAGACGGGTAGCTCGATCCGACTGATCGGGTCGATTCGCTCCCCGGCGGGCGCGCGAAGTCGGGCAATGGCCTCTCGGGCCGCCGGGGTTCCTCCGAACTGCTCGGAGATCATTTGATAGATCGCTTCGGCGATTAGGCGACGACCGTCTCGCTCGAAATTCGCCCCGGCCTCGAGCAGCACCGCGGCAGAGTCGGCCCGGGTCACCTGTCCTTCGAGTGGAGCGCTATAGCTGAAGAGCATCGCCACCGCAGCGACCATCACCCACACCGAGTTCTCGATGCGTCCCCGTCCCTGACCGAACATTCTGCAACTCCGCGCCAACGGCGATCGTGGAGACCTCCCGTACATCCTCTACGCCTCACAACGAGCCAAGGTTGCGCTCCGTGACGGCGTTGCATCCACGTACCTTTCCCACGACTGTGCGGCAACACCCGATCGACCGCCCCCATCCCGCCGGAATCCGTCCTGTCTATGCGCACTGCAGACGTCGTCATCGTCGGTTCTGGTATCATGGGTGCCTCGTGCGCATGGCACATGGCCAGGCGCGGACTCAGCGTGGCTGTGCTCGAGCGGGCCGCCGGGCCCGCGATGGGTTCAACTGGCCGGAGCGCTGCAGGCGTGCGGGTCCAGTTCACGACCGAAGCCAATATTCGCCTCTCGCTCTACTCACTCCCCGTGTACCGAGACTTCGCGGAAACCCATGGTCGGGATATCGGCTACCAGGACATCGGGTACCTGCTGCTCGTCCCCGAGGAGCGCTGGACGCAGCACCTGGAGTCGGTCGCGCTCCAACGCTCCCTGGGAGCACCCGTCGAAGTGCTGTCTCCGGAGGAGGCAACGGAACGAGTCCCCTTGAGCACCGACGGCATCGGCGGCGCGACGTTTGGGCCGTGGGACGGGATCATCGATCCACACATGGCGTGTCTCGCCTGGGTCGAGATGGCGAAGGAGGCCGGGGCGACCTTCCACATGCAACGTCCGGTCTCGGCGTGCACGCGCAAAGCCGGCACCTGGGAGATCGAAGCCGGCGGCGAGGTGTGGAGCGCCAAGACAGTGGTCAATGCGGCCGGCGCTTGGTCCGGAGACGTCGCGAAGCTGGCGGGCCTCCACGTGCCCGTCGGCCCGAAGCGGATTCAGATCTTTACCAGTGGGCCAATCGACGACGAGCGCGTCTTTCCGCTGACCATCGATCTCGGGACTGGCGTCTACCTGCGAAGCGAAGGTGACCGCGTACTCTTCGGGCTCGACAACCTGACTCAGGCGTTCGGGTATACCGAAGGGGTCGATCAGGAATGGCTGGAACACGTGCTCCTCACCGGCGTCGCTCGCTTCCCGTGGTGGGAGGAGATGACCATAGACATGGCCGCGAGTTGGTGGGGCTACTACGGCGTGAGCCCGGACAACAGCCCCATCATCGGGACGAATCCTGATACCGAGGGATGGATCGACGCCTGTGGCTTCTCGGGTCACGGGATCATGCACGCCCCGGCCACCGGTGTGGCGGTATCGGAGCTGGTAGCCGATGGTGAGGTGGCGACCGTGAACGTCGACCACTTCAGGCACACGCGCTTCGGCGAAGACCTCCCCGTCGAGGCCAACATCTTCTAACCCCGTCCGCTATGCGCGTCCCACGAGCCGTCTTCGTGCCTCTAACCGTGGTCTGCGTCGGGTGCCAACCGACGTTTGCCGTGGAGGAGGCGACCATCTCGGAGATCCATGCCGCCATGGAAGCGGGGTCCATCACCGCAGAGGAGTTGGTCGAACACTACCTCACCAGGATCGCGGCATACGACAAGGTCGGGCCCTCGATCAACTCTCTGATCACCGTAAGTCCACACGCCGTCGAACGGGCACGCGAACTCGACGCGGCGCTTCGCGACTCTGGGCTGACCGGCCCTCTCCACGGGATCCCGGTAATCGTGAAGGACAACTACGACACATACGACCTACCGACGACGAACGGCATTCTCGCTCTGAAACACAGCACGCCTCCGGACGATGCATACCATGTCGCTCGACTTCGAGAGGCGGGCGCGATCATCCTCGCAAAGGCCAACCTCGCCGAATTCGCGACGAGCGGAGCCTATTCTGTCAGTTCCGTGCTCCCGGGATTCAGCCGGAACCCCTACGACACGCGCCGGGTCACGGCAGGGTCGAGTGGGGGGACTGCAGCTGCCGTGGCCGCGAATCTGGGCGCGGTCGGCCTCGGAACCGACACGGGCTCGTCGATCCGCGGGCCTTCTTCTCATCAGGCGTTGGTCGGCTTCAGAACGACGATGGGGCTGTCGAGCCGTGACGGGATCGCCCCACTCAATGCAGCACGTGATGTCGGCGGCCCTATGGCTAGGACCGTCGAAGATGCCGTCAGGGTTCTCGATGTCATTGTCGGGCACGACGCGGCCGACTCGGTCACCGCACGCTCCCAGGGTAGGATTCCCGAGAACGGCTATCTCCCATTCCTTCGAGCAGACGGACTGCGCGGGAAAAGGATCGGGGTGCTCCGTCGATTCTTCGAGGTCGCCGACGCAGAAGCCACAGGTCCGGAGCCAGAGCCCTTCTCCCCGCAGGACACCACAGCGGTGGAGGAAGACGAAGAGCAGTCTGACGAACGGGAACCGACGAAGGTTCACCCTGAAGTCCTCGCCCTCCTCGAAAAAGCGCTCGTCGACATGGCGGAAGCTGGAGCCGTCATCGTCGACAGCATCGACATCCCTCACCTCGACTCACTACGTGGTGCGTTCCCGAGCATCTCTCGATTCGAGTACGATTTCAACGCCTACCTTGCCACCCGGCCGGAGGTGCCGACCAAGACCATGGCGCAAATCTTGGAGTCGGGAGACTTCCACCCGTGGCTGCGAGCGAGCCTCCGCAACGCTGCCGACGCCGAGGATGAGGCGGTGCCCGAGGAGCATGATGACTGGGACGAGTGGGTGAGCGCGACGGAAGCGCTCGGGGCGGCAGTCACCGCCGCGATGGATGCCGCCGAGGTCGATGTCCTCGTCTACCCGACGTACAACTACCCCGCTCGTCTCATCGGCGACCTCAACACAACCTACGGCGCGAACAGCGGCACCCTCTCGCCTCCTACCGGCTTTCCCGCCTTCAACGTCCCGATGGGCTTTGTAGGCGAAGGGCTCCCGTCTGGACTGCAGCTCCTCGGACGGGCCTTCGATGAAGGCACGTTGATCGAAATCGCATTCGCATACGAGCAGGCAACCGGACACCGTCGTCCTCCGCCCGCTACCCCACCGATCGACCGACGATAGTCGACTCCGAACGAGAAACCCCGCCCGACCCTTGGATCGGACGGGGTTCGGCAGCCGAGGCTACCCCGATCGTGAAGGCCCGGGCCCCGCGATCGGCTCACCGCCGGCAACTTCATCAGCCCACCGGCGGCTTTCCCGTTACCTAGAGAAGCGGAAGAAGGGCCGACCCACCCTCAAAGAAAAAGAAGGCCCCTGAGCTGCGATTGAGCGCAGCTCAGGGGCCCACCGTCCGGAGAGCAAGAGGCCCTGCTGGTTTCAGTCCCTCTACTGCTCCGCGCCCATGTCGCCTTCGTCGGCGGACGGACCGTAGTGGCCCGGCACATCGACACCCAGCATCCGCAGGTACACGCCGAGCTGGGCACGATGGTGCACGTTGTGATTCATAATAAAGCTCCGGACCACCGCGACCTTGGGCATCTCCATCAAGACGTTGCCGCCCGAGGTCATGCTCCACATCGAGGCGAGTTGCTCACCGGAAGCAGCAGACAAACTGGCTCGGGCCGCGGCGACGCCCTCGTCGAACTTCGCGAGGATCGCCTCCTTGGTCTCTGGCACCTCCCGCTCGTACCCGTCGATATCGAGGGTGTCGACCTCGAGCGTCGGCTCCATCCAGTTGGGAATCTCCGATACGTGAGCCGCGAGGTCGTGGAGCGACCACGACTTCTCGTGCGGCTTCCAGTCGAACTTCTCTTCCGGGACGCGCTCCAACGCACGACGCGTCTCGGAGAACTCGTGGTCGAATTCCGGCAAAAACATCGATCCGTCCATGGAAGCTCCTTCGGTCCTCAGGACCGTTCATTAGGGTCAGTTCTGCTTAGCTCTATTCTGCGAATCGGACACCGAAGATACACCGAAAGCCCTACGGTGCAACTCGGCCCGTTGACTCCGCCCTCTGTACGATGAGCGTGCCCGCGTCATGCAGGGGGGTCGGCACCCCAGAGGATCGCCCGAGCCGCGATACGGCCCCGCCGAGGTCAGCCATCTCCGTGCGGCGCCCCTCCCGAAGGTCGTGGATGACACTGGGGTAGAAGCTATCCGGGAAGCGATCGAGCCGAGCGTCGATCTTCTCCTCGGCCCCTCCTGGAATAGAGACGCCAGTCGCTCGTCCTACGGCCAGAACCTCCGAAATCGCTTGTCGTTGAAGGTCGGCACCGAGAGGGTGCGCCCTGAGCGAACCCATATGCCAATCTCCGATCGCGCAGAGCACGGAGAGGGAGCATACGACAGCCATCTTCTCCCAAAGCTCGACATCGATGTCTTCGATCTCTTCGATCCCAACGATCGTACCCGCAAAAGCCTTCACCATCCGAGCGCTCGCGTCCTCTTTAGCGCGGGTGACCGGCACCACGATCCGTTGGTGCGTGGCACGACGCTCGACGACCCCCGGCTCGACCCGAAAAGCGGTCATATACGCAACCCCATCCGCCACAAGGTCAGGATCGACGCCCAAAGCCACCAGCTCCTGACGGGCAGTGACGCCGTTGAGCAGAGAAACAACCGCCGAGCCCTTCTTGGCCAACGCCGCGAGTTGGGGGGCCACCTCTGCAATCGAGTACGTCTTCGTTGCCACGAAGGTGAGATCGACCTCGCCAGCCTCCTCGCCCCGCGACACGCAGCGCGGTCGCACCGAGAAGTCGCCAGCGTGGCTTCGTACGAGTAGGCCACGCGCCTCGATCGCTTCCCGGTGAGTACCGCGCGTCACGAGCGTCACGTCGTGTCCCGCCTGCTGAAGCAAAGCGCCGACGTAGCTTCCGAGCCCACCCGCCCCCACCACCGCGACGCGCATCGACTCGCTACCCATCGGTAATGCATCCAAGCGACGCCGAGCTCACGGAGCGTATATACTTGCCCAACGTCCCACGGGTCGAAGGAAGTGCCGGCTCGGTCCACGCCGCGGCCCGCGCCACCCGTACGTCCTCCGGAACCTCCCACTCGATTTGACCCGACTCGGCATCGATCGTGATCGGGTCACCATCTTCGACCCAAGCCAACGGTCCGCCCTCCTGAGCTTCCGGAGTGACGTGGCCAATCACGAAGCCGTGGCTTCCGCCCGAAAACCTACCGTCCGTTACCAGCGCCACCTCCTTGCCCAGCCCAGCTCCGACGATCGCGGCGGTGATGGTGAGCATCTCCGGCATTCCAGGACCGCCCTTCGGACCTTCGTATCGGATCACGACCACGTCGCCAGCTCGGACGACGCCAGACTCCACCGCAGCGAGCGCGCTCTCCTCGCGATCGAAGACCCGAGCGGGTCCAGCGAAGCGCACACCCTCCTTCCCGGTGATCTTGGCGACCGCCCCGTCCGGAGCGAGAGAGCCCCGCAATATGCGCAGGTGCCCCTCACTCTTGATGGGGTCACCGATGGAGCGCACGACATCCTGTCCACTCGTGAGCCCATCGACCTCCGACAAATTCTCGGCGATCGAACGCCCCGTTACCGAGAGGCATGACCCATCGAGAAGTCCTTCACTGAGTAGCAGCTTCATTACGCCGGGCACGCCTCCGACGTCGTGCAGATCTTCCATGAGGTAGCGGCCGCTGGGCCTTAGATCGGCCAGATACGGTGTGCGAGCGCTGACCCGCTCGAAGTCGTCCAAGGTGAGGGGCACCTCGGCCGCATGTGCGATCGCCAAGAGATGGAGCACCGCGTTCGTAGAGCCGCCAAGCGCCGTGACCACCGCGATCGCGTTCTCGAAAGCCGGGCGGGTCATAATATCCCGAGGGGTCAACTCCTTCTCGAGGAGCCCACGTACGGCTTCACCCACTCCGGCGCATTCTGCTCTCTTGCCCGAAGCGAGGGCGGGAGTCGACGCGCTGTAGGGGAGTGCCATCCCCATCGCTTCGGCAGCGCTCGCCATCGTATTCGCGGTGTACATCCCCCCGCACGCACCTGGCCCCGGGCAGGCGTGCTGCACGATGTCGTCGAAGCGACCGTCGTCGATCTCGCCGGCGAGGAGTGCGCCGTACCCCTCGAAGGCGCTGACAATATCGAGTCGTTCACCGTTCAAGGAGCCGGGTGCGATCGTGCCGCCGTACACCATCAGGCCTGGACGATTCAGTCGAGCCATCGCTATGAGACTGCCGGGCATGTTCTTGTCGCAACCGGGGACCGTGACCACTGCGTCGTACCATTGGGCCGAGACCACGGTCTCGATCGAGTCAGCAATGATCTCTCGGGACGGAAGCGAGTAGCTCATCCCCGAGGTCCCCATCGAGATTCCGTCGCTGACCCCGATCGTGTTGAAGCGCATTGGCATCAGCTCTTTATCTCGAACCCCCTCCGCGATCGCTTCTGAGAGTGCCAGCAAGTGCATGTTGCACGGGTTCCCGTCCCACCACATCGAGGCGATCCCGACTTGGGGCAGGTCGAGTTCCTCCCGGGTCAGTCCGGCGCCATGGAGCATCGCTCGAGCCGACGCATTCGCCGCACTCTGCGTGATCCGCGAGCTGTGACGGTTGAGCGTGGGGAGCGGTTTGGTCATCCGAGCTGCAGTTAGCGCAGCCCCGATCCGCCCGACGGCGGGGGTAGCACCTCGACCACCTCAAGCGTCGTGCCCTGGTTGCACACGCTCATCTCGACGTACCGAGCTTGGAGCACGACCGGATCCCCTGGTTCGAGATCGCCTACCTCGCCAATCAGGGTGTACAGGAAGTCGTCGCCGTCTCGCATCGCGAGGCACTCGACCCCTTCGTCCGTGATCCGGCCGGTGCGTTGCAGAATCCCGTCCGGGCGGGTGACGTGGAAGGGCTCGGACAGTCCGATTGGAGCGAAGATTGCATCGAAGGCGACTAGAAGCACCGCCCGATCCCAGGGAGCGGTCTCTGGAATCGTGATCGTGCCGGACACCTCCCCCCACATGGCCTGTTCCGCCTCGTGGAGTGCCTCGAAGCCGGTGCGGGTCGCGCCCACCCCTAAATGGACCTTCGCCTGAATGGGAAGGTTCTCGGTGTAGATCACGACCTCAGTCCCCGGCGGACCGTGCATCGGGGCCACCTGCTGGATCTGACGGAGTGAGTCAGGCGACACCCGCCGCTGAGCTTCCGCGGATACAGGCAAGACGCCACTTGCCGCGATGGCCAACCCGATGGCGACGGACCCCACGTGCGCGAACGAACACTTTCCACTGATACGGGACATTGCTCCTCCAGATCTTATCGCAACCTCGGGGGAGGAACGGAAAGCCGAAAGGGGCTGCTATCTGCGGCGGCGATGAATCCACTGCAAGACGCCGAGAATCGCCAGGCCGACGACCGACGCGAGCACGAAGGAGGGTATCGAGTTCAAGCGGGCACATTGGGGGGAGGAGACACGACCCGAGAGCGAGCCCCCGAGCATAGGGAGACGCAGCCCGCAGTAAAAACGTGCATCCGGATGCGTTGACGGCTTCTCATGGGCGTCAGAGCTTCTCCCCATGAATGCACCCCCCGTCGCCCGACGCCTCCGCGAAGGCCAGCTGAAGAAATCCCCCATCCGCGAGATCATGAAGCTTGCGGACCGGAAGAACATTGAAGCCATGGGGCTCGATCCGGACGATGTCATCTCTTTCGCGGGAGGCTGGGTCAACCACGAGGCGCCGACCGGGCTGCGGGAGCAGTACGCGCGGGTAGCGGACGACCCAACGCTCTTCCACGAACTCGGAGCTTACTCTCCCACCCGCGGCCTACCGGCTCTGCGAGCGCAGTTGATCGCGGCCGACCGGGCGTTCTATCGCACAGTGGACCTTGCCGACGAACACCTGCTCGTCGGGCAGAGTTCGACGCAGCTCACCCACACCCTCTTCACGACGTTGTTGGACGCCGGGGATCGGGTCGTCCTCTTCGATCCTTCGTACGCCAACTACGGGCCACAGCTGAACCTCGGACCCCAAGGAGTGGAGATCGTCTGGCTCCCGGTGTTCGACCGAGATGCGTGGGCGTTCATGCCAGATGGAGAGGCGGTGGTCGAGGCGTTCGCACGAACTCTCGAGGAGCACAAGCCGAAGGCGGTCCTCTTCTCGTCGCCGGACAACCCGACGAGTCAGATCATCCCCGACCGAGTCTTCTTCGAAGTGGTGGCGCTCGCCGAACGGGCCGACTGCTTCGTTATCGTCGACTTCGCGTACCGCGCCCAACACTTCTCCGAGAACCCCCCAGAGCACTTCTCGGCATCGCCGGCCCGACACTCCAACCTTATCCGCCTTCACTCCAATTCGAAGTGGTGTCGAGGACTCGGGCGGAGGCTCGGTTGGGTCGAGGCCGATCCCGAGGTCATCCGCGCCTTGGAGGTCGTGCAACAAGGCACCACGCTCTGCCCGGATACCGTGCATCAGTACGCACTCGCGTCGTACCTCGAATCGGCTCTAGTGGACGGATCACTTGAACAGTACCTGGCCGACGCGCGCACTGCCTACGGCAGAGCGGGACGCCGCACCGTAGCCTCGATTGAGGAACACCTCGGGATGAGGTGTCTTGACCCCCAGGGTGGCCTCTACACGGTGATGGATGTCGGTCGGGACGGTGACGACTTCGTTCGGGACATACTTCCGCGAACGGGGGTGATCTTCGTGCCCGGGAGTGGCTTCGGCGCTTCTCTCTCGAATGCGGTCCGGATCTCGTTCGGACCGATGGTGAACGACCTGGATCGGATCGAAGAAGGGATGAGGCGGGTGGGTAAGGCGCTCACCTGAGCCAGCGTATCCGCGTCAATCGGCTCTCGCGTCGAACATCCATCCCATGACCCAATAGCGACTTCCATCAAAGAAGAGCGTGATGCTGTTCACACCGGTGTCGAACGGCTCCCCACCCGGCTCACGCGCGGAAGCGTAGTGACTCCAGACGTGGATCATGTTCCCAGACTCTCGGATCTCCCGGTCCGTCTCCCACTCGTAAAACGGAGCGCTGCGCACTCCACCGGCGCCGTGATACTCGTCGAGCGACATCACGTTCACGGACGGCGCGCCCTCGTTATCGACCCCGGCGATGGCGACCCAAGCATTGGGGTGATGGAGCGACTTGTCCCGCGCCACATCAGGGCTCTCACCCGCAGGGCCCGAAATGACGTCGTAGTACGCTTCGAGTATTCCGTCGATCGACGACACATCTTGCGGTCTGGCATCCGAAGCCTGGGCCGCCACGCCCGGAGCTCCAACGAGTAGGCCGACGCCCACCTGAATCCAAATCGCAGGCTTCCATAGCGCCTTCACGATACCGGTCTCCTTGGTCGAGGGGGTGCAATAATCACGGTGAATCCGGCGTCACGCACCATTTCGTTGAATGCGTCGAGCCGGGACCCGAGCAGCTCATCGTTCGTCGCTTGGTGCACGCTCCAGCGAGCGGTGAGGTCGCCGAGCACGTCTTGCGATCCCATGCTCACGCCAGCGTCGGCGGCGTCGGCGTTTCCGTGCAAGAAGACGTACTGGAACTTCAAACGCGACGGGAAGTTGATGACGGTCTGACCGTCCACGGTACGACGCTGGTAGAGCGAGTCCGCTACGGTTTCGAGATCGCCGATCAGGCCCCCTCCCGCATCGACGACCGCGACCGAAGCCTCGTCCTCGTCGATCCTCTCGAGCAGCGCCTCGATCTGACCCTTTACGTCGTTGTTTCGGGCGACCGCGTCGTGAATCGCCGTCAGTTCGGCTGCGACCGAAGCGACGAACGCGTCCTGCTCCACGTACTCCGACATCGTCGCGTCGACCCGCGGGTCCATGCGCACCTCGAGTGGCTCGGTCGCCGACCAGTCGCCGACCGTAAGGCGCACTCGGTACTGGCCAGGAATCACCCTCCGGCCGGCCAGCGATCCGAAGACATACGCCCCAGGAATGTTCGGGATCGACTCGTGTCGGAGATTCCAAACGACCCGGTTTGCACCTTCTTGCACGCGAAGGGGCTGCGCACCGGGACTGACGTCGTCATCCGGACTCGAAGACAGCGTCCGGATGAGGTCGCCCGCCGGGGTCAGGAATTCGAGCTTCACTTCCTCGTCTTCGGACGGCTGGCTTCCCAGGACAAAGTCGATCACGGCTCCGCTCGGCCCGTTCCGTCCCTCGGCGGCCCCGAAGTTGAAGCCACCTCCACCGGCGAGTCGGTACGCGTGCCGAGGCGTATAGAGATAGTGTGCCCCAACCCCACCATCGAGGGCAGCCTGGGCGTCCGCGGCTTGCTGAAGGGGCGAAAGGTCGTCGAGGATCCAGAACGATCTCCCCGACGTTGCCACGATCAGATCGTTCTCTCGCTCTTGAATCGCGATGTCGTTGATGGGCGTATTCGGGAGATTCAGCTGGAGCGACTGCCACGAACCGCCCGAGTCGAGTGAGACGTAGACACCCGTCTCGGTCCCGGCGTAGAGGAGGCCCGGAGTGCGGGGGTCCTCACGGATGACGTGGACCCACGCTTCCGCGCCGATCCCTTCCGCGATCGGCTGCCAACTCTCACCGTAGTCTCGCGTCACGTACGCAAGCGGCGTGAAGTCGTTGAACTTGTACCGACTCACTGCAGCATACGCGGTGGCAGGGTCGTGCGGAGACACGGTGATCTCGTTGATCATCACCTCGCCCCACCCGTCGGGGGTGACGTCAGTCCAGGCAGCTCCGCCATCACGGGTCAAGTGGACCAAGCCATCGTCACTTCCCGTCCAGAGCGTCGCGGCGTCGTGCGGCGACTCCGTGAAGGCATAGATCGTCCCGTAGATTTCCCCGCCCGCACCTTCGTTCGTGATCGGTCCACCTCCGTACCCTTGCTTCGAGTCGTCGTCGCGGGTCAGGTCGGGACTGATCTCGGTCCACGTCATCCCGCGATCGGTCGAGCGCACCACGATGTTGGAGGCGTGGTAGATCACGTTCGGATCTGCCGACGAGACGATGATCGGAGCCGACCAGTTGTACCGGTACTTCATCTCCCGACTCTGTAAAGCGGCTGGCATCACCGGATACGCGGCCACATCTCGGGACGCCTGCGTCCGGTGGTCATACTCGGCGATGATGCCCATGTAGCACCCCGCGTACACGAAGCGAGGGTCATCGAGATCGAACGCGGGTCGGGCACTCTCGCACCCACCGATCGAGTACCAATCCTTCCACGTGACTCCCCCGGATCCCCGACTTGCGATCGCGATCGCCGAGTTGTCTTGCTGCCCTCCGTACAGGTGGTACGGAAAGCGATTATCAACGGCGACACGATAGAACTGCGCCGTCGGTTGATTCTGCTGCGTGGACCACGATGAGCCACCGTTGAACGAGACGTTCGCCCCACCATCGTTCGCGTTGATCATCACTTTGTTGTCGTCTGGATGAATCCAGAGATCGTGGGTGTCGCCGTGGGGGACGGGCACGTTAGTGAAGTTCAATCCGCCGTCGATCGACTTCATCATCGGGGCGTTGAGGACATACACCGTCTCCTCATCGACCGGATCGGCGTAGACCTCGATGTAGTACCAAGCGCGCGCTCGAATCGTCCAATCCTCGGACACCAGCTGCCAGGAGCGCCCGGCGTCGTCGGAGCGAAAGAGCCCTCCACCAGGATCCGCTTCGACCATCGCGAACAGGCGATCGGGATTCGCGCGCGAAACGTCGATCGAGGTCTTCCCCATCAGCTCCGGTAGGCCGGCATTGATCGGCTCCCAACTATCCCCTCCGTCCGTCGACTTCCAGAATCCACTCCCCGGTCCTCCCGAGACGACTTGCCAGGGGAGTCGACGGTGGTCCCAGAAGGCCGCGTAGAGAATCCGCGGATTTGTCATGTCCATCGACAGGTCCGAGGCACCGGAATCCTCATCGACGTACAGAATCAACTCCCACGTCTCGCCACCGTCGGTAGAGCGATAGATCCCGCGCTCAGGGTTCGACCCGTAAGGGGCTCCCTGCGCGGCCACATACACGATGTCCGGATTGTCTGGGTGTACTCGAATCCGAGAGATCGAGCGGGTGCGCTCGAGACCCAAGTGCGTCCATGTCCGGCCGGCATCGGTCGAGCGGTATACGCCGTCTCCGTGAGACGTCATGACGCCCCGCACCGCGTGTTCGCCCATCCCGACGTAGACGACGTTCGGATCCGACTCTGCGACCGCGACGGCTCCCACCGACGAAGTGCCGAAGGGTTGCCCGTCGGAGACGTTCTGCCACGTCGTCCCCGCGTCCGTCGTCTTCCACACGCCTCCTCCAACGGTCCCCATGTAGTACGTAAGCGGGTCACCCACCACGCCCGTGGAAGCGACCGAACGACCACCCCGAAATGGGCCGATGCTCCGCCACTCCATGGAGGAGTAGAGCTCCGGGTCGACGGCAGGGTCTTGGGCGACCGCGATCCCGATATCGGTGGAGAGCAGCGCAAGCAACGCGAATGCGGGGAGGACCTTGGGATGAAGCACTAGTGGCACCGGTTTTGGGGGGAGGTCGAGGCGGACGGGAAGATCCCGCGGTAGGGTCGCGGAGGGCAAGGCTCGCTAGGCTCGACTACGTCACTCGTGATTCGTACCCACAGATGGCAGGCTCCGCCACCCCTTCTTGCGAGGGCAGTAGACCCGGGTCAGCATTGGTGGATTCGATCTCCATTGTGAGCGAGAGCAGACCATTGCGAATTGCTGAGCCAGCCCCTCGTGTCGCTAGGAGGGATATGCGTGTCTGGGGTCGAGAAGCGGGGATCGCGCTCTTCGCCCTCGTCGGAATCGCTACGTGGGCCCTATCTACGGCGCCGATCGGCGCCCAAGAAACAGGCGACATCTCGCGGCTCGAAGGCATTGTCCGCGTACAGATCCGGGCCGACGCGGTGTGGGACGAAGAAATCACGATGTCGGCCGGGGGCGCCACCGGCGACCAGTTTCGGGACGCGTTGAGTCAAACGTTCGCGGGGACCATCACCGAATCCGACGCCGCACCGAGCGTCGTGCCTGGTGCACCGACGACCGTGGTGTGCCACGTCGACACCTTCTACGAGACCGGCCAGATCATCTACTCACTGCGCACGCAGGTAGAGCAGCCCGGCGCCGATGGTACTCCAGTCATCACCTGGATCCGATCGTGGGTGGGCAATTTCGGGATCCAACAGATGCACCGGATGTTCACCCTCGGTGAGCAATGCGCTGAGCGGTTCCTAGAGGATTGGAAGGGCGCGAACTAGCTCCGCCCCGGCAGCGCACCCGAGCCGGGATGTGCGCGACGCCTGCCTCGCGTAGACTTCCGCGCATCGACTCATCACTCCCTCCGGAGCCCTCGTGAACGATCACTCGAAGGATTTCCTCGAAAAACTCCTGAACACCCCCGGTGTCTCCGGATACGAGCAGCCCGTTCAGGCGGTCGTCCGCGAATATGCTGAAGGTATCGCAGACCGAGTGTCGACCGATGTCCATGGAAACGTAATCGCGACGATCAATGAGGGCTCTTCCCCCCACCTCATGCTCGAGGGCCATTGCGATCAGCTCGGCATGCTCGTCTCACATATCGATGACGGGGGCTTCCTGTACTTTCAGACGGTGGGTGGCTGGGATGCACAGCAGCTCGTCGGGCATCGAGTCCACGTGTGGACCGCGGGTGGGCCGGTCAGCGGAGTCATCTCACGCAAGGCGGTACACCTGCTTAGCGACTCGGAGAAGAAGAGTGTGGTCGATCCGAAGGAGATGTGGATCGACATCGGAGCCAAGGACCGGGACGAGGCCGAATCCGCTGTCGCGATCGCCGACGCGGTCACCGTGCACCTGGGGATGGAGGAGCTGTGGAATGGCCTCGCGACCGCCCCAGCCATGGACAATCGGTCCGGCGTGTGGGTCGTCTTCGAAGCGATGAGGCGGGCGAAAGAACGCGGCTTCACTTGTGCGCTGACCGTCGCGTCCACGGTTCAAGAAGAGATCGGGCTCCGTGGGGCGCGTACCGCGACGTACGGAATAGCACCCGATTTGGCCGTCGCTGTCGACGTCACACATGCCACAGACTGTCCGAGCATCGACAAGCGCCAGCGCGGTCGCATCGGCGTCGGGGATGGACCCGTGATCCTGCGAGGCCCGAACATCAATCCTCGTGTCGGCGACCTGCTACGTGCTGCAGCAGAAGACGCGGGGGTGGGTTACCAGGTGGCTGCGCTTGGACGCGCGGCACCGAACGACGCGAACGCGATCCAGATCTCTGGTGCCGGTGTCGCGACGGGGCTGGTCCAGATCCCCAACCGGTACATGCACAGCGCCGTCGAGGTGGTCTCCCTTCACGATCTCGACGCGACCGCGACGCTACTCGCGACGCTCGCTTCGAACCTCGAGGCGGGAGTGGATCTCATCCCGTAGAGCACCGAAGGCCGACTGCCCGACGCCGTCTCACTTCGGGGGAACCGGGGTCATCTCGATCACGACGCCGCTGACCACATCCGCGCCGATCCCGCAGGTACTCGAGAGAGGCAGCCGGGCTGTCTCAAATCCAACGCGAACAGCGAGCACGGTGAGCGTCCGACAGTCAGGGTCCGTCTGTCCTCGGGGTGGCCCGGACATGAGTGTCCATGCCCCCGATGAGTCGCTCTGGTCGCTGTCTCGTGTCTCCACCGTCAGATCCAGCGGCGCCGTATAACGCAAAGTCATCTGCGCGCCATCGATCGCCTGACCCGCGGTGTACCCCTGACCGTCGGAGGCTGCCACCACGGTCCCATGAAGTTCGATCACATTTTCCGGGTCGCTCGACCCACAGCCGATCGCTGTCGCAGCCATCGCATACACAAGAAGTCGAACGTTCACTGCTCACCACCCAAGTAGAGACTCTTCGGCCGCGCACCGAATCGACGGCACGATGACGCGACATCCGGCGTCCGTCCAGACTCTTCACACGAGCGAGGCTGCACGGAACTAAAGGTATGATACCGCCGCTCGGACTGCTTGTTGCGATCAGCTCCGTGTGGGTCATGGCGGCTTAGGGGAGGCACTCTCCACCGCGCTATCGCCGATCGACCGAGATCTCCTGTTCCACGAAGCCACCGGCATCGGGAATCCGGAGGTTACGCACCAACGTGTTCACACCGTCGACGGTGACGCCGAGATCGATTCGATGCCCCTCGGGAAGGCCGCAAAAGCGGAAGAACCCCTTCGGATTGGTTCGTGTCGCTAGCCCTACCTGTCCTTGATGGACAATCAGTTCGTTCTGTGTCACGTCGACGCCCCCCATCCGCGCGGACACACCCGCCGAGGCACCTAGCCTCGAAGCACCTGCCGAGAAAGCCACGGTCGGCGTAGTGACGCGCACTTCGACATCTTCGATGGGAGTTCCGGTACCTCCATCGACTACCCGGCCGAACACGATCCCTTCGGCCGGAAAGTCACGCGCGAGCTCGCGCCACTCGGGGTGTCGATCGGCGCCGACACAAGATCCGTAGAGGATGGCGCGAGCGGATGGCAACGTCAGTCGGACGAGCGTCGCCTCACCGTTTACGACAGCCCATGTCGATGAACTCGCCGGAAACCCGAGCGCATCGAGGTCCGGGTCCGAGACCGCTAATTCGTAGACGCCCTGAACAAGCCCATAGAACGAGAACCTTCCGAGTGAATCGGTCGTGGTCGTCTCATCTGCACCTTCCACAACGACCCGCACCCCGCCACGAGGTTGATCCAGACTGTCCTTCACAACCCCGTCGATCGCGCCGGTGACGCCGTGTCCAAGCGTGCGGCCGGCCCCTTGCACTTCCTGCACCACACCGCCCGCTTCGGTGAACCCCGCCAAGTAGGTGCGCGACTCGTAGCCGGTCGTCCCCTGCCGCGCGAACCTTGGCATCCGGATCCACCACTCCGGGATGATCCAACCGCCGTCGGGCATCCGCTCGAAGTCGACCCTGCCCCCTAGCTCGCTAGTAACCAGGGTGGCTTCTGCATTCACATACCGGAACTCAAGCCACTTCAATTCGGCAGTCGATTGGTCTAGCCATAGGGTGCCCCGAATGTCCGGGATCCTGTCTCGCGCGTCCGCCGGAGCGAATGAGAGCCCGACGAGACCGGGAGGCCCGCCCTCCGCCTCACCCAACGTTGCGCGGAAGCAGTGGGTCTCCAGAAACTCCTCCGACAGTAACACTCCAGCATCCGGGGCGAAGTAGAGGTCCGTGTTTCCGGAGCGCTGGACGAACCCTTCGCGAACGAGCTCCGCGGCCGGACGGCTTCGAAAGGGTACGCGCATGTTGGCCTGACGCTCAACCGATCTCGAACGTCGGACAACCCTCGTGTCGCGCTCCAACTCCTGCTCGTAGAGAAGCGTGTGATAGCGGTAGAGCTCTTGCTCATCTGTGAGCGCCGCTGCTGTGAGGGCTTTGCGGGCCTCTTCCCATAGCCGAGCGGCAGCCAGGCCTTGCTGCCGTCCTGTCTCACACCGGGTCTCGGCTTCCACGCCGAGGCCCTCGAGCTCGATCGGTGCGAGTGCGAGTCCGAGACGCACGTCAGTCCGCTCACCCACCACGAAGTCTAGGGGGTCACTGGTAGACGGCGCCCTCCCGATCATCTCCGCACGAACAGAGTGGACGCCTTGTCCCGGCCGGAAAAAGACGACGCGCCCCCGGTCATCGGCGAGCCGGCGAGCGACTTCCCGGCCCGCCGCATCATGGAGGTAGACGATGGACCCGGCTATCGGGGCGCCGGACTCCCGACTGGTTACCGTCACAGAGACCGTCTGGGCTAGGAGACCAGAAGCGCTGCCCACCATCCAGATCGAAGCGAGCCCCAACCACACACGACCGGTTAGGCGGCCCAGACCGGTCAGGTCATTCATGTGCGCCTCCAGCTGATCATACGATCGCGAAGCATCGCCACCGACCGTTGGCTCCCCGCGACGGTATTCACTACGTGCGAACCATAGCCGCATTTCGGGACACCGGCCAACGTCTACGATCCGGTTCCAGTTGACACCGCACCCTCGCCGGCCACACGTTTCCCTGAACACCTCAGGGGAGCCCCGCAGTGCGGGGCTTTCTTCGACCCGCTCCCCTCAACATTTCAGGTATCATGACGCGCAAGCAGATGAACCTGCTTCAGGGCACGCTCGACGTCCTCGTGATGAAGGCGGTCGCGCACGAGTCCCGACACGGATACGGAGTCGCGGAGTGGATTCGACGGGTCACCGACGGGACCCTCGAGATCGAAGACGGCGCCCTCTACACCTCGCTGCATCGGATGGAGAGACGAGGATGGCTGTCATCGGAGTGGGGCGTCTCGGAGAACAATCGGCGCGCGAAGTTCTACGGACTCACCCCCGAAGGCAGAGGGGAGCTCGACCGAGCGGAGGCGGATTGGGCGCGGTACGCGGCGGCAGTGTTCAAGGTGTTGGGAAGCGGCGGGCGTTGACATGAGACTCCCGAAGGGGTTCAGGAAGCTCTTCCGGCTCGGGCACCTCCTCTCGGATGCCGAGCGCGAGGTGGACGACGAACTACGCCACCACTTCGATGAAGCGGTGCGGCGCGGCATATCGAAGGGGCAAACGGCGAAGGAAGCCGCCCGAGAGGCGAGGAAGCGTTTCGGGGATGAGCGGGCTTACCGCGAGGCCCTCCGGAGGATCGACGAGGACCGATTCAACGCACGGGACCGAAACGATCGAGTCGACACGGTGGTTCGAACGGTGACACACACCGCACGTCGACTTCGGCGAGCCCCAGGCTTCACGGTCGCTGTGACTTTGATCCTTGCCTTAGGCATCGGGGCGAACGCGGTCATGTTCGGCGTCGTGGACCGGCTCCTACTCAGTCCTCCGCAACACATCGTCGACGCAGATGATGTGCGTCACCTGAACATCCGAAGAGTCATCTTCAACGGCGATGTCAATATCGGCTCGTCGCTGACATGGCCGGACTACCGAGACTTCACGACACTCTCGTCATTCGAATCCGTCGCGGCCTTCACACGGCCCCGAACACAAACCGTCGGCCGCGGCGACGGGGCGGCACCAGCGGTCACGGCGGGCGCGAGTGCTTCGTTCTTCCCCCTTCTGGGCGTGACACCAGTCCTCGGTCGCTTCTACGACACCGACGAAGACGAAGTCGATTCTCCTCCGACGGCGGTACTCTCCGAGGAGTACTGGAAGCGCGCGTATGGTGGTGATCGATCTGTGCTCGGGAAGCCGATCGATATCGGCCAACAGGTCTACACAATTGTCGGCGTCACTCCGGCCGGCTTCAGCGGAGCTACGCTGGCGCCGGTAGATGTCTGGCTCCCGATCGTCCCGCATCAGTCGGCGGAAAACGGGGACGAGTGGTTAGACAACCGCGGATGGTATTGGGTAAGGGCGGTAGGCCGCCTTCGAGGTGGCACGTCTGTGGAGGCCGCCGAGGCGGAAGCGACCGCCGCACATCGTGGTGGCCGGTCAGAACTCATCGACGCCGGCTGGTACGACGAGAACGCGGAGGTTCTCGCCTCATCGCTGATTCCAGCCCGGGGCCCTCAACCCAGCGAAGAAGTCCAGGTCGCCAGGTGGCTGTCCGGAGTCTCTCTCATCGTCCTCCTCATCGCCTGTTTCAACGTCGCGAACCTCCTCTTGGCGCGGGCAGTCAACGACCGACGAGAGATCGCGATTAGGCTAGCACTCGGCGTCGGGAGGCGACGACTCGCGGGGGAGCTCCTCGCCGAGAGCCTGGGCCTCGCATTGCTCGGCTCAATGGCCGCGGTCCTCATCGCGAGCCTCTTTGGTGGAACGATCCACCGCGTACTCCTTCCAGAGGTCGCGTTCTCACCGCAGCAGATCGGCTTTCAACTCGTCGGCTTCACCCTGTTTGCCACGGTCACGGCCGGTGTTCTCACAGGAGCGCTTCCCGCACTTCACGCCGTCCGCACGGGACTCGGCGACACATTACGATCCGGCGGGCGCTCCGTGTCCGGGAGCCACATTCGAACGAGACGAGCTCTCCTGATCGGACAAGCGGCTCTGTCGGTTGTGCTCCTGGTTGGCGCAGCACTCTTCGTCCAAAGCTTGAGGCAGGCGCAGCGGTTGGACCTGGGCTTCGACGCCGACCGGTTGGTGATCGCCACGCTCGAATGGAATGAGACGTTCCCGGCCGAGCAGCGAAAGGCGACGTACGAGGAAGTCGGGGAGCGCGTACGCCGACTACCCGGAGTCCAAGCAGCAGGGATGACCTACACCGTACCCTTCCGCTCCAGCATCTCCCTCGGCCAACCCCGCGTGCCTGGCCTTGATTCGGTTCCACTGCACCACAGCGGCGGCCCCTACGTGAACAAAGTCGGTCCCGAGACACTCCGGGCCATGGGACTGAGAATCGTCGCTGGTCGGGGTATCGAGCCGAGTGACGACTCGCCTGAGGCTCCGCCGGTCGCCGTCGTTTCCGAAAGCATGGCCGACGCATATTGGCCGGCGGGTGACGCACTCGGGTCGTGCATGTTCTTCGGCGATGATCCCGCCCCAGCATGCACTGAGGTGATCGGCGTCGTGGAGAACCACCGACGACAAGAGCTGATCGAAGAGGACCCGCACTTTCTCTACTACGTGAACCAGGGGCACCCCGACTTCCAGGGTCCGCCTCAAGCGCTCATGGTGGGCACCTCGGGGAACTCGGACACCGTCGTCGAATCGATACGAGACGAGGCACGAAGTACTTCGTCCTCCATCCGGTTCGTCACGGTAAACTCGATGACCGATTTCGTAGCACCGGAGATGCGCTCGTGGCGCATGGGGGCCACAGTGTTCACGATCTTCGGACTCCTGGCTTTGATCGTAGCCGGGTGGGGACTCTACAGCGTTCTCGCCTTCGACGTGGCACTCCGCCGGAGCGAGCTCGGCATTCGCTCGGCCTTGGGTGCGGGGACTCAGCGGATCGTGCAGCTCGTCCTCAAACAGGCAGTGTCGACTGTCCTTGTCGGAACAGCTCTAGGTTTGGTCATCGCGGCATGGGGGGCGACCCTCGTGCAACCCCTCTTATACGAGGTGTCCGCACGGGACCCGCGCACCTATGTCACGGTGGCGTTGGCGCTACTCGTCGTGTCGGGGGTGGCGGGCTCCTTTCCTGCTTGGCGGGCCACCCGTGTCGACCCCCGGACGGCGCTGCGCACCGACTGAGATCGCTCGCTGATAACCTACTCGTCGTAGAGGATTCTCGTCGGAGGGTCGTCCAGATCGTCAAACTGGCCGTGACGCACCGCGGCCACGAAGAGCACGACGAATACGGCAGCCAACCCGACAGCGACTGGCAGGAGAAAGGTGATCGCGATCATGGGTCGTCGCGCCGCACAATCGCTTCGACCCGCTGGGCGTGTGCCAAAACCACCCCACTGGAAAGAGGCATGAGGACCGCAGCCACGAGAGGGTTCACCCATCCCGCACCCGCAGCGGCAACGGCCAGAACGTTATAGATGACAGACCCACGTCGACTCCTCCGGACCATTCTCTGGCTGACCCGGCCAACCCGCAGAGCCGCTTCAACCGGAGCGAGTCGGTCATCGACGACGACCGCATCGGCGGCCAGCACCGCTGACGCCGCACCGCCCCCCATCGCTACGGCGACGTCCGAAGCCGCGAGCGCCGGGCCATCGTTCAACCCGTCGCCGGCGAACAGGACGGTTCTTCCCGCACGACGCCAGCGCCCGATCTCCTCCGCCTTCTCCGCCGGGCTTCGCGAGGCCTCGGAGTCGATGCCTCCTAGGCGTCGAGCGATCTCATCGGTAGGTGCCGCGGTGTCGCCGCTCAAGAGAACGGTCTCGACGCCGAGACCCTCGATCCGCTCGACGGTGGCCGTCGCATCGTCGCGGAGTCGATCCCCGAAGGTGATCTGAGCGCCCCGCCCACCGGGACCGAGCAACGCGACCACGTCGGCACCCGCAGAGCGGATCTCCCATAGCTCGTCGTCAACCCAACCGCGGATCCCCACCCCCGATGTCTCGACGACCTCGGCCCCGACTGGGATCGGTACTGCACGCCGCACAGCCTCTCTAACAATGGCCTCCGCTCGAGGATGTCCGCTAAAACGTTCGAGACCTGAAGCCACACGGAGAGCTTCGTCCGAGGCGTCGAGGACGCGAAGATCTCCCTCCGTGACGGTGCCGGTCTTGTCCAAGACGACTAAGTCGACGTTGGCAGCAGCCAGCAGGGCGCGAGGAGACCGAAAGAGTACGCCCCGCCGAGCAGCCGCCCCTAACCCGGCCATGCCCACGAGGGGTCGGGCTAGAGCGAGGGCGCAAGGACACGCCACCACCAGCACGGCTACAGTGGGCTCCAAGGCACCGCCCCCAGCGGCAAAGGTCCAGGCGAGCCACGTTCCCGCCGCTGCCGCCAGCGTAAGCCCGGTAAACCACGGTGCGAGGCGATCCGTAGGATCTACCCCCACCTCCCCGCCTGCCGCGGTATCCAACGCGGCTGCCATCTCTTGCACCACACTCGACTCGGCCGGCACGGTGACGCGCACCGCAATCGCTCCGTCGGTGAGGATCGTCCCCGCCCAAACTTCGTCCTCCAGGTCAACCGGAACCGGGCGGGACTCACCGGTGAGGAGGGCTCGCTGTACACGACCTCTCCCCCAAGCCACGACTCCGTCCGCAGGGAGTTCCTCTCCTGCACCGACATCGACCACATCGCCGGGCTCGAGTTCGTCCGACGGGACCCACTCCACCCCGGAAGGAGTTCGTCGTCTAGCCGTGGACGGCACGGTCGCTGCAAGCGACAACGCCGCTTCGGCGCTTCGACTACGACCAGCCGACTCCACCACCCTCCCTGCCAGCAGGAGTGTCACGAGCATCGACAGTGAATCGAGGTATGTGTCGACGTGCAGTAGCACCCCGACGATACCGTGGCCGTAGAGGACCGCGACGCCCAGTGCGATCGGGACATCCATGTGGAGCACCCCCCGGCGCAGCCCTCGAATCGCAGCCGTGTAGAAGGGCGACGCGCACCAGAGTGCTACGGGCGTAGCAAGCACCAGAGTCCACCACCGAAAGAGCTCCGCGTACGCGGGATCCATCGGATCGACCCATCCTGCGTACAGCGCCGCGGACAAGAGCATCACGTTCGCCGACGAGAAGCCAGCGACGCCGAGCCGGGTGAGCAGTGTCCGGTCCACGAGTCGAGACTCAGCTCCGACCCTGGGTCGGTATCCGAGTGTCTCAATCGTCTCAGCTAGCGTCGCCAGGTCGATCTCTCTCGCGACCCAGCGGAGGCGAGCCCGCCCGGTAGCGTAGCTCACTGTGGCCTCCACGACGCCCGGGAGTTGGCGAAGGACCGCTTCAGTAACCCAGACACACGATGCGCAGCGTAGGCCGTCGATCGAGAGCGAAGACTCGCATATTCCGTCGGCGTCCGCCTCCACCACGGTGCCGCTCCACCGACCGCCGATCGCCGAGGGCCGAGGGGCCGGCTTCTCACGGCTCTCGTAGTAGCGCTCGAGCCCTGCCCCGCGGATTAGGGCAGCCGCCGCCTCACAGCCTCGACAACAGAACGCGTCGGCGGGTCCATCCACCGCGGTCGCACAGTGTGGACAGCGGCGTACAGCGTCAGCGCTCGCCGGCCTCATACGCACTCGCGATCGGGTCGGCACCGCCCACCGCGACGATGACGAACCCGATGTTGACGGCCACCACGATCGCGAGACCCACCGCGATCCCGATCGGCCAAGCCAGGGATTGAGTCTTGGTCGACTCCTCCACTCGTTTCATCACAGGCCTCCCCCCGACGGCTCGCCGGTCTTGAAGGTGGTGGGTAACACGAGCTCCCCGCTTGGCGCGGCGAGCCGAACCCGGAAGGGAAGCGTTCGCGACTCGACCTCGTCGGTTGGAAGTCGGATCACAAGCGGTACCGTTCGGGTCTCCTCCGCAGCGAGTGTGAGCTCGGACATCGTGACCTCCGCACCGTCGAGCCCCTCGACTTCGATCGAGAAGGTCACCGCGCCTGACTCGGCTTCGTTGTTCGTGACGTGAACCAGGTATGTGTTCCGCACATAGCCGTCACCATCGACCGTGAACAGCGTCCCCGGGGCTCGGTTCAGCGTCGCTTCGAAAGGCACTCGCGTTAGGGCAATCGTCGTCATGGCCCCGATGAGGGCGACGAGGAGCCCCGCATAGACCGTCGTCCTAGGACGCAGCAGTCTCCACTTCTTTCCTCCATCGGCGGCGATCGAGGAGTACCGCACTAAGGTCGGCTGCTCGAAGCGCTCCATGACGCTTTGGCAGGCATCGATACAGCGGGCGCACTGGATGCATTCGAGTTGAAATCCGTCCCGAATGTCGATCCCCTGTGGGCAGACCACCACGCACTTCTTGCAGTCGATACATCCGCCTTCAGGGCCCCGACTCTTGCTACGAGGATCACCGCGGGCTTCGTCGTACGAGACGAGGAGTGTCTCGTCGTCAGTCAGTGCGCTTTGGAAGCGGGCATAGGGGCAGAGGTAGATGCAGAACTGCTCACGAAACCAGGTGAAGTCCGCATACCAGAGGAGCGTGATGACTCCCACCAACCCGTAGGCGGCAGGACCCGCTCGACCGGTCCATAGCGGGCGAGCCCCCGCGAAGATGGAGACGAGTGCCATCGCCAACAGGAAGGCGACAAGACCGAAGAGGGTCCACTTGAGTCCCTTTCTCCATGCCCGATCGAACGAGATAGACTGCGCGTCTCTCCTCTTACGTTGCGTACGGTCGCCCTCGATCCATAGCTCGAGAGGTCGGATCCACGTCTCCAAGAACACGGTCTGGGGACACGCGTAGCCGCACCAAATTCGCCCAAAGATGGCCGTGAAAAAGAAGAGGCAGAACGCCAAGAAGAAGAGCAGTAGGGCAAAAAGGAGTGTATCCGCCGGCGTAAACACAGCGCCGAAAAAGAAGACCCGGCGGGCGGGAATATCGACCTGCAAGAGCGGATGGCCCCGCAACGTGATCCACGGAGACACAAAGAGGACGACGTGGAGCATCGCGAACGCCACGCGACGCAAGCTCATGAAGCGCCCGCGAATCGACTGCGGATACACCCAGTCCCGCGTCCCCGTCATTCCGGGGAGACGCAACGCGGGCATTACACCCCGCCGCTAGAGCTGCGCATGTCTTCGATGACCCCACCGGTCGCATCCAGGTACCTCTGAATAATGAAGGCGGCGACCTCGTTGATTTGCTGCGGACTCAGCACTTGAGCCCACGGGATCATCCCCTTCTCTGGTACCCCTTCCCGAATGATCCTGAAGACATCGGCGACCGTCCCCCCGTGGATCCATTCGTCGTCCACGAACGAGGGGCCGATGAGGCCCTGGAGGTCTGGACCGTGGCACGCGACGCATTGCGTCATGTAGATCGACTCACCTGCACTCACGAGTTCGGGGGTGACCGTGAATTCGTCCACCGCAGCCGCGGCCGCCGCAGCGGCCGCCTCTGCCGGCCATCTCTCCTCAGCCGCCGCCATCTCGCTGGCAAGCGCCTTCTCGAATGACCTTTCGGCAATGAAGTGGTAGTGCGTCGCGTAGCCGACGGCCCAGATGATCGTGATCCAGAAGAGGCCCACCCACCAATCCGGGAGCGGGTTGTCATACTCCTCGATCCCGTCGGCCTCGTCGGCGTGGCCGAGGAGTTCGTTGGTGTCCTTGCTCACGCGTCACCTCCTTCAAACGGCATTCGAGAAGCTTCCTCCATGAGGGCCCTGCGACTCGGTGCGTAGGCGTACCACGTCCAATAGAGGAAGGAGAGAAAGAAGCCCACGGTGACCGCGCCCAGCAGCCAACCCATGTCGACGGAGGCGCCGGCCTCTCTGAGCAGCGTGTTCATCGACTTCCCTCCTGCTGAGACAGGTATGCGCGTCCCTCGACTCCGAGGCGTTGCAAGTAGGCGATCATCGCGACGATCTCGTCGTTCCATGCGGCGTTGATCCCGCTTTCCTGGAGCGAGGCCGTGATCCCCTCCCCTTGGCTCCTGAGAGACGCCTCGACGCTCGCGTCGTCCGTCGCGTCGTAGGGGGTTCCGGCTCGGGCGAGCGCCCGAACGGACTTAGCGACGTCGACGGGATCGAACTGGTCCCGGATCAACCACGGGTACGGCGGCATGACCGAACCCGGCGACGTGGAACGGGGGTCCCGCATGTGTTCGAAGTGCCACGCGTCCGGGTACTTCCCGCCTTCCCGCTGCAGATCGGGTCCCAGTCGGCGCGACCCCAGTAGGAAGGGACGGTCGTATTGGTACTCCGCCGCGCGTGTCCACGGACCGTACCGCATGATCTCGGCTCGCATGGGACGCACCATCTGCGAGTGACATAGGTAACAGCCCTCGCGCACGTAGATGTCACGGCCTGCCACCTCGAGCGGGGTGTAGGGCGTCACCCAGTCGGCCCGCTCCCACGAGGCAGACGAGGCCGTGAACATCGGCACGATCTCCACCAAGCCCCCGATGCTGATCGCCACCGTCATCGCGACAGCGAAGAACGCGGCTTTTCCTTCAAAGGTGCGCCGGTGGAAGGTGTCGCGTTTCGTCGTCGATTCCTGCGGATTCTCTGAACTCATCTCAGCCTCCTCAGTCCGCACCGACCGTCACGGCCTCAGCCACCGTGACTTCGCCCGCGCCTCGGATCGTCTTCCAGAAGTTGATTGCCATCATCACGGCCCCCACGAGGTACATGCTCCCACCAATCACCCGGAGCCACAGGAAGGGGCTTAGGCGAGCCGTGATCTCGAGGAAGATCGGATTCGCGAGCTGGCCGGCGTCGTTAAGCGCCCGCCATTGCAGTCCTTCCATGAGGCCCGCCGCCCACATGGCGATCGTGTAGATCACGATCCCGATCGTCGCGAGCCAGAAGTGGTGGGAGGCCCACTTTGGGTACGCGAGTTCACGCCCCCAAATGCGAGGCACCATCCAGTACATCATCCCGAAGGACATCATCCCGACCCACCCCAAAGCACCGGAGTGCACGTGGCCGATGACCCAGTTCGTGTAGTGGGCAAGAGCGTTCACGGCGCGGATCGACATCATCGGGCCTTCGAATGTCGACATCCCGTAGAAGCTGACCGCCACGACCATGAACTTCAGAATCGGGTCGGTTCGGACGCGATCCCACGCGCCCCGCAGCGTGAGCAACCCGTTGAGCATCCCACCCCACGAAGGCGCCAAGAGCACAATCGAGAAGACCATCCCCAACGTTTGCGCCCAATCAGGGAGCGCCGAGTAGAGGAGGTGGTGGGGCCCCGCCCAGATGTAGAGGAAAACGAGCGCCCAAAAGTGGAGGATCGAGAGTCGGTAGCTGTACACCGGGCGTTCCGCTGCCCTCGGTAGGTAGTAGTACATGAGCCCGAGGAAGGGCGTCGTCAGGAAGAAGCCCACCGCGTTGTGCCCGTACCACCACTGCACGAGGGCATCCGTAAGGCCGGCGAAGATCGGGTACGACCTCGTGAGCGTGGCAGGAATGGCCAGAGAGTTGACGATGTGGAGTACTGCGATCGTCAGCACGAACGACATGTAGAACCAGATCGCCACGTAGAGGTGACGTACGCGACGGACGGCGATCGTACCGAAGAAGTTCACGGCGAAGACGACCCAGACGAGCGTGATCGCAACGTCGATCGGCCAGATGAGCTCGGCGTACTCCTTCGACTGCGTAAGTCCTAGCGGCAACGTGACAGCCGCTGCCACGATGATGCTCTGCCAGCCCCAGAAGTGGATCCGCGACAATGTGTCGTTCCACATTCGCGTCTTCAGGAGCCGCTGCATGGAGTGGTAGATGCCCGTGAAGCAGACGTTGCCGGCGAAGGCGAAAATCACGGCATTCGTATGCAACGGTCGCAAGCGGCCAAAGGTCGTCCACGGGAGACCGAGATTGGCGGGCCACCAAGCGAGCTGGAGCGCGATGATGACGCCGACCAACATCCCGACGAGCGCCCAGACGACGGTGGCTGTGAAGAACATCTTCACGATGTCCATGTCGTAGTCGGTCCGGCGTTCAGCTCCGGATCGCGGCTTCGTCAACTCCATATCGGCACGTTCCTCCGGCTAGAGGGCAAAAGGGTTGAGTCCCGAGCGTCGGGCGAGCACGACGAGTCCCGTGAGCATCGACGCAACCGCGAGGGCCCGACGTGTCGACGGCCTCGCCGCGAGGGGCCGGACTGCGAGCCCCACCGTCGTGAGGAGCGGGGCAGTCCCAAGACCAAAGCCGACCATCACGAGGGCACCTCCGGGAGCTCCACCGGTGGCAACCGCCAAGCCGAGGGCAGCGTAGACCAATCCGCACGGTAGAAGCCCCGAAAGCGCTCCGAATCCGACGCGGGCCATCGCTCCGGAACTCCCGGCGAGGCGGGATCCCGCGCGCACGAGGCCTGGCGCGATCGGGGGCTCGGGAAGCCATCCGAGGGCCGACATTCCAAAGCCAACCAAGACGAGCGCCCCGAGAATCGAGACGAGAAACGGCGGACCCGGGAGCTGGGAGCCCAACGCGCCGGCGACCGCGCCCAAGGCGGCATAGCTCCCTAGCTTCCCGATCTGCCAACCGGCGACGGCGAGCGGTCTCCCGGCGCACACCGAGATAAGCGGCCCGCACATGCCGGCGCAGTGGAGCGAGCCCACGAAGCCCAATGCCAGGGCCGCGACCAGGAGGTCGAACACCGCGTCTCCCGAGGAGGTAATTCCGTTACGGCACGAACGTTACCGGAGACGGATTCCCGGGGGTGTCAGGTAAAGGGTGCCCCATCTTGAGGGAAATTTCCCCACTGTGGCACGCGAAGCACCGGCCCTCGGGTGCTCAACCACGGTGTAGGGCTAGGGTCGGGGCCCGCCCCCTCCCTGCTCGCTGATCGACCCGATCCGACAGCTCCCATCAGGCTGTCGAAGAGTCGGGTACGACACGCCCAACTGGTCGAGGTACGAGTCGTATCGATCGGGGTCGAAGTAGAAGCGTCGCATCTCGTCCCGAAACTCGTCCATGATCTCCGCATTCATCTCGATCGCGGGCTCGTCGCTCGGTCGGATAAACGGCGTGTATTGGAGGTCCGCCGTGGTCTCTTCGCGAAAGTAGCGCCACGCATCCTCGACGAGGTCGGGTCGGACCATGAAGTCCAGTAGTGTCATCGCCTGAGCCATCGCGCCTTGCGTGGCTCCTCGATGCGCAATCGGCGTCGCCATGGCGATCGCATTGGCCCAATTGTGGCCTGGAAGCCCAGGGATGTTCGCCGGAAACGAAAGTGTCGCAGTGGGCACGTTCCACGAGATGTCCCCGATATCGTCGGCGTAGCCGGCGGTTCGCTGCGCTTCGGTGAGGCCTCCGCGGAGCGGTGCCACCGCCGTGGCCAACCCGCTTTCCGGTCCGTCGACCTCGCGCTGGGTCGCTCGCGCGAACTGCTGATCCGCCTCCGTCCACTCCGGAAGGCCTACTCGCTCGATGTTCTCGTACATCGTCTCCGCGATCACGCGATTGAAGTGGCCCGGCCATGCCGAGCCGATGATGCGGACGTCTTGAAGCGTGGTACCCGTCATCATTGCGGCACCGCGCGCCACAGAGTCTCCGATCGCGAAGAGGTCCCGGATCTGCGGGTAGTTCTTCTCTCGGAAGTAGAACCACACCGAAGCTTCGGAGGGCACGACATTCGGCTGATCGCCCCCGTCGTAGATCACAGAGTGTGACCGGTGCTGCGTGCGGAGGTGCTCGCGGCGGAAATTCCACCCGACCTCCATCAGGTTGGCGGCGTCCGCTGCACTGCGTCCTCGCCATGGGGCGCCGCCGGAATGGGCAGCAAACCCTTCGAAGGTGAACATCGCCGAAACCAACCCCGTGCCCGGGGTCATGCCCCAGCTGGTGGAGAGGTTGGACCCCACGTGGGCATACAAGACGATGTCGACATCTTCGAACATTCCGGCTCGCACGTAGTACGCCTTCGTGGCGACCAATTCTTCGGCCACGCCCGGCCAGATCTGAATCGTCCCCGGTAGCCCCTCACGCTCCATCAAGTCCTTCACCGCGAGTGCCGCGGTGATCTGGACCGCCATCCCCGAGTTGTGCCCTTCACCATGCCCCGGCGCACCTTCCACCAGTGGGAGGTGGCAGGCGACTCCGGGGGTCTGAGACGCCTTCGGGATGTTATCGATGTCGGTGCCGAGCGAGATCTTCGGCTCACCCTCGCCCCACGTCGCAACCCACGCCGTGGGGATCCCGGCCACTCCCTCCTCGACCGTAAAGCCCTCCGCGCGGAGCAGCTCTACCAGGTACCGGGACGTCTCGAACTCCTGAAAGCCCAGCTCTCCGTAGCTGAAAATCTGATCGACGATGTTCGCGGTGAACTTTCGCCGGTCTTCGATGAAGTCGACGAGATCGGACTTCCATGCATCGAGGTTGGTGGGGGCTTGGGCGTGTACGGTGAGCGGCGCTGTCCAAACCGCCCCCGCGAGGAGCACAGAGGCCGCCGTCCGGGCCGGGGAGAGGGAAACGGTGTGCATCGCCTTCAGCCTCCGCAGTCGAGAGAAGGAAAGGAAGATGCGCCCTGCTACGTCACCGCGACACTCACCCCCCTACTCCGACCGAATCGCGTGGGACGGATCCACTCCAGCAGCCCTCGCCGCTGGAATCCAGCTCGCCACAAGAGAGACCGCAACGAGTGCGGCAGCCACCAATCCATACGTCACGGGGTCGGTTGACGTCACACCGAACAGAATGCCCTCCATCACCCGGCTTAGTGCACCTGCGGCCACGAGGCCCAGGAGCACGCCGACCCCGGCAATCCGCATGCCTTGGCGTACGACCATCCCTCGGACAGACGGCGCAGTCGCTCCCAACGCCATGCGCACTCCGATCTCACGCGTCCTTCGGGAAACGATGTACGAGATCACCCCGTAGATGCCGACGAGGCCGAGGAGCAGTGCGATCGCCGACGCCGACCCGAGCAGCGCCATAACGAACGAGGTGCGCGCCATCGCGCTCGCCACTACACCATCCATCGTCTGAGGGTTCGAGACGGGTATCCGCGGGTTAATCGCTTGCACCTCGCGGCGAATGACGGAGACGAACTGAGCCGGGGCTCCGTCAGTTCGCACGACCACGTCGACATTCCGAGCCGGCTGCGGGCTTTCCTCCGCGCCGGCGGTCAGAGGCCAGTAGACAGTCTCGGTTGGCTCGTCTTCCAGCGTCTCGTAGTGGACGTCCTCGACGACGCCGACCACGGTGTGTGGCGTGCCGTCCTGAAAGAAGGGGATCTGTCGGCCCAAAGGGCTCTCGCCCGGCCACCAGTGGTCGGCAAAGGAACGGTCGACGATGACGGCGAGGTACCCGGTCGACCCATCGGTGGGCTCGAACATCCTCCCCTCCAAGAGACCGATGTCCAACGTCTCGAAATAGCCGGCGCTGACCTGGTTGTGAGCTGCAAAGATCGTTTCTCCACTCTCACCACCCGGCCGATCTGGGAGCTCGAACCCCGAAAAGGGGAGTCCGCTCGTGAGTGGGGCCCCCTGAGCGAAGCCCATCGATTCGACGCCGGCCTGCGCCGACAGGCGCTCCTCGAGGGTGCGGAAGAACACCTCGGTTTCCTCCCACCCCTCGATCTCGGAGAAGGGAACTGTGATGCGCGCCGTAACCACATTCTCGGAATCGAATCCAGGATCTACGGAGCGGAGGGCTTGGAAGCTTCGGAGCATGAGTCCCGAACCGACCAAGAGCACCATCGCGAGCGCGACCTGAGTCACCACGAGTCCGTTACGCAGTCGGTTCTGCTCCTTTCCCCCTCCGGTCGCTCCTCGCGCACCACCCTCGCGGAGCTGGCTCCCCAGATTGTCGAACCCGGACCGTACGAGCGGGAAGAAGCCGAAGAAGAGAGCGCACGCCCCTGTCACGGTGAGCGTGAAGAGGAGGACACGCGCATCGAGGCCGACCTCGGCCATGCGGGGCAAGTCAGCAGGCACACGGGCGAGCGTGACCTTAAGCGCGGCCGTCGCGATCAGAACTCCGAGGACCGAGCCCGCTCCTGCGAGAACAACACCCTCGCTCAAGAACGTTCGCAACACATGCGCTCGTCCCGCGCCAATCGCGACCCGAAGGGCCAACTCTCGCTGCCTCCCCTCCGCCCGCACGAGCAAGAGGTTCGCGACGTTGGCACAGGCGATCAGCAGTACGAAGCCGACCGTGCCGAGCAAGATCCAGAGCGTGTCATCCACCTCGCCCACCAACTCGTCGCGGAGGGGCATCGGGATGGCCGTGAGGTTCACCTGACGCAAGAACTCGGCAGCCCCGTCCTCCGGAAAGTACTCCTCGAGTCGGGAGACTAGACCGGCGAGCTCGGTATCCAACGCCTCGATCGTCGCTCCGTCGGCGAGACGCCCGACGCCCAACGTGCCGAAGGCGGCGAGCTGAGCGCGATTGGGATCGATTCGATGAGGAAGCCAGAAACGCGCATCACGGTCCGGGTGTCCGAAGTCGGGCGGCATCACGCCGACAATGATCGTCGACCGGCCATTCACATCGAGTGTGCGCCCCAAAACGGATGGATCTCGGGCGAAGCGGGACTCCCAGAAGCCATCACTCAAGACCGCGACCAGCTCCCCCTCCGGGTCTCCATCGGTTTCCGTGAAGGTGCGACCCAAGACGGGAGACACGCCGAGGATGCCGAAGAAACCGGGCGTTACGACCTGCACCTCGACCCGCTCCGGCTCGCCCTGCGAGAAGAGGTTGATGACGGTGCTACGGTAGAGGGCCAACTCCTCGAGTGCCTGAGATTCTGCCCGATAGAAGCCGTAGAGTCCCTCGGACATGCCGAGCTGATCGGCCCCGTCCCGTCCCTGGTGTCGCAACGCCACCAATTCGTGGTCATCGTCGAATGGGAGGGGGGACAACAGTACCCCATCGACGAGTGTGAACACGGCGGTGTTGACCCCAATCCCTAGGGCCAACGTGGTCACCGCGATCGCAGTGAACGCCGGAAAACGCACGAGTCCGCGAAGTGCGTACCGAATATCATTTGTGAGCCCCATCATCTTCATCGTCTGCTTCCTCTCCCACAGTGCATCGAACCAGCAGGTAAGAACCCTCAGTCGTAGCCGCGTGACGGCGACCAGCGACGGGCGGCCGCGCTCGTGCAGCTTCCTCCATGCCCAAGAGACCTCGGCCTCCCACTCTCGTCGCCAGCTGTCCCGTC
This sequence comes from Longimicrobiales bacterium, assembly GCA_965223235.1. GTDB lineage: Bacteria > Gemmatimonadota > Gemmatimonadetes > Longimicrobiales > Gaopeijiaceae > UBA2589. The sequence continues at coordinate 254,299 of CBDCVV010000022.1, forward strand.
TCTTCTCCGGTACTAGCCTCGAGGCGGCTCGCAGCACCCTCATCCCCGGGGGAGCGCCTCCACGCGGATCACTCGCCGTCATGACGTGCCCAGATCGAAGAGTGCGGGTAGCGTCGGAAAGCGAGCCGCGACGTCGGCCATCGACTCATGGCCGACCGGAGTCAGCTCGTAGTAGCGGCGCTGCGGTCGCTGCTCCGCCTTCGCATCCTCTTCGTCTTCCCACTGTGCCGATAAGACTCCACGCCGTTCGAGGCGGCGCAGTAGCGGGTACACCGTCCCGTCCGGGAGCCCCGTAGCATCCATGATGTCGAAGCCGTATCGATGACCGGCACGAATGGCGAGGAGTACAGCCGCCGTCGGGTAGGTCAAAGAAAAGAGTCGTCCCACGAGCACCAGCCCATCTAGAATTCTAGGTAGGTATGTATGATACGATGGGGGGCCCGTGAAAAGGGTTGCAGCGTCGAGAAGGTGAAGCTGCCCCTACCCGCCCAGCCGCCCCCTCAACGCCGTCCACTCGCCGCTCAGCGTCCGGTACATCTCGAAAACGAAGTCCCGCTGAGAAGACTGATCCTCCGCGAACGGCCCGACCCAACCCTGCACCGACCCGTACAAGCGACCCGCCCGACTCGCGAGCTCACGAGTCTCGCGACCGAGGTCCCGAAGCGCTTCTTCGGTCGCGCCCGGCACGTCGAGCGCATCGGTATCCGCGTCTAATCGGTCCACCTGCACGCCCACCGTGCGAGCCAGCGCCTGCACGTCGTCGGCCAGGCGCCACGTCGCCAGCAGCTCGTCGGTCCACGCTGCGCGCTCTGCAGCGCTGTGCTCGAGCCGCGGATCCTCTCGCACTGCAAAGGTTTGCTCGGCGCGTACACCGTCCAGCTCCATCTCCACGCTGTACGACCCGGGGACGACCAACGGCCCTCGCGGCGTTCCTGGCCGCTCCGGGCTCGCGGTGTGTCGCATATCCCAGACCGCGCGATTCATCCCGCGTTGGGCTGACGCCGTCATGGTCGCGACGACGTCACCTCCAGACGTCGAGACGGTGAACCGTGCTTCCCCCTCCCCCGACGACCAGAAGTCGAAGATCGCTCCGTTGGGCGGGTTGCTCCCCTCGAAGATCATGTTCCCGGTATGCGCCTTTTCAGCTCGATAGCGGATCTGCTCCGCCGGCCCGACGGTGAAGAGGTGTGCGCGCGATGCCGCGATGGCGTTGTCCATCTCTTGGAGCGCATTGATCTGGTCCAAGATCCAGATGCCCCGGCCGTGCGTAGCCAGCACAAGGTCGTTTTCGCGGGGGTGCACGACGAGATCGTTCACCGCAACCGTGGGAAAGCCCCCTTTCAACTCGACCCAGTTACGCCCGCGGTTCCACGACCAGAAGGCCCCCATCTCCGTGCCGAGGTAGAGCACGTCCGGGTTCCTTAGGTCCTCGCGCACGGCACGCACGACGCGCTCTCTAGGCAGGTCTCCGACGATCGACCGCCACGAGCGACCATCGTCGTCGGACACCCAGAGATAGTTCTCGTAGTCGTCGTTCCGGTAGTTGTTGGCGGCAACGTACACCCGACCGTTCACCGACTTCGACGGGTGGATCTGGTTCACCCACATCATCTCCGGCACCCCGGGCATCCCCCGACTCACGATGCGCCATTCAGCACCGTCGTTCATCGATACCTGCACGAGTCCGTCATCGGTGCCGGCATACAGGACTCCGGGCCGAAACTCCGACTCGGCGATCGCTGTGAGCGTGGGCCAGTAAGGAATCCCGTCGTCGAGCGAAAGGACGAAGGAGTCCACCGCCTGATCCATGATCGTGAGCCCACGCCGGTCCGTCCCGGTGGTGAGATCACCCAGCGACTCCCACGAGTCTCCGCGGTCGGTGCTCTTGAAGAGTTCGTTTAGACCGGCGTACAGCGTCTCGTTGTCGTGAGGGCTAATGATGAAGGGGCCGTCCCAATTCCCGGGCGGCATAGCATTGCCGAGTCTTTGATACGGGTCGGACAGGTCCGGCCACGTCGTCCAGTTGCGGCGGGCGCCGATGAAGCTCTCCGGCTGATTCGGCCGGATGTTTCTGCTGGCCCCCGTCTCCAAGTCCCAGCGGATGAGTCCGAGGTACTGGCTCTCCGAATAGAGGACTCGGTTGTCGGTGGTATCGACCAGCGACAGGAATCCATCTCCCCCGCCCCACTTGTTCCAATCCTCGTTGAGGATGCCCTCGGAGCGATACGTCTGGCTCGGCCCCCGCCACGATCCGTTGTCCTGCAGACCCCCGTAGACGTTGTACGGGTGGGCCATATCGACGGAGACGCGGTAGTACTGGGCGAGGGGGAGCGCGGTGTGGTAGAGGAAGTGGTCTCCGCGATCGTAGCTGATGCCCAACCCGCCATCATCGAGCTTGATGACATGGTTGGAGTTGTCCGGATTCACCCAGACGAAGCGGTCGTCGCCGTGCGTGCGGTGGTCGCGTGGAACGGTAAAGGTGACCCCCGCGTCGTCCGAGTAGGAGTACGAGTTCATCATGTAGATCCGCTGATCATCGTTCGGATCGACGATCGGCTGGCTCGCGTACATCGGCCGCGGATTCCAATCGCTCTGATACGTCCACGACTCGCCCCGATCTTCGCTCCTGTAGATACCGGCGAGTCGCTGCTCGTATGCGGTGGAAGCGTTGAAGCGCTCCCCCTGCTCGAGGCTGATGTACACGATGCGCGGATCAGAGCGGTAAATCGTGATCCCGATCCGCCCCATATCCCCCGTCGGCAGTCCGTTGTCGAGACCGGCGTTCGTGAGGCGGGTCCAGCTGTCACCGCCATCCATGGACTTGTATAAGCCACTCCCGGGGCCACCCCCGTGGAACCCCCACGGACGGCGCTGCCGCTGGTACATCGCGGCGTACAGGATATCCGGATTCGATGGGTCCATCGCCACATCGACCGCACCCGTCATTGGGTCTGCGAACAGAATCCGCTCCCACGTCTCGCCCCCGTCCCGGCTGCGATACAGTCCGCGGTCCGGGTTCGGGCCCCACAGATGACCCATCGCCGCCACGTAGACGACGTCCGAGTCATCGGGGTGCATCACGATACGCCCGATGTGGTGGCTCTCGGCCAACCCCATGTTGCGCCACGTCTCCCCGCCATCGGTCGACTTGTAGACACCGTCTCCCCACGAAGACGACTGCCGGTTGGCGCGTTCGCCGGTGCCGACCCATACGACCGAAGTGTCTCGCTGATGGACCGCGATGTCCCCGACCGAGTGGACCGCTTCTCGGTGGAAGACGGGTTCGAAGCGGATCCCGTTGTCGGTCGTCTTCCACACCCCACCGGTCGCAGAGGCGAGGTAGAACACACGGGTATCCTGCTCCACGACCGCGATGTCGACGAGGCGCCCACTCATGTTGGCTGGCCCGATCTCGCGAAGCTCGAGCCCTTCGAGGTCGGCCGTACTGACCTGCGCCGAAGTTGGAGCGGCTTGGAGACTAACGGTCCCGACGACCGTGGCCATGAACATCTGCCGGAGGTGAAGCATCTCGAACCTTGTGGGGAGGTAGCGTGGAAGTGGGGGCGCAAAGATGACCACCCTCGTCGGTCCCGGCCATGGCCACCGAGGCAACGTGAACCATCCACGCCCGCCGGGTGTCACACAGGTGCACGCCACCCGCACCGCCTTGCGGTCGAACCCAAAGCCTGAAGCTTACCTGACGACCTCGGGTCGAGCCGTCGAGATGCCGGCTACCCCACCCGAGAACCGACGGGACCCCCAATCCGAGAAACGGCGCGACCACTATGATCGACAGAAGGATGCTGATCTGCGGCACGGTTGCTTTGGCAGCCGGCTGCGCATCCGCCGCAAACCCCACCACCGAATCTCAACCGGGTGCACCCCTGATCGTACAGCCGGGAGCCCCAGGCGAGTCCGGGCGCACGTTTTCCGCTATGGAGCTCGATCAGGTAGAAGGGGTTAGCCACGTAGAAGCCGACGTGCGCTTCATGCAGGGCATGATTCCGCATCACCAGCAAGCGTTGGAGATGACGGCGCTGGTCAGGCAGCACGCGGTCACGCGTGCGGTCCAACAGATGGCGCTCCGAATGGAGATCTCCCAGCGCGACGAGATCCAACTCATGGAGACGTGGCTGAGGGAACGAAACGAGCCCACCACGATGCCGGGAATGGGCATGGAGATGGGCGGGATGCACCTCATGCCAGGGATGCTCACGCCGGAGCAGATGGAGGAACTCGGGAACGCGAGAGGCGAGGAGTTCGACCGCCTCTTCCTGGAAGGGATGATTCAACACCACCTGGGGGCCATCGACATGGTCGCCCAGCTGTTCAATACCTCCGGCGCCGCACAGGAGTCAACGATCTTCAAGTTCGCTGAGGACGTCGATGCCGATCAGACGATGGAGATCGAGCGCATGCAGTCGCTATTGGACCAGATGCGCTGACGCGACCCCGGTCGCGCTACACACGCAAGAAGATGGACAACCGCTCATGAGGAGTGATGGAATGAAGGAGATAGCTACCATGATGAACCGAGCCGCGGGGCTCGCTGCTGCGGCGCTCTTGGTGTCGTACGGGGTGGGACACGACCTCGAGGCCCAGTCCGCGCAAGAGCAGGTCACGCCTGACGCACCGGCGTTGGAGTGGGATCCGAACGATCCCCGCATCGGGCTCGGTGCCGGCTGGATGGATGCGGAGTCGGCAATTAGCGGCTTAGAGCTTCTGGCCGCGATCCCCCGCCCCGACGGATTCTTCAACCCTGCCACACCGGCCGACGGGCGGTTCAGTAACACTGACCTCGCCTTCCGAGGGGATCGGCTAATCCAGGGGAACTACAACGGCTTCCAGATCTTCGACATTTCGAACCCCGGTGACCCTCGTCTGGATCTCTCGGTCGTATGTCCCGGGGGCCAGGGAGACGTATCGGTCTACGGAGACCTCGTGGTGATGTCTGCTCAAGAAACGCGGGGTCGCCTCGACTGCGGCATTGAAGGGGTCGCAGACTCGATCTCCGCCGAGCGGATGCGGGGAGTGCGCATCTTCGACATCTCGAACATGAGCAACCCCACGCAGGTGGCAGCGGTTCAGTCGTGCCGGGGCTCCCACACGCACACAATCGTGACGGATCCCGCAGACACCGAGAACATCTACGTCTACATCCAGGGCACGAGCCGCGTACGACCTGGCGAAGAGCTCCCCGGATGTTCTGGCGGAGAGCCGGACGAGGACCCGAACACCGCGCTCTTCCGCATCGAAGTGGTGAAGGTGCCTCTCGCGAACCCATCGGCCGCCGAGATCGTGAACATGCCACGCATCTTCGCCGATGATCAGGGCAGGATCGACGGCCTGTGGCAGGGTGGGAACCACGGCGAGGGGACGCAGAGCTCGCGTCGCACTCACCAGTGTCACGATATCACCGCCTACCCCGGCATCGGGCTCGCCGGTGGAGCGTGTTCAGGAAACGGAATCCTTCTCGACATTTCCGATCCCGCGAACCCGATGAGAATCGGTGAGGTTGCCGACCCGAACTTCGCCTACTGGCACTCGGCGACCTTCAACAACGATGGCGATGTCGTCGTCTTCACGGACGAGTGGGGAGGCGGTTCTGCACCGCGCTGCCGAGCGAGTGACCCGGCGACGTGGGGAGCCAACGCCATCTTCCGAATCGGCGACAACGGCGACATGGAGTTAGCCGGGTACTACAAGCTCCCGGTGCCTCAGACCGACACCGAGAACTGTGTAGCGCACAACGGTTCGATCATTCCGGTGCCTGGCCGCGACATCATGGCTCAGGCGTGGTACCAAGGCGGCGTCTCTCTGATGGATTTCACCGACCCGGAGAACGCCTACGAAATCGCCTTCTTCGACCGCGGGCCGCTCTCGGTCGAGTCGCTCTTCACGGGCGGGTACTGGTCGACCTATTGGTACAACGGCCGGCTCTACGGCGCCGAAATCTCCCGCGGAATCGACGTCTTCCGTCTCACCCCGAGTGAACATCTCTCCGAGGCGGAAATTCGCGCGGCCGAAGCCGTGATGATGGACGAGTTCAACGCGCAGCTGCAGCCGCAGGTGGAGTGGGCGCCGACGCGCGATGTGGCCCAGTCGTACCTCGATCAGATGGTGCGCTCGAACCGTATCCTCGACGATCGCGCAGCCGAGATCCAGCGCGTGCTCAATGGGAACGCGAGCGCGGCTCAGCTACGCACCCTCGCGTCATCGCTGGATGACGACGCCGCTGCGATCGCAGCGGGCAACCTGGGTGGCGACGCAGAGCGGATGACGAAGCTCGCCGGAGTTCTTCGCGGGATGGCCATGCAGTAGCCGCGGGCCAATACGCAGTAGCTAGGGCAGCAGAAAGGAGGGCCCGGTCGCGATCCGCGACCGGGCCCTCCGCAGCTTCGAGGATGTCCTGGGTACGTGGAGTCAGGGCTGCAACGACTTCGTCACGTCTTCGGCCACGAGGTACCGAGGGCTGAGTGAAGCTTGTGTGGAAGGAGCCAGCACACCCTGAGCCGACAGTTCGTCTACGTGATGAGTGGTGACCCGATCGAGGAACGAAGCCGTGACATCCCGGGCTCCGAGTGCGCGGAGCGCCAGCGTCGGCCTCAACCCGTGCCCCAGGGCCTCGCGCATGTCGGCTTTGGTGATGGAATCCTGTTCGCCTCGCTGACGGGCTCCCAGCACGGCTCTGCGCAGGAGGACGCTCCGCGCGGAGTCCGTCGTGACCCAATCGATGCGGCGAAGGTCATTCTGCTCCATCAGCCATGTGAGGCCGAAGAAGAGCCACGCGTAGAGCGCGATCCCGAAGAAGACCGGATCGAAGAGACCCCACGCGAAGAGGGGGGCAAGAATGGACGTCTGGAGGGCGGCCACTGCCGCTTCACCGGCGAACGCGGTCACGAGCTGAGGCATCAACCAGAGTCCCGAGGCTGCCACGGCTACGGTGCCCGAGCCCACACGTGAAAGGCGGTAGCGAGCCCTCGCCTCTTCGATCGCTTCGGCACGCAACGCCTGGCGTCGCGAACTCAACTCATGCGATGCCGAGGTGGCCGCCGTATGCCGCCCAAGGGCGTCGACGATGGCGGACACGAGCGGAGCCACGGACTCCACCGGGACGAGCGCGCCGCCCTCTTGGGACGGGTCGACTTCGGCCAAAGCGGTCGAGAGCCGCACTACGCGCTCATCGGTCGCCCGGCCTTCGTCGGCCACCCCTTCGTCTCCCTCGGTCATCACTTGTAGACGCTCGTCCGCCATCTCCACACCTCCTCAGTGACCCTCGCGTGCTATTTGGACGCGGCCATGCCCGAAGGAGTTGCAGTCCGAAACCGGGCCGACACACGGGCGCGCAACCTCGAACACACTTCGGACGTCCAAAGGAGGACGGAGGAAGAGATGCGAGACGACCCTCAGAAGGCCGATCAGCAGGCAGTGAAGAGTCCCCTACTTCTACTCGGACTCGTAGCAGCAATCTCGATCGGAGCGACCGTTCAGCTGTCCGATGCGCGAACGGAGGTGGAGCCCTGGCTGAGGGTCTCTCACGCGGCCAACGCCGTCGAGGGCGAAGTCCAACCGGTCGAGTCGCTGATCTCCGCCGACACGGTCACCCTCTTCTCGAGCACGCACCCGGTTCTCCCGCCGGCGATCGCAGCCCTCGACGATGCACTTCTTCGATCGCCGATGCTCTATCACCCGCCGTTCGCCGAGGAAGTCGATCGGTGGGTCGGACGTTGGAGCCGCAACTTCTCTCGCTGGATGCCCGCGTACCTGGAACGGATGACGTCCTTCGAGGATGTCGTCGACGACGCGCTGGCCGCCGAGGAACTCCCTTGGTCGCTGCGGTTTCTCCCGGTCATCGAGAGCGGATACAGTCCCACTGCAGTCAGTTCGGCGAAGGCCGTGGGGATGTGGCAGTTCATGGCTCCGACCGCTCGAGACCACGGTATCGAAGTGTCGTCCCTGGTCGACGATCGTAGAGATCCATTCGTCTCGACTGCTGCCGCTGCGTCCTACTTGCGGACGCTTCACGCCGACTTCGACTCCTGGTTCCTGGCGCTGGCCGCGTACAACGCGGGGCCACAGCGGATTCGGGGCCTGATGCAGCGCTACCTTCCTGACGAGCCTCCATCAGACGCGGTGTATTGGGCGCTACGGGAGGTGCTCCCAGAGGAGACCCGTGACTTCGTGCCCAACTTCCTCGGGGCCGTCATCGTCGCTTCCGATCCGGTGGCGTTCGGGTATGATGCTCCCGAGGTTACGCCTTTCCGCTTCGACATCGTACCCGTGCGCGGGGCGGTGTCCCTGGAGACCGTTGCCCGTGCAACGGGAGCGACGAGGGGGGAAATCGAACGGCTCAACCCCGAGTACCTACGGGGTGTGACCCCTCCGGATCGCGAAGTGGAACTCCGCCTCCCGGTGGGGACCGCGGACGGCTTTCGAGCCTACTTCGCCGACCAACCGGGTTAGACCGGCGGCTCCACCCGCTCCGCCGGGGGATGCGAAGAATGGGACCGGGGCACGACATTGTCCTCCCCACGTGACCTCGAAGCCCGGAAAGACCCTTATGCACGCGCATCTCCGATGAGTCCGGACCACCGATGATCCTCGTCACGGGGGGCACCGGCTTCATTGGCTCAAACCTGGTCGCGGGGCTCTCGGATGCCGGGGCTTCGATCGCCGTGTCGGATACCTTCGGCAACGAGGAGAAGTGGCGGAACGTTGCGAAGCACACGGTAGACGAATGGGTCGCGCCTTCGGGTCTGGAGAACTTCCTGGAGCTCCGCGGGAGCGAGATCGAGGGTGTCTACCATATGGGGGCGATCTCGGCGACAACCGAAACGGACGTCGACCTGATCGTCGAGACGAATATTCGTCTGAGCCAATCGATCTGGAGATGGTGCGCTGAGCATGCGGTCCCGCTCGTGTACGCCTCGTCGGCGGCAGCATACGGAGATGGTTCTCTGGGCTTCGACGACAGTGAAGACCCGGATCACTTGGCGCGGCTCAGACCGCTCAACGCATACGGGTGGAGCAAGCTCACCTTCGATCGCTGGGCGGTTCGACAAAGCGCGGTCGGGCAAGCCCCTCCACACTGGTACGGGGTACGCTTCTTCAACGTGTATGGGCCAAACGAGTACCACAAAGGCCCGATGAAGAGCGTAGTAGCGAAGGCTTATCCCGGTGCCGCGACCGGCGAGCCGGTCACCCTCTTCCGATCTCATCACCCTGACTACGAGGACGGCGGTCAGCAGCGCGACTTCGTGCACGTCTCGGACTGCGTCGACGTGCTATCGTGGCTCTCGGAGACTCGACCAGCCTCGGGCATCTACAACGTGGGCAGTGGACGAGCTCAGTCATGGCTCGAGTTGATGCGCGCGCTCTTCGATGCCGTGGGTCGCGAGCTGTCCGTCTCGTGGGTCGACACCCCCGTAGAAATCCGGGCCAAGTACCAGTACTTCACGGAGGCGCAGATGTCGAAGCTGCGTGCGGCCGGCTACGAACGTCCCTTCAAGGACGTCTCACACGGTGTCCGCGACTACGTCGACCGATACCTCGCGACCGACGACCCGTACCGGTAGCGAGAAGGCGCCCCCCACCGGTGGGTGAGGGGCGCCCGAGGTCGTGCGAAAGGCGCGTCGAAGATTCGGCGCGCTACCGGTTCTCTTCCGTGGAACGCTCGCCAGTCCCGAAGGGCGACCCTTCGATACCGCGCAGGACAACCTGGCCGGACTCGGTATCGAACTCGAACGCCACCCCAGTCTCCACATTGAACAGTTGACCGTCCCGGTAGAGCCCTGCGTGGAAACGATCGCGCCCTGCGGGCACCATGTCCCACTCGAGCTCATCGCCCGGGTGCACCGGGAAGGACATCCAGCCTCGCAGCATCCCGTCGGCCGCCTCGCTCACGCGCAGCTCGGCCTCGGTCGGCCACCCGATCCCAGGTAGAATGTCGAGCTCGTACTGGCCGACGTAGCGGGTACGCTCCTCGGTAGCGAGCACCACGGCCTTGGTCGGTTCCACGATCACCTGCATCGGAGCCACCGTCTCACCCCACTGCATCTGGAGCACCGCGGCGTTGCCCGAGACGTTTGGGAACGACCACGTCAACATCTCGGCGTGCGAGGCGGTCTCAGGGTCGATCTCGATCTGATACGCACCGAGAGAAGGATCGGGCTTCTGGAAGTGGAAGAGCTCGGTCTCGGCGAGCAACGTCATCGTCCAACTTCCGTCGCGCGGCGTCATCCAAACCGAGTACGCCCCGGCTGACACGTCGACTCCGTTGATCTTGATGTCTTTGTTCGTTTCCAAAGTGGTCGCCCAGTTCGCCCCCGGGGTCCAGATGACATCGAAAGGAACGACGTCACCAAACAACGTCCTTCCCCGCGCACTGGGGCGGGCGTAGTCGACCGAAATCGTCGTTCCGTCCAGGGTTTGGGTCACGGCGCCGCGTTCGCTCGCACGGATCTGAGCGTCGGCGTGCGAGGGGGTAGCGATCACCGTCAGTGCGGCGACCGCGAATCCGATCTTGGTTGCGTTCTTCATCGATCTATATCCAGTTGTGCTTGATGGTTGATGTAGTGGTGATGATTCAGCCGAAACGCCGGTCGATTGCAGACCGGATCTCGTCGAGGGAGTGCCCTTCGGCCGCCATGTCGATCGCGATCCGGCCCTCGCCGGAGCAGACCACGCAGAACTGCGCCATCCCGATCCCCTCGTAGCACGAGAGGAGTGATCGCATCTCAGGCATGGCACCGCAGCCACAGTGACACCCGATCCCGTCAGCGATGTGCGGGATCTCGCGGATCCCGGCGAAGAGGTCGGATGACTCAGGTCGCACGTCGTCCGCAGAGAGCACGAGGGCCCCGGATACCTCGGGTCGAGGCTCTGGGTGCCGGAACGTCGACACCGCGCGGGCGACGGCTCTCGAAGGGGCCATAGCCAGGAGCGCGATCCCCATGGGAAGGGCCGTCAAGAAGCCCCTGCGATCCAACTCTCTCCCCCTGACTGCATCCACGATCCGACTCCTGCATCCTGGTCTCTACCGTCCCCGCTAGCGGGTTCGGTGAGAGGTACAGGAGAAGAGTCAGAAGCGGCTCACTCGCAGGCAGCTAGCTCCCGAGAAGATTGAACTGGCGCGTGTACTTGATGAAGAACGACCGCCCTTGCGTACCCATGAGCGTGTCGAAGCCTTGCACGTCGTTGTACACAATGAAGAGCCCGGTGCCGGCCGTATCCAACCAACCGAAACGGAGGTTGCTCGACCAACTGTCGATCTGGTCAGAGTACTGCACGAGCCCCTGCAGGTAGATCCTGGGTGTGAAGAAGTAGCTCAGCTTCAGGGATGTGAGCGTGGTCGTGAAGTCACCCTCCGGTAGCTCCACATCGTTGTACGACATGGCACCCGTCACGCTCGAGCGATCCCCGACCCGGTACGTCACGTCCGCACTGCTCGTCCTCTTCGTCCCAGAGAGAAAATCGCCCCAGTTGAATCGCGAGTTGAACGACAGTGGCTGGGACTGGTCGGTGAAGAAGACGAACGCCGCCTCCCACCCGGAGTACGTCCCCGCCGGCACCGTTACGTCGACGCCACGGATCGTGAAGTCTTCGTAGAGCCCCTCGGTGACGTGGTTCGCGCCGGTATGCATCTCCATGCCCGACGGCCACTCCCAATGGTTGTCGATGTGCCACCGCGACGAGATCTCGAATCCGTCGGGAGCCAGATTGGCCCGGTTCCGGAAGGTGAAGTACGAGATATGCGGGCGCAGCTCTCTGAACACGCTATTCGGGCGGATGTTGTACATGCCGAAGAGCTGGTAGTAGCGGTGTCCGCGCCGAGGTACGAACCCGATCTGAGGATCGAAGTCAGCCCCGATCTGCTGGATCGTCGCATTGCCGCGGAAATCTCGGGTGGCAAAATTCGTCGTGACGTCGAACGCCACCTCAGACTCCGTAGAGTTGTCGGTGTCGGTGGCTGCCAGATACGAGGTCACGGTCACCTGATCGCCGAGCCCAACCTGAGCGTCAACGGCATAGGTCTGACCATTGTCCCCATCGAGGTTGCTTCGTCGATCCGTGACGATCCCCCCGATCCTGGACCGACTCGGCAACTCTTTGGCTAGGCGCGCCACCGAGTACGAGTTGCGGGTCGCGCCCGTTGCGACCCCATCCGTCTGAATGTGCAACAGTCCGAGGTTCAAGCCCGCCGTACGGCCGGAGAGCCTTCCTCCACCCTTGATGCTCACAGGTGTACCGGAGTCGATTCCGATCCGACGGGAGAAGAAGAGGTCAGCCCCACCCCCACCGACGGTGAAGAAGCCAGCGTTCTCGAGAAAGAACGGCCTCTTCTCCGGAAATAGGAGTGGGAACCTCGTGAGGTTGACCTGCGCGTCGTCGACTTCGACCTGGGCGAAGTCCGTGTTGACCGTCAGGTCGAGAGTAATACCCTGCGTGACCTGAATTTTCGCTTCGCCGCCGACCTGGCCGTCCTCGTCGAACTCGGTCTCACCCGCGGCATAGTTGCGAGAGGTAGAACCAAGAACGTAGGGGGTTGCCGTGACCGCACGCCGGAACGGCGGCTCGAGCCCGCCCAGATCTCCGGCAAAGTCGAGACGGTAGAGGTTGAACTCACGGGGCACGGCCGCCCAGAAGACCTCCTCGTTCAGCCGGCGCACCCGACGCGAGACGTTGAAGCCCCAGCTGTCGGTCTCCGACCCGTAGCGTAGCGTGCTGAAGGGGATGCGGAACTCGGCGTACCACCCGTCGGCATCTTGGGTCGCTGCGACTTCCCAACTTCCGTCCCAATTCTTGTTGAATCCACCGCCGGCTCCGGCTTGGAATCGGCGCTGGTTGTTCGAACCTCCACCGAGGAAGAAGCCTCCACCGCTCCCCGCGGACGCAACCTGGCCATCGTACTCGATTCCGGCCGGCGTCGTCCCGAAGACGAAGCCGTTCTGCTCGTCGTCGAAGGTGTCGAACACCATGATCACCGCGTCGGCATCGGTAACTTCGTAGTCTCGGATCGCTTCACCCGGGACGATCTGGCTCGCTCTGGAGTCGTACGCCCAGACTGCCACGTAGATGGCGTCGGCGTCATAGAGAATGCGTATCTCGGTGGGTTCTGAAGCCGGTGATCCGTCGCTCGGTTCGCGTTGCGTAAACCCGGTCAAAGGTGTGGCACTCTGCCACGCACCCTCATCCAGACGCCCGTCGACGATCGGTGGCGTTTGGGTACGGGTCGCGGTGGCGGCAGAGGCTGCCTGCTGTGCGACTCCAAGACTCGGAAATGCAGCCACGGCGAGCGCCACGGCGCATGATGCTGCGAAGATCGTCCCTGTCGGCGTTCTCAAGACTTTCGGCTCCCAACGAATCGATAAGGCTTCCCAACACTCGGACATCTTACGGCCCCCCGGCGTTGACGCACATCGCGAAATTCCGAAAGCATTCCGTGCGTGCGCAGGAGCTTGCACCTCTCTATCGTGTGAGCGCTAACCAGACTCGGGGCCCCTCGACCTTGGAACGGATGACGCGAACCTTTCTCGTTGCCCTATGTGCGGTGGCCACCTTCTGGCCTTCGGAGGGGCGGGCCCAGGTGAACATCGAAGCGCTGAGCGTGACCTCGCCTCCTCTCGGGCGCTCCGGGTCGATCGGCGGCGACCTCTCTCTCCGATCGGGCAACGTCGACTTCGTGGCCCTCGACCTCCGTGCGCGAATGTACGAGGTGACCCCGACGGAGATCCGACTTCTCGTGGGTAGCGGAGGTCTTGGATTCTTGGACCGGAGCCGATTTTCGTCATCGGGACTGGTGCACTACAGGCGGACCTACACCGACGTCTTCGACGACATCTCCCCGGAGTGGTACGCACAGGCGAACTACGACCGGTCGCAGCTGCTCCGCTTCCGAGCCGTCGGGGGCGCGGGTTTGCGGACCGCGTTCGCTCAAGGGGAGTGGGGTCAGTTCGGGGCTGGCTCCGCCGTCATGATGGAGTATGAGAACCTCACCCTTCCCGACTCCTCGGTGCACCCGGAGAACACCCTAGAGGCGAGATGGAGCAACTTCCTGACTTTCCGCGTGGTGCCGTCCGAGACGCTCGTCATCACGTCGACAACGTACATCCAGCCTGCCGTCGTCGACTTCGGTGACTACCGGGCCCTCGAGAATATGCGACTCGCGGCCACCGTGACCGAAACACTGGCCCTGACGGTCAGCTTCGACCTCCGCTACGACAGTCGTCCTCCAGAATCGATTTCAAGCCTAGACGCGCGACTCCGCACCGGCATCACGTACAGTTACGGCCGATGATTCGACGATTGAAAGTGCGAACCGCTGGAAAAGGGCTCTTCGAAGTCACCGACCGGATACAGCGACTGGTATCGGAGTGTGGCTGGGACGACGGACTCTGCACGGTGATGATCCAGCATACGTCGGCGAGTCTGACGATTCAGGAGAACGCCGACCCTTCTGCCCGAGCAGATCTGGAGGCGTGGATCGAGCGGCTCGTTCCGGAAGGAGACCCTGCCTATACCCACACCTTCGAGGGTCCGGATGACATGCCGGCGCACATCCGGTCCGCACTCACCGCGACCACCCTCTCCATCCCATTCGAGCACGGGCAGCTCAGCTTGGGGACGTGGCAGGGCGTTTACGTGTGGGAACACCGCACTCGAGGAGCGGGACGGAGTCTCGTGGTTCATCTGGCGCAGTGAAGCTCTTCGGCGCTACTCAGTAGCGCCGAGCACCTGTGCCAAGAGTGGGACGCTCTCTCCAAGACGGCCTTCCACCTTCGCTACCGCGAGCTCATCGGCTCTCGTCGGTCCGAGATTGGCCACGAGCACGGGCATTCCCCGCTCGACCGCACCATACACGAAGCGCCGCCCCGAGAAGACTGCGAGTGAGGATCCAACTACGAGCAGCGCGTCGGCTTCGTCGACCATCTCCCATGAAGCCCCGACCCTATCCTTTGGAACGGTTTCTCCGAAGAACACGACATCGGGCTTGATCACGCCCTGACAGACCGAGCACGAGGGCACGCGGAAGTCGCCGTATGCGTCATCCTGCACATCGGCATCGCCGTCAGGGGCCGGAGTACTCAGTCCGGAGTGCATGGACAGCCACTGGGCGTTCATCGCCGAGAGTCGGTTCTGGACGTCGCGCCTCGTCTCATGCGCGCCACAGTCCAAGCAAATCACCCCGGCCAGCGCACCGTGGAGCTCGACCACCCTTCGGCTCCCGGCGGCGTGGTGGAGCCCATCGACGTTCTGCGTGATGATTCCGTTCACGAGACCCGCGGTCTCCAGCGACGCGAGGGCTCGATGCGCGGCGTTGGGCTCGGCTCGATGCATCCTCCCCCAACCGATCGTGCTACGAGCCCAGTAGCGCCGTCGCGCTTCGTCGGACCGGACGAAGTCGCCGTATTGGACCGGTGGTCGTTTTCTCTTGCGCCCGTCAGCCCCCCGGTAGTCCGGGATACCCGACTCCGTGCTGCACCCGGCTCCTGCCAGAACCACTGTGCGACGTCCTCGCATCACCTCCGCGACCGCCTCTACCTGATTCGGCGGGGGTGAGGGGGCGAGTCGAACCGCCTGATCCATGCGTGGGAGCTACCGCTCCCTGGGCACGAAGCGCGTCACGCCCTGAACTGGCCCAACCTCGCCCGCGTAGACGTTCCCTTGGGCGTCGACCGTGACCCCTTCTCCCATGGTGCCTACTCCCCCCATTCCGGAGGGCCGGGGGGATTCATGGGCGGGCACGAAGTACCACACCTCGCCCGTCTCGGCACTCCCCACACGCAACCCCTTCTCCCATCCGCCGGGGTTGTAGTTCTCATCGGACTCGGAATCGATCGCATACAACACGTCATCGGCGTCGATGTAGATCCCGCTATTCCGCGAGAAGTGATACCACGTGTCGAGGTGATTGCCTTCCTGATCGAAGATCTGAATGCGTCGGTTCCCTCGGTCGGACACAAAGAGTCGGCCTTGCGAGTCCATTGCCATGGCATGGGGCGACCGGAACTGACCATCCGCGTACCCCCACTCTCCGAAACTCATGATGAAAGTGCCGTCGGGCGCGTACTTACTCACTCGACTCTTGGCTGCTGCCGAGGTTGGGTCGTCGGTGTACTGGGCGGAGTGGGTCTCCGCGATGAAGATCGATCCGTCCGGGGCAACCAGAACGTCGTTCGGTTCCGTCAGCTGGTGTGGGGGATCTCCAGCCTCGCCAGGCGTGCCGATCGTCAACAGGAGCTCTCCCGTTCGACTGAACTTGCGGACCGCATGGCCATTCATCACGGCGTCCGGGGTACGCTCGAGTTCTCGAGCATTGGGCGACCGGGCATCCGCCACCCAGACGTTCCCTTCCGAGTCGATGTCCATCCCGTGAGGCCACGTGATCAGTCCGGCACCGAACGCCGTGACGACGTTACCCTCGGGGTCGAGTCTCACGATCGGGTGGACTCCTGATTCGGCACACGAGTTCACACCACACCGATCCCCTGCCCACACGTGGACTCCGTCGGTATCGACGTGGATCGCGCTCACCGAACCCCACTCCCGACCATTGGGCAGAACCCCGAAGTCGCGCTCCGTGCGATAGGGATTCGGGAGCTCACCGTTGATCGGGGTGACACTCGCGTGCTCGGGGGGACCCGATGCTCCTCGTTGCCCCTCAACGGCTTCGGGAGCGCCGAGCGCGAAGAAAACGATCGCGAGAAGAGAAAAGCGAGGCGCGGCCTTCGAGGCGTGGATCATAGCGACCACCAGAATCCGGAGTGGAAGGGGAGGGCGGGAAATCTGGGGGCGGTGGCGTGGTGCGGCCACCCCGAACCGCCGGAAAGCCTTTGTAGAACGTGGATTTTCGGCTCTGGTCTTCGATCGGTTGCCGACCCTTTTAGATTGATGCCTGCCGTTCCGGCCAGCTTCTCACCGAAATCCTTTGTAATGGCCCATTCTGCTGAACTCCGTCAGACCTTCCGCGACATCGCCGCCCTCGCAATCGCCAAGTTCGAACAAGAGGGGCAACTGAACGTCCGCCAAGGCGAACAGCTCCGTCGCGCACTCGCTTCAGCGGCCGAAGAGCTGGGGTGGAACGAGCTCGCACTCGGCACGGACGAGCCGGTTCGTGAGATCCGCAAGATCGTGCTCCGCCTGACACGGAACGGCGCAAAGGCGATCGCGAAGGACCTCGAGGGGGAGTTGGCGGTCAAGAAGAAGGAGACGAAGGAGCTCGCCAAGTTCGCCGCATCGCTCCACAAGATGGCGGCCAGCTCCAAGACCGAGTATCCGCTGATGCTCCAGTATGACTACACGGCTCGTGACGCCTCCAAGAACCTCGTCACGAGAACGGAGGAGTTGGAGCTCAACGAAGCCTCTGAGGTGACCAGTGCAGCAGAGGGGATGGAGCGCAGCACCCCGTCCCGTCAGAAGCTGACAGACGCCAAGATCGTCGAGATCAAGGCGACGCAGGCCCGCGTCGCTGAAGTCACGAAGGGGCTTCCGGAGTTCACCGCTACGCTCGACACCCTGATCGAAGAGGTGCTGGCTACGCTGGTCTAGAGTGCGGTCACCCGCACTCCGCCGGGCGCGGAGGTCGGCTGGGGGCGCTGCTCCTTCTCCCTAGCAAACCTCCGATCCTACGGTTGACCTCGCGTTCAACACGATTCTTCGCCTCATCCTCTGCGCGATCGCGTAAGAGACTCGCGGTGGCTCCGACCAGCGCCGAGCCCGGCGCGCGCCGTTGCACGTCGGTCATGACTTCCGCGGCGTCGACGTAGGCCCCGTAGTCAAAGAGACAAAGCGCTTCGGAGAACATGAGCGCGGTCTCGATGTCATCGATCCGATTCGCTTCCTGCCGCTCTCTCAGCCGTTCCGCCTCTTCTTCGGTGAGTACGATCTCGAGGCCGGCAATCAGTTCGTCCGCTAGGCGTTGCTGGAGATCGAAGAGTGACTCTTCTTCCCCCACGACTTGGGCGGTCGTCACGATCTCGGATGTTTCGACTTCGGCGACTCGAGTGTCGAGGCGCATCTCCGGCTCCACCGTGACGAAAGCTCCCACGACGGTATACTCGGCCCCGATGATCATCCCAACGCTCTGCGCGGTTTCTGGGTCGACGTAGCCAGACTGTTGGAGATCGAGTTCTGCGACCAGGTCCTCGAGGCGCTCGCGCTCGACCAGCCGAATGCGCTCGATCACCGACAGATCCGAGATCATCATGCTGGAGAAGGCCCGACCGAGGTGTTCGTACTTCTCGTCGCCCGTGTTGTTGTCGAAGCGAAGCACGGCAACCACCGCGGCATCCTCTTCTTGGGCCGACGAGGCCGCGGGAGAAACCAGAACGAATGCCCCGACTGTGGCGGCGAGAAACCAACCCGCCGAGCGGGAGCAACGATTTGCGAGAGTGTCCATTCTACCAATCAGGTGGGGGGCTGCACTGGCCGCAAGGGTCGACCACGGGGTCGACTACCGCTTCCCGAATAGGTACCCCATCGATAGCGATAGAAGATCCGCGACCACCTCCCCCCCCTTCCCCAGCCCGATCGGTCGATTCAGGCCCAGCCCGCGCTCGGGGGCAGCGAAGTCTTCCGGGTAGGAGCGAGCCGCTTCCAGCTCGGCCAGCGCTCTCGCCCGCGCTTCCTTCTCCTTCGTGTCTCCCTGCCGACTCTGATGACGATCGTCCAACTCTTGGAGGGTCTTCTTGACGGCGTCTGCGTCGAGCACCGTCAGCGGCGCGCCGCAGTGCCCGCAATCGAAGCCCCGTTCGAGATCCACCGGGGCACCGCAACTCGAACACTGAACGTTCTTGAGCTCGGCCCGGACACGGGTCTTCTCGAGGGGCGTGAGCGCCCGAACGAACTGTTTTTCCTTCAAGAACTCCGAGAAAGGCGTCAGGCGTCCATCTCCGGCCGGGCAGGCGAAGTAGTGGAACCGACCCGCCTTCCCCACGTCATTGTGCAGGCTCAGTCGTCGCTCGCAGCGGGCGCACGGGAGTCGGCGACGCAGCGCGTGTCGAGCATCGTCCCGATGGTCATGCAGCACACGGAATAGCTCCATAGTGCCCCCTGGAGCGAGGTGCAGCGACTCACGCTTATCGAGCCATATGAGGTGGCAGGAGAAGCAAAGGTCGACTTCGATCTCTGGGCCGTACACGCCTTCGAAGGCGTGGAGTTCCATTCGGGTCGAGCAGTTGGGACAGTTCGTCATATCTCGAAGCTACGAACGGCCAGGTACAGCGGGTAGCACAACGTTCAGTGCAAGAGAGGCTCCGGTCCTGGATGAACCGGAGCCTCTTCTACTCCGAAGGCGTGCTATAGCTCGGACCGCCGGGTCTAGTTCGGCAGCAACACCGCGTCCACCACATGAATCACTCCGTTGCTGGCGGCAACATCCGTCAGCACGACGTCCACGGTGTTGCCGCTCCCGTCCGTCAACATGACATCCGAACCCGAGATGCCGACCTCGAACGTTGTCCCTTCCACTGTCGGCACGACCTGGCCGTCCGAAAGATCTCCGGAGAAGACAGTGCCGCTCACGACGTGATAGGTCAGAACATCAACCAGGTCTTGGCCCATGGGGACGGCTGTGAGTGCGGCGAAGGCCGCATTCGTCGGCGCGAAGACAGTGAATCCGTTCCCTGAGTTGTCCGACCGAAGCGTCGCCTCCAAGCCAGCGGTCCCGACCAAATCGACGAGGGTGGAGAAGCCATTCAGGACGGCCACATCGACGATGTCGGCGTGATCGGTCAGAACGACATCGATCAGGTGAATCACCCCATTACCGGCTACGATGTCCGTCGCTACGATCTCCGCACCGTTCACCATGGGGGCGGAGCCGCTCAAATCGATCGAGACCGTCGAGCCCTCCACGGTCGCTAGGTCCGAGCCATCCACCAGATCGGCCGCACGCAGCTCTCCCGGCACGACGTGATACGTGAGCACCTTCTGCAGAAGGTCGATATTCGCAGGGTCAAGCAAGATGTCGAGTTGATCCGTACCGAGTGCATCGAAGGCGGCATCGACCGGCGCGAATACGGTGAACGGCCCGGTTCCCCGAAGCGTCGTCACGAGCTCTCCGGCAGCCAAGGCCGCGACCAACGTCTGGGTATCGTCACTCAGGATCGCGCGGTCGACGACATCGACCGTGGGAAGGAGAACCGCATCGATGATGTGGATCACTCCGTTGCTTCCCTCGATGTCCGCCGTCACGACGTTCGCTCCATTCACCGTGACCGATGTTCCATCAACCCCGATCGTGAGTTCTTCACCCTGGACCGTCGTAACCATCTGACCGTCGGTAAGGCCATCTGACATCGCCGCGATCCCAGACACGACGTGGTAGGTAAGCACCTCACCCAGCAGCTCCGAGTTACCGGCCTCGAGAAGCGCTGCAACCACATCGGCACCCAGCGCGTCGAAGGCCGCATTCCTGGGGGCAAAGACCGTGAAGGGTCCATCGCCCGCCAGCACGGCATCGAGTCCGGACGCGTTCAACGCGGCCGCGAGTGTGCTTACGTCCGAAGCCTCGGCAGCGATGGTAGCGATGTCATCCAACTCGACAGGAGTGACCCCATCTTCTCCGCAACCCGCGACGCCAAAGCCGAGCGCCGTCACCACGGCGACTCTCGCCCGAGTGTCCTTTAACCAGCCCATGACTACCTCCGTTCGCATTTGTACAAGTTATAGTTGTACATATGACGAAAAACCGGTCCGATGTCAAGCATTTACTTGTACAAAGATTGGACACACGGACTGCGTTTACGAACGGCTCGCGACCGGAGGGTAGGCGAGAGACTGGGCCGTGTTAGGTAGAACACCCCAGCAGCACCGCGAAGACGGAGCCCTAAGACTCAGACGACTCCGCAAAATCGTGGGCGGCGTGCGGTAACGACCTCAGCTCTTCATACACCCAGAGGCCCGGCTGCATCCCGGACCGATCGAGGGCACCGACCGCGCGCCCCCCGACAAGTAGCGCTCGCGAGGGTGACAGCCGAGACCGCAAAGCCCTCAACGCTGCCTGCGTTTCACCCATCCGAGCCGTCGATACGATCGAAACCGCGACGGCTCGCGCCTCGACGGCATCCGCTGCGGCGACGATCTCCTCAACTGGGAGGTCCGTCCCCAGATAGGCCACCCGCCACCCCCTCACGCTAGCCGCCGTAGCCACGATGCGTGCTCCGAGTCCGTGGGGCTCGTCCGGAAGCGTCGTCACGACCATGGTAGGCCCACCGTCGTCACTGGCCCGGGCCGCGCATCGCTCCAGCACGCGGTCGATGACCTCCGATCCGAAATGCTCCTGCGCCGGCGTGAGGTGCCCGTCGTGCCACCCCATCCCCACACGCTGAAGTAGAGGCCCTACTACCCCCTCGAGGAACGCGTCGCACCCCATCTGTGAAAAGGACTGCCACAGCACCCGTTCGAGCCCACTGCCGTCGAAATCCAGAATGCACGAGTAGGCGACTTCGATCCGGCCCTCCGCATCATGTCGGGTCGGAGCCGTGAGGCGCCTTCCATCCGACATCCGATCCTCTAAGAGGAGGCCGGCCAGCGCTTCGTCATCTAGTCCCGCCACCGAGCTGATCGAGCGACCTCGCTCCGTTAGCTCCCTGAGGGCTTCGAGCCGTCTCAGATTCTTGTCGGAGTAGAGACGCTGCCCTCCCTCCGATCGCGTCGGCTCCACGGCCGCGTATCTGCGTTCCCAGGCGCGAATGGCTGCCGTACTCAATCCGGTGCGTCTAGCCACCACCCGGATGGGATGCTTGGGCATGTCGTCACGATCGACCATGCCCGGACTCTAGCAAGTCGTCCAACCGCTGTCAAACATTTCCCCTGGATAGCTTGACACCGGTGTAACGACTTGTTCATATCTTGTACAAATCTTGTACAAAGTTTCCCCAGGAGCGTAGGGATTAGACGTCGGTGGAACGGCAACGGATCGGAATCATCGGCGGAGGTGTGTCGGGTTTGGTCACTGCGCACCTCCTTCACCCGCGGCACGAGGTTACCGTCTTCGAGGCGAGAGACCGGGTCGGAGGCCACGTCCGCACGGTTGCCGTCAGCGATGAAGTCGGTGGGCGGCACCAGGTGGATGTCGGTTTCATCGTGTACAACGAGACCAACTACCCTCTCTTCACCCGTATTCTCCAAGACCTCGGGCTTACAGGGCAAGCGTCGGACATGAGCTTCGGCGTGCGGTCGGACCGGAGCGGTATCGAGTACAGTACCGCAACCGTGCGCTCGCTCTTCTCACAGCGTGAGAATCTCCTTCGACCCCGTTTTTATCGGATGGTAGCGGAGATCCTCCGCTTTCAGCGCGACGCGCGGTGGGCCACCCGATCGTGGGCCGCTTCCATGACCCTCGGTGAGTACCTACACGCCGCAGCCTTTGGTCAGGCGTTTGTCGAGGAGTTCTTGGAGCCCATGGGTTCCGCGCTCTGGTCGATTCCCAGAGGCTCGGTCCTCGAGATGCCCGCGCACTTCTTCGTGCGATTCTTCGACAACCACGGAATGCTCTCGGCGCGAGAGCAACCAGAGTGGCTCGTGGTACCCGGGGGATCGCGCCGGTACGTCGAGCGCTTGATAGCCCCGTTCGAGCATCGGCTTCGCTTAAGGCGACCGATCCAGTCAGTCCAGAGAGGGCCGGACGAGGTGCGGATCGACGGTGAGCCCTTCGACCACGTCGTCTTCGCCTGCCACGCCGATCAAGCCCTGGCTTTGCTGGATCCGCCGTCGGAGCTCGAGCGGACGACGCTCGCCAGTCTCCCCTTCCAACGGAACTCGGTCGTGCTCCATACGGACACAAACATCCTGCCGGCCGCACGGGAAGCATGGGCTTCGTGGAACTATCGGGTGAACGCCAACGCCGACGAAGCACCCACCGTGACGTACAACATGAACCGTCTCCAATCGGTTCGGAGCCCAACGACCTTTCTCGTCACGCTCAACGACCGGACCACCATCGACCCCGACCGCATCCTCTTCCGGACCGAGTTCTCACACCCCCGCTTCACTCTGGATGGCATCCGCGCCCAGCACGCACACAGTCGAATCAACGGTGTGGGCCGAACGCATTTTTGCGGCGCGTATTGGGGCTTCGGCTTCCACGAGGATGGAGTGAGGAGCGCATATCAAGTGGCCGAACGTTTCGGGGTCGGTGCATGAAGAGCGCCATCTATCGCGGCAACATCCGGCACCGTCGTCTTGCGCCCACTCGGCACACCTTCTCGTACCGACTCTTCATGATGTACCTCGACCTAGCCGAGTTGCCACGACTCTTCGACTCGCACTGGCTCTGGTCGGCGCGACGTGCGGCGCCGGCATGGTTTCGCCGGAGTGACTATCTGGGCTCGGAGGGGGTCGCGCTCGATACGGCCGTTCGCGACGAAGCCGAGCGTCTCACCGGGACGAGGCCGGACGGCCCAGTCCGCCTACTGACTCACCTGAGGTACTTCGGCTACATCATGAACCCCGTCTCGTTCTACTACTGCTTCTCGAGAAACGAGCGAGTCGAGACCATCCTGGCCGAGATCACGAACACGCCTTGGAAGGAACGACACGTCTACGCAGTGCGAGCGTCGTCCAATCGCGCTGCCACAGATACGACCCATCGGTTCGGCAAGGAGTTTCACATCTCGCCCTTCATGCCGATGGACCAAGAGTACTCGTGGCGATTCACCGACCCTGGAGAACGCCTTTCCGTTCACATGGAGAACCATCACGAGGGGACCAAGCTCTTCGACGCCAGTCTCACACTCGAACGGCACGCTATCTCCTCGCGGTCACTCGCCGCCGTGCTTGCCACCTATCCGTTCATGACGCTCAAGGTGCTCGCCGGCATCTACGGGCAAGCGCTGCGACTCAGGCTCAAGAAGACCCCCTATCATCCGCACCCCGCTTCCCCGAACCCATCATGATCGCGGGGCTTTTCGAACGGATGGCGCTGCGAAAGCTAGCCGGCCTGACTCACGGCCGACTCACGGTCCGCCACCGCAACGTGGAGCATCGCTTCGGCGACGGCGGCCACCCCGTAGCGTCACTCACAGTCCTCGACCCTGCGTTCTTCCGGGCGGTCGCGCTCGGAGGTCACATCGGGGCCGCAGAGTCTTTCGTACGTGACGAGTGGGCGTCCCCGGATCTCGCCGCTGTGGTCGAGCTCCTCGCACGGAATCGCGAGACCCTCGATGGCCTCGAGCGAGGCCTCGCGCAGCTGTCGGCACCACTACTCGCCCCTTTGCGGCTTCTGAATCGGAATACGCGGAGCGGGAGCGCTCGGAACATCCAGGCTCATTACGACCTCGGCAACGACTTCTTTGCCGCCTTCCTGGATGAGACACTGACGTACTCTGCAGCGCTCTTCGAACATCCTGACGCCACGTTGGCAGAGGCTTCCGCAGCCAAGTACGACCGACTTTGTCGGCTCCTACACCTTTCCGAGGCTGACCATGTCGTCGAAATCGGGACCGGGTGGGGAGGATTCGCGATCCACGCGGCAACGCACTACGGGTGCCGGGTCACCACCACCACCATCTCTCGCGAACAGCACTCGTTGGCATCCCAGCGGGTAGAGGATGCAGGCGTGGGGGATCGGGTCGAGCTCCTCATGCAAGACTACCGAGATCTTCGTGGTGAGTACGACAAGCTCGTGAGCATCGAGATGATCGAAGCGGTGGGACATCAGTACCTCGACACGTTTTTCCAGAAGTGCGCCGACCTCATCGGCCCCCGGGGCTTAGCCGCGATCCAAGCCATCACGATACTCGACGATTGGTACGACCCTCGGCAGCGGCAAGTGGACTTCATCAAGAAGTACATCTTTCCCGGCAGCTTCATCCCGTCCATGGGGGCACTACGGGCCAGTGCTCGAACCGCAGAACTGAAGCTGGTCTCTCAGGGCGACCTGACTCCGCACTACGCCGAGACGCTCCGACGTTGGGATGCCCGCTTCAACGGGCAATGGCCTCGCATCTCGGCGATGGGCTTCGATGAAGCCTTCCGGAAGCTTTGGACGTTCTACTTCGCGTACTGCCGGGGAGGCTTCTCCGCCGGCGTACTGAGAAGCAATCAACTCCTCTTCGCCGGACCATCCGCGTCGTGGGAGCTTCCCCAAGGCCTCGCGATTCCCAGCCATGTCTATTCACAAGAGGCGGGCGCCTCCGTCGAAGGTCGTCCATGACACACCCCATCGTCATCGGCTGGCTCGTCTTGGCGGTCGCGCTCGCTTCCTTATGGCTCTACCAGCTGTACAGCAAAGACGCGACAAGTGTCGACGTTGGCTGGGCCGCCGGCCTCTTCTGCTTGTCGATCTACTACGGAGTCACGGGAGAGGGGGACCTCTGGCGACGGATGCTCGTGACGACCATGGCGGCGGTTTGGGCGGGCCGGCTCGGAATTTACCTGCTCCGCAATCGAGTGCTCGGTCGCCAAGAGGAAGACGGTCGCTACCAACACATGCGCTCCACCCTTGGGCCCAAGGCCCAGCCCGTCTTCTTCGTCTTCTATCAACTACAAGCTGCCGTCGCCGTCCTCTTCTCACTTCCGATTTACCGAGCGATGCAGGGCGCGCAGTTGGGCCCGGCAGCGGCCGTAGCCGTGCTGATTTGGGTGATCGCAGTGGGTGGAGAGGCGGTTGCTGACCACCAGCTTACGCGCTTCAGAAACGATCCAAGCCGCGCGGGCCAGGTGTGTCGATCCGGGCTGTGGCACTACTCGCGCCACCCGAACTACTTCTTCGAGTGGCTCCATTGGTGGAGTTATGTGCTCGTAGGAGGTGGAGCCGCCATCACGTGGATCGGCCCCATAGCGATGCTCCTCTTTTTGTTTCGCGTCACCGGAATTCCGTACACCGAGCAGCAAGCTCTCCGGAGTCGCGGGGAGGCGTACCGGGAGTATCAGCGTACCACGAGTGTCTTCTTTCCATGGCCCCCACGCGCATCATGAGCGAATCACTCCCCATCACACTCGCGGAGAAGGGTCTCGTTCCTCTTTGGATCCTTCGACTCGGCGTTCGGGCGCTCCTCCGACAGCGACTCTCGGAAGCGACGCGTGGACCCACCCCGGCCGATTTCAAGAAGACGCTGGAGGAGAGCCCCATTGCGCTTACTCCTGAGAAAGCGAACGAGCAACACTACGAAGTACCCGCCCGTTTCTTCGAGACTGTCTTGGGACCTCGGCTCAAGTACAGCTCCGCCTTCTGGCGCGACGGCTGTCCTTCACTCGCGGAGGCCGAATCCGATATGCTCGCACTGACGTGCGAGCGGGCGGCCCTGATCGACGGACAGGACATCCTAGAGCTCGGCTGCGGTTGGGGATCGCTCACGCTCTACATGGCCGAGCTGTACCCTTCGAGCCACATCACCGCCGTATCGAACTCGGGCCCACAACGTGAGTTCATCGAAGCTCGCGCCCCAGACAACGTGAGCGTCATCACGGCGGACATGAACGGCTTCGATCCGGGCACGCGCTTCGATCGGGTCGTCAGCGTCGAAATGTTCGAGCATATGCGGAACTACCAGAGACTCCTACGCCGCGTCCGCAGTTGGTTGCGAGAAGAAGGTCGTCTCTTCGTGCACGTCTTCTGCCACGCTCGACATGCCTATCCGTACGAGGTCGAGGGGTCCGGTAACTGGATGGGGCGTCACTTCTTCACCGGGGGAATCATGCCGTCTTACGACCTACTCCCCCTGTTCAACGAAGATCTTCAATGCGAGGAGCAGTGGCGGGTCTCAGGACTCCACTATTCGCGGACCGCGCGGGCTTGGCGGGAACAGCTCGAGTCCCGTCGGCAACTCGCTCTCGATATCCTAGCCGAAGGGTACGGATCAGACGCCACACGTTGGTATCACCGCTGGCGCCTCTTCTTCCTCGCTTGTGAGGAGCTCTTCGGGTATCGAGGAGGTTCGGAGTGGCACGTCGGTCACTACCGCTTCAGAGCCCCCGCGGAAGTATGACCCCACGCCTTCGGAGGTCTCACCTACTCCGTAGGACACAACATCTCCAAGCGGGAATCGACGAGGTGTTCTCTTTCTTTGAAGACCCTCGGAATCTGGGCGAGATCACTCCACCGTGGCTTCGCTTCCGCATTCTCCGCTCGACGGATCCGTCGGTTTGTCTCGGAACAGAGATCGTCTATCGGCTCAGGTGGCAGGTCTTCCCAATCCGCTGGCGGACGCGAATCACCGAGTATGAGCCTCCTCGTCGTTTCGCCGACGAGATGGTCTCGGGTCCGTACCGAAGTTGGTATCATGTCCACCGCTTCGAGGTGGTCGACCAAGGCGTGCGCATGACGGACGAGGTCCGATACGAACTCCCGTTCGGTCTCTTGGGCCACGCAACCCATAAGCTGGTCATTCAGCGGCAGCTCAACGAGATCTTCGACTATAGGTACCGGGCCATCGAACAAATCTTCGGCCATGAATCACGGCACGCCGCAACCTAGCCCGGGCTCACCCCTCGAGCGCCTCCAAGTAGGCACGATCCCACGCTGCGATCATGCTCTCTAACTCGGCGTACGGACCCGGTGTATACGCTCTGGACGCGATGCCCTTCTGAGAGAGTTCACTCACCCGCCAGTCCTGACGGTTGGTCATGTTCCAAAAGTCGATGGCCCCAGTGGGATCGAAGTCATCGAGGGCGATCGCACTCGGATGGAAGAGCCAGTCGCAGACGATGCGCGTCCGATCCGTCGCAACCCGATCGATTCGGTGCATCAAGACGTAATCTGGGTGCAGGCTGAGTAGGAGGTTGGGAAAGATCGTGTAGTACTGCACGAGGTCGAGGTCATCCCCCGTTACTCCGGCTAGGGGCGGTGCGCAGCGCTGACCGGACATCGTCATGCTGCCGCCCGGGATCGACATGCGCATCGGTCCGCCGAGGAAGGGCCCCTCTTCCAGATCGTTCCACGCATCCCGAAACGGAGTGAGCTGGTTAAGCACCGGATGGAGCGCGGGACAGTGATAGCATTCGGAGTAGTTCTGGAAGACCAACTTCCAGTTGGCCTCCAACTCGTACGTGATGGTGTGGGCGATCTCCAGCTCGTCGAGTTGCCACTTGTCGAACTTGCCGATCAACGGCTGAAACGCCGTTTCGAACGGCTCGGGATCCGCACCGAAGTTGAGGAACAGGCACCCCTCCCACTCGATACACGCGACTGGGATCAACGGGTATTCGTCCTTGCGAAACGACGGCACTTCGTCCATGAACGGGGCCCCGATCAACGACCCGTCCAGCGCGTACGTCCAAGCGTGGTAGGGACATTGGATGGAGCGAGACAACACTCCGTCCGGTTCGTCGACGAGCCGCGTGCCGCGGTGCCGGCATACGTTGTGGAAGGCACGCACCGATCCGTCGTGATCCCGCACTACGATGACACTCTCGTTCTCGAGCTCGTAGAGGCAGTACGCACCGGGCTCCTTCAATGATGCCGCGCGCCCCACGTAGAGCCATCGGCGCAAGAATATGGAGCGGGTCTCGTCGTCGTAGACGCCGGGATCCACGTAGTAGCGGCGCGCCAGGGTCTTGGCGCCCTCGGACGTTCGGGTCGTCATGGATCGGGGGTTTTCAGTCACGGTGGGGATGCGCCGAAGCTATGGGACGTGTAGACTGGCGCGCCATGCTCCGGACCACCCCCTTCCACTCCCGAACCGCCCCGTTGTGCGAAGCCATGAACTGGCGCCGCTGGGCAGGCTACGTTGCAGCGAGTTCGTATGAGCTCCATCACGACCGCGAGTACTGGGCGATCCGGAATTCCGCCGGCCTTCTCGACGTATCCCCGCTGCACAAGTATCGGATCGACGGCCCTGATGCCGAGCGGCTCTTGGATCGGGTCGTCACACGCGACGTCACGAAGTGCAAGCTACACCAGGTCCAGTACACCCCGTGGTGCGACGACGACGGGAAGGTCTTGGATGACGGTACGCTGACCAGGCTCGAGCCTTCGGCCTTTCGGCTGACCTCGGCTCTCCCGAATCTCCGCTGGCTCCAGGACAACGCCCGGGGCATGGACGTATCGGTCTCCGACATCTCCGATGACGTCGCGGCTCTCGCACTTCAGGGGCCGAACGCCCGGATGATTCTCCACGATGCGGCCCGCGGCGTCGCCGACGACCTCGGCTTCTTCCGACTCACCACGGGGGAGATCGCCGGCGTACCCGTTGAAATTACCCGCACAGGGTACACCGGAGACCTCGGGTACGAGATTTGGACTCGACCCGAGCACGCAGAAAGACTTTGGGATGGCCTGATGGAGTCGGGCGCACCCCATCGGATCGTTCCGGCGGGACTGCTTGCACTCGACATGGTCCGGGTCGAAGCCGGTTTAATTCTCATCGATGTGGACTACGTCCCGGCCCATCGGGCGGTAATCGAGGACCGCAAGTCGTCGCCCTTCGAACTCGGGCTCGGCTGGGCAGTCAAGCTCGACGCCGGACCCTTCGTCGGCCGGCAAGCGCTCATCGAAGAGAAACAGCGCGGTCCGCAGTGGGAGTTCAAAGGGATCGCCGTCGACTGGGACTCGATGGAGGGGCTCTTCGCCGAGGTCGGCCTCCCCCCCCAGCTCCCCTCGGAAGGGTGGCGCGTGAGCCGCCCGATCTATGTCGGGGGAGAACAGGTGGGGTACGCGACGAGTGGCTGCTGGTCGCCGATGCTCAAGCAATACATCGCATTGGCCCACTTACGCACCCCTCACACGAAGAACGGGACGAAGGTCTCGCTCGAGATCACCGTCGAGCATCAGCGCAAGAAAGCCTCGGCCGTGGTCACCGACACCCAGTTCTTCAATCCCGACCGGAAACGCAGCACACCCGATGCCTCCAAGAGGGGCGCCGCGACGTGAGTGCATCGCGCTACGACGCCATCGTCATCGGAGGTGGGCACAACGGATTGGTCGCGGCGGCCTACCTCGCTCGAGCAGGCAAGAAGGTGATCGTCTTCGAGCAGCGGCACGTGCTCGGCGGCGCGGCGGTCACGGAAGAGATCTACCCGGGCTTCAAGTACTCAGTGTGCTCCTACGTGGTGAGCCTCCTTCGCCCCGAGATCATTCGGGACCTGGAGCTTCCGAAACACGGCCTGAAGATCCTCCCCCTCGAAAGCACGTTTACGCCGCTACCGGACGACGACTATCTGGTGCGGTGGGCGGACCATGACCAGACGCGGCGTGAACTGTACCGACACTCCCCACGCGACGCGGACACGTACGACGACTTCGGCAAGCTGATGTACCAACTTGCCGTCGCCGTGAAGCCGATTCTCGCGATGATCCCGCCCGACCCGACCTCGATGAGTCCCCGGGACCTGATGGGCTTCTTGAAAGTCGGGAAGCACTTCCGAGGGCTAGGACACGAGCAGTTCCACGCCTTGCACAAGCTCATGACGATGAGCTCTGCCGATTACCTCGCGGAGTGGTTCGAGACCGAGGCGCTGAAGGCAACCATGTCCGCCAGCGGCATCATCGGGACCTTCCTGGGCCCTCGCTCTCCCGGGACCGCGTATGTCTTGCTACACCACTACATGGGCGAAATCGACGGTGCCATGCGCGCGTGGGGCTTTGCGAAGGGCGGTACCGGCGCGGTGAGCATGGCGATCGCGGGCGCGGCAATCGAACACGGGGCAGAGATCCGGACGGAGGCCCCGGTTGCCGAGGTGATCGTAAAGGGAGGGCGAGCCGTCGGAGTGGCCTTGGCGAACGGGGACAGCTACGAGGCGCCCATCGTGGTGTCGGGCCTCGATCCAAAGCTCACCTTCTTGGAGTTGGTGGGTGCCCGCCACCTTCCGGACGACTTCGTTCGGGACATCCAGCGCTTCCGCATACGCGGCTCCTCGGGCAAGGTGAATCTCTCGCTCAGCGAGCTTCCCGACTTCAACGCCAAGCCCGGGATCGGGCCACTGCACCAGGGCGCCATCTCGATCTCACCCAGCATCGACTACCTGGAACGGGCGTACGACGAAGCCAAGTACGGGGACTTCTCGTCCAAGCCGTACATGGACATCATCATCCCCTCGATGATCGACCCGGAGATGGCACCGCCCGGGAAGCACGTGATGTCGATCTTCGTCCAATACGCGCCTTCGGACCTTCGCGGCGGGTGGGACGAGTCGAAACGGGAAGCCTTCGGAGATGCGGTGATCCGCACCCTTTCCGAGTACGCACCCAACTTGCCGGACGCCATCTTGCACCGGCAGGTCCTCACTCCGTGGGACATCGAGAACAGCATGGGGCTCACCAGTGGAAACATCTTCCATGGTGAACTCTCCCTGCAGCAGCTCTTCTGCTTCCGGCCCGCGGCCGGATGGGCCGACTTCACGACCCCGATCCGTGGGTACTACCAGGCCGGCTCAGGTACACACCCGGGTGGAGGCGTCACCGGAGCGTCGGGCCGCCTCGCCGCCATGAAGATCCTCGGTGGGCGCCTATGACGTCGTACGACACCATCGTCGTCGGGGCGGGCCACAACGGGCTCATCGCGGGAGCATTGTTGGCCCGAGCGGGTCAGCGGGTCGTCGTTCTCGAAGCTCGAGAAGCCATAGGTGGTGCCGCCGCAACGGAGGAGGTCTTCCCCGGCTTCCGGGTCGACCGATTCGCTCATCGTATTGGAGGAGTGGATCCGGACCTCCTGCGCCGACTGGGAATATCGGACTCAGAGGTCCGCCTTCTCGCTGCAGACCCGTGCTCGGTCTCCCCGACGATCGAAGGAGAGTCACTCACGCTCTGGAGAGATCCCGAGCGCACCGCGACGGAGATCGCGCGCCGCTCGGCTTCCGACGCGAAAGCATGGCCAGGCTTTGTTCAGCTGGTCGTGGATGCGAGCGAACTCTTGGCGGGTGTCTGGGACGCGACACCACCCGACGTGACCGGGACCGACGTGCGTGATCTCGCAACGGCGGTTCGTTTGGGGCACCGTCTTCGGCGGCTCGGAAAGCGTCGGATGACTGAGGTGCTGCGCGTACTTCCGATGTCGATCTACGAGCTCGTAGACGAGTGGTTCGAGGACGACCTCGTCCGGGGCACACTCGCGGGAGCCGCCGTTCTCGGGCTCTGCCAGGGACCGATGAGCGCTGGCACCGCGCTGTCATTTCTTCATCATCAGGTCCGCGCGGGGCCAGTGATCCGACCCATGGTACGTGTCGAGGGCGGCATCGGCCGATTGGCAGAGGCGTTGGCGAATGCCGTTCGGGCGGCGGGTGGTGAGGTTCGTACCGAAGCCCGTGTCGAGCAGATCTCCGTCGGGGATGACGGCGCAGCAGGGGTCGTGCTGGAGGGGGGAGACGCACTCTCCGCTCGGCGCGTGGTCTCGAGCCTCGATCCGCGCACGACCCTTTTCGGACTGGTCGACCCCTCCGCACTCGGTGTCGAGGTGGCTCGGAAGGTCGATGCCATCCGCTTCCGCGGGGTTACTGCGAAGGTGCACCTCGCGCTCCGCGACGTACCGCGCTTCTCTGCGATCCCCGATTCGGCTGAGCGACTTCGGGGGGCGACCTCGATCTCGCCCAGCCTCGAGTACGTGGAGCGAGCGTACGACGCCGCGAAGTACGGAAAGATCTCCGAAGCGCCCTACCTGGAGGTCTCCATCCCGTCCTTGTCCGACCCGACGGTCGCCCCGACGGGAGCGCATCTGGCGTCCATCGTCGTGCAATACGCCCCGTACTCACTCACAGAAGGCGAGTGGGACGATCACACGAAGGAGGGGTTGGCCGCCCGAGTCATTTCGACGGTCGCGGAGTACGCGCCCGGTTTCGACGGACTCGTGGAGGCTTCGCACGTGGTCTCTCCACGCGACCTCGAACGCGACCTTGGGATGGCAGAGGGCAACATCTACCACGGCGAGATGACGCTCGATCAGCTCCTCTTCATGCGTCCCATCCCCAGCGCCTCTCGTTACCGGAGCCCCATCGCACATCTCTGGATGTGCGGAGCGGGAACGCACCCCGGCGGTGGGGTGATCGGCGCCCCAGGGGCCAACGCCGCCCGAGAGATCCTTCGCTCTTAAGGCGGGTCAGGTGAACCGCGGCGCTGAGACCGTTGCCCTATATTTAAGTAGTTGCTAAAATATGTCATGACTCGAACACTCTCACCAGCAGCGATGCGTACCGCGACGGAGCCCCGGCGCCTCGAGATCCTAGAGATGATCTGGGAGAGGGAGCTCTCCGTCGGAGAGATCGCCGACCGGCTGCCGGTCACCATCGCGGCCGTTTCCCAACACCTCGCCAAGCTGCGGGCAGCCGGGCTGGTGACGGTTCGCCGCGACGGCCGCGTACGTTGGTACCGTGCACGAAGAGGCGATCTCGGGACGTTGGCGATCGTCCTGGAAACGTTCTGGAGCGAGAAGATGGATGCCCTCACGAGCTACGCGTCACGGGTTGAACAGTCCACGAACCATCCGAGGAGGTCCGAATGACGGATCGCATTCCCCTCGTCGATCTCACACGCGAGATCGAAGCAAGCGCGGACACGGTCTGGGCGATCCTGACCACGCCCGATCTGTTCTCGGGATGGATGGATGGGAACGTCACCTTCGAAGCGGTCCCCGGAAGTCCGTTCAGAGCGGACTTCCCCAACTTCCAGACCGTCGTCGCCGGTACCATCGTCTCCGTCGACGAGCACGCACGCCGCCTGGAACTGACTTGGGGCGTCGAATCGGGCCCGCAGTCTGAGCACTTTCCAGCCGGATCGTCGTTAGTCGCGTTCGAAGTCGTCGCCGACGGTGCGAAGTGCCGAGTACGCCTGACCCATGGTGAACTACCCGACGGCTCGGAAGCGATGGAGCATGAGAGTGGATGGAGGTTCCACCTCAGCCGAATGGCCCTCTTCGCGAACCGGCGCGATCTCGACGTAGGGCTCGAGCGTAGCTTAAAGGGGTGGTTCGCCGCGTGGAACGATCAGAACGGAGAGACGCGCCTGGAGACTTTGCGAGCCTGCTGCGCCGATGACGTCGTCTTTCGAGACGACTGGGCCGCCGCCGAAGGAGTCGAGCTGCTGAGCACGCACATCATGATGTGCTTCCGGTTCATGCCCGGGTGGTCGTTAGAGCCAACAGGAGATCTGCGAATCTGTCGGGGCGAAGCTCTAGTCGGCTGGCGATCGACGGGTCCCACAGGCGTCCAAGAAGGGTTCAATCACGTGCGGGCCGCTCCGGATGGGACGATCCTTCGGGTGACAGGCTTCCCCGCTCCAGGAGCAGGAGCGTGATATGACCGGGCACGTCCAAGACATCGGTGCCGCCGTCCTCGGTTACATCGTGATGTTCATCGTCGCCTTCGTCCTGTTCCTCGGCACATGGAGTCTGCTCGGCGCCGAGGGATCGTTCAAGCCAGGAGAGTGGGATGTCTCCACATCGTGGATCGTCGCCTCGATCGCACTCGGCTTCGTGGTTTCGATGTCAGGTGGCTTTGCGACGTCGAAAGCGGGCCAATCGACTCGCGCCGTTTGGTTTCTGGTCGCGATGGTTGTCGTGGTGGGCATCGTCCAAGCGATACCCGAAGCTGGATCCTTAGCACCCCGACCTGATGGCGTCTCGATGTTCGACGCGATGAGTTCGCTGCAGCAACCGCGCTGGCTCTACGCCGTGAACCCGATCGTGGGTGTGGCCGGAGTCCTACTAGGGGCTCGATTGGCCCGCTGAATCACTCCGCACCCAACACCTCCACAAGGTTGAGTCGAGCAGCACGTCGCGCAGGGCCGAGCGCCGCGACCACGCTGACGACCAGGACGGTCGCCGCAATCCCTCCGTACACGACCGGGTGGGTTGCCTCGACGGAGTACAGGAAGGACGTCAGGAGGCCGGAGGCAAGCCAGGCGCCGGCAGAGCCGAGCACGATACCCCACACGGCCAGACGGATCCCCGACCGCACCACGTCTCGCACCACACTTCCACCCGTGGCCCCCAACGCCATACGGACCCCCATCTCGCGAAGTCGAGCCGTCACCGAGAAGGCGAGCACCCCGTAGAGGCCGAGCAGCGCCAATACACCCGCGAGAAGGGCCAGACCGGTCACGAATAGGGCCCGGAACCGTGGTACGGCCACAGAGTCTCGCACCTGTCGCTCGAGAATCATGACTCGGGTCACAGGGCTACTGGGCGCGACCTCCGCGAGCGCGCGTCGCGCGCCCGCCACGACGTCGTCGACATCACCCTCGACCCGGAAGAGCCACTCATTCGTGTCACGGCCCCACTGCGCCGCCGGGACGATGACTTTGGGCTCGACCTCCACGGCAAGTCCGGTATGCCTCACGTCGGCCACGACCCCAACGACCCGTACCACGCGCGTCGTGTCGTCACCGAGCCGTACCCTTCCCCCCACCGCTCCGCTCGGCCACAACCGATCTGCAAGCGTTTGATTCACGAGCGCTACCGCTTCGGTCGGCATCTGATCTGAGTCGGTGATCTGCCTTCCCTGCACTACCTCCACTCCCAGGACATCGAGGTAGTCGGGACGGGCCACCGTGAGCGTGACGTTCACGTCACCCGCGTCGCCATCGACTCCGTCGAGGCGTAACGACTGACCGCTCCTCAAGCCCGAGAGCGGGACAGAGTTCACCGCGGCCGCTCGGGCGCCCGGTACGGCGTCGAACGCAGCATCCAATTCGTTGTGAAGTCGTTCGAGATCCTCAGCCTCCGGATAGCGATCCCAGTCGGGCGAAATGCGAACCGAGACCAAGCCTTCGGTGTCGAAGCCGCGCTCCACGGACCAAAGTCGGTCGAAGCTCGTGGCGAGCAGCCCTGCCGAAACCAGGAGAACGAACGCGGCCGCAACCTCCGCGACGACCAGAACCGAGCGAGCCCGAGCAGCCCCGCGCGATTCCGTGACGGCTCGATCCGACGAACGAATCACAGCTTGTGGCTTGGTGCGCGCCGCACCAAACGCTGGGAGCGCCCCGACGATCGTGGCCGCGACCGCGGTAACGGCCACCCCGAAACCGATCACAGGCCAAGACATGCTCACCCCTTCCGCGCGCGGCAGGCCGGGGGGTAAGAGCGCTGTCATCACCGGCAGCATGAGCCAAGCGAGGAGAACCCCACACGCTCCTCCAAGAGCGGTAGCCAGCCCCGATTCGAGGAAGAGCCCTCGCATGACCCGACCGGACCCAGCTCCGAGAGCTACTCGTACCGCGACGTCTCGGCGATCTCGATGACCGGTCGCGATGACCACATTCACGATGTTCAAAGCCGCTACCAGGAAGACGAGACCGACGGCGCCCATCAGGAACCAGAGCGTCGTTCTCGACGAACCGACTACAGACTCCAGGAGTGGCTCAACGCGAGGAGGTCGCTGGGCTCGTCCGGTTCCGGGGTTCTCTTCTGCCCACGCCCGCTCGTGAGCGATCAGTCGGTTCTCCGCCAACTCCACCGAGACGCCATCGCGGAGGCGAGCGACGGCGAGGACGTTCTTCCATCCTCTCAGCGCCTCATCACTGAGCGGCGTCCACAACATCGGCCACCCTTCAGGGAGGAGCTGGTCGAATCGACTCTCGGAAGGACCCCTGAAGCCCGCCGGCATCACGCCGACAATCGTATGAGGTCGATCGCGAATCGTCATCGATTGGCCAAGTACATCGCCAGCCCTCCCGAAGCGCGACTCCCATAGCGCCTCCGACAAGACGACCACCGGCTCCGCTCCAGCTTCGTCATCTCTCGGAGCCAGAACGCGCCCGGCCAACGGCTCCACTCCGAGCGCCGCGAATAGTCCCGACGAGGCCTCTTGGCCTTTGATCGCCTCGGCGCCCGCCGCTCCGGTCACGACGAAACCGGCATCCACATAGGCCCCGACTTCGTCCATCCCGAGATCGGAGGCCGCCCACTCGAGAACCTCCGGAGCCTGAGGGCGCAGCTGGTCCGCCAGCTGGCGGAAGCTCTCGTTCTCAGCAGACCGCCAATCGGGGCGAGTCTGCCACAGCTGTACGAGGCGATCCGGCTCGGGGAAGTCGAGGGGCCGGAGGAGTACGCCGTGAACCACGGTGAAGACCGCCGTCGTGGACCCAATCGCTAAAGCGATCGTCGCTACGATCACCGCACTTCTCGCGGCTCTCAAGCGGAGTCGACGGACGGCCAACGTGAAGTCGAGTCCCCAGCCCGTCGAGGCGAAGCCCGCAACCGCTGACCGAAGTGTGTCGCCGCCGTGTTGGACCGAGAGGCGGGACGCGACGAGAAGGTACTGCACGTTCAGCCAGGCGGTCGCCGCGACTGACCCCCAGCGCGCTTCAACTTCTTCCGATCCCTCTCGGAGATCTTCGTCGATCATCGTCCACATCGACTCCGGCACAACGCTCCGCGCCCAACGCTGCGCCCACGCTCCACGCGCTCTCATCAAAGCTCGCTCCGCAGGAGCGCCCCGAGGCCCTCTCGCATCCGATCGAGATTAGCCTGTGTCTCGCGGAGGGTCTCCAACCCCTCGGGAGTCACCTCGAAGCGCTGAGGCGCACCGCGCCCGTCTCCGTCCGAGTCACCGGCCACCACGTGGAGAAGACCCTTCCGTTCCATGCGGGTGAGGGTGGCATACATCGCCCCTCGACTAATCGCTCGTCCGGCGCGGTCGGCCATTTCGGCCCGAATGTGCCGGGCATCTGCCCTCTTACTCAGCCGAAGAACGGCGAGCATCACCAGCGTCTCGAGTTCACCCAATCCCGCTCTTCGCGTCGTCATCCCCGCCCTCCCGTATACTCAGTATGCACTGTGCATACTAAGTATTCTCTGGGCCGCCCGCAACTCGAGTAGCGTTCGCCACAACGTTCGGACGTAGCGCGTACAACGAATGGGTGGCGTTTGTGTCCGGGGCGGATAGACTATCTAGGTCGCTTTTGGTAGGCGAGGACGCGTAACGCTCTCACACCGAGGTCCCTTGGAACCGCAACACTTCGTCGTGCTCGACCCGCCCCATCGGGAAGTAGATTACCCCGCAGTCGCGGAGCAGTTGGGCTTACCGGTAACGGACACCCGACTGAAGTTGGGATTTCCCGCGCCCGAAGTCGTTGCCGCAACGGAGGAAGAGGGCGCTCGCGCCTTTGGCGAAGCGCTACGTGCGGCCGGCGTCTCTGTAACGGTCATCGACGGTCGTGAGCTGGCAGCGATCCCATGGCCTCGGCTCGTGACACGCTTCGAGTTCGGCCCCGATGCCCTTGTAGGTGTCTGTGGCGATGAGACCTTCAGGGTGAGGTACGATACGCACGTCACCGGTGTGTACTGGAAGCCACCACCCGGATTCCCAGCGGGGGGGCCGGATAGCCTGGACCCGATCCCGGTCCCGCAGGAGGCCCACGGTGCGGCGCTGGCCGATGCCATTCAGTGGTCGGCCGGCTTAGACCTGTTCTACAGCGACGGCGGTGCTCTCTCCCGACTCACCCTCGCCCGTGACGCGACGGATTGGCGAGGGCTAGGCGAGCTCCACGGCACGTCGCCTACGCTTAACCTCGAGACGTCGGTCTCAGAGTTCGCTCGTCGCTTCCGCAGCCGGGTAATCGACACTCGGCTGGAGAACGTCCGCCCCCGCCGCCGTTTCGTGGTCGGCGCAACAGGCTTCGATCTCGATCTACGGAAGGGCTTCTCGTACGGGACGCTACTGCTCCGCCAAGCGCTGGCCGCCGTGTCGGACGACCTCGGTGACCTCTCTCAGTTCGAGCTCGGATCGAGGGTCGCGTACGTGTTGAACGTCCACCGGATTCGCTCGATCCCGGGGTAGTGCGAGCTCGTCGACGAGCACCTCTATGAACATCTCGGAGGTTCCAGCTCCGCACGGAGTAGTGGTCCGGATCGACACCGCCGCGGAGAGGATCGACGTGTGGGGCGAACCAAGTCAGATCCCTTGGGATCACGTCTTCGGGGCGATCGAAGAGCGAGGGCTGACCCAACTCCGCACCCCCTCTCTCACTGATGTGGTTGCCCGTCAGCTCGCGACCAAGTCGTCGCTGAGACACCTCGATCTCACCGACTCCTCCGTCTTGAGTGACGAGGGGCTTCTGGCTCTCGCGCCAATGACCGGGCTTTCGTCGCTCAAGGTCGGCGGAGGAAAACACTTCACGAGCCGAGGCCTCGCGGTTGTCGCCCACTTCCCCCACCTGCGCGAGCTTGGAGCAGCGTGGCTTCCTGGTCTCCGAGATGACGGGATTGGCAAGCTTCTG
Organism: Longimicrobiales bacterium; assembly: GCA_965223235.1. Classification (GTDB taxonomy): domain Bacteria; phylum Gemmatimonadota; class Gemmatimonadetes; order Longimicrobiales; family Gaopeijiaceae; genus UBA2589. Next base: position 293,384 of record CBDCVV010000022.1, read on the forward strand.
GCAAAGTCGTCGGTCGAGCGCCTCGACCTCATGGGCACGGACACGGGAGACGGCGTCGTCGAAGCACTAGAGGGAAGCCGAGTCCGGCAGCTCCTTACGGGCAAGCGCGTAACGGATGTCGGTCTTGCCGCTCTAGCCCGGATCCCGTCGTTGGCTCGACCGCCTTCCTCATCGCTCGACTACGACATCCTTTCCTTCGGCCCACGAGGAGTGTACGCACTCCTCGACGGCCCGTTCACCGACGACGGCCTACGAGCACTCAAGGCTGCCGAAGGCCTGCAGGGACTGGATCTATTCTGGCACGCTCGAGACTTCACGCAGCGCGGCATCGACGCCCTCGCTACTCTGCCGCATCTCACGTACCTCGGGATCCAGGGAGATCGGTGCAACGATGCTGCGATGGAGAGCGCCGCGCGCCTACCGAAACTCCGAGCCCTGGTCGCGCAGGACTGTGTCGCAACGGACACCGGCTTCGAAAGTCTCGCTCGGAGCAAGAGTTTGGAATACCTCTGGGGCCGCCGCTGCGCGCACCTCACGGGCACGGGCTTTCGAGCGCTACAACAAATCGAAACGCTACGCGGCGTAGGTGTCTCGCTCGCTCGCGTCGACGACGCTTCGCTCGCTCTCCTGCCGGATTTCCCCTCACTGACTGAAGTCGTGCCCATCCATGCGCACGACGGCATCTTCCGACACATCGGCGCGTGCGCTTCGCTATGCCGCCTCGTTTGCATGTACTGCCCCGAGACCGGTGACGAGGCGACGGAACACCTCGCCGACCTCGACCTCGAATACTATTACGCGGGTCAGACACAAATTACGGACCGGACTCTTCAGATTCTTGCTGGTATGCCGCACCTACACGAGATCGAACTCTATCGGACGGAAGGTGTCTCCGATGCAGGCGTTGCGGCCTTCGCCGAGCATACCGTACTCCGCCGGATCACGGTCACGGGAGTTCCCGACGTCACGCTCTTAGGACTGGCCCGACTCGGTCCCGACGTCACCGTCTCGCTCGACCGTTAGCGAGCGTCCAACTACGAACCGGGACTCTGCCGCAGCAGTTCGACCCGAAGCGTGACCGGCAACGGCTGGTTGTTCCCACCGAGGTCGAAGAATTGGTCAGGATCGACGAGGATCAACAGGTCGGAATCTCTACCGACGTGGAAGAGTCGGGCACCGAAGCTCAACGTCGCCTTGGGTGTCTCTTCACCGCCGATGGTCTCCACCCACGAGCGTAGCTGGCCCGTCGCGGTTTGCAGCTGACCACTCCCGTCATCGAAGGTCATCTCGGCTCGCCCCTCCGAATCGATCGTGACCTCGAAGGAGGCCCCGTCACGAGCGACGAGATCGACGCTCCCCTGAATCACCGTCCTATCGGTGAAAGCATAGCTGGTCGCGACCCACTCACCCTCCAAGTCGACCGCCTCGAGTCCGGTGGTCTCTGAGTCGCATCCGAGTAGGAGCGCCGCGACGAGAATGACATGGACAGATGGCTTTTGCATCGGGCTTTGGAAGGTGAAGCGGCACCACCTGAGGGCGCTGCGAGACGAAGCTTGGACCCCCGATCTCGAAGGGGCATTTTGGGGTACGCTACTATGCGGAATTGATGACCGACTTGGAGAATGGATATGAGGGGAAAGATTGCCTCGCCAGGCAAGAAGGTGGGCGCACTCGTACGGACGTGGATCACGCCGGGCGCAATCGCACTGACACTCGTCACGGCACCGACAACCGCAGTTGAGGCCCAGTCTCTCCTCACGCTGATCGATACCAACGGTCGAGAGCTCGGGTTTGGCGAGACTCAGACGAGCGCCCTTTCAGCCGCCGATGTCATCGGCCTATCTGGAGAGTACATGGAAGCGTGGGCTCTATCGGCCCAAGAAGGTCAGAGCGTCACGCTAGACGTGATGTCGGATGACTTCGACTCGTACCTGTACGTGATCGGACCGGGCATGACGGAGGCGCTCCAGGACGATGACAGCGGCGGCGCCTGCCATGCCCGGATCTCCTTCACTGCTCTCGAGAGCGGGATGTACCATGTCGTGGCCACCTCGGCCTTCGGTCCCCAGCCTGGGACGTACGAGATTCGCGCTTCGAACTCTCCGGGAGAGACTCCAGAGTGGTCGTGTGGCGGCATCGATCCCAGCGCGATCCTGGCGCTTACCCCACAAGGGCAAGTCGCCCTCCACGATCGTGTCACGGGGCGACTGAGTGGCAGTGAGCAAACGATTCAAGACGGGCGCCCGCTGCACGCTTGGCAGATCCGAGGCGTGCGCGGTGAGACGGTGGCAATCGGTATGGAGTCCGACGACTTCGATTCGTTCCTGTATGTGACGGGCCCAGGACTCGAGGGAGCGCTCACCGATGACGACAGCGGTGGGAATCTCCATGCACAGGTGACCGTCACCTTCCCCGAAGATGGAGTGTACACGATCGGAGCGGCGGCCTTGAGCTCCGGGTCGACGGGTAGCTACGTCCTTTCCGTGACGGAACCTCTCGACCTCGCTGACCTCGAGACCGACGGGCGCACTCTGGAGTTAGGTGCCACGGCGAACGGAGCCCTGAACGAACTGGACCCGATCGTGGAAGGTCGGCCGGTGCAGGCATGGGCCTTCTCTGCGCATGCGGGACAACGGGTCACCATCGACCTGATTTCCGAGGCGTTCGACAGCTATCTGCAAGTCGTTGGACCCGGCCTCGCCACCCCGCTCGTCGACGATGATGGAGGCGAGGGTCTCAACTCGAGCTTGGTCCTTACCTTCCCCGAGACCGGAAGCTACCGCATCATCGCGGGATCCCTCGGGGGCGATCACGGACCGTACTCCTTGCGAATCATGTAGCCAAAGCCGCCAGACCATGCTCAGACAACTCGCCACAATCGGTGCTCTCGCAGCGCTCATGGGGTGCGGCCAAGAGCCGTACGCGGACTCGGAGCCGAACGCCGAGAATCGGTCCGGCACCCCTGAGTTGAGAGCCGAGCTCTTCGATACGCTGGTGCAGCGAATCGAACGGCGCGAAGCATGGTCTCCGGCTAAGAACGAAGCGCTGGGCTTCGACCCGATGGAGGCCGTCCGTGCGGAGAAAGACGCCTTCGTCGCGGCCGACACGGAAGAAGCGCTCTTCTACGCGCTCACCCGCGTGAGTGCAGCTCGACGCGATCGACACCTCGAGGTCGGTCTCGTTCCCGATGGGCTTCGCCTTCCAAATCGCTCGGGTGTGCCGATGATCGGGGCAGACGAAGTTCAACCGACTGTGGCACCCGTGAAGATCTTCCCAGACTTCGGCGTCGGTTCCGATCAGTACTTCATTGGCGACATTGCTGCGGGCGTGGACGGTCTTCCCGGGGTCGGCGATATCGTCGTCGAGTTGAATGGGATGCCGGTTGGAGAATGGGCTGCGGACGCCACCCGCTATATGCGTCATTCGACCACCGCAGGTCTTCGATGGAAGCTCGCCGAGGCGATGACGGAGTCTACCGCGCTCTTCCCGCCGCACCTCCGCTCCGAAGCGCTCTCGGTGGTCGTCGTGGACTCGCTCGGTGAGCGCCACAGCTTCGATCTGCCCTACGGCAGCGTGGGTGAGTACACGTGGTCCGGCGTCTCGGAGCCTTCCTACCCAGGCTTCGAGGTGACACACCAAACGCCCACCTACGATCTCCTGGTGTCTCGTGCTCGTGAGGTGGCGGTCCTCGTCTGGACTGGTTTTCGAGAGACGATGGTGGCCGACGTCGACGCCCTCATCGAAGTAGCCCAAGCCCGGGAGTTGCTCGACTACACTTTGGTCGTGGACGTTACCCGGAGCCGCGGCGGGTCGAGGGGAGCCTATGCCGTGCAGCGGATCCAGGCCAAACCGTTCAAGACCACCTTCGGCAATCTCCGTCTCAGCGACGTCGTCGAACCGTTTGTCGTCGAGCGGCGCGAAGCGTTCGGGGATCGCCGCTTCACCGACAGCGGCGTGCCAGAAACGATCGACGACGGAACGTGGCTGATGGAGTGGCTCGAAGAGGACGTCATGCCTGCCCTAGCCCGCGGAGACGAGTACACGAACAACGTGCCCTTCAAGTCGGCACACGCTCCGAAGGATTCCGACGGAGTCCTGGAGCCAGCCCCTGTGCACTTCCGGGGCCCTTTCGTAGTCATCTCCGGCCCTGACGGCGGGTCTCACTTAGACCAGTTCGTCCACCAGGTGGTCGACAACGAGCTCGGACCGGTCGTCGGGATGCCCCCCGGCGGTTACTCCAACACGTGGGAGTGGGAAGAGACGCTGACCTTCTCGAACGGCCAGCCTGTGGCCCACTTCATGTACAACATCGGTCACACGATTACTCCGAACGGAGCGATCGCTGAGGGGAATCCGGCGACAATCGACCACTTCATCCCCCTCACCCGCGACAACGTGAGCGAGTACTACAGCATCCTTCTTGAAGCGGCCCTCGAGCAGGTCGAAGCGGGCCGTTAGAAGGATCGGCCGGCCCGGGCGGCAGCCCCACGGTCGACCCAAGGGGGAGCAATGAGCAGCGCCGGGTCGGCATCCCTCCGGGGGACGAACTTCTGGGTCCGGCCGTACTGGTTGTCTCCCCCGTACAAGTTGCCTTCGGAGTCGACGGAAAAGGTATGCACCTCCAGGTATCCATCGGGAAGATCCCGGGGGACCTCCCACTCGTAGAGTCGCTCCCCTTCGTGGTCGAGCTTGATGAAGCGAAGAGGTCCCAGATCCGTGAGCCACACCGCATCCTCGTTCACGATGATGTCTAGCGGGAGCCGGAAGCCGTCCCACGTGTCCACGTGGCTCATCTCGCCGGGGTCATCCGTGGTCCGAAAGACGTTGACCCGACCTCCGGAGCGATCGAGTGCGAAGATCAAACCATTCGGCCCGACTCCCAACGCGTGGATGCCCTGAAACTGGCCTGGTGCGGTTCCGTATCCTCCGAACTCTCCTAGGTATTCGAGTTCCTCGGACAAGATCACGATCCGATGATTATCGAGTCCGTCCGCGACTAAAATCCGGCCATCCGGCAGGAACGCCACGTCTTGGGGTTTCGCGAACCTCGAGGGCCCCATACGCGGCACACCTTTCTCACCGAGTGTGTGGATTAGCTGACTTCCATCGTTGCTGAAGACGTAGATCTGGTGGAACGTCTCATGGATGACCCAGACCTTCCGCTCCGGGTCATAGGGGCTTATCCGGACACGGTGCGGCCCGGGCCCGTCCGATCCCTCGCACAGGTGGTCCCACTGTGACCAAAGCTCATCGACCGCGCCATCGCGCCCGAGGGTATACAGGCAATTGCGCCACACACGTCGATCAGCAGCAAAGAGGACGTTGATGCCGATCGAGCCCGCAAAGCCCAGGTAGCCATCTGGGATCGGGTCGGGAAGGAGTGTCTCACCTCGTTGGGCCACGAAGATACGGTCGGGGGACTCCGCGAATACGCCCGAGTTACCGCCGAACGCATACCCCGCTTCGGCGAACGGCTCATGCCACCCGCGTACCACGTCGTACGGACTCGGACCGATGGGCCCCCTCACAATCTGGCCGTCTGCGGATGAGGCCGACCCTAGGACGAGACCGAGTCCAAGTGCCCAGAGTGGGTGAACGGAGTTGTGCATCGACAAGACCCAGGCGTTGAGGAGATGCACACGGTATCGACTCGGCTCCTCCCTAGCGAGAACCAAGCCCGGGGGATAGCGAAGAGGGCCGGCACGCCCATGGCGCACCAGCCCTCCGCCCATTCATTGGCCGGAAAATACTGCCGGCTCAGGAACTACCCTCAGCAGGTACCGACCGGAACACCGTCTACGAAGAGTGTGCCGGCGATACAGACTCCCTCTCCTCCGCCGGGCTCTTCCGGATCCGGATCGGGCTCTTCCGGCGGATCCGGCTCTTCGATCGGAGGATCGGGCTCACCACGCGTACGTTCGATGCCGGCCGGAGTCGGGAGTCGCTCAGGACGCTTGCCTATCCCAGGCGGCATGGTGCGTAACCCCTTACCGGGAGACGCTTTTCCACTGGCCTCACCTGGCCCGTCGACCGCCTCGTACTCCATCGATTCAACCGAGTCGCCGGCCGCAAGCGCGGTAGTCGGCGCCCCAACGAGCGCTGCACCGACCAGCGCAACGGGTAAAACATTTCGTAGCAACATAAGTATCTCCTCTACTCTGTGCTGCTTCACTTCAGGCATCCCTACGGCATGGACCGTGCCAGATCTGTGCGACCCGAGCTAGAGGCCACGTCATACGGAGTGCGAGCCCCCTTGGGTCGCATCGGCACCGCAGCCTGAACCGCTGACCTGATGATCAAGTCACCTCTTCCGACCCTCCACTTCGTGGCCAAAAGTGCAATTGCGCTGACTTGGTGCTTGTGGCCGCTGCCGCTTGTGGCCCAAGAGCCAATCGACGGGCCGATGTCGCTCACCGAGCTCAAGACGATGCAGGCCGAATTCGAACGCTTCCGAGAAGCTCACACGCCGGTCCAGCGCGAGCGAGACTTCTCCGGGTGCGATGAGAACATCGGGCGCATGTGTATCTGGTTTGGAGAAGATCAGGAAGAGGAGTTCCCACCCGAGCTGCGCGAGACTCGACAAGCCCGCGAGCAGCTGATCCGCGGGCTCTCACGTGGCTTCGAGTCGAACCCGGATCCCTGGACTCTCGGGCAGTGGGTCCACTACCTCGTCGAGCACGGACAGCTCCGCGAGGCGATGCGGGCCGCGGAAGCGTGCGGCATCACGGATGAGTGGTGGTGTTCCGCACTCCACGGCTACGCGTTGCACGTCGCCGGCAACTTCGTGGAAGCCGAACAGCACTTCCGCCAAGCCCTGTCCGAGATGAGTCAGGAAGAGGCGACTCGATGGCGCTCGCTCCGTTACATCGTCCCGAACGAAGTGCGTGAGGCGTCCGAGGCACTCGGCGACGGTCAGCGAGCGAGCCAGTTCGAGCAATTCTGGCACCTCTCGGACCCTCTATACCTCTTCCAGGGAAACGATCGCCTCACCGACCACTTCGCCCGGTTGGTGCGTGCGCGAAATAGCCGGGACGCCCTCGATCCGTTGGGGTTGGAGTGGGGGGAGGACCTCGACGAGACCTTGATTCGGTACGGACGAAACACCGGGTACGGTCGCACGCACAACCCCGGCCGCATGATGACGAACGGCTTTGGTGATACGCGCCGCATGGTCGGCTTTCACCATCCCAAGAGCCGTGGCTACCTCTTCCCGTCCGACTTTCTCGAGGCGCCGGCGAACATCCCTCCCGAGAGCTGGATCACCGCGCCGCGAGAGTCGAGGACGTGGTACGCTCCTCCGTACGCACCGGAGATGCGAGGCCTGGAGACGCAGGTAGGCCGCTTCCGCCGAGATGATCAGATGCTCGTGGTTGGAGCGTATCAGCCCACTGTACCCGACTCTGATGCGGCGAACGGCATCTCGTCGGCTTGGGACGGTGGGGGGCCCTCCCACCCCATCTCTGCAGCCCTCTTCCTCACGCCCGAAGTAGGCGACCGAATGCTCTCGACCAGAGGACGCGACGCAAGCGGAGTATTCACCCTCGAGGCCGCCCCTGGGCGGTACGTGTCGAGCCTAGAGGTCTTGGATCTCCGCGATCGCCGAGCTTGGCGGGCACGCCAAGGAGTGGTCCAGGAGGCATTGCTCCCGGGGATGGTCGATGTCTCCGACCTAATGATCTTGCGAGCCGGAGCCCCCCTCCCCGACTCCCTCGACGAAGCCACTCCGCATATCCGGCCCGGAGTCCGGGTCATGCCCGGAGAGCGGTTCGGAGTCGTGTGGGAGGTGTACGGGCTTGCGGTGAGAGAGCCGGTCCGGGTCACGATCGGATTCAGCCGTGGCCGACCGGGCTTCCTCGAGCGTGTCGGTGACTTCTTGGGCGTCCTGGAGCCCGAAGAGGACATCGATATCACCTTCGACGACACCGGTCCCGATGTGCCCCAAGCCGTGTTTCGTTCGATTGAACTCCAACTTCCAGAGCTGGACCCGGGCGAGTACACCCTGCACCTCCGCCTAGCTCTCGGGGGACGGGAGCCCCTGACGATCAGTCGACCGATTCAGGTGGATCCCGCAAGCTGACGCCATTGGCGTGCGGCTCGCACTCGGCGAGCGAAGCACGCGTCAGTCGGTGCAGGCGACCTGCAGCGGCGCCGAGGGCAGCACGGGCAACTCTGTTTCCACGGGAGTCCCATGGTAGATCGCACACCCGGCGGAAGGGCCCAGGGCATCGTGCGATGCTGCTGCCGCCCAGCCCCCTCCGCTGGCAGTTACGGAGATGCGACTCCCCTCGGTGCCCTCGAAGTTCAGCGCATCGGTCGACACCGCGAACGCGTCGCGTTCAAGAAAGTGCCGAATCTGCCGTTCAGCCACCTGTTGTAGATCCAACTTGAGCGCGGTGTAGTGTCGCTCGGCACGGACTTCGGCGAGTCGGCTCACTGCCATCTCGGATTGGACCACGAAGAGGGCGACCATGAGGAGCAGAGCCCCCACGGAGACCGTCTCCATAAGGGCCTCGACAATCGAGAAGCCGCCTCTTGAGCTCATACCTTCCTCCGACGAAGTCCCGCGGAGAATCATCTGTTTACACAGGAACGGGCGCGCATCATGGCACGGCCGTTATGCACGCCGCAACGGCTTCGGGAAGCCTTCGGGCGGACGCACCGAAGTGCGCCCATCACCGCTCGACGCCGCTAGCTACCCCCCGGAGACGGAGTACTTCGTGAACGCGCCACCCGCCCAGGAGAGCGAGTTCGGTCCCTCGGCGGCGTACACATTTCCGTCGGCATCCACCGCGACTCCTTCCCCGGCCGTCCCCTGGTACAGACGGTCCTCGCGCTCGAAAGGAGGGATGAAGGCGACGATCTCGTCCCGATCGATGTGCCCGATCCGCACCCCATTCCGCCAATTCGGATGGTTCCTCGGGCTCGACTCGGAGTCGATCGCGTACAACATGTCATCTTCTGTAATGAAGATCCCGCTGATGCGTCCGTACATGTAGCGCGACTCGAGGTAGTTCCCGTCCTGGTCGAAGATCTCGATGCGATGATTCCCCCGGTCCGCGACCCAGAGACGGCCTCGGGAGTCGAACTCGAGCGCGTGTGGAGTCCGGAATTGTCCATGCTCCGGGCCGATCTCACCCCACTCCATGAGGTACTCGCCCTCGGGGTTGAACTTGATGATCCGTCCGGTCGATCCTTCGGGTACGTTGGCGTTCTGTCCGTTGTGCCCATCCGCGACGTAAATGCTCCCGTCCGGCCCGGTGATGACGTCGTTGGGTTGGTTGAAGTGCCCCGGCTCGCTCCCGGGCTGTCCTGCAACCCCAAGGGTCAACAAGACCTCGCCCGTCGGGCTGAACTTGAAGACCTGGTGCCCGCGCGTTCCCTCGGCATTTCCTGCAAAGTCCGTCACCCAGACGTTTCCATCGTCGTCCGCGTGAATCCCGTGCGGGGTCACGAAGAGATCGGCCCCGAAGTTCGCGAGCACCTCTCCCGAGTGTCGGTCGAACTTGAAGATCGGCGCAACCGGGTTCGTCTCACACGTAACCGGTGCACCGGCCCCGAAGGTGCCGGCGCCACATCGCTCATACGCCCATATGTGCCCGTCGGTAGGATCGATATCGATTCCGGCGGTGGACCCCCACTCCCGGCCCTCAGGGAGATCGCCCCAATTCGCAGACACGGTTGGATTCGGATTGGTCATGCCCTCCCCGGTAATCGGGTTGCCGGTGCGGGCCGTTACATCGGAGCCAGCCACTTCGGGTTCGGGCGCGGAGCACCCGGCCATGAGAAGGACGGCGAGGCCGGTGACTACGACGCGGGTGGACTGCATGAGAGATACCTCGGAGAAGGTCGTACTCAATCTCGGGCGGTGAAGATCGGGGCTCTCGTGACCCTGCGCCACCGGGCGCCCGGGCTGAAGCCGATCCGCGTTGTTTCGCGCCGTCTACGTAGGACGACCCAGGGCTGGCTCCGACGACGTTCAAGAGCTTTGAGGGGACACCCCCTCCCACTCTGGCAACCCCATGCGCCGTCTTTACATCGCCGCCCTTCTTCTAAGCCTTGGAGCCTCCATCGCGGGCGCGCAGCAGCAATCAGGGCCACACCCGATCCCCGTGATCCTCGGGGGAGTCGCGGGCGGCGTGGTCGGATTTATCGTCGGGGCACGCGTCGGCCTCGAACTCGGAGGATGCACAGAGCTTTGTGTGCCGTTCCTGGTCGGAGGCGCGAGTGGTTGGGCGATCGGCGGAGGCGTGGGCGCGCACGTGGCCACCGGAGGGCGCGGCGACTTGGCCACCTCGCTCGGAGCCGGAAGCGGAGCTATGCTCCTCAGCGTCGCACTAGCGGAAGCAACCGGTCAGGGCGCCTTCGTATCCGTCGGTTTGTTCGGCTCGCTCTTCGCATCCGTGATAACGGAACTTCGAGCAAGCCATCCGCGCACCTCTCCGAAGGCTCCCGCACCCCGAAGCACGCTCGATGAGGGTCGACGGGGAAGTTTTGCGCTTCTAAGGCATCAGCCAGAAAGGAGTCAACGATGCGCACGCCAACCCCAACTCATCGTCCCGGGATCGCAAGATCACGCGGTTTCGCCCTCACCCTCGTCGCCCTCCTCTCGGTCGGTTGCGACGGTGACGACGGCACGAATCCGATCGTGGATCCCGGCCCCGACAGCACCAAGCAGTACATCGACAACCTGCCGACGTGGTCCGCGTTCGCGGCTCCCGACACGGTGCTGCGGAACAACCTCGTAGCCGAGGAGGACACCCTCCCCCTGGTCGAGGCGATCGTCGACTCGGTCCCTGTCTACGACTCGACCGGAGTCGCGGGGGTGATGACCGACGTACGCTACGTCTGCCAGGAGCGCCCCTTCACGATCTCGGATGCCCCCGAGAAGATCGTGATGTTCAGCCCCAACCGGAGCATCTTGTACGCCGGTGCGCTCATCCAGGGGCGGAGCAAGAAGGAACTGGGCTCTCTGCTCCCACTCTCCGTAGCGGAGCGTGCCCCGATGGATATCGTGATATCGGACCTGCCAACGGGCTCGAACTCACGAACTGTCGTTCCGACCTCAGCCAACGTCGAGGGCGCCCGGGGAGAGATGATCGGGGACGCGATCCTCGACGACTTGGGCACCCCGAGCTCGTCGACCTTCGAGATGGAGACGTATCACTCGGAGCGGTCGTTCGCGCTGTCGGCTAGCCTCTCGGGGCGGTACCTGAACTTCGAAGGGAGTGCGTCGGGTAGCGTCGAACAAAGTCTGACCGAAACAACCGTCACGGCACACTACTTCGAGAAGATGTACACCGTGTCGGTCGAGCGACCCGCGACGGGTCTCTTCGGAGAGGACTTCACGAATGCCGCGTTGGCCGGCTACATCGCCCAAGGCGTGATCGGGCCCGACAACCTCCCGGTCTACGTCTCGGAGGTCGTCTACGGCCGGATGATGATGTTCTCCGTAACGTCGACGGCCTCGGAGAGCGAGATCCGGGCCGCGATGCAAGCTTCGTACAACACCTTCACAGGGGGTGTCAGTGGCTCTGTGGACACCAAGAGCGAGGCAATTCTCTCGAACTCCAAGATCGTGATCACGGCGATCGGCGGGAGCCAAGAAGCATCGAGAGCGATGATCGAGACCGGAGACTGGTCCGCCTACTTCAGCAAGTCAGCCCGCATCGATACGGCCGTGCCCCTCTCGTACACATTCACGAATGTGGGCGACGGCTCCATCGCGGCGGTGACCGAAGCCACGGACTACACCATCAACGAGTGCACCCCCAAGCCGTTGATTCCCGGGACGTTCGACTTCAACAGCCGGCTCGAGTTGTCGACCGGCCTCACGCCTGGGTACACCACGCACTTTGGTGACGTGAATGGCGACAACTTCCAGGACATGATCTTCAACTACACGTCGGGAGCCACGAACGAGATTTCAGTTGCTCTGGGCGATGCCACGGGATCCTTCGCGGTCGAGCCGAAGGAGGACGCGACGCTCTCACCGCCCGAGGGATGGTCCCTGTACGACGACCTCGTCGTGGGCGACTACGACGGAGACGGTAACGACGACCTCGTGTGGAACCGGCTCGACGACGAGAACACGATCTATGTGGCCCTCTCCGATGGTGACGGCACCTTCAGCTGGCTGCCTGGCCAAACGCACGGTGCGTCGGTCTGGGGAGAGTTCACCGTTCACGCCGCGGATCTGGATAACGATGGTGTGGACGAGCTCCTCTGGCATCGATACGTCGGATCGGTCAACCGGACCTACGTCGGCCTCGCGAACGGAGATGGCACCTTTGATCTGACAGCTCCGTTCCAGGATCAACCCGGGACGGCCAACTGGAACGGCACGGACTTCGACATCGCCGATGTCACCGGTGACGGCTTTGTCGACCTCATTCACGCACGCAGCAACGACAGCGACAACGCCGTGTGGGTCTCGATCGGACAAGGGGACGGGACGTTCGACGTCGGAGAGTCGGCGTTCACCTCCTACGGCGCCTGTTGCTTCGGAGCTTATAAGTACCTCTCGGCCGACTTCACCGGCGACCAGATGAAAGACCTGGTTTGGATCGATGATTCAAGTGCGGATATCCCGATCCACCGAGCGGTCGCCAACTCGAACGGTGTCTTCACGAGCCAGCCGTGGCAGCACACACCTACCGAGGCGGACGACACCGGGCCGTTCGTACTCTTCTCTGGAGACGTGGACGCGGACGGCGACGACGATCTGATCATGGTCGACCTCGACAGCTCGAATAACAAACCTCAGCCGTTGACGAACCGCGTAAAGATCTGGGTCGGACTTGGCACGGTCGACGCGCAAGGCAGTCGATTCGACTTCACCCCAGTGGAGCAGTTACACCCAGAGCTCGAGTCTTGGGCGCAGTACGAGGTCGAGGTCCGCGACATCAATGGTGACTTCAAGGCGGACGTGATCCTACACTGGGACAGTAGTCCGCATCAGGTGTTCGTCGCGCTGGCCAAATAGTCTTGGCGGGTTGCGGGGCTGCGGTCACTGCAGCCCTGTCCAAACAGTGAGCGGCCGGCCGAGGGTTCCCTCGGCCGGCCGCTAGGCGTTTCTCCCGACCCTCGGCGTTACCCCTCCTAGGGCTCGGCCTTGGTCGAGGTCTTCCCCTTCGGTTTCGTCTGATTCGGCTTCTTCTTCGGTTTCTTCTTCTTCGGCGCCGGCAACTCCCGCTCGGTAATGCGAATCAACTCGCTGAACCACTCCGAATCTTCGAGCTCGCCCTCGATCAGGAAGATCGGCTTCGCGCCGGGATACGGTGACGCTTCAACAGGCGTCCCGATGTACTCGTGACCCGCGGACGTCCGTTTCACGAAGACTCGGTTGTCACACACCGACCCCACGATCTTCCCCTTCGAGTAGACTCCGTACTCCCCGAACATTTTCCGAGCCGTCGCCTCGCAGTCCGGTGCGATCTGCCCGAGCACGTAGTCGACGAAGGCTTGGTCGGACGCCACTACAGGCCCACCTGAGGAGCGCGCCCCGGCAGGGCTCTGCGTCCATCATCGAGCGAGATCCCCGTGCCGAACGCCATGACTTCGACTCCCGCGGTCCCCTTCCCGTCACCGCGCGACCGGGCTAGCGGCGACGTCTCGATGCGTACGTTGATGATGGTGTCATGCCCGTGGGCTCGAGCGTCCGCTTTCATCCGCACCAACGCCTCTCGTCGAGCACGTTCGAGAAGGGGTTCGTACACACCGATACGACCGCCGACGATCCCCTTCATCGCAGCGGCAAACCGTTTGAAGTAGTCTTGCGAGACGACGACGTTGCCGATAACCAGGCTGCTCTCCTTGACCCTCCAGTCGGTCGGCAGGTCTTCGATCGTGAGGGCCAGGATGTCGGCCGTCCCGGACTCGAGCCGAGCGATCTCGTGGAAGCTTCGACGCTCGATTGCTCGTCCAATCGCCCACGCGCCGACCAGCATCGCCGGGGTGATGAGGTTGTAGAGAAGGACCTCCATCCTATTCGACCCGGACCGCTGTCCCGTACGCGAACAGCTCCGCCGCACCCTGTGCCACGCTACTCGTCGCGAAACGGACATTTACGATCGCATTCGCGCCTGCCTCCTCGGCCTGGTAACTCATGCGTCGAATGGCCTCGCCGCGGGCCTCTGCCAAGAGCTCCGTATACCCCCGCAATTCCCCTCCGACCATGTTCTTGAGGCCGGCCGCGAGGTCTCGCCCAATGTGCTTCGCTCGCACGGTGCTCCCGCTCACAACGCCGTAGAACTCGACGATTCGCTTCCCCGGGATCTCTTGGGTGTTGCTGATCAACATTTTGTCTCTCGCTTCGTGTAGGCGTGGGCGGGCCGGCGTCTTCGTATTACGAATTTCCCGGCCGATGCATTCAACTGCGGTGTCCGCTGCGCCGGCGAAGATCCCAGCGTAGGGGCCAGTCCGGCAAGTAGGAAAACGAGAACGGCCCCGGGGGAGCCAAACTCCCCCGGGGCCGTGGTCCTTTTCCGAGTCTAGCTACCGACTCGATTGGAATGGTAGTGTGATCCAGATGACCACCGCCTCACTTCCACTCACGACCGCCCTTACGCCAGCGGTGGGCCGGAAGTTGCCGACGTCGAAGTCGATACCTCCGCCGAGGTTCAAGCCCAGCTCGTTGGCCGATGCGCTGATCCCGGAAGACTCGACCGAGGCACGCGCAAAGTTGAGCCCGCCCAACAAGAACGGCACCACCGACGAGTTATCCAACGGGAAGTCATACGTCACGTTCCCGTTCAGCTCGAAGAAGCTCCCCACCTCGGGGAAGTAGATGATGAAGTCGGCGAGAAGGCCGAACCCTTCACCGAACTCGTTCAATGCCTTCCCGAACTGTGCTCCGACCCCGAAGTCGAGGTCACTCTCGTACGCAAGCGTGGGACCGACTGTGAACTGAGCCGCCGCAGACGACGGTAGGCTCATCAACGCGGCCACGAGAATTCCACCAAAGACTCTTTTCATCCGTAGGTCCTTCTGAAGAGAGGTGCTCAAGTACCCATACGATGCTCAACCCCGAGGAGCTGGGCAATCATTTCGTGCTCGCCGAGGAACCGTCCCCGGAAGCCACCTAACCTTCCGTCCACGGAACTACGCCCCCTTCAGCGACTCGATAGGGTCGACCGTCGAGGCTCGTCGAGCTGGCAGATAGCTCGCGAGCAGGCCAACGGCGACCATTAGGGCCGCCATGCCGAAGAACGTCCACGGGTCGGCTGCATCGACCCCGAAGAGGAAATTCGTGAGGAACCTCGTAGTGAAAAACGCCGCACCCAGGCCGATCGCTACCCCGATCGCGACCACCCGGACGCCCTCGCCGACCACCATGCGCTGGACACCGCTGGCCTTCGCTCCGAGGGCCATCCGGAGCCCGATCTCGCGTGTTCGGTCGGCAACGACGAAAGACAAGACTCCGAAGAGTCCGATCGCGCCGAGCAGAACGGCCATGATGGCCGCGATCCCCAGTGCCAACATCGTGAACGAGAGTCGAGACATCGACTCTTCTGCGAGTGACTCCATCGTGAAGACGCGGTACATCGGCGCCGTAGGAGCCACCTTCCGTACTAACGCACGCACCTCAGGAACGATCATCTCCGGTCGATCGGTCTTCACTACATACGCCGGCGACCCAACCGCCCAGCTCGTGGGAGTCGGCCCCTGAAGGGGCAGGTACACCATGGGGGCGGGCTCCCCGCGAAAGTCGTCTTGGAGCACATCGTCCACCACGCCGACGACGGTGTACCAAAACTCGGTATCCATCGGCTTCAATCTTTGCCCGACCGCAGCGTCATTCGGCCAAAGGAGTTGGGCGGCGGAGCGACTAATAACGACGTTCCCCAGCTCGGAGACATGGTCCTCGGACTGGAAGGGGCGGCCTCGGAACACTTCGATCCCCATCGTCGCGAAGTAGTCCTCGCCCGAGAACGTCTGTGAGAGAAGTGTGCCACCATCGCTCGGGTCTGGGCTCTGCTCGGTCACGTACCGTCGACTGTTGACCCCTTCGTTGAGAGGGATGTTGTCAACGATTCCCACTGACTCGACCCCCGGGAGCGCTCGCAACTGATCGGCGAAGTCGAGATGGAAGGCGGCCCACGCAGCCCCATCAACCAGGTCGGCTCGCTCGGGCGCGAATTGGAAGGTCAGGAGATCGTCGGTGTCGTAGCCGGGGTCCACGTTTCGGAGGGCATCGAAGCTCCGCACCAGCAGGCCCGAACCGATCAGGAGCACGAGGGCGAGTGCCGTCTGTGCGACCACGAGCGCGCTTCGCGTCCACTGACGCCGTCCCATCGCTCCGCGCCCGGCCTCTCGAAGCCGGGTTAGGCGAGGGCGGGCTGCACGGATCGCGGGCAGCACCCCGCATACGAGAGTCGCGAAGAGCACCGCACCAGCGGTGAACATCAGGGTGGAAGCGTTCACCGACGCAGACCCGAGCCTCAACACACCGTCGGGGGCGGCGCGAGCGAAGGCAGGTACGAAGAGCCACGCGACTCCGAGTGCCGCAGCACCCGCTATCGCAGCGATCCAGAAGCTCTCTGCCAGCGTGGTGCGAACGAGCGCCCCGCGTCCGGCGCCCAAGGCCCGTCGAATCGCGAGATCCTGCTGTCTCTGCTCGACCCGGACCAAGAAGAGGTTCGCCACATTCGCACACGCGATGAGGAGCACGAGCGCCACGGCACCCAGTAGGAGCCACATCGGCGTCGCGACGTCGCCGAAGATCTCCTCCGCCGCGCTCCGCACCACGGGTCGGTGCTGCGCAAGGAGCTCCGCATACGCCGCCGATCCGCCATACGTCTCGGGGATCCTAGAGGCGATCCGGGTCAGCTCCCCTACGACCGACTCGTGCGTCGCCTCCGGCGCGAGACGGGCGATCAGGGGCATCCCGAAGCGACCGATTCGCACCTCTCCCGTCGGCGGGGCAACAGGGATCCACAGGAGTGCCCGATCGTGAGGGAACCAGAAGTCTGGCCCCATGACTCCAATAATCGTGCGGGTCTCTCCGCTGATAAAGTGCGACTGCCCCACAGCAGCTGGATCTGCTCCAAACCAACTGACCCAGAGCGAGTGGCTGATGATCGCCACGTCGTTTTGGTCGTCCGCGGTGGGGAGCCGACCGAGAAGAGGAGTCACCCCCAGCGTTTCAAAGAGGTCCCAGGAAGGCGCAACCATCGAGATGCGCTCCACTCGGTCGTCCACCCGAAGCGTGCTGGTGAACGAGTTGAAGCTGGAGACCCGCTCGAGTTGTTCCGACTTGTCGGCGTACTCGAGATAGAATTCCATCGAGAGGCCGAACTCTTCGGGGAAGTCGCTGCCGGGCGCCGAAGCAGCGATGTATACGAGTTCTTCGCTCTCTTCGTAGGGGAGCGCGTCGAAGAGTACGGCATCGACGACCGAGAACATTCCGGCATTGGCGCCGATCGCCAACGCGAGTGTGATCACCGATACGATCGCCAAGCCCGGCGCTCTTCTGAGACTACGCCCCGCCAACCGTAGGTCCCGCATCCAATCCGACATCGTCCCCAACCCTCCCCCACCTTCAAGTGCTGCCCATCGCCCCCGACTGGGACGAAGGCGTTCGATGCAAGCGGTCCACACGAGGTCCACCGTCGTGGCTGCTACGAACGTCCCGGCGTGAACGCCTCCCCGCTCCTTGGCGACCCCAAGGTCGATCTCGACCTGCTCTTCGATGTCCGCGCCAAAGTCGTCGCGGAAAGCCGCCGGAAGCAGCGAAATCAACAGACGAAACCAGATGATCACGATGTCGACGTTCCCAGTCGGTCATCCGCGATCCGCGTTGCAAGTTTCAAACGGCGCGTCTCGTCCTTGAGCGCCTCACGCCCCCTCGCTGTCAGCGCGTAGTACTTCCTGGGGCGTCCCGGATGCGGGGCATCCTCCTGCGGCTCAGCCAGAGTTACGAACTCCCACGACATGAGGCGGGAAAGCACGCGATACAACGACCCCGCGCGCGGGCTGATCGCTCCGGCCGAGTCCGACTCCACCGCTGCCTTGATCGCGTAGCCGTACCGCGGCTCCTGGGCCATCGCCAAGAGTACGTGGTACTCGAGTCCGCTGAGACCGGCCTCACTCATCACACCGCTCCTATGAATTACTCTTACTGCATATATACAGAGAGAGCATATACAAAGTAGGTGAAGTCAGCTACTCCCCGATCAACAAGCGCGCAGGTGGCTCAGGGCCTCTAAGGGACCTCGTGGCGATTTCCGCGGGGCCCACCCTAGGCCCGTGTGGCCAACGTCCTTGCCTGTTTCGAGTTGCCGGCCGGCGGACGTCGGTCGCATGCCCCGCCAACGTCCAAATCCTCGCGGAGCCGGTGTAGACCCGATATTATGTGTCCGGCTCCGGGATTGGACCCGATCCTGAACAGGTCTTCCAGCGCTGCAAAAAAGTTCGGTCGAAGGCACGTGTTGCCCCTTCGGGCCGGAACACATTCAAGGACATGGCGCGTTCTCTGGCCAAGGGGCGAGAGTGGACCCATTCTTGCGTTCGACTCGTTGGCTAGGAAACGGACATATTGGGGTTGTGCGCGTGCCTACGGGACAGCGACAGCCCACGCGAGACGAACGGCTTTTCGGACGGTGAGAGCGACATGAAACCAAGAGGATGGATCGGCGGCGCCGTTTTTGGGGGCTTGTTGGCGGTCGGCTGCAGCGATGTCATCGTGATCGACCCCAACGCGTACGGTGAGAACTTGAGCCTATCTCTGGGTCAAGTACGTCTCGCCGTTGGGGATACCCAGAGCGTCAACGTGAAGGTCTTGGACGATCGCGGCCTACCGTTGTCCGATACCGAACTCTACGATACTCAGATTGACCTTGCCTCTTCGGACCTTTCTGTGGCGTCCGTCGCGATCGGTCCGGTAGCCGACACGTTCCTCGCCGTCAATCTCATCGGGGAAGGAGACGGAAGTGCTACGGTGACCGCGACTTACCAGACGTTGGAAGCGACGGTATCGGTCGAGGTGTCGCCCCTGCTATTCGTCGCCACGAACGAGCTGCCAGAGGCGACCGTCGGTGAGAATTATAGTGTGGCGCTGGAAGCGAAAGGTGGGGAGGCGCCTTACACGTGGGGCGCGGACGGGGCACTCCCCTCGGGGATGAGTCTCACGCAGGGCGGCCGACTCTCGGGGACCCCAGAAGAAGCGAACGACGAAAGCTTTAGCGTCAGGGTCCAGAGCGCCGATGCCCAGGAAGCGACCGCCAGTCTCTCCCTGTCGGTCACATCCCAGTTCCTTAGAATCACATCAGAGGGTCTCGCACGAGGCATTCCGGACGAGGCATATGCCGACACCCTCAAGGCGAGAGGGGGAGCCGGTGGCTACAGCTGGGCCATAACCAGCGGAAGCCTACCGAGCGGGTTGTCGTTTGACCCCACGGGGTGGATCGACGGAACGCCCCAGGATACGAGCACCACCCAACTCAGCATTCGAGTCACCGATTCTGAAGGCACCTCGGTCACCGAGGAGTTTGTGCTTCAGATCCTCGAGGGTTATCCGAACGAACCGTCCAATTTCGTCCTAATCTCGAACGAGTCGGGCAATACCAAGAACTGGGCCGGGTTCGAGAACAATTCGCCATTGTGGACGACAGGTAATGATGAGGGCGGCCCACCCAATGTCGTGCCAGACGGCGCATGTCCGGTGAGTCCATCCGCCGTGGAGTTCAGAGTCGAAGTCGGTACCAGGGGAGACGGCTCGAACAAGCTTCTGAAATTCAGCGACTCGCCTCATCAGAACGCGTATTCGATGGACTCACTTTACGTCGCCTTCTATGTGTACCGCGACGCTACATGGGCCCATGGGAACAAATGGTTCTACCTTGGGAAGGCGGACGGTGGTAACCCGACCGACTACTACCTGTACCAAACCAGCTCGCCTGGTGGTCTTGGGTTCAACGCCCAGGGGAATGACGGACACGACCTCGTGTGGGAAGACCACCGAGAGCTCATTCGGGCAGGTGAATGGGTGTTGTTCGAGATGATCTACGGGGCGGAGTCGAGCGTCGCGAGTGGTGACGGCCGGCTGTCGGTTTGGATTGATGGAACCCACATCTTCACCTCGAACTCGATCAACTACACGGGTGCCGGAAACACCGTGAACCAACTCGGGGTCGGCGGACTCACGTGGTACGCGTACACCACGCACCCACCGGGAGAACCCGAGCGCTACTATCGTCTTTGCGGCCTACGGATCTTAGGGAAACCCACCTCCTAGCAAATCGGTCGGTTAGGGTGCGGCATCTATCAAGAGAGTCGAAATCCTGGCCGCAACGATGTCCGCAAAGGCTTGGTTTCCGATCGGGGAGAAGTGCTGACCGTCCGCGAAGTGCACGGCCGTCCAATCGTACGACAGGATAGTCTCCAGGTACGACGTGCCCGTGTTCTTGGCGACTCGCTCCATGACCTGGTTGTACTGGGTCAGGGCAGGCTCGATCGCTTCCGCTTCCCAAAACCGAAACCACCAAAGGTCCCTTGACCCGGGTCCAAGCACCTGGGGAGCGAAGAGACACTCCAGTCCGTGCGCCGCGCAGAGCCCCGTGAAGGATGTGAGATTGCTGGTGTAGATCTCTTCTGCTCGTCGGTCCATTCCGACGGAGCGCGGGCCCGTCGCCGGTCGGGGGCGATCAAGCTGGAAAGCCACTTGAAGGACGCTCCGCGCGACCCGAACGAGGGCCGATCGATTTCCTCTTTTCAGCCGGTGGAGCTCCAAGTTCGTCCACTGGGAAGGACCATGAAAGTCCGAATAATCGGGCTTGAGATTCGGACTGTGAGCGGTGTGTAGATCGTTAATCCCCTGGAACAAGACGACCAGGTCCGGATCCAAATCCGCACCAACGGTGGCAAGTTGAATCACGTTCTCGATGGATGTGTAGCCAGGGACACCCGCGTTGATGACCCGGACCGGAACGTGCCCGGTGCCCTCAAGCAAAGAGTCGAGAACTTGTTCGAGGCGATGGGGCCACGTGTCCTCGTCTCCGACCCTTGTTCCGAACGTCGTCGAACCACCAAGCGCTAGGATCGTGAGTCCAGGCGACTCGGTGGACGCCCGCTCGCGACTCGCTCGAAACCCGGCCTCGTTGATGGAAACAGAGACGTCTCCCCGACGCTCTCCTGCACCTGGTCGAGGAGCCCCGACAAGGTACGGATGTTGAACAAAGAGCTCAGCCGACGCTCCTCGATCGAAGGCGGGTGCCTGACCCGACAGAATCCACATCGCCACCTGACCGAAGCCTTCGGCGAGAACGATCAAGAAGGCAATGTAGGCCACGATCTGAAGCCCGTGAGTAAGCCGTCGGGTCACTTGTCTCTCCGTTCGGAAGGAAGAGGCGCGGCTAGGTAGCCACGGAATCGAGGACGGCTCAAAAACTACCGGTTCAAGAACGAGGGAGACAGCCGGAAAGCGACCGGGCGAGCGAGGTACTCCTGGCGATTCACGCGTCCGAGCGTCGAACCCGGCTCGCCGGGATTGCCTCTAAGGAGATCAACTAGGATACTGATCGACCCGCGGGTGAGTACACCGGACCCCGCGAATCATCCAAGGCCGTGGCAGTCTGATCCCTTGAAACACCTCCTTCTCGGAACCGCGGTCGCAGCGTGTGCCTGCGTGATCGCGGCGCCGTCGGTGAACGCACAAGTTCAAACACTGGACGGATCCCCCGCACCCGACTGGCCGGAGTCGAGCACACGAGATGAGCTAGGGAGGATTACCGTCCGAGCCATTCGACTCGACGGGCCCCTCCAGCTCGACGGGCAGCTGAACGAGAGCGTGTATGACGACTACGCGCCCTTCGGTGACTTCGTGCAGGTCGCACCGACCGCCGGAGCCCCGTCTTCCGAGCGAACCGACGTCTGGGTGATGTTCGACGACACGCACGTGTACGTGACGTGCCGGTGCTGGGACGCCGCGTCCCCGGAGACGTGGGTCGCGAACGAGCTCCGGCGTGACACTCCTGGTCTCCGGAACAACGAGCACTTCGGTGTGATGTTCGACACGTTCTACGACCGCCGCAGCGGAATGATGTTCTATGCGAACCCGCTCGGAGCCCGCGCGGACTACTCGGTCATCGACGAGGGTGGTCCCAACACCGATTGGAATCCGGTGTGGGACGTTCAGGGGGGCCAATTCGATGGTGGGTGGGTCGTCGAGATGGCGATTCCCTTCAAGTCCCTCCGCTACAACGCGGGCCCCGACCAGATGTGGGGCATCCAGCTTCGACGTTCGATCCGGCATAAGAACGAGTGGACGTACCTGAACCCGGTACCTGCCTTCCTCGCGGGCCCGCAGGCACTGAACCGAGTCTCCGCAGCAGGGACGGTCGTCGGCTTCGACTTGCCTCCTGCCGGCAACAACCTGGAGTTCAAGCCGTACGCGATCGGCGGCATCGCGACCGACCGAACCAGCACACCGGTCACGAACAACGATGTGACTGGTGACATCGGCATCGACTTCAAGTACGGGCTCACGGCCAACCTGACGGCCGACCTGACCGTGAACACGGACTTCGCCCAGGTCGAAGTCGACGAGCAGCAGGTCAACCTCACGCGGTTCAGCCTCTTCTTCCCCGAGAAGCGAGACTTCTTTCTCGAGGGCCGGGGAGTGTTCGAGTTCGGGCAAGGGGGTCGAGGGGGTTTCCGACCCGGGCGAGGGGGGCGATTCGGTCGCGGCGGAGGCGACCAACCCACACTTTTTTATAGTCGCCGAATCGGGTTGGACCAGGGGCGTGTCATTCCGATTCAGGCGGGCGCCCGTGTCACCGGAAAGGTGGGCCCCTTCGCGGTGGGGGCGGTCAACATTCAGACCGGGGCAGAAGAATCGGCTGGTGTGGAAGCTACGAACTACTCCGTCTTTCGCCTTAAGCGCGACATTCTGCAACGGAGCTCGATCGGAGCGCTCTTCACGAACCGGTCTTCATCGACCATGGGTAGCGGTTCGAGCCAAACGTTCGGCGCCGATGCGGCGTTCGCCTTCTTCCAGAACCTGCAGCTCGGAGCCTACTGGGCCCGGTCGGTCTCGCCATTGGATGTCGACGGGGAGACGAGTTGGCAGACTGCGGTCAGCTACGACGGCGACAAGTATGGGGCGAGCGGATCGAGGCTCGAGGTCGGCGAGGGCTTCAACCCGGAGGTGGGCTTCCTGCGTCGCAGTGACTTCGCCAAGTCGAGTGCGTCGCTTCGATTCAGCCCCCGTCCGGCGTCTATCGAAGCGGTTCGCAAATTGACTTGGGCCGTGGGTGTGGATCACTACGCCGACGGCGACGGCTCCCTCGAGTCGCGGCGGCAATCAGCCCGCTTCGACGTCGAAATGGAAAACAGCGACCGCTTCGCGGTAGAGGTCGTGAAAGAGTTCGAGCGTATCGACAACGCCTTCCCCATATCGAGCACGCTTAGCATCTCAGAGGGGCGGTACGACTTCCGTAGTCAGCGCGCCTCCTATACCGCCGGTCCCCAGCGTCGGTTGTCCGGAAGCGTCTCGTACCAGTGGGGCGAATTCTACGGCGGTTCGATCCGAGCGATCTCGGTCAACCAAGGCCGGGTGGTCTTGTCGAACCACCTGTCGCTCGAGCCGGGGATGAGCCTCAACTTCCTCGATCTCCCCGAAGGTGAGTCGACCCAGGCCGTCTTCAGACTCCGCTCCGACTACGCCTTCACTCCACGCATGTTCGCGAGTGGGCTCCTTCAGTACAACGACGCAGACGGCACCCTCTCCAGCAACCTGCGCTTCCGTTGGGAGTACGCCCCAGGCAGCGAGCTATTCGTCGTTTGGACCGACGAGCGTGATACGGGACCAGGGGGCACCGGGCTTCGGACGCGCGGACTGGTCATCAAAGCCACCCGCCTCCTGAGATACTGAGCCGAACCCCCGGGAGCGATGGCGGGTCCTAGCTCCGCACCCTCGCGATCCGGCGTAGCGTCCGGCGGGCCATATGAGCCGCCCGGTCCCCAACCATGGTACGAACGTCGCGACGGCGTCCATGGCTGGGGCAGATCTGTACCGGTCGTACGATCCCTCTACCCGAATCCACACACAGTGCGCTGCACCCGCAGCGGTACCGTCCTCTCGACTGAGCTGTCATCTCCACCCTTCCCCATCATCATCCCCACACACGTACCCTTACGACGACGCGCCGCTACGGTTTCGGTTGCCTCAATCTCCGACGTCGCGCCGGCGGACCCAACCCTCCGAGCGTGGCACTAGGCCGAGCGTCCGGCGCAACTGAGCCGAGGCGTGATGCTCGAGCGGTTCCCCGTCGACCGTGACGACACGCACCCACCGACCCCCACCCCGGATCGCGCCGAGGAAGCCGTCTTCGACGATCCGGACCCTGCGAGCCTGTTCGACCCCAAAACACCGATCCGAGGCGTACGACGAAGCGGCCTCCTGCCCCTCCTCCTCCACAATCGCAGCGTGTCGTTCAGCCACCTCACGGGTTTCACACGCGGTAGCGGCCGAGACGAAGGACCGAGCCGTCTCGTCTGCGTCGGAACAGGCTCCGACGAGTACAAACCCGAGGAGGGCAACCGGCCGAAGCGTCGATCGAGAAGTCATGCCGAAACGTGTCGCATGGCACCACCTCACTGCAAGAACCGTCGCCTCCGACCCGCCGCTCTATTCGACCCGAAGGGCCTCCAACGGATCTGTCCGCGCAAGGCGGCGCGCCGGGCCCGCACTCGCGAAGACGCATAGCCCAACGACGACGCTGGTAGCGGCGGACAGTCCCGCGACCGACATCGCATCTACGCCGAAGAGCCAAGACTGCACGAGGCGGCCGAGGATCCAGATCGCCGGAAGCGCGACCGCGACCCCGAAGAGCGACAGTCGTAAAGCATCCGCAAAGACCACCCGGGCCGCGACCGCGACGGGGGCGCCCAGAGCCATGCGAATCCCCATCTCCTTCGTACGGGACTGCACCATAAAGCTCAGCACACCATACACGCCGATCATGGCCAGGAAGACTCCGAAGACGGCGAACGCGGTCCCGAGAGCGGAGAGCATCCGCTCGAAGACTAGGAGTCGGTCGATCTGCTCGTCGACGGTACGTACATCGGCGATGGAAAGAGCCGGATCAATGTCCTCGACAGCCTGTCGAATCTGTGGCGCTATGACTCCCAACGGAGCGTCCGTCCGCACGTAGAAGGTGCCGCCTCTACGGAGTTGGGCCATCATCGGAAAGTAGACCTGCGGCAAGGGGTCCCTGAGCCGATGCTCGGCGAAGTCCTCGACCACTCCGACGATCTCGAGCTGCGGCATCTCCGACAGATCTCTGGCAATGTCGATTCGCAACCCGATCGGCTCACGGCCATCCAAGTATCGGTCTACGAATGACTGGCTCACGATCACGTGGTCCCATCGCCACTCCTCACCTGTGCTGTGATCGGCCGCGTCGAAGTCTCTGCCCCGAACGATCGATCGACCCAACACATCGAAGAAGCCAGGAGTCACCGCGTTCATCGGCAGGTACTCCGGAGTCTCCTTCGGTGGGTTGCCCTCCACCACCATGGAGTTGCCCCATCCTGCACCCTCTAGGAGAGCCCAGGCTGCAAGACCGGCGTCCTCCACTCCCGGGAGAGTCTGGGCTGACTCGAGAATCTCCTGTAGGACCAGCTTCCCTTGGAGAGGTTGGTACCCGTCGTTCACGGGATTCACCGAGAAGGACACTAGCTGGTCGGTCGGAAAGCCGGGGCCGAGCGAGCGAAGTTGATGCAAGGTCGATCCGAAGAGACCGGCTCCCATGAGGAGCACGAGCGCTAACGCAACCTGACCTACAACCAGGACTTTTCGGAGTCGCACCCCGGAGGCGGAGTTAGAAGACCGCAAGACCGCCATCGGACGTGTCGTCGATGCGTACCAAGCGGGACCCACCGCCGAGAGGATTGTGGCAACCGTCGCAATGAAGAACGCGGTCCATAGCGTCCTCCCGTCGAGCTCGGCGGATAGTGACATCTCGGGTCCACCCGAGCCCAGATACTGGAGAATCCAGCTACTTACCGCAGGGGCCAAGGCCACCCCGAGCGCACCCCCAACCGCGGCCAGCAACGCCGCTTCAACGAAGCGCTCACCCATGATCTTCGTTCTCGATGCACCCAAAGCCGCCCGCACGGCAGTGTCTCGGTACCGAGCCACAGCTCGGGCGACAGAGAGGTTCGCTACGTTCAAACATGCCAACAGGAGCAGCAGCGCAGTGGCCGCCGATAAGATCAGGACAGGTTCCTTGAGCTCTTCGGCACGCGCCGCCTGCCCTTGCCCCCCTGGGCTTACTGCGAGCCGCGATGATAGATAGGCGGAGATTTCGGAAGGCTCGCGATCTCCAGGCCACGATGGACGCTCCATGTCCACACGTAGGTAACGTTGGAACCAAGGTTGGATGGCGGTCTCGGCTTCTAAGCGGGAGACCCCCGAACGCAACCGCGCATAGACGTGCTGGAAGCGGATGCGCGGCTCGTCCAGCCCACCCCACCGGTGCACGAGCCCGTTCATCATCATGGAGGTCCACATAGCGGGGACCTGGCTCCAATCGGTTCCGTGAAAGCCTTCTGGAGCTACTCCCACGATCGTCATGGGGCGGCCGTTCATCGTAATCTGGCGGCCCAACACTCCCGGGTCCGCACCGTACCGGGACTGCCAATAGGCGTGGGACAAGACGACAACGGGGTGTCCGTCGAGGATTCGGTCGTCTTCAGAGCCGAGTACCCGACCGAGATGTGGACGTACACCCATGACGTCGAAGTACTCGCCGGTTACGAGCGATATCTGCGCTCGTTCCGCGCCGGTCGGCGGCATGACAGTCACTTCACCGGGGCTGCGGGCGGCCATGGAGGAGAAGACTTGTTGCTCATCCCCCAGCGCTCGGAAGAGCGGATGAGGCAAGAGGCTCCCCCACCCCCGCCCCTCTCCTACCCACTGACCGTCCCATTCGAGCTGGACCAACGTACCCGGATCCGGAACAGGCAAGGGTCGGAGCAGCGCTTGATCGGCGAGTGAGAAGATCGCCGTGTTCACTCCAATACCGACGATCAGCGAGAGAAGGATGGTCGCCGTCGATAGAGGTGCCGCAAGCAGTCGCCTGACGGCATGCCGAGCGTCCCGGGCCACGACTTCCGCGAACCTGGCTCGCCCCACGTGCGTGGGTTCGAGGGTCGCGTGGTGCCCGAAGCGCTCCCTCGCGCGCTCCATCGCCTCACCGGGAGCGACCCCCTCTGAGACGAGGCGATCCGCTTCAATCCGAATATGAGAAAGGACCTCTTCCCGTTCGTCGACTGCGCTACGTCGTTCTCCCCACCTCATCACACACCCCCGTCCGCAAGCTCCGAGTCCAAAACCCTTCCCATCGCAGCTACCAGTCGATTCCACCTGTGGGTCTCGACCTCGGCTTGCCGCCACCCCGTCTCGGTGAGCTCGTAGAAGCGAGCCCGACGGTTGTTGGAGCTGAGGCCCCACTCAGCCCGGATCCACCGGCGCTTCTCGAGTCGCTTGAGTGCCGGGTATAGCGATCCATGATCAATCAGGAACTCGTCGCCCGAAGACGACTCGATCGACCGCGCGATTCCTTGTCCGTGCTGTCGACCCACGGCGAGCGTGCGAAGGATTAGGACGTCAAGCGTCCCTTGCAGCAGCTCGACGCGGTCGGGTTTCGAATCTTGGGTAGTCATTCTACCCGAGAATGTAGACGCTTGGGTAGAATGTCAACCCAAGCGAAGTGCTCCTACGGAAAAGTCGGAGGCGCAACCCGCCGGTTCGTGGCTTGTTCAAAAGCGAAAGCCAACTCGATGAGCCTCGGCTCCGCGCATGCTCCCCCGGTGAAGCTGACTCCGAAGGGGCGCGGTTGAGGCTCGAAGCCATCTGGAAAGCTCGGCCCTCCCGAGTTGGACACGAAGCCCCATGGAACAATCACGGTCGGATAGCCAGGTCGAGCCGCGATCCCGGCACCAGACGACGCCGGGAAGAGCAATGCATCTAGATCATGTTCCTCGATCGCGGCGTCGATGCCGCGCGTCCCATTGAGCTCGATGTCACGAGCCCGATCGGCTTCGTACACCGCGCGGTCCGCTTCCAGATCGATCGCGTCGGAGTCGTCGAGGCGGGCCTGGTCGTACTTGATCGCACCCGCGCTGGCGTGCGCGAGGTTCCACTCGCGCAGCTCTGTGAGGGTACGAACCGGAGCGGAATCACCGAGCGAGGCGAGCCAGGCGTTGAAGTCTCGTTTCATCCCGTAGCTGAGAACGCTACTCCCGCCATTCGTAATCAACGAAGTGGCCGGGTTGGTATCGACGACGCTCGGGATATCCGCGGGATCGACAACGGTGGCTCCGGCGTCACGAAGGACTTGGATCGCCTCGGCCATCAGTTCGCGACTCTGGCGATTGAGCCGGCTCTGCCAGCGATCCGTACCCGGCACCTGGATCGAGTCGTAATACAGCGCCCTCGGTATCCCGATGCGCGCCCCTCTCAATCCCTCGGGGTTGAGGAAGGCCGTATAGTCTCCGCCAGCGGGAGGCGTGCACGCATTCGTAGCAGCGTCGTTCGGATCCGGCGCTACCCCCTCGAGTACGCCGAGCAAAATCGCTGCATCTGTGACGGTCCGCGCCATCGGACCGGCCGTATCCTGATCCCCCGTGATGGGGATCACGCCATAGCGACTGATTCGCCCGACTGTCGGCTTGATACCCACGAGCATGTTCGCATTCGACGGCGACAGAATCGACCCCGACGTCTCGGTCCCGACGTTGGCCGCCCAGAAGCTCATCGCGGTCCCGATCCCGGAACTCGACCCACCCACTCCCATGACCGGTCGGCCATCATCACGTCCCGCACGAGGGTCTCGCCTCGGATCGTAGGGGTTCATCCCATAGCCGCCCACCGCGCTGTAATTCCCCGGCATTCCGGCGGCCGTGAAGTTCGCCAACTCCGTCATCACGGTCTTAGCAAGGATGATCGCACCCGCCTCTCTCAACTGGGTGGTTAGCGTCGCGTCATAGGGGGGCAGATACCCTTCGAACGCCATGGCCCCGCCCGTGGTGACGATATCCGTGGTATGTACGTTGTCCTTGAGAGCCACCGGGATTCCATGGAGAGGTCCTCGCACACGGCCCTCGGCCCTTTCGCGGTCGAGCCGATCCGCCTCGGCAAGCGCAGCGGGATTCACCGTCATCACCGCATTGACCCGGTCCTCGTACGTGGCGATCCGCACCAGATGGGCCTCGACGAGATCCCGCGCCGTGGTCCGACCCGCTTCCATCGCTTCTTGCATCTGGGGGATCGTCGCCTCCACCACGTCGAACGGCTCTGAAGCAGGTGGCGGAGCACACGCCATCGAAGCTGCTACGACGAGAAGGAGAGGGTTCCGAGGCGAAGGGGAGAAGCACGACCACATGGTGTCACTCCGGATGGGACCACATCGTTGAGGTAACTGCGAAGATGGGCCTCCGGGTCGACCGCGGCGAGTCGGTACGATCCAGGCTCGTGTGTTCGTGGGTCTTCCGCTTTGAGAATCACTACCCGATGAGAGGCTGACGATGCCCAAGAACGCGACGATCACGGGGTGGGGTGCGTGCATGCCTCCTGCGGTACTCACCAACGACGACCTCTCCACCTTCCTAGAAACGAACGACGATTGGATCACGAGTCGCACGGGGATGAGAGAGCGGAGGATCTCGCACGTCTCAGCCACCGAGCTCGCGACTCTGTCGGCCAAACGGGCATTGGCGTGCGCCGATCTGGACGCCGCTGACGTCGATCTCATTGTCTATGGCGGCGTCAGCAACGACGAGCTGTGCCCGAACAGCGCCTCGGGCGTTCAAGTTGCGCTCGGCGCAACACACGCCGCCGCGATGGATCTCAATACTGCGTGCACCAGCTTCTGTTACGGCCTCGCCGCAGCGGCCGGAATGATTCAATCAGGAGCGGTTCGCAACGCGATCGTCATCGGCACCGAGCTCATCAGTCGATACATGGATTGGAGCAACCGGAGCGTCGCGGTGCTCTTTGGCGATGGGTCGGCGGCTGTGGTACTCGAGGCAACAGAGGACGACGAAGGGATCGTCGATAGCGTGTTGGGATGCGACGCCACAGCCCGGCAGACGCTGCGCGTACGAGGCTTCGGCTGCGGGTATGCCGGGCACGGGATCACGCTCGGCGACACCTTCTGGGACTTCGACGGCCCGCTGATCTTCAAGCGGGCGGTGCTCGCCATGTCTCGGGCTTCTCAGGAGGTCCTGGAGAAGGCTGGGGTAGCTGCGGACGACGTCGGTCTTGTCGTCCCGCACCAAGCGAATCTCCGCATCATCCAGTCGGTCGCCAAGCACGCTGGGATCCCGATGGAGCGCGTGATGCTGACGGTGGAGAAGTACGGCAACATGAGTGCCGCGACGGTCCCGGTCGCGCTCGTGGAGGCCCTGGACCAGGGAAGGGTCCGCCCCGGCAGCTACCTCTTGATGCCCGCCTTCGGTGGAGGCCTCACCTACTGTGCGATCCTCGTCCGGTGGGGCGAGAGAGTAACGCCGCTGCGCGAGACGGACGATGAGCTTCCACCGATGTCGGCGACCGCCCTCCAGATGGTCAACGCGATCCGCGAAGGGCAGGACCCTCACGGTCGGTCTCGTGACGGGCTACTCGCCCCCCTCTTCCCCGAGGATCGAGTGGAATGAGCCGACGTCACGCGATGGTGTGGTTCATCGGCATGTTTGTCACCAGCTGCCACAGCGTCACAGAACCACCCACCACCGGCGCACCCGTTCTCAACGAGGAGTTCGAAGAGCGCCCCTTCCCGGATGACAACTGGTGGAACCGCACCATTACCGCTGCCCCGGTGGATCCGGGTTCCGATGACTATATCGATTGGGTGTGCGACCGCGGTTCCCCGACCGACCCGTGCAACGCCCAGCTCCACCCCGACTTTGGCCCGCCCCCGTTCGGCATCCCGTATATCGGCGTGTCCCAGGAGCAACCGCTAGAGCCGGTCACGTTCACATTGTTCGGAAACGAATCCGACGTCGGGGTCGCCGGCGGACCGTCGGGCTATCCGATTCCCGCGATCGCTCGCTCGGAGCCCGGGTGGATCGAAGGTGCGGTGGCCGGTGGCGGGGATTCGGGAGACCGACACCTTCTCGTCATCGATCGAGACCGGCGAATTCTGTTCGAGCTGTGGGCCACTCGGTGGAACGGCTCCGTTTGGGAAGCTGGATCGGGTGCGGTGTTCGACATGACGTCGAATGCGCGTCGCCCAGAAGGATGGACCTCCGCCGACGCGGCGGGGCTGGCCGTCTTCCCCGGTCTGGCCAAGTACCACGAGGCGCACGGATCCGAGCCGATCGAACACGCCTTTCGAGTCACCGTGCGAGCGACAAACGGGCACGTCTGGCCCGCGTCCCACACGGCCGGCTCCACAGACGGAGCACTCCCGCTCGGAGCGCGCCTGCGACTCAAGTCCACGACTCCGATCGACAGCTACTCCACCGATCTCCAACGCATCTTCCAAGCCATGAAAACGTACGGGCTCATCGTCGCGGACAACGGGTCCGACATGTACGTGCAAGGAACGATGGATACGCGTTGGGACAACGACGTCCTGAATCCTGCATTCCGGCAACTTTCGGCCGCGGACTTCGAGGTGATCCAGCTCGGTTGGCGCTAACGGACGTCGACAAGCTTGATCCATCACCGGGGCTGGCCCAAGAATGGAAGTAGGGCCGAATCGCCCCTTCCTACCTCGCCACTTCCCCCATCACGAGGTGTCTCCGTGTCTCAAGCTGTCCGCGCCTTCGGGCCGCAGTGCATCCGGCGTCGAATCCGGCTCATGCTCGGGGTCGTGGTTTCCCCCGCTCTCATTGGTCTGAGCTCGCTCGAAGGCCAAGAAGTGGCGCAAACGGTAACACAGCTAACTGCGGGCCAAAGTACGAGCGGACGCCTCGAACGCGGGGACCGACAGCTCCAAGACGATTCTTTCTTCGACCTATTCGAGTACCGTGGGCAACCGGGCGAGCAGATTACCGTCACGTTGAGGTCGAACGACTTCGACGCTTTCTTGCAGGGTGGCCCCCCGACGGCTTCGGACATCGATGTCCAGGAGTCAGACGACGACAGCGGCGGTGGGACAGACGCCCAGATCACGGCCACACTAGGGGCGTCCGGCGTGTACCGCGTCCGTGCGAACTCCTATGGTGCGGACGCGACCGGCGCGTACACGATCTCGGTCGAGTCGAGTCGCGGGACCCCGACGACCAAGGGAGTGGCTGCGATTCAGGCAGGACGCACTGTCCAAGGCCGGCTGGACTCGAGTGATCGGCAACTGAGCGACGATTCGTACTTCGACGTCTACGAGTACCGTGGATCCGCGGGCGAGACGATCGTGATCACCATGCGCTCGGCGGATTTCGACGCGTTCCTTCAGGGCGGTCCCCCAGCCGGGGACGATCTCTCCTCGGCGGACTCCGATGACGATGGGGGCGGCGGAACCAACTCCCAGATCACGACCACGGTCCCATCGGGCGGGGTATACCGGATTCGAGCGAACTCTCTCGGCGCGAATGCGACGGGCGACTACACCCTCTCTGTCCAATCGGACGCATCGAGCCCGACGTCGGACGTGCTCACGGCTGGACAGACGATCACGGGGCAGCTCGACACCTCCGACACGCAAGCTTCGGACGATTCGTACTTCGACGTGTACTTCTACGAGGGTCGCCCAGGTGAGCGACTCCTGATCACACTCACATCTTCCGATTTCGACACCTACTTGGAATGGGCTCGGGAAGAGGCGAGCGGCTTTGAGACGGTGGACTCGGACGACGACGGTGCCGGGAACACCAACTCGAGGCTCGAGGTGACCGTGGATCGTGCCGGCCGGTACGCCATCCTCGCCAACTCGTACGCCGGCGGTCAGACGGGCCGATACACACTATCCATCGAGTCAGTCGGAGGGGATCTCGGTCTTCCAACCATCTCCCTGGGCCAAACGCTCAATAGCCGCTTGGACGGAAGTGATTCCAAGCGCTCCGACGACACGTTTTTCGAGATTTACGAATTCCGTGGTCAGCCGGGTCAGCAAGTGATGATCACGATGCGATCCACGGACTTTGACACGTACCTGCAGGCAGGCCGGATCGTTGGAGACAACTTCGAGGCCGACGCGAGCGACGACGACAGTGGCGGCGGGACCGACTCCCAAGTCTTGGTCTCGGTCCCGTCGAACGGGTCGCTTGGCATCCTGGCCAACGCATTGAGCGCGGGCGGCCAAGGTGCCTTCTCGATCACGTTGGAAGGGCTCTCCGGGTCCGGGAACCCGGTCGCCGGCAACTCGACGGCGTCCGGCGTTCCCTCCATTTCGGCTGGCAATTCCGTAAGCGGATCGCTGGACAGCTCCGATCCGATCCTGGCCGACTCGTCTTTCTACGATCAGTTCGCCTACGCCGGAAACCCCGGCGATCGGATCCGGATCACTCTCAGCTCGGGCGATTTCGACGCTTATCTAGGGTGGGGACGGTTGGACGGAGGAAGCTTCTCGGGCGAGGTCTACGACGACGACAGCGCTGGGGGCACAAACGCACAGCTCGATGTCACCGTCGACGGGACCGGCGTATTTGGCATCATCGCCAACACCTACACGGCCGGGCAGAGCGGCAGCTACTCGCTCACCGTCGAGCGGTTGGCCGCCGCACCCGCATCGACATCGTCAGGATCCGAGGGTGCGAAATGGATGTACCGCTACGTCGAGCCGAACGACCCTGCGCTTCGCAGTATCGGACAACGGGTGAAACAGCAGGAAACGCTGGAAGAGGTCGTCGCTGCCCTTCAGCAACGATACACCTTGCCGCGTCCGGTCGAGATCAGCTTCGACACGTGCGACATGATCAACGCCTTCTACAACCCGAGCACGTCACAGATCGTCTTCTGCTACGAACTTGTCGACTTTCTGGCTGACATCTTCGTGTCGGATGGCGCTTGGACGGAGGAGCAGCGGTCCAACGTTTTCGGCGCCGTTCAGTTCGTGATGATGCACGAGGTCGGTCACGCGCTTGTCGACGTGTTGGATCTGCCGATCACAGGCCGCGAGGAGGATGTCGCCGACCAGCTCGCGGTTTACGTGCTGTTACGGAACCACGAAAAGGGTGGCCAGGCAGCAGTAGCTGGCGTCTCGGCACTTCAGCCCGCGACGACGAACTTCGACGAGACTCAGTTGGCGGATGAGCACTCACTCGGACCGGTGCGACTGTACAACGTCCTGTGCTGGATCTACGGCTCCGACCCGAACAAGTACGGCCAGATCGTGGCGAGCGGATCTCTTCCGGAGGGTCGGGCTGTCCGTTGCCCTGGAGAGTGGGATCGGATGGCGAAGGCTTGGCAGCGGCTCCTGTCCGGGTATCGCCCCTAGCCCACTCCGCCCAAAACGTTGCGAGCCCCTGAAGCATTCTTCAGGGGCTCGCCTCGTTTCACCCTACCGAAAGAAGCTGAAGATCTCCGCGGTCGTCTCTACCGCTGGGGACATCTGCCACGCGTGCGCCCCGTCGACCACGCCGACCACCTCGAGGGCAGCGCTCGCTATACACCCGGACCACAGCAGTCGGACCACTCCTGCGGTCGCATCGTCTGTCGATCCTGAGGAGCAAAGGAGTGCCTCCGACCACAACTCTCCCATCTCATCTACGCTCAGCGTCGACAGAGCGCCCGACTCGGAGCCATCCCAGGGGAAGATCGG
Organism: Longimicrobiales bacterium; assembly: GCA_965223235.1. Classification (GTDB taxonomy): domain Bacteria; phylum Gemmatimonadota; class Gemmatimonadetes; order Longimicrobiales; family Gaopeijiaceae; genus UBA2589. The sequence continues at coordinate 328,090 of CBDCVV010000022.1, forward strand.
GTCCGCGGTCGACACGACGACCAAGAGGGAGAGCGGATCCGGCGGCGCACAGCGTGCTGCGAGCGGTACCGACATCGTCGCCGCAACGACCGCGACGTAGCTGAATCGGCCGGACATCTGACACGCCAGTCGCTGCGCGAACATTCCGCCCTGGGAAAAGCCGATCGCGGAGTGGCGCAGCGCAGGGATCTCGAACTCGTCTACTACCGAGTCGATGATCCGAGAGACGAACGCCGTGTCATTCACACCGTGTAGGATATCTGCATTCGTACACCCACAATCTTCCGCCCAGTTGAAGCGATCCGCGTCCGGATAGACGATGGCGGCTCCGAGCTCGTCCGCGAGCTGATCGAGTCCGGTCCCTTGTCGCAAACCCTCGCCGTCCCCTCCGGCTCCGTGAAACGCGAGGATGAGGCGATCCGGATCACCACCCTCGGGGACGTGAAGCCAGAAGCTCCGGGTCTCACCCAGGACATCCAAGTCTCTGAGCTCCGCGCCTCCTACCGCACTCCCGGGACCAGACGCACACGCGAGGCCGGACCACGGAGCCAAGAGCAGCACGACTTTCAATCGCCGGATTGTCGCCGACTCCGACACTAGTGGTTTCCCGTGTCCGAAACCGCTGCGACGACTTTGACCTCGATGTACGCGGCAGGCTCGAAGAGCTCGGTCACCCCAACGGCGGTCCACGTCGGCAAATGGGGGATGAACTCTCGCTTCACGGCCGTAAAGGGAGCGATGTGCTCATGCATGGCGACGTGGAAGGTCGTGAGGTCCACAATCTGATCCAAGCCGGAGCCCACCGAGGCCAAGATCGCCTCCATCCGCTCGAACATGCCTCGAAATTGCGCCTCAGGATCCTCCTCGACACCGAGGATGCCGGACAGGAAGACGAGGTCGCCCACCACGACCGCATCGGAGTACAGCCCATGCATGGGGGCGGGTTCGGAAAAGCGCAGCTGCGCCTGGGCGGGCGTAGCGTACAAGAGCAGGGTGGCGGCGAGGACCACCGTTGGTAGAACAGGTCTCATTGCGACTCGAAGAATGAACGGTCGTTAGGTGCGTCCATTCCCTACGCTTGAAGCGTCCGATCCTGTCAGGGCTCGATCCTTCGCCTTCTGCTAGCGAGCGAAATTCCAGCGCTCGAAGTCGACGTCGACGCGGGAGAACATCAACTCTCTGGCCCGGGCTACGATCTCTGGATGTTCGCCCGCGCGGTCGGAGGTTTCGCCCGGATCCGCATCGAGGTCGTACAACTCGATGGGTGCGTCCACATCGTCATGCCCCCCCAGCCTCACGGCTTTCCAACGACCCATGCGGACCGCCTGGGCACCGTTCCAAAGACCGTGATACTCCCAGTAGAGGTAGTCATGCTCTTCCTGCGCCTCCTCACCGGTGAGGGCAGGAAGCATGGACCGTCCGTCGATCCCAGCCGGAGCTGTAGTGCCTGCCACTTCGGCGAAGGTCGGCATCATATCCCAGAAGGCGGATACATGGTCGCTCACAGAGCCAGCCGCGATCTCGCCCGGCCACCTGGCGATGAAGGGGACCCGGATTCCTCCCTCGTACACCGATCCCTTCAATCCGCGCAAACCGGCAGAGCTATCGAAGTACTCCGCATCGACTCCGCCCGTGTACGTCGTCCCGTTGTCGCTCGTAAAGATCACGAGCGTGTTCTCCTCCAGACCGAGCTCTTCGAGCCGACCAAGTATTCGGCCGATGTGCGCATCCATGCGGGAGATCATCCCCGCATACGCTGAGAAGGGTCTGTAGTGCGGCAAGTAGGATCGATCGCCGAGGTACGGCTCCTCCTCGAAAACGCCTTCGTACGGCACCAACGACGAGTCGGGTACCTGAAGCGCGAGGTGGGGCACGGTGAAGGGCAGGTACAGGAAGAACGGCTCACTCTGATGACGGTCGAGGAAGGCGAGTGCATCGTCCGCCATCACATCGAGCGAGTATTCCTCGCCTTGGTACTTTCTGTACTGGGACACGTCGGTCGGATCGGTCCCGTCGAAGCGTTGGTGAGGGCTGAAATAGTCGTTGTCCAACTCGACGCGTTCGCCGTTCCTCCATAGGTGTGTCGGGTAGAAGTTGTGGGCGAGTTGCTGGTCGAGATAACCGAAGAAGTAGTCGAAGCCTTGGAAGCGTGGTTGCCCAAGCGATTCGCGGCCCCCTAACCCCCACTTCCCGATCGCTCCCGTGGTGTACCCCGCGTCTCGAAGCATCGTCCCGATCGTATAGGTGCCTGAATCGAGCGGCATCTGGCCCAACTCATCCGGGTCGGGGTAGCCTCCGACTTCGAAGTTGTCGCGGATGGGTGAGTGGCCGGTGTGCAATCCCGTGAGGAGGGTCGCACGGGACGGGGCACACACCGGACTCCCCGAGTAGTGCTGGGTGAATCGGATCCCCTCGTTGGCGAGCTCGTCTAGATTCGGCGTCTGGATCTTCGTTTGTCCGTACGATCCGAGCTCTCCATAGCCCAGGTCGTCCGCGAGCATATAGATGATGTTCGGGGGTCGCGCCTCCGCCACGGATTCTCCCTCCGCACAACCAGCTAGTGGGAGGGCAATAGCGATGAGCGCAAGAAGGCGCGAATACGACGTCGAGCCACTAGGCGTTCGAGTCATGAGCCATCCAAGGTTAGGGGTAGCGCAGCAAGCGCGCATCTGCGCCTCACGATCCTTCGTACCGCCGGGCACGAATGTGCCCCCGCCTGACATCCACCTCTTGGCGCAGCGCTCGCCCGAGTCGATCCCAGGGGTTCGAGGCGCTTTCGCGCGCGGCGACCAAGGCTTCCTCCATCGCCCCCAAAAAGGCGGCCCCGGTCCCACCTCCATCCGGAGCGAGTACCCTCTCTCGAAAGTGCCGTCCGTCGGGCCCGTCGTTGAAGACGCGGATCGATACTACGTCCAGCTCCTCTCCGATCAAGAGGATCGAAGCTCCGAAGGCAGGGTCCGGAGAGAGCGTGTCAATCGTCCATCCCCCGGAGTTGAAGACGGTCGCTTTCTGTGAGCCGTCCTCAGAAGCCAGCACCCTTTCGAAGGGCTTGTGAGTGTGGCCAAAGAGGAAGGTCAGCTCTCTCTCGCCGTCTCCGAACTCGTCGTTCAGCTGAGTCAGAGCGGGCCCGAAGAGGTAACGTTGAATTCCCTCGATCGTCCCGTCCGAACAGACGACGTGAAAGCGAGTCCGCTCTGTGCCCATGTGTTCGGCGACTCTCAGAAACACGTGCCGCAGTACGAACTGCCGCAACCATCGCGTTGGCAGAAAAGGCATCTGCACGACTGGAGCGACACGTTCGGCCAAACCTGCCGCTAGAGCTCGTGTCCGTTCGGGGTACAGAAGCATGTCGAACACTCGCTCGACATCCTTGCCTGCTCCACCGGACCGCCCAAAGAGGGACCACACGAAGTCGACCCAGGCGAAGTTCTCCTCTTCGATCTCCGCGACGGTAGTCGGCTGCGGGCGGTCGGGAAAGAAGAGGCGCCGCACCCGACTGAAGAAGTGGTAGAGGGGCTCTACATAGTGTCCATGGTGGATCACGACCGCCCGCCCCAGTCTATCGTCGACGAGGGCCATATTCGGGTACAGCACCCGCACGGAGTCCGACGAGGACTCCTCGTCCACCGCCCCGCCGCGCGCTTCCAACACGGTATTCAACATTCTAGATGGCACAGACCGCCCGATCGCCATCCGGGTGACATGTCGGGGGCTCGGCAGTTCGGCCATTGATGGTCGGCTATCCGCGACTTCAATGCGATACTGAGTCTCGCGCGCCATCTCCCACAGATGGTGGTCGTGGTTGCCCGGAATGAGAACGATCCCGTCGGCGACAGGAGCCGCCGGATCGAGCAGGGCCGACGCCAGCTGTTCAAACGTCGAGAGCGCTCCACCCACCGACCCGTATGCCAGCTCCACTGCGTCGCCGTTGAGAACGATGGTGGGCAGGACTCCACCGCACGTCCTCCGTACCAAGTCCCTGAGTGCCTCGACGAGCGCCTCGAGCGCGGGGCTCACCCCTCGGGAATCAACCTCACCGTCGAGATCAAGGCGAGTGAGCAGTGAGTCCTTGTCGCCCAGGTGGAGGTCGGAAAGCACGATGTAGCGGATCGAGTGCTCTTTGGGAGTCATCGATCTCGGTGGTGCTCGAGCACACGCTCGGCCATCTCGAGGAAGCCCAGACCTCTGTCGCCATCGGTGATGTACCGAGGGCCATCCGGGATACGGTCTAGGTGGTGCTCGACGTTTCGAACCCCCACGCTCACGGGGAAGTGTCCGAAGGCGGCGGCATCGTTACCGGAGTCGCCGATGAAGAGCCACCGACCGCGCTCTCGATCGAGGTCCACCTCGAGCACCGTCGACGCCGCCCGCACCAACCCTTTGGCCTTGTCCCAGTCTCCCGGAACCGCGTGAGCGTGGACGCTGGACACCGTCGTTCTTGCTCCAAACGTCTGGATGAGCTCGGTCAACTCATCGATGCGATCACGGGGTAAGGTCACGGTCTCACCTACGTCGAATGCCAAGTCGCACCGACGGAGGTGCTGGTCCGAAGCTGTTCGGACCTCCGGTAGCTTCCGAGATACGGCGGCCGCTATGTCGCGCAGGAGCGCTTCGCCCTCCTTCCGTTCCGCTTCGGGCAAGTAGTACCCGTGTCGTATGGTTGCGCCATCTCTCCACGCCCACCCTGCCCCATTCTCACCGATCGCCATCTCGACTGGCCAGAGGTGAGCTGCGACATCACTCCAGCCGAGGGGGCGACCCGTGACGGCGATGAGTCGTAGCCCCGCACCCGCCAACCGATGGATCGCGCTGAAGGCTTCTGCTTCGAGGCGGCCCTCCCTCGTGATCGTATCGTCGATGTCGAAGATCACACCTCGGAGAGCGGCGATCGAAGTATCGGACGCCTCCGCGAAGGGGATCGGACTCGGGTTCACCGATGAGCCTCATTCAAGAAGAGTCGGGAGAAGGCTCCCGAGTTCGCGAAGCCGATCTCTGGATAGCCATCTCCGTTTACATCCGCCACGGCGACCCCGTAGGTCGCATCGATCTCGGCCCCTACGAAGTGCTCGGACCACTTCTCACCCGACCCGTCGTTGAAGTACGCCGCATTCCGTCCCCCGACGTTTCCCACCACGATGTCCAAGTCACCATCCTGATCGAGGTCCGCCAGAGCGAGCGAGTAGGTGCGATCGTCGCGCCCGAACGGGATCCCGTCACCCCAATGGCCTGGAGCGGTGCCGAGGTACACTTCGTTCGGCTGGCCGATGTTCGCAGTGACGATGTCGGGAAGGCCATCTTGGTTCAGGTCGGCGACCGCGACCGATCGGGTCTCATCGGATCCACTTCCAAAGTGGCGGACTTCGTCGAAAGTGAGGGCACCGCTGTTTAACAGGATCTGATTGGCCTGTCCGTCCCTGTTCGCCAAGACCAGATCCGCATCGCCATCCAGGTCGACGTCCGCGACCGCGACATCGATCGTAGAACCATCCGGGTCGCCAAAGGGCTTCTTCGGTCCGAAACGTCCTGTCCCGTCGTTGAGGAAGAATCCGTTGAGGGCCCCCCGATTCGTGACCAAGGCGTCCAGAAAACCGTCACCGTCCAGATCGTGCAGGTGCGCCGAACGCGTAGGATCCGCTGCATCGCTGACCGACCAAGCAAGACGGAAGCGCCCCGTGCCGTCATTGAGGTAGACCCAGTCTTCCGCTCGGTCATTCCCGACGACGACATCGCGATCTCCATCCCCGTCCAAGTCGCCAGACGGCACCCCATACGTCGTCGCCTTCTCGGGCCCGAGCGGGTAACCGACAGTGAACTGGCCGCGGCCGTTGTTGAGATAGACCTCGTTGACCTGAGCCCAATGACGCCCATTACCCACGACGACATCCGGATCACCGTCGCCGTCGACATCGGAGAACTCGATCCCAGCGGTCAGGTCGTCTTCGGTACCGAAGACGAGCCGGTCCGTAGTGCGGAAGGATCGCTCTTGAGCACCGACGGCCCCGGCGGCGAGGAAGAGTCCGACGCAGACAGCGAAGCTCACCACAACCGCGGCAACCCTCTTCATCGAATCACAATCGGCTCGAGGTGGACTGGCGTAATCACCGTGCTCCTCGGGGAGATCTGGAACGCAGTCTCGATGAAGGGAACAATGTTGCGTTCTAGGTTCGCATCCTGGGAGAAGCCGTATGGAAGTCGAAAGTTGTCCCAATGCGTCGGGATCACGATCTCCGGGAAACCCGTCGACGTGAGAAGCCTCCGATCATAGTCGTAGAGGCCTAGTCGGGAACCGTTGATTCCGGCTAGCAGGATATCGGGGTTCAGCCCCTCGAATTCGCGCTCCACGAAGTTCATGGATCCCATCGTGAGGATCGAACGACCACCCACCCGAGCGAGAAAGCTCAACGAGCCTCCCTCGATAAACTGATCGATCCGCAAAGGTGCATCGAGCACAGTGTTGCGGTCGTAGCGACGCGAGTCGAAGTAGTGCTTCTCGTTGAGCGCGGAATGAAGGCCAGGGACCACACGCACGCTGAAGCCGTCGAATTGATAGTCCTCGCCTCCACGTACCGCATACAGCTGCTCCTCCGGGACACCGTACGCGCGAAGGATCATCATCGTCGTCTCCGTGCCGATCACCTTCGCCCCTGTCTTATGGGCGATATACGGCACATCACCGAGGTGATCGAAGTGGCCGTGATGGACGAGGATGTAGTCTGCCTCGGGGATGAGCTCATCAATGAGCGTGGTATCGGACCAAGCTGCGTCGCCGCGCGCGAAGTCGGGTCGGTCGTCCTCGGGGTGTCCCCCGCCGCCGTACTTCAACCGAGAGGGCCACGGGTCGATGAGCACCACCACGTCTCCATCCGTAATCCGCCAGCCCGCGGCGCCGAAGTACGTCATCTCCAACGGAGTAGCGTCACTTCGTCCGAAGGACGATTCCGGAGTGACTTCGACGACCAGCTCGATCTCCACCGCCTGACCCCGAGGCAACGTGGCCATCCCCACGGCGGCCCGAGCGTGCCGGCCACGGTCCCCGAAGACCTCCACGATGAGATCGGAGAAGCCATTGATGACCGCCGGCTGTTCGACAAAGTCAGGGTCTGCGTTGACCATGCCGAGGACCTTCACCACGCGCTCGACACGAGAGAGATCTCCAAGCATCGCCTTGAGGACCGCCAGCTGGTTGATCGCCGTGATCCTAGCCGCTTCGTACCCTTCCTCGATGGTCAGATCCCGACCGATCTTACCTCGGATCTCGGTACCGTCCGACCGTAAGGGCCCCTTCCCCGCGAGGAAGATCAGGTTGCCCGTCTGGACGCCGTTCACGTAATTCGCCACGGGGGTCGGCGGTACGGGTAGTTCGATGCCCATCTCTGCGAGCCGAGCCTCGGGGTCGTACGATTGGGCTGCCCCGACCGTAGGGAGCAGCATGAACAGGATGACGAGACACGATGACGATGAGCGCTGGCGCATCTAAAGAGTTCCCTACTTGATGGGTCACCGAGGCTCACTCCCCTCGGCTGCAACGTGGATATCTACCGCGCTGTCGGGCCGACGGCGAGAGACGGGCTGAGATCGACTTGGAGCGAGACGACTGGCTCACAGCGGTTGAGTGGTTCGAGCGCGTGGTCGACCTGCCCGAAGCGGACGCGAAGCAGTTGCTGGGACAAGCCCAACTCACGCCCGAGGTAGCTGCGTTGGTCCAGCGGATGATCGCCGGCGAGCGCGACACCAGCACGGCGCTCGACGAAGGAGTCGGTGCGTTCGCGGACCTGCTCTTCACCACCGACGACCTCATCACCGACGACATCGTCGGAGACTACCGCATCGAAGCCGTCGAGGGTCGAGGCGCGAGCGGTGTCGTGTATCGCGCGTACGACACCCGGCTCGGCCGGCGAGCCGCCCTGAAGTTCGTCCGGTTCACGGGGCCTGGTGGGGAGCCGCAGGCAGATCGCCTCGTGGCCGAAGCACGAGTGGCGGCCGCGATCGACCATCCCAACGTCGCCACCGTCTTCCATGTAGGCCAAACTGACGACGGCACCCCGTACATCGCTTTCAAGCACTACGACGGGGATCTACTAGCCAAACGTCTCGGAGTCGCAGCACCGTTCGAGCTGGAGAAGACGCTAGACCTCGGGCGCCAGCTCGCCTCTGGCCTGGCCGCGGTCCACAGCGCCGGACTCGTACATCGTGATATCAAGCCGTCAAACATCGTCGTGACGGATGAGGGAGTGCTGAAGCTCTTGGACTTCGGCATCGCGGCTACCCCCGGTGGTCCACACGATCTCGCGGGCACCCCGTCCTACATGAGCCCCGAACAGTCCGATGGGGCGCGACCCGACCCGCGCACCGACGTGTGGAGTACCGGTGCGGTCCTCCTCGAGATGGCAACCGGAGAAGCTCCGTTCGAGAACGGAGCGAATGATGAAGAGCGGTTGGAGTCCGCGCTCGAGTCGATCGATGCGTCCTTGGCCGGCATCGTGAGGCGGTGTCTCGAAGCCGACCCTTCACGGAGGTACCGAGACGGAACCGACCTGCTGGCTGATTTGGTGCGTGTCGCCGAGAAGAAGCCTCACCCACTGCCGACACGCGTGTGGATTCCGATCGGACTCGGCAGCCTCGGCCTCGCCGCCGCCGCATGGCTCTCATTCGCCAGACCAGCAGATGGTCCCGGAGCGGGGGGTGATCCACCCTCGGTCGCCGTGCTCGCGTTTGTGAGCGAGATCGACGGAGGCGGCTTCGATCCCTACGTAACGGGGATCGCCGACGACATCATCGTCACACTCGCGATGTCGTCTTCCGTCTCGGTCACGGCCCGAACCTCCTCGTTCGCCTTCGACGCTACCGAAGATGACCTCGGCGCCGTGGGAGAGGGCTTGGGAGCTCAAACGCTCCTCACAGGTCGAGTCTACCGAGAGCATGGCGACACCTTACTCGACATTCGGCTGTTGGATGCCCAATCCGGCGAGGAGCGATGGTCGGGATCGTTTCCCGGCTCTCCGGCGGAGGTGCCCCGAGCTTCTCGTGAAATCGCGCGAGCCGTCGCCGCCCAGCTGGGAGGAGGGGCAGACCCCGCTCTTGCTCAGCTCTCTCTCCCGTCGAACCCTCAAGCTCACCACGCTTACCTTGCGGGACGGGCGCTCTGGCACGAGCGGGGCTCGTCGCTGGGTCGCGCGATCCAACTCCTGGAGGAGGCTGTCGCCCGCGATTCTAGTCACGCGGCTGCCTGGGCCGCGCTAGCCGACGCACACGCCGTGTCGCCGATTTACCTGGGAACAGACGTGGCTGTCGCTCGAGAGCTGGCTGAGTCGGCAGCAGAGAGGGCGCTGGCGCTCGATGACTCGAGCTCGCTCGCTCTCGCGGCATGGGGGAACGTTCAGAAGGACTTTTACCGAGATTGGGCGCGGGCGGAAGTCGCTCTCATCCGGGCCGTGGAGGTCGCGCCGAACAACGCTACCGCCTGGCAGTGGCTCGGCGAGGTGCAGCAGTCACAGGGACGACTCGAGGAGAGCATCGCGTCCTTCCGTCGATCCGCCCGCCTTGATCCCCTCTCGACTCCCGCCCGTCTCTCAGTAGGCATTCTGGCTCGCTTTACCGGGAGGAGCTTGGAAGCGAGTCGTATCTTCGACGAAGTTGCCCGAAGTGACCCGTCCTTCGCTTTCGTTCACTTCTGGCGGTTCGTGCAAAGCATCGACGACGCCGATCCAATCGCAAGCCAGACTGCCTTCGAGGCGTGGGCCCTGGGGTCCGGACTCGACCTTCCGCCGCACCTCGATAGCTGGGCGGCGATCCAGGAGCACGACGGAAGGGAGGCTGAAGAGTGGATACTCGGTTGGTCGAACAACCCCATTACGGCTGCCTTCGCCCCGATGCTCCTGGCCGCGCTGGGAGAGCAGGAAGCCGCGTTGCTACTCCTTGATCAGGCCTCGCAAGGGCACGCGTCTGGCTTCTTCCTTTGGGATCCGGTCTTCGACGATCTCCGAGATGACCCTCGGTTCGTGGAGGTAACCGCGAGAGTACTCAGCGGCAGCACCAGACCTTAACCGGGGACCGCGCACCACTCGAGTGCTAGCCCCCCGATCCTACCCCAACGTTTAGGACCGTCCTCTGGATCACGCGATCCGTCCCGGTCGTCGGGTCCGGCGCCACGGAGTCTCCTCTTTCGAAGTACTGGACCCCGAGCACCTCCTGCGGTCGGTGATGATGTTCCAGCACCGTGACCCGGAAGGAGTCAGCTTCTACGGGTAGCGACAGCGTGACCCGGACGCCTTCACCCGGTTGGGTGCCCCAAATCTCCACACTGGTAGCCCCTGCATGGTCAGGCACCTCGACGTCGTCGATCGCCACGATGGATCGAGGCTCGCCCTCCATTCGGAGCGCAACCATCTCGCCTCCAAGCCCTGAGCGAACGTCCAGCCCCACGAAGCGCCGGCCGTTCGCCACGAGGCTCTCTGAGACTTCGACTCGAGGCGACTCCATCTCGACCGTAGGTCCGGAGCCGATCACGACATGGGATCCCGAACGCGGCAAGAGAAGCCATCCCGGAGGTTCCCCGGCGGCCGGAGGATCGACCGCCCACGTGCGAGCCCAACCCTCCCCTGGTCCCGGTACCGTAAGCCACTTCCCCAAGACTCGACGGGCTGACTGAGCAGTCCCGAGGTCGGAGTCGGGGATCATCGACTCGAGAGCGCTTTGCTCCGCTTCATCTGCCAGGTAGACGAGCGTACTCGGATGAGGATGGTTCGAGGAGCGCAACAACGTCGGCGTCACAAGCCCGACTGCCGCAACCATCCCCAAGAACGCAAGACCGCTCCACGGCCGCGGCCGGATCACACGATCCACAGCGGGAAGGCAGAGTACGAAGACGAGCGCAGCTACTTCAGCGAACCGAGTCGCACCCGCGAGGGTCCACATCGAAGAAGCCGCCGTCAGGAGAGGGATGCTGAATAGCAGGGCTAGGCCGGTAAGAGCCACCGCCCCAGCGGTCACCCACCATTGATTCGGACGCTTCCGGCCCACTGTCCGAACAAGCACGGCAGCCATCGTGGCGAACGCGACCGGGAGTAAGACGGAGAGTCCGCCTTCCGGGGCCTGGAGAGTGAGCCAGATGGCGAAAGCGACCGGAGCAACGAGTCCGCCGAGAATAAGCTCGTCCAGCCGAACCCATCGGCGGAGGACGCCATAGCCCAACACCCCCACCGCGAAGACGAGAGCCACGAGCCCGACCAAGTGAGGTGCGTCTCGGTACACTCCGCCGGCGACAGCACCCATCTCAGGGTGATAGGCCGAAAGGCCCAGCAAGACGCCCCGGGCTATCCATCCGCTGATGGCGAATAGGCCGATCGCGAACGCTACTCCAAGAAGGGGACCTCGTCGGTCTCCCGCCCGTGCCGCGAGCACTAGGAGTAGCAGGAGAGAAAGAGTGATCACTCCAGCGAGACTCCATGCAACGACCATCGGCGCGGAGAACGCTCCCGCGAGTGGGATCCAGGCTCGCGTACGCGGGCCCGCTTCCTCACCACTCCCTGGAGCGGCGAGAAGCCCCACGACCACCGCCACAGCCGCCGTGCCTACCTCTTGCAGCGCCCCGTGGTGTACACGGTCTGTGACATCGAATGCCTGCCCCGCCGTCGACACCTCTCCCAACACAGTCACTCGAACGCCCCGTCGCCCACTCCACGTCCGTGATCCAACGATGGAAGGACCCGCCGCCGCCATAGCCGATGTCGCTCCTCCCCACGCCGGCCCGTCCATCTCCGTAAGGCTCGACTGTGACGTGGCCAGGCCGATGTCTCCGATCCCCAAGACGTGCGCGCCTCCGGCGAGGCCCATCCCCTCGAGCGACACCACACTGGTGACCTCGGCACCCCAAGCATGCTGATCGAGGAACGCCGACGACCCGAGCCCGCCCAAGGCGTCCCCCTCGGTGAACACGAAGAGGACATCTCCACGGAGTGCTTCTCGACTCACCAAGACATGGGCCAACTCGAGTGCCGCTGCCGCGCCGACGGCGCGGCCCGCCGCGGAGGACGTAGACGGGCCGTCATACGGAGCAATCACAGCCACCGTTGACCCCTCTCCTGAGTCGTCTCCGGATCCGGTGAGTCGCGCGACCACATTGTCGACGCGCGCCGCGAGCAGGTGACCTGGTTCCTCTCCCCTTCCTACGGTTGTTACCGACTGCGTCTCCGCCTCGAGCCCTATCGCGCGAAGCTCGGCGACGAGGAAGTCACGGACTCGGTTGCTCTGCGGGGAACCGGTGACCCGAGGCGCATCCGCGATGGCCCGCAGGTGCCGAGCGGCTCGTGCGGACGAAAATTCGGTATCAGGGAGATCGGCCGGAGCTGCGGATGCAAGATACCAGTGAGGGAGACCCGCCCCGGCACAAATGAGCATGAAGCCCCACACAGCCGCTCGGATCCGTCTCCCCGATCGAGGCACGGGAGGGGAAGCACCCGACTCCTGCGAAATGGGAGGGACCTCGGGATCCCTTGCCGTAGACGGACTCGTCTCCCCGACCGTGTACCCGAGGCTTCGCAGGTCGTCGTCACTGAGGCCGAACCCTCTCAGGTCCGGCTTCATTGAGCCCTTCTTCTTCGACATCCATCCTCGCTGTACAGGTCATCCGCGCTTCGAGTCGTCATCTCTCCACGCTGGATCGCGACGTGAGGGCGGTAATCGAGCAAACGCCGTGCCGCGCGCAACCCCTCGTGCTGGTGGACCACCACCGCGCGCGCCCTCGGCGCGACACGTGGTATGGCCCGAACGTCCGCCTCTAGTGATTCTCCGTGGGCCGCTCGCACGAAATGACGTCGGCTCTCCCGGATGACTCGGCGGGTCTCGCGATGAACCAAACAGCACCAGAGCAGTCACAGAAACGAAGTACGATCGTACTGCTCGCGCTGATTTGTGCAGGAGAAGCGGTCTTCCTACTGCCCTTCGTGTTGGCTCGCGTCTTCCGGCCGACGATGCTCGATGTCTTCGGGATCACGAACCTTCAGCTGGGCACGGCGTTCTCGATCTACGGGATCGTCGCGATGGCGGCGTACTTCGCGGGCGGCCCCCTCGCCGACCGGTTCTCGGCTCGGAGGCTCATGACGGCTGCCCTGGTCACCACCGGGCTCGGCGGAGTGATGCTTGCCCGAATACCCTCGCCAAGTGAGATGAACGTGCTCTGGGGTTTCTGGGGCGCGACGACCATTTTCCTCTTCTGGGCTGCGATGCTTCGAGCGACCCGAGAGTGGGGCGGCACGACCCATCAGGGACGGGCGTACGGGTGGTTGGACGGGGGCCGCGGCCTTCTTGCCGCGGTCATCGCCTCTGGCACCGTCCTCGTCTTCGCGGCGGCATTGCCTGCCGATGTCAGCAGTGCGACACCCGAGCAGCAAGCCGAGGCCTTCACGACGGTGATTTGGGTCTTCACGGGGCTCACCTTGGCGATCGCGGCCTTCGTCTGGATCGCGGTCCCGGACAAGACACCCGGCGGCGGAGACACCGGCCGCCCCAAACTCTCATTCGCGGGCGTCGCGCGTGCCGCCCGCATGCCTGTCGTGTGGCTTCAGGCGGTCATCGTCGTGTGTGCATACGTGGGGTACAAGGCGACGGATGACTTCTCACTCCTGGCTCGTGACGCCCTCGGAATCGACGAGGTCGCGGCGTCCGGCATCGGGACGCTGTCGTTCTGGATCCGTGCGGTCGCTGCCGTCGGCGCCGGCTACCTAGGCGATCGGCTGGCACCTTCACGCGTCATCTTCTGGGGATTTGCCATCCTCACGGGAGGTAGTCTGGCCATCGCGTCAGGTACCATCCCCGGCATCGCGTGGATGCTGATTACCACGATCGTGATCACGAGTGCCGGGATCTACGCCCTCCGGGGGCTCTACTTCGCACTGCTGGCCGAGGGGGCGATCCCTCTTGCCACCACCGGTAGCGCCATCGGGCTGATATCCGTCATCGGCTTCACGCCGGACGTCTTCATGGGCCCTCTGATGGGAGTGCTCCTCGACAACTCACCCGGGATCCTGGGCCACCAGCACGTCTTCGCCGTCACCGCGGCGTTTGGGTTGGTCGGACTAGCCGCTACGTGGGGCTTCCGACGGATTGCCGCGTCGAGCTAGGCGGGGAAGAGTCGGCGGAAGTTCCGGACTGCGACGCGCATCGCGCGACGCTCTACGGCTGTACACACGAAGCATTGCCCGAGCCTGTCCCGCTCACCGTCACGCCGTTGTCCGTACACGTCCCGCCCACGTCGAAGAAGCCGTTGTTTTCGAGAAACGACCCGGCCTCGAACGTTAGGTTCGCAGCAATCGTGAGCGTGAACGTCGCGTCCAAAGTCATCGTCCCGTCGAGGGTCATACTCCCACCGACATTCGCGTCGGTGACGAAGTTCACGTCCGATCCGGTGACGAGTAGTTCTGCGAACCTCGAACCCCCAGCGGCAGGACCTGGATTCTCGAAGTCGACGGTCTGCGTCGCCGCACCGTCGAGCACGACAAGGTGGGTGCCGGTTGCGGTAAACGACGTGAGACTGAAGCCGATCTCCTCGATGAAGTTGCCGGCCACCCGTAGGGTCCCCGCCGAGAACGAACCCTCTGAACCCGCACCACGGAACAGGACGTTGCCCTCGACATCCACCTCGCCCGACGCATCCTGCATGATCAAGAGAGCGCTCTCGAGGACGGAGAGATTGCCTTGGACGTCCAGCGTTTGTGCCCCGATCGTGAGGTTGCCCGACCCATTGACGATCACATCGCCGGTCGCGGCCGTCAGCCCTGCAAGGGAGGCCGTGCCCGTCACGATCACGTCTTGATAGCTCAACCCCGACTGGATCGACTGCGATGTCCCAAAGAATTCGGTCGTCGCTGGACTAAAGGTGCCAGACGCCGCGATGGACGAACCGACCTCGACCTCGGACAGGGTGATCGCGGATCCGGACACCGTAGAGAACGCGCCGTCGACGGTGAGTATGCCGGCGCCGAAGACCGCAGCGCCGATCGAGACATCGAACGTACCGGCAACCGCGACGTCGTTCGGCATGGAGACGTCGCCCCCCGCGACTTCGAGTCCCTGAAACCGCGCGGCGTCACCGGTCGTGCCGGCATTCTGGATTGTGACGGTTTGCGGGAGTGCCCCATCGAGCTGCACGAGGTGGGTCCCGCTGGCCGTAAAGCTCGTCAGCGCGAACCCGACCTCCTGCGTGAAGTCCCCCGCAACGCGGAGCGTGCCCGCCGTCAAAGAACCGTTCGAGTCTCCACCCCGGAAGAGGACGCTTCCCTCGAGGTCGACCAGTCCGGCTGGGTCCGTCATCGCGAGTACGCCGCTTTCGAGGACGGACGCGTTGCCCGCGATCGTGAGCGTGTCTGACCCAACCGTCAGAGACCCGGCCTCGGTGATCGTAAGCGCACCGCTAAACGCGGTACTCCCGGACAGCGCTAGGGAGCCCGTCACGATCACATCCTGATAGGGAAGATCTGGCTGAATCGTTTGAGCCGGTCCGAAGAACTCCGTGGTCGCTACGCTGTACGTGCCAGCCACCGTCATGGTGGCGCCGAGTTCGACCGTCGCGTTCGAGAGCGTCGAACCCGCGACCGTCGTGAGGTCACCCGCAACCGTGAAGGGACCTGCGCCCGACACGGTCGAGGCCACGGTGAGGCTCGCATCGCCTACGGCGACAACGGGGTTGGGCATGACTACATCGCCCCCAGTCATGTCGAGATTCGCGAAGCGCGCGCTGTTCCCCGTCAGTCCCGCGTTATTGAAGTCAATCGTTTGCGGCCCGACCCCGTCGAAGATCACTCGGTGAGTCCCCGACGCGGTAAACGACGAAAGGTCGAATCCGACGTCCTGAGTGAAGTTGCCAGCCATCCGTATCGTGCCTGCGGTCAGCGACCCGTTGGAATCACCCCCAGAAAAGGAGGCGTTCCCTTCGAGGTCGATCTCGCCGGCCGGATCAGTCATCGCGAGCAGACCGCTTTGAGTCACGGATAGATCCCCGGCGATCGATAAACTTTGGGCCCCTACCACGAGACTCCCGGTGTCCGAGATCGTCAGTCCACCGGTGAACGCCGTGGCTCCCATGAGCTCGGCGCTGCCTGTGACGGCCACGTCTTGATAGCTGAGTCCGGCTTGGATCTGTTGGTTCGTGCCGAAGAACTCCGTGGTGGAGGGTGTGAACGATCCTGTCACAGACATCGCGCCGCCGAGCTCGCTATCGACCACCGAGATCGTCGACCCGGACACCGACGAGAGGTCGCCTTCGACCCGGAGCGGCCCCGCTCCGCTCACGGTGGCCGAAGAGGTAATCGACAGGGCGCCCAAGACGACAACCGCATTGGGGAAGACGACATCCACCCCGGCGATCTCGACGTCGGCAAAGCGGGATGTGTTTCCGCTCGAACCAGCGTTCTGGATCGTGACGGTTTGCGTGGCGGAGCCATCGAAAACCACCTCGTGTGTATCCGATGCGGTGAAAGGTGTCAGGCTGACCCCGACCTGTTGCGTGAAATCGCCCGCGACCATGAGTCGGCCCCCAGTAAGGAGGCCATCGGTGTTCCCCCCGCCGAAGGTGGCGCTCCCCGCGGCGTCCACAACGCCAGCCGGGTCCGTCATGGATAGGACACCGCTCTCGATCACCATTAGATCGCCAGCTACCGCGACCGAGTCGCCCCCTACCGCGAGCGAGCCCGAGTTCCGAACCCAGAGGTCGGACGCTGCATCGACGGTGCCGGCGAGGGTATAGCCGCCCCGCACAATCGTTCGGGGGACCACGCCTCGGACAGATCCCGATCCGGTGAGCTCCAACGTGCCGCTTCCGGTAATGCCGGACCCGTCGGCAAGGGCATCACCCGCCACGAAGAGCGTTTGCGCGCCGACATCGACAGAGGATCCCACCTCTTGTCCGAGGCCCGCGATGCTGTCGTTCGCACCGAGAAGCGGTTGGTTTGCTCCCGCGAAGATGTAGATCGTGTCGCCTGCGGAGGGCGCTCCCTCTGGGAGCCAGTTCAGAGCGCTCGACCAGTCGGTACTCGCCGCGTCGGAGCGCCAGACCTTCGTGTACCCCACAGGTAGCGGGCTCTCGACAACAATTTGTGCGCTGTCTGACACGCCCTCGCTCGTTGCTATCACCGTCGTCCCTCCGGCCGTGAGCGCGGTCACCAATCCCGTGGAAGCGTCGACCGTGGCGACCCCGGAATCCGTGCTCGTCCACAAGACCGCGCGGCCCGTGAGTGGCTGGGCGTTCGCGTCTAGAGTAGCCGCCGCCAAAGTGAGTGTGTCGCCTACGTCCAGGAGCGAGCTGTCGGGAGTGATCTGAACGCTGGCGACCGGGACCGGTTGTACCTCGACCGTGCCCGAACCCGTCACGCCCTCGACCGTGGCCGAGACTGTGGTCGTACCCACGCCCACACCGGTCACGACACCAGATGCGCTCACGGTCGCCACATCCGTGTCCGCGGTGCTCCAAGCGATGACGCGTCCTGTGAGCGTGTTCCCTGCCGCATCGCGGGCCGTGGCCGAGTACGTCACCTGACCACCAACTTCAATCGACGCGAGATCGGGAGTCACCGACACTGACGCCACCGATTCGGGGTCAGGTGGGTCTACGGGACCCGATGAACCGCACGCACTCGTAGCGGCCAGAAGGAAGGGAAGGACTACTCGGGTGCGATGGGGGCGTCGCATATCCGATCCAGTGCGATGGGCGCATGAGGGCTCAGCTCTAAGGCCATCCGTTACCGGGGCCATCTATCAAAAGATAGGGAGGCTCATGGCTCGGCGCTCGATGATTCTCGGGGTTCCGCGGGGCGGGCGGGGGGACCCGAGGGCCTGCACGAACGGCCGCCCTCGGATCCGCGTGCTATCGTAACGCTGCAGACATCAGGGAGTGATACATGCGTTATTACCACCGCCAGTTCCGGTGACGGTGCCTCCTTGGTCGATGCACGTGCCTCCGATCGTGATCGTTCCATTGTTCTCGAGAAACGAGCCTGCTCCCAAGACGAGGTCTGCAAGGGTCTCGAACGTAAAGGGGGAGTTGAGCGTTGTGGTGGCGGTGAAAAGCGCGTTGCCGGTCGCGACGACGTTCGAAACGATCGCGACGTCGGTTCCACTGAAGTCGACAGCGTTGAAGTGTGAGAAGCCGGGTGACGAGGATGGTGCCGCGAAGCTCACCGTCTGGGAGCCGGCACCGTCTAGCACCGTCAGGTGGCTCCCCGACGCGTCGAAGGACGCCGAACTCAAGGTGCCGCCCTGAGTGAAGTCGCCCGCAACACGCAGCACACCTGCCGTGAGCAGTGTATCCGTGCTCGGTCCGTTGAATACCGCGTTGCCCTCCACATCAACCACGTCCGCCGGATCCGTCATCACCAACAGTCCCCCCGGGGAGAGGGACTCCACCAACAAGTCACCACCCACCGTCAGCGTCTGACCACCCGGTGACAGAACGCCCCCGGAGGTCAGCGTCAACGTGCCCGGTATCGCGGTAGCTGCCGCCAGGATCGCCGCTCCGGTCACCTCTATATCCTGGTAGCCCAACCCCGCCGGGATCACATGTGACAGACCGAAGAACTCCGTCGTCGCTGGGCTGAACGTTCCGCCTATTGTCGTCGCGCCACCTAGTTCCACCCGGTCAGGCGACACCGTCGAACCCGCGGACGTAGTGAAGTCACCCTCCACGCGCAGCGTCGTGCTTCCCGTCACGGACGTCGGGTTTAGCAGCGTCAAGTCGTCGATCACGACCACATTCGAAGCCAGGGTCACATCGCCCCCGTTCAGCTCGACGGCGTTGAAGTGT
Organism: Longimicrobiales bacterium; assembly: GCA_965223235.1. Lineage (GTDB taxonomy): Bacteria > Gemmatimonadota > Gemmatimonadetes > Longimicrobiales > Gaopeijiaceae > UBA2589. The sequence continues at coordinate 346,880 of CBDCVV010000022.1, forward strand.
GAGAAGCCGGGTGACGAGGATGGTGCCGCGAAGCTCACCGTCTGGGAGCCGGCACCGTCTAGCACCGTCAGGTGGCTCCCCGACGCGTCGAAGGACGCCGAACTCAAGGTGCCGCCCTGAGTGAAGTTGCCGGCAACCCGCAGTACGCCCGCAGTGAGGTGTGTCTCCGTGCTCGGTCCGTTGAACACCGCGTTGCCCTCCACATCAACCACGTCCGCCGGATCCGTCATCACCAACAGTCCCCCCGGGGAGAGGGACTCCACCAACAAGTCACCACCCACCGTCAGCGTCTGACCACCCGGTGACAGAACGCCCCCGGAGGTCAGCGTCAACGTGCCCGGTATCGCGGTAGCTGCCGCCAGGATCGCCGCTCCGGTCACCTCTATATCCTGGTAGCCCAACCCCGCCGGGATCACATGTGACAGACCGAAGAACTCCGTCGTCGCTGGGCTGAACGTTCCGCCTATTGTCGTCGCGCCACCTAGTTCCACCCGGTCAGGCGACACCGTCGAACCCGCGGACGTAGTGAAGTCACCCTCCACGCGCAGCGTCGTGCTTCCCGTCACGGACGTCGGGTTTAGCAGCGTCAAGTCGTCGATCACGACCACATTCGAAGCCAGGGTCACATCGCCCCCGTTCAGCTCGACGGCGTTGAAGTGTGAGAAGCCGGGTGACGAGGATGGTGCCGCGAAGCTCACCGTCTGGGGACCAGCACCGTCCAACACGGTCAGGTGCGTGCCGGAGGCGTCGAAGGACGCCGAACTCAAGGTGCCGCCCTGAGTGAAGTTGCCGGCAACCCGCAGTACGCCCGCAGTGAGGTGTGTCTCCGTGCTCGGTCCGTTGAACACCGCGTTGCCCTCCACATCAACCACGTCCGCCGCATCTGTCATCACCAACAGTCCCCCCGGGGAGAGGGACTCCACCAACAAGTCACCTCCCACCGTCAACGTCTGACCACCCGGTGACAAGATCCCCCCCAGCGTGAGCGTCAACGTGCCGGAGGTCATCGATCCGTTGAGCGAATAGGGAGCGACGATCCTCGTCTCCGGAACCGTACCCCGGACGACTCCGAATCCGGTCAGCTCGAGGAGGCCGCTCCCGGTGATCCCGTTGCCATCCGCGAGCACGTCGCCCGACACGAAGAGCGTGTTGGCACCCACATCTACCGTCGAGCCCACCTCTTGACCGAGTCCCGCAATCGTGTCCGCCTTTCCCATGAGCGGCTGGTTCGCACCTGCGAAGATGTAGACCGTGTCCGCTTCCGTCGGCTCGCCCGCCGGCAGCCAGTTCACGGCGTTCGACCAGTCCGTGTCGGTTGCATCCGAACGCCACACCTTCGTGTACCCGACCGGAAGCGAGTTGTCCACGACAACGACGACCGCCGTGTCTGAAACCCCTTCGCTCGTCGCGATCACCGACGTCGATCCGGCTGATGCCGCTGTGACGAGCCCGCTCGCGCCATCGACCGTCGCTACCGCTGCGTCCGCACTCGTCCACATGACCGTACGCCCGATGAGCGTGGCCCCGCTCCCGTCCAGTGTCGTAGCACTCAGTGTAACCGTGTCCGACACGTTCAACCCCACGCTGTCCGGCGCAACTTCAACGCTCGCAACAGGGACCGGGATCACGACAACCGTCGCCACCCCAGTCACCCCTTCCGAGGTCGCCGAAACCGTGGTCGCACCCGCGGCCACTCCGGTAACCAACCCCGTCGCGTTCACTGTCGCGACCGCGGCGTCAGCGGTCGTCCATGTGATCGCTCGACCGCTCAGCGTGTTCCCCGATGCATCACGCGTGGACGCAGCGTACGTCTGCGTTGCACCCACCTCGACCGACGTGCTGTCCGGTGTCACAACCACGCTCGCCACAGCTGGCGGATCGGGATCCGGATCCGGCTCGGTCGGCGTGGAGGAACACGCTAGAGCGAGACTGCACGCAAGCATCGCAATCGTCGGAGTGAATCGGTCATTGAATGGCATCTGGGATCTCCCACGGGGCGGTTCACAAGGGCCACTACCCTTACTATTTCGTAAAACAGGCCGGCATGGGATCATCATTGGGTCCCATCGCTAAGGAATGATGCAGGCGTTGTTCCCACCCCCCGTGCCGGTCACCGTCGCGCCCAGGTCCGTGCACGTACCTGTGATGTTGATGGTTCCGTTGTTCACCAGGTTCGAACCCAGACCGAGCGTAAGGTCTGCGGCCATCTCGAAGGTGAACGTCGCGTTCATCGTCATTGCCCCGGTGAGGGACACGTCGCCCAGGCTCGCCGCCCCGGAAGAGATCGTGACGTCGCCGCCCGCGAGTTCGAGGTCGTTGAAGTACGACCGGTCGAGCGTCACGCCCGGGAAGAAGAAGCTCACCGTCTGAGGCGCTACTCCATCCAACACGGTCCGGTGGGTACCCGACGCCTGGAACGACTGAACACTCGACCCGAGCGTCGTGAAGTTCCCTGCGACACGTAGCGTACCGGCCGTCATCGTTCCCGCCGTACTTGCTCCGCCGAACGTCACGTGGCCGTCGATGTCCACCTCATCCGCAGCATCGGTCATCACCAGCAACCCACCACTCTCGGTGCTCATGCTCCCACCGACCGCCAGCGCCTGACCCGCTACCGTCAACGCTCCCCCATCCGACACCGTCAACGTGCCCGTGAGACTCGTCGCACCTGTGAGACTCACCGTTCCGAGAACCGTGACGTCTTGGTAGTCGAGCGTCGGCGGGATCAGCTGGCCCGTACCGAAGAACACCGCTTCTTGCGGACTGAACGTGCCCGCGATCGTGTAGTCTCCTCCCAACGCAACGCGCGTCGGCGACACGTCGGACCCGGCAGGTGTCGTCAGTGCACCCCAAGCCACCAGCCCCGCGTCGCCTGTGAGCGACGTCGGGTTCAGCATCGTCAGATCGCCGTTGACCTCCATGTTCGACGCCATCGTGACGTCACCACCCGCGAGTTCGAGGTCGTTGAAGTACGACCGGTCGAGCGTCACGCCCGGGAAGAAGAAGCTCACCGTCTGGGGCGCTACTCCATCCAACACGGTCCGGTGGGTACCCGACGCCTGGAACGACTGAACACTCGACCCGAGCGTCGTGAAGTTCCCCGCGACACGTAGCGTGCCCGCTGTCATCGTTCCCGCCGTACTCGCTCCGCCGAACGTCACGTGGCCGTCGATGTCCACCTCATCCGCAGCATCCGTCATCACCAGCAACCCGCCACTCTGGATGCTCATGCTCCCACCGACCGCCAACGCCTGACCCGCTACCGTCAACACTCCGCTATCCGACACCGTCAACGTGCCTGTGAGACTCGTCGCAGCTGTGAGACTCACTGTTCCGAGAACCGTGACGTCTTGGTAGTCGAGCGTCGGCGGGATCTGCTGGCCCGTACCGAAGAACACCGCTTCTTGCGGACTGAACGTGCCCGCGATCGTGTAGTCTCCTCCTAGCGCAACGCGCGTCGGCGACACGTCGGAACCGGCAGGTGTCGTCAGCGCACCCCAAGCCACCAGCCCCTCGTCGCCTGTGAGTGACGTCGGGTTCAGCATCGTCAGATCGCCGTTGACCTCCATGTTCGACGCCATCGTGACGTCACCGCCCGCGAGTTCGAGGTCGTTGAAGTACGACCGGTCGAGCGTCACGCCCGGGAAGAAGAAGCTCACCGTCTGAGGCGCTGCTCCATCCAACACCGTCCGGTGGGTACCCGACGCCTGGAACGACTGAACACTCGACCCGAGCGTCGTGAAGTTCCCCGCGACACGTAGCGTGCCCGCTGTCATCGTTCCCGCCGTACTCGCTCCGCCGAACGTCACGTGGCCGTCGATGTCCACCTCATCCGCAGCATCCGTCATCACCAGCAACCCGCCACTCTGGATGCTCATGCTCCCACCGACCGCCAACGCCTGACCCGCTACCGTCAACACTCCGCTATCCGACACCGTCAACGTGCCTGTGAGACTCGTCGCAGCTGTGAGACTCACTGTTCCGAGAACCGTGACGTCTTGGTAGTCGAGCGTCGGCGGGATCAGCTGGCCCGTACCGAAGAACACCGCTTCTTGCGGACTGAACGTGCCCGCGATCGTGTAGTCTCCTCCTAGCGCAACGCGCGTCGGCGACACGTCGGAACCGGCAGGTGTCGTCAGCGCACCCCAAGCCACCAGCCCCTCGTCGCCTGTGAGTGACGTCGGGTTCAGCATCGTCAGATCGCCGTTGACCTCCATGTTCGACGCCATCGTGACGTCACCGCCCGCGAGTTCGAGGTCGTTGAAGTACGACCGGTCGAGCGTCACGCCCGGGAAGAAGAAGCTCACCGTCTGAGGCGCTGCTCCATCCAACACCGTCCGGTGGGTACCCGACGCCTGGAACGACTGAACACTCGACCCGAGCGTCGTGAAGTTCCCCGCGACACGTAGCGTGCCCGCTGTCATCGTTCCCGCCGTACTCGCTCCGCCGAACGTCACGTGGCCGTCGATGTCCACCTCATCCGCAGCATCCGTCATCACCAGCAACCCGCCACTCTGGATGCTCATGCTCCCACCGACCGCCAACGCCTGACCCGCTACCGTCAACACTCCGCTATCCGACACCGTCAACGTGCCTGTCACCCCGGTCGGGCCGCCAAGTGCGTAGGAGGAAACGACGCTCAACCTCGGTACCGTCCCCTGGAGCACTCCGGAGCCCGTAAGCTCGAGCGTCCCGCTTCCTACGATTCCGTTTCCGTCCGCAAGCACATCGCCCGACACCATGAGCGTGTTCGCACCCACGTCCACAGCCGACCCCATCTCCTGGCCGAACCCCGCGATCGTGTCCGCCTTGCCCAACAGCGGTTGGTTGGCGCCCGCTAGGATGAACACCGTGTCCGCTTCCGTCGGCTCGCCCGCGGGCAGCCAGTTCACCGCGTTCGACCAGTCCGTGTCCGAGGCGTCCGAACGCCACACCTTCGTGTAGCCAACCGGGAGCGAGTTGTCGACTACCACGACAACCGCGGTGTCGGAGACCCCTTCGCTCGTCGCAACCACCGACGTCGACCCGGCAGACGCCGCGGTGACGAGCCCACTCACTCCGTCGACCGTCGCAACCGCTACGTCTGTGCTCGTCCACGTCACCGTCCTCCCCGTGAGCGCGCCCCCGCTCCCGTCCAGCGTCGTTGCACTCAGGGTCACCGTCTCCGACACGTTCAACGACACGCTGTCCGGCGCAACGTCAACACTTGCTACCGGAATCGGTACCACAACTACCGTAGCGCCTCCGGTCACCCCTTCCGACGTCGCCGACACCGTTGTCGTGCCCGACCCAACCCCGGTCACCACCCCTGTCGCGCTCACCGTCGCGACAGCGGCGTCGGCGGTGGTCCAGGTGATCGCTCGACCGCTCAGCGTGTTGCCGGATGCGTCGCGCGTCGACGCCGCGTACGTCTGTGTCGATCCGACCTCGATGGAGGTGCTATCGGGGGTGACTACCACCGACGCCACCGCTGGCGGATCGGGATCGGGATCCGGCTGTGTCGGGGTCGATGAACAAGCAAGAGCCAGCAGACACAAAACTGTCGAGACCGCGGCGCCACTGCGAGGATTGAACAAGGGAGGGCTCCTTCGGAGTACGGATTTCCGATCAGGAGTTCGTGGAACTCGCCCTTGAGGGATCAGACTAATCTCCCGCCACTCCAAGCATCCCCACATCGGCGACCCTGTCGCAGGCCAGCACTAAGCCCCAAGGTGCTTACCACATCCATCTCGTCCACCGAGGCAAATCCCAGCGAATATCGAGGACGACGCATCTTTCGTGACCTCACCCACGAGTCGGGTTGTAGTCCAGACTCTCACGTACCCACTACGCGCACTCCTCCGAGCCGCTCCCCCTTCCTACCAACCCCGACGCCCTTGTCTCCAGAAGCCTGGCTCAGAGGCCCCATCCCGGGGATCCCAGACGCCCTCATGCCCGCAGCACACGCCCTCGTCGAGGCGAAGGACGAACTAGCTGCCGTCCGTTCGCTCGACGAGAAAACGCTGTGGAGTCGACCCGGCTCTGCTGCAACGATCGGCTTTCACCTCAAGCACATCCCCGGCGCGATCGACCGGCTTCTCGCCTACGCGGACCAACGCGCGCTGACCGCTCAACAGATGGAGTACCTGCGTTCCGAAAAGGAAGTCTCGGCGAACCCGCCGTCGGCCGAGGAACTGTACCTGGGCGTTGCCGACGCGATCGACGAGGCGCTCCAAGTCCTGGCGAGTACGGATCCAGCTACCCTGAGCGAAGCGCGCTCGGTCGGCCGGGCCGCGCTACCCACCACGGTTGGCGGACTGTTGTTCCACATCGCCGAGCACACCATGCGCCACGCCGGGCAGGTTGCGACGACACTCCGGGCGCTCGATCAGCCTCCTCCGAGATCGTAAAGCTGGCCGACGAGATCGTCCGCTTCGCATCTTGTCCGTGATTCGCTCCTGAGCCTGAGGATCCCATGCGCCACCTCGCACTCGCGTCCGTGCTTCTCGTAGCTGCCGCGTGCTCCGAGAAAGTGACCGAACCGCCGCCCGATCCCGTCGTTGCGAGCATCATCGTGACGATCGGGTCGACAGACTTGGCCTCGCTTGGTGAGACCACCGTGGCTTCCGCTGAAGGACGTGACAGTGAAGGTGCTCCAATCCCAGGGCTCGGATTCGCCTGGTCGTCATCCGACCCCGCGGTTGCCATGGTATCCGCGGGTGGGCTCGTGACCGCCCACGGTAATGGCACGGCGACGATTACCGCATCCTTCGGCGATGTCGCTGGTTCAGTCAACATGGCGGTCTCGCAGGTGGCGGTTTCCGCATCTGTTCAGCCGTCTGACGGGGTCTACAAGAGTGCTGCTCAACTCACGGGCAGTGCCTTGGACGCTCGGGACAACGTTATGGACGACGTGGTAACGTGGACCTCGTTGTCCCCTGGGATCGTGACCGTCGACTCCACCGGAGCGATCACCCCAGTGAGTACGGGCGTCGCCCGGATCGAGGTCGAGGCCGGCGGCTTCACGGACACGGCCACGGTGCGGATGGTGTGGAACGTGACGCAGCTCGACGACCTCTTTCCCCTCAGTGAGTTCGAGGCGATGGGAGGTGGCGGCAGCGTGTTCTCAGACCTCAGTCAAGCGCACGCGGACGAGCATGCCGCGATTTACGACGAAGCTTGGACCTTCCTCACAGACCAGTTCTCGGCGACCACGCTCACGCAGAAAGACTTCTACTTCACTGCCTGGACCGACATTTGGATCGAGTACAACCCCTTCTGCGGGGGCGTTCTTCGCCCGAACCAAACGAACTGGCAGAGGTGCGGGTCACCGTATCCGCGCAGCTTCCTTACGCCCGAGCAGCAGCCGGACTTCCGCAACCTGGTGCGCTTCCTCACCCACGAGGTCCTGCGATTCACCTATAGCGAATCCGACGCCATCCCTTGGTTCAAGGAGGGGCTGGCGTTCTGGTACGGCAGCGGTTCGTTCCAAGCCGGCGACCTCGTGACGACCGCACCGGAAGCGGTTTTCGTCGCCGATTTCAACTCCGGGGATAGCCAGGGTATCCTCGAGCCGATCGACTCCCTCACCACGATGGTTTCGGCCGAGTTCTATGCGGATCTTCCCACGAGAACACCGGTCGCGGTCCGGATGGCGCAGGCTACGATGTTGGTGGGCTACCTAGCGCTCAACTTCGACATCGTGCTCGCCGACGCCATCGCGGGCATCAACGACGGTTCCATCGCAACGAACGCGGACCTCTGGGCTCAGATTCTCGGTGACACAGGTTTATCGTCTGCGCAGCTGGAAGCCGCTTATCTCGCCTACGCCAGAGGGTTGTAGAGCCCGAAGGGCATAGTCAGGCGACCAGCACGACGCTAAGCGCGCCATGTGCGTCAGGCTGGTCGCCTTGCGACACCGCGCTCCGTGGCAAGTCCGCCGGCCTGCCGGACCCACTCGTCGCGCTCGATGCGCCCTTTGAAGACCTCGAGCAAGTCATCCACATGCCGAACGTCCGCGGCGCTCCAGTCGGCGACCTGCCAGAAGTAGTAGACACCGGCGTCGTGCAGCATCCGCTCGAGCTTCGGACCGACTCCCGAGATCCGCTTCAGGTCGTCGGGCTTCCCGAGGGTCGGAGACTTAAGGAGGTTGGCACCGGGCTCGCGCTTCGGTGCCCTCTCGGACGGCAGAGGGGGCGGAGTCGGGATCGGTCGAGCAGCGAGTGCAAGTGAAGAGATCGCTCCGGACTGATGACCCAGTGCCGCCTCCACCGCGTCGAGACGGTCCAAGACGGGTCCAAGGTCGGTCCGCGGCAACGTTCCGAGCCTCGCCTCGAGGCGCTGGATCGTGTGGTCCATCGCCGATATCCGCTGATCAACGTCCGTGAGGTCGGTGTTGCGGAGCCCCGCGAGGCGTTCGCTGACCGATTGTACTCTTCCATCGACGTCGGCGATGCGGCGGTCGATGGGATCAAGATCGGGCACCGAGAAGCCCGCGACGCCACTTGAAAGTCTCTCAATGGCTTCTTCCAGGGAGACCAGGCGCCGCTCGGTCTCACTAAGATCCGCCGGCCGCAGGTTATCGACACTTCCACTCAGCGCTTCGACTCGGGTCGACAGCGTCCCCATATCGCGCTCGACTAGAGATTCAAACGCGGTGACCTTCGCTTGGAGCGGCGCCAGATCGGCCGGACGAATCGCTTTCAAACCGGCTTCCACGGCACTCAACCGTTCTTCGACAGGCTTCAGGTCCGTCGGGCGGAGTCCTGCCACGAGCGACTCGACCGAGGTGAGGCGACTGGTCACCGGACCGAGGTCGACACGCGTGACGTCTTCGACGCGTGGCATCAGCTCACTCCGCCACTTGGACTCGTCCTCGAGACGCCCTGTGAGCTGCCGTATCTCACCGGCGAGCGTTGCTGCGCGCGCATCGCTCTCCGCCTTCGCCCCCCGAGTCGCCTCGTAGTCTTTACGCATCCGTTCGAAGTGCGAGTACTCGTTCGAGACATCGACGAAGTGTCTCCGAAGCCACCAGTGCATGAGCGCCGCACCTAGTGCCGCAGCCAGCAGTAAGAGTCCTGCGATCTGAGCCAATAGAAAGCCCATCGTTACATCTCCACTCGAAAGACGATTCTTCGGTTCTGAGCCCGACCCGCCGACGTCGCGTTGTCCGCAATCGGTCGCGTTTCACCAAACCCGATGCTCCTGAGGCGATCCTGCGCGATGCCTCGGAGGGCCAACGCCGAGGTCACCGCTTCGGCTCGGAGTTCGCTGAGCCTTTGGTTGGCCTCCGGCTCTCCGGTGGCATCGGTGTGCCCCTCGACCACGACCACGCCGAGGCACTCTCCTGCCACGTCGGCGATCGCGTCCAACAGAGGGTTCGCCGAGGGGTCGATCGTGGCGCTCGCGGTCTCGAACTGGATCTGCGTGTCGGCCACGAGGTCGTTCAGGGACACCTCGCATGCCTCAGCGGCCTCAGCCCGAGCCGCTGGTGGCGGTGCGACTTCGGCGGCCGACCGTGACTCCACGACCGCTCCGAACGATCCCGCGACCCTCGTGGCACACTTCCGCAGGCCGGTCCAGCTGTCGCAGCGCGCCGCTTCCGCAATCGCGATCGCTCGTTCGCCTTCACCCGGGCCCGGCTCATCACCGGAGAGAGATACGTGCTGGCCGCTCACGTCGACCCTCACCCAATCGTACCCCTGCTCGGACAGAGCGATCGTCGTACCCCGTAAGACGTCTCGCTCGATGTGGTGGGTCGCGAAACGGGTGAATCCATAGATCGCGAGGAGTGCCAAGCCGATGGTCGGGATCGCGCCCCGCCAAGAGAACGGCCAAACCGCCTCGGTCACCCTGCGATACGATCGCTCTCGGATCCAAGCGCGTCGCACAGTGGCGGCTTCTGAATCGTTCATCGCGGCTCTCGGGAGGATAGGAAGTGCCTCCCCCATTCAGACCGGATCGGTCCGTCAAAAGTCACGCCGATGGCAGATCGTCTTGTGAGTGAAAAGCCCTCTCCGGTAGCTTGGATGAAGTAGGAACCATCGCGAAGCACGCGTAGCTCTCCCCCGTCCTAGGCCACTTGGATGTCTCGACCGACCCTGCAACTAGCCTCCCTTCTCTTGCTCGGTCTTGCGGGGTGCACGGACAAGACGACGCCTGTGGATCCGGACCCCGGCACGCCCACGGCCGACCTCGCGGTAACGGCGGGCGCCAACACCGCGACGCCGGCTGATGGGGACACGGTGACGGTCACCATCCAGGTCTCTCACGCCGGTGGGAGCAACGCGGCGAACGCAACCGGTGTGTCCGTGGGGCACCGAGTCGGTGGCGGGGCCACCGTGGTCGGGTCCAACACGGCTTCCGGCACCTTCAACGCCGCGTCGGGCATCTGGAGCGTGGGGAGCCTATCGATTGGCGCGAACGCCGTCCTCTCTCTCGAGGTCGAGATCCCTGTCGGCGCAGGCGGGGCGACCATCATCGACTCGGTCGGTGTAGGTGGCGCCTCCCCAGCGGACCTGAACCGCGGCAACGACTCCTCCACAGTCGTCCTGCAGGTGCAGCCGCGCCCCATCGACATCAGTCTGACGCGCAGCGCAGACACGTCCGCGGTGAACGTAGGAGACTCTGTGACGTTCGTGTTGTCGCTGGTGAACCACGGACCAGGTCCCGCGTCGGGGATCGAGGTCCTCGACTCGCTTCCCTCCGCCTTCGTGTCTCTCGATCAGGTCGTCAGCGCAGGATCCCTGTCAGGGGACTCTCTTTGGACGATCCCTCTCGTCGAAGAGGGAGACACGGCTACCTGGTCGATTACCGCGACAGCCGATGTGTCGGGAGCCGGCACCTCGCCGTCCGCCAAGTCCGGAATGACTGCCGTGCAGCAGGCGGACACTTTGGCAGAGAACGACACCACCTCGGTCGCCGTGGCAATCAATGCTCCAGATGTCTTCGTGAGCATGTCAGCGTCGGACACCTCTCCGGCCGACGGTGACACCGTGCAGATTGGTATCACCGTCACCAACGGATCAGCTGCCGGTGCGATCGACGTTACGGGACTCGAGGTCACGAACCTCACGAATGGCGCGGCAACGATTCTGGGAACCACTGCTTCGGCAGGTAGCTTCGATGGCGGCTCGGGGCTTTGGACAATAGGCGCACTCGCCGTGGGTGACTCTGCAACGCTTTCACTCGATGCAGCGATCACCGTGGGGGCCGGGGGGTCGTCCGTATCGGATTCGGCATGGGTCTCAGCCCTCGACCAGGGAATGGTCAACACGGCCAACGATACCGCCGTTGTGGCATTGACCGTACAGCCACGGTCCGTCGACATCGAAGTCCTCAAAGCGGTCGACGATGCTCAGCCGCTCCCGGATAGCACCGCCACCTTCACCGTGCGCGTCGTGAATAATGGACCGGGCCCCGTAAGCAACGTCACGATCTTCGACACGTTAGCCGCAGATCTCACGGCCCCCGACCATTTCGTGAGCGTGGGTGAGGTCGTGGGGGACTCCCTCTGGCTCATCCCGCTCCTCTCACAGGGCGACACCGCAACATGGACGACGGGGGTAACCGTGGCCCCCGACGTGGGCGGGGGCAGTGCAACGAACACCGCATTGCTGAGAGCGCTGGATCAGGCGGATACCCTCGCGGCGAATGATACAGCCTCTGTCTCGGTCACCTTCCCAGTATCCACACTCCCGGTCGTCACGATCGATGCCCCAGCAGACTCGACGACGTTCGACCCGGGTGAGCTTGTAACCCTCGTTGGAACGGCTAGCGACGCAGAAGACGGTCCGCTCTCGGCCGCAATCGAATGGTCCTCTTCGCTGGACGGCGTGCTCGGGAGTGGAGCCTCTTTCGGCACCGACTCGCTCTCGACTGGCGTCCATCGACTCTACGCCACGGTGGTGGATTCGGACGGCGGATCCGCCGTCGACTCCATCGTCGCGACCATCGCGTTGTATTCCGTCCCCGTGACCCTGAACGTTCCATTCAGCGGTACAGCGTCGCTACCTATCACTCTGTCGGAGCCTGCTCCCACAGGCGGCGTCACGCTGGACGTGACGTCGGACGATCCCTCCATCACGGCGGCGATCGCCCCGACCGTCTTCATTCCCGCTGGGTCACAATCTGCGAATGCGACGCTCGAGGGACTCCTTCCTGGCACAACGGATGTCCGGGTCTCGAATCCGCTCTACGGCACGGTCTCGTCTCAAGTGTCGGTCACAGCGGAGCTCGACATTGCGAGAACGAGCTTCACGCTCGGGAGTGAGTTCGAGGATGACATCACGATCACGTTTGAGAGTCAGGGCTCTCCCATATCGGCGCCCACAGGTGGCCTTGCGGTTACGCTCACGCCCGACGACGGCACCTGCGTCTCCGCTCCAAATCAAATCACGATCCCGCAAGGGCAGATTTCTACCACTGCCGCGGTGACGTACGGGGGGATCGCCACACTTCCCTGCACCAGCTTCCTGAGAGCCTCGTCGGGTACAGTGACCCCCGACTCCGTGGAGGTCACAATCGTGGAACCGCCCACGATTGCGCTCGGGACGCGAACCGTCGCTGCGGGGCACCAGACGTCGACCACATACACCCTCGGGGTCGCGAACCACGGGGGTATCGACCTCGTCCTACGCAGCTCCGACGCCTCGCTCTTCCAGGTCGCTCCTGACAATGGGACCCTCGGCACCGATTCCATCATTGTCAGCGTCCCGGACGGCAGCAGCGTAGGCACGTTCTGGCTGCAGGGAGTGGAAGGCGCCACAGGGACTCCGCAAATCGAGGCGATCGCGCCCGGTTTTGCGTTCGGGTCTGCCAACGTCACCGTGCTTCAGCCAGGCCTCTCGCTAACCAGCAGCCTCAGTTCAGCTACAACCACTCTATCACCAGACGATCCCTTCCTGGCGGTCGCTGGATACCCGTCGGGCAATTCCGTCATCCCACAACAGGTGCGTCCGGGATCACCTCCGGTTCAGGTGACGTTTACGTCTAGCGCCCCGGCGGTGGCGGTCGTCGCCGACTCGAGTGGAAGTGGCGCGTCGCGGGTGGCGGACATCGCTGCCGGTGCGACGAACACGCCGACCACCGTCGCGAATGGTGGCGTAGCGTTGGACCCATTGGACGTCGGTGTGACGACCGTTTCGGCGTCGGCACCCGGCTACATCCAACAGCCCAACGCGGTAGTGGACGTAACGGTGACGGCGCCAGACATCACGGTCGGGGCGCGCACCGTCGGTAGCGGACTCGAGAGCTCGTCGACCTTCACCTTGGGCGCCACGGGTCACGGCGGGGTCGACGTCGTGGTTCGAAGTGACGACCCCACCACACTTCTAATCGCACCCGACGGGGACACCCCCGGCACGGATTCCATCATTGTGGCGATCGCCGACGGAACCAGCCTCGGCTCGTACTTCGTGCAAGGCGTCGAAGGAGCTACCGGCACGCCCACGGTGACGGTGTATTCCCCGGGCTTCAACGACGGCACGAATACCATCACGGTGGTCCAGCCCGGTATCATCATTTCTAACCTGGCCACTTCGATTACGACACTATCGCCAGATGACCCGTTCTGGGCAGTGGTAGGGTACCCGTCCGGGAGCGGTGTCGTGAGTCAACAGGTCCGAGCGGGAGGCACTCCGGTCTCCGCAACGTTTACGAGTAGCGACGGAGGGGTTGGGCTCCTCGTCGACACCGCAGGCGCCGCAGTTTCGAGGACCGTGGAGATCCCCGTAGGGGCGACGAACTCGCCCACTTCGGTGGCGGCGGGTGGCGCGGCTCACGTGCCTCAGAGCGCAGGAGTCACGACGATCTCGGTCGCTGCCGCAGGGTTTGCAACCGTGCCCAACAGTTCGTTCGACGTAACCGTCACGGCTCCCGACATCGTCGTGAGCCCTCGGACGGTTGGAAGCGGCCTCATGACCACATCGAACGTGCAGCTACTGGGCAGTGATCACGGTGGTGTCGACGTGATTATCCGCAGCGACGACCCGTCCGTTGTGCAGGTAGCTCCGGACAACGCCACCGCGGGCGCCGACTCCATTATCGTCTCCGTTCCCGATGGCTCGACACTGGTCACCTTCTGGGTCCACGGAGTCGAGGCCGCGACCGGCACACCGACCGTGACCGCGATCGCCCCTGGCTTCAACACCGGATCGGCCACCATGACGATCGTGCAGCCCGGCCTCACGATCAGTGGGCTGTCGAGCAGCACGACGACGATCTCGCCGGACGATGCGTTCATCGCCCAGGTCGGCTTCCCATCAGGAAATGGAGTGGTCGGTCAGTCGATTCGAAGCGGCGGAAGTCCGATCACAGTGACCTTCGCTACGGACGACACCGGTGTGGGCGTCCTTACGGATCTACTCGGCTCCGGATCGAGCCGGACGATCGACATCGCGGTCGGAACGAGCTTCACACCGTCGACGGTCGCACTCGGCGGAGTCGCGCACGACCCGGTCGGGGCTGGGACCGCGAACATCACGGCGGTGGCTGCGGAAACGGTCGAACAGCCGAATGCAACCGTGGCAGTGACCGTCTCGGCGCCCGGAATCACGGTAGCGAGCAGGACGGTGGGTGGTGGGCTGCAAACCGGCTCGTTCTTCACGCTTGGGTCGTCGAACCACGGCGGCATCGACGTCGTCGTGAAGAGTTCTGACCCGTCGACCGTGCAGGTAGCGCTGACAGGCACCTCAGCCGGCGCTGACTCAGTCATTGTTTCGGTGCCGAACGGTGCCTCGACAGGGGCGTTCTGGGTCCACGGAATGGACGGCACGACCGGTATTCCGACCGTATCGGCGACGGCACCTGGCTTCACAGATGGATCCGGGACGATCACGGTCGTCCAGCCGGGCATCACGATTGTCCAGCTGGCAGCCAACAACACGGTGGGTGGGGCCGATGACCCGTTCAGAGCGGTGGTCGGCTATCCGGCGGGCCTCGGCGTCGTCTCTCAGAATGTGAGAACGGGAGGCAACCCGGTTACGGTGACCTTCACGTCGAGTGACGGAGCGATCGGACAACTAACCACGACGGGCGGAACGGACACAACACGGACGGCGGTGGTGGCTGTGGGTAACGTCGGCACTCCCACAACCGTCGCAGCTGGCGGCGTCGCATTCGATCCGATCGCGGCGGGAATCGTGACCGTGAATGCGTCTGCGACCGGATTCGTCCAGACGTCGGGAGCCACTGTCGACGTGACGATCAACCCCTGACGGATTCCTAAGCTACCCCCGACCGGCGAGAACTCGCTGGTCGGGGGTAGCTGGCCTTGTAAAGTGGACAGCCGTGGTCCACTTTTATAGTGAGGGATCTAGGGACCGTAACTAGGAGGTGCTCGTGCGTCGGAGTCGCCCGATGTTCTTGGCGTTCGCGCTCGGGTGTGGGCTGGTGGCGTTCGCGCCTGCCGACCAAAGGGTACCGTCGAGCACCCCGCCCTCTAGCATGCTCGCAGACACCGTCGACCCCGTTGCCATACTCCTCGACCGCCTCAACGCCGGGGAGGTCGAGCTGGCCTACGACACGCTGTGGGGGTACTTGCCGTCTGTCTTGGAAGAGCTGGACATCCCGGTATCGTCTCAGTCCTTGGTCTTTTCAAAGACAAGCCTCCAAACACAGGAGATCGAGCCACACAGGCCCCGGGCGATCTACTTCAACGACGATGTGTATGTCGGATTCGTGTTGGACGGCATCGCGCTGGAAATCGCGAGTATCGATCCTGACGACGGCGTGGTCTTTTACACGATCGACCAGAGCGTTCAGGATCGAGTCGCACTCGCCCGGGACGAGCTTGCTTGCTTTACGTGCCACACGCAGCAGGGCGTTCTGGGGGTGCACATGACGTCGGTGGTCCCGGATCGGAGGGGAGACGTGATCAGCACGATCTCTTGGGACATGCCGACCCAAGATCGAACCCCGATGAGTGAACGGTTCGGAGGCTGGTACGTCACCGGGCGACACTCGCTGCCTCATGCGGGGAACGTCATGGCTGACGTCGCTGTCACAACGATCGCCGACGAGAAAGAATTCGCGCGGGACTTCGATACCTCTGTCGGAGCTAACGTCACGAGCCTGGAGGATCGGTTCTACGAACCGTTCTACATGACCCAAGGCAGCGATATCGTGGCACTCTTGATCCTGGCACATCAGACACACCTCCACAATCGGATTACCCTAGCAGCTGATCTCACGAATGAGGCCCTGCAGGAGCTTGAGTACGCTCGCCTCGTCCGAGGGGCAGACGACGCACAAGGGTTGTCGGTTTCTTCGGACGAAAAGGTTACCTCTGCAGCGCGCACACTCGCCCGCGCGCTCCTCTTCCACAGGGCGGCCCCCATCGGGCAGGTCGAAAGCGGGGGCACCTTCCGAGAGGACTTCGAGTCTTTGGGCCCCTTCGACTCGAAGGGGCGATCACTGAGGGACCTGTCACTCGACGGACAGCTATTCGAGTACCCTCTGAGCTTCCTGATCTACACGGATGCGTTCGATGCGCTCCCCGAGATCACGTTGGGGCGCACGTACGCCGCGATCCACGAGCTTCTCTCCACAGATGTCGACAATCCGGACTTCCCGTTGCTGAACACGGAGTCGCGCACGGCGATCCACGAGATCCTCCTGGAAACGAAGCCGTCCTACGCCGACTTCGTAGCGTCCTTGGGGTCCGCAGGAGATCCGGGATGATGCCTGCAGCTCCACCGCGCCCGACGGCCGCATGGGAATCTCGTGCATCTCGCTGAACGAACAGATGTCGGCCTGCGAGTGCTCATCACGCTCGGGGCGCACTCAACAGAACGCCTACAAGTCGAGCGGATCGCCGCGGCTCACGGTCTCTCGTTCACCCACCTGCAAAAGGTGGTCCGGGCCCTCGAGCGGGCCGGCCTGGTGCGAACATTCCGAGGACGTTCTGGGGGCGTCACTCTGGCGTGCGCAGCGGACGACATCACAATCGGAGCCGTGGTACGGGCCATGGAGCCTCACCTCGAAATCGTAGCGTGCTTTCAGGAAGGAGAGAGCGGGTGCGCCCTGCAGGGGAGCTGTTCCCTCTCAGGCCTGCTCTACCGCGCGAGGAGCGCATTCTTCCACGAACTCGACGAGACGACGCTCGGTGACATCGTCCGCACGACGCACCACCCGATGTTTGGAGCGGCAGCGCAATTGGTCCAAATCGGTCGCTAGCTGGTCGAAGGAAGACCCAGTGCGCTCTCGCTGGTGATGCAGAATCGGCGTAGGCCCCGTATCATCTCGCTCCGATCCCTAAGGTCAGCAGGCCGTGGCTCCATCTGCAGATATAACCGAACAATCACGACCGATGTTCGACGACCCCGCCATCGCGGACTACTACGCTCGTCTCCCGATCATGGCGTCCGAGGTGATGTTGTTCCTCACGCGCCTGGAAGACTTTCGCGACAAGTCCGTGCTCGATTTGGGTGTCGGCTCCGGTCGTACGACGCAGTATCTTCTCCCATTTGCCTCACGCTATGTCGGTGTCGACTACTCCCAGACGATGTTGTCCAGGTGTAGCCAGCGGTTCCCAAACGCGACGCTGCTTCTGGACGACGTCCGGGAGCTGAGCGCACTGCAGGACGAACGGTTCGACTTCGTCCTGGCTTCCTTCAACTTGGTGGACGGGTTCTCTGCCGCGGATCGCAGCAAGATCTTCCTCGCCGCCCGCCGCCATACACAACCGACTGGAATCTTCGCATTCTCGTCACACAACCGGAGCTTCGACGGGCACCCATCGCATCCGATACCTGAGTGGAGTCGCAACCCGGTGACCCTTGTGGCGAATCTACTTCGCCACCGCCGCGAGATGGCAAACTACCGAAGAACGAAACCCCAAGAGGAGTACTCGGAGGAGTACGCCATCTTGTGCGATCCCGCGGGCGGATGGCAGACCCTATCGTATCACATCGATCGAACGCATCAGGAGGCACAGGTTCGACGTCATGGTTTCAACGTGACCAGCGTGATCGACTCTCAAGGCAAACTTCTCCCTCCAGATGACCTCAGTGAGCAGAGCCCGCAACTGTATTACGTCTGTGAACCTGCCTAGCATCGGAGTCCCAGATCGACCCTCACGACTCGACCGAGCCTATTCTCTTCTTGCGAACGACGCTGGCGAGCAGCCTCCGTCGACAACTCCGTCGCGTATGGCATCGAGCGCGCCCCAGTAGGCGTTTCGCGAAGCGTTTGGGCATCGGCTGTTTGATCGCAGTGCTGTCGCTCGCGACATGCTCCTACGGGGTCGATTCGTCCACTCTCACCGCGGCGTGGGGCACCCCCATCGACGCGACGAGCGGCGACGCTGCTCGTGTGCTCACTCGCGGCATCGAGATCCTCCGGCGCTCGTCCGAGACCGGAGTGGTTCGGATCTCTATCACTGAAGCGGAAGCGACTTCCGCGCTGAGCATCGGTCTCCTGGTAGGCGATATCACTCAAGTCGTGGGACGGATCCCGGCGCACGAAATTCAAGCGGTAAGCGATCTCGACGCCCTGAGAGAGCTGATTTGGTCGGAGGCAGAGCGCCAACGAGCTGAGCTAGCACAGCGATCGGGGTGGTGGGCACGGGCGCTCTCGACCCTTGACCCGAAAATCCGCACGGGTGACGTGCAGGTCCGGTTCGAGCGGACCGGAGAGATCGTCGCCGCCGGTTACGTACAGGCTTGGCGCTTTCGACTACCTGGATTGTTAGTCGCAGCCCCAGCCGCGAGCGAGGGGACGATGACTCTCGATTTCGTATCAGGCCGCCTCGGGCGCATGCCCCTTCCGGAACCAGTCTTCGATTGGTTGGGTCGGGCGATCGCTGGCGGTGTTCTACTCGGAGACGAATACGTACAGGTCACTGAGATCTCGGTCGCCGACGGATCAATGACCCTCTCCGCGCGCCTTGCCCGGTAGGCCAGCGTCCGAACACTGACTGCCTCTAGATCAATCTCGCGGCAATCTGCGAAGGGTGCCGCAAGATGAAGTGCTTTCGGATATACTCCGGCACATGCCAGTGGGCGACCGTTCCGAAAGGGAAATAGAACATGCTTCCCGCCGTCAGGTGCTCTTCCACTCCATTGATCTCGACGAAAGCCTCCCCCTCGATGATCGTGATGACCTCGTCCACATAGTAGACCCACTTGAAGCGACCTGCTGTGCAGTCCCACGCCCCGAAGCTCATGCCGCGATCACTCGTCTCCCCGAACTCGCACACCCTCGCGACGGGGGAACCCTCACGGACGTGCTGCGGGTTCAGAGGCTGCGGATTCCAGATACCGTCTCGACCAGGAGCCCGTCCATGCTCCGGGCTAGCACCGCGGACATGTACGAGTCGCACATATTTTTGCGCGAGCCGGCTCAAGATGGTTCGAAGCATTGGATCCCCGTGACCCGAAGGCCGGTGAAGCTTCCCCGCGCTGGGGAACGATCATGTTCAATCATACGCGAGGAGTGCTCGACGCTCCACCTTGACCGCTCCTTCGAGGCGGGGGAGCTTCGTCAGTCGAGCTCGTCCGCAGAAGACCGGGGCTGCTGAAGCTGATGAACGTCACCGACTCAAGCGAACATGGGAATCCCCGTGAATTCGTCTTCATTATCGGCGCCCCGAGGAGTGGGACGACGTGGCTGCATCTCATGATGGGAGCCCACCCCGAAATTGCTACAGGTCAGGAGAGCCAACTATTCGAAGGGTATCTCTCGGCATTCGCCCGTCGCTGGCAGGAAGAGCTCGACTGGCCGGAATCGGAAGAGGTGCGGAAACACGGGATCTCGTCATACCTAACCGATGAAGAGTTCACCGCTCTCCTTCGACACGTCGCGATCAGAGTTCTCTCCCGCGTTGCAGACGAGAAGCCCAATGCGACTCATATTCTCGAGAAGTCACCGAACAACGCGTTCCACACGGCACTGATCCACCGATGCCTTCCCGAGGTGCGCTTCATTCACGTGGTCCGAGACGGGCGTGATGTGGCCACGTCGATGATGAAGGCGAGCCAAGGATGGGGACGCTCCTGGGCTCCCGCGAGGGTAGACGATGCGGCCGCCTCCTGGGTCAGGTCAGTCCGAGAAGCACAAAGCACGCGTGCCTTCACCGAGCGATACGTCGAGGTGAGATACGAGGCCCTGCTGAACGATGGAGTCTCTGAGCTGTTGAGAATGTTCGACTTCGCCGGCGTCTCCGCCTCCCCCGAACAGGCGCGCCGAATCTACGACGATTTCAGCTTTGAGAAGGTAAAGTCAGGAGCCTACCAACGTTCCGTCTTCGCCAGTCCGGGTGTATCCGCCGCATCGGGGACCGAAGCGAGACAGGAGCCCCCTGACTTCTTCCGTAAGGGAGTCGCGGGGGACTGGCAGCAGAGCTTATCGGAAAGCCAGCTTCGATCCTTCAACTGGGTAGCCGGAGAGCTTCTCGCCGAGCTCGGGTATGCCACAGCGGAATCCACGTTCGTCAAGCGCGAGCCAGCGTCCCTGAGGTGGCGGTCGTTCCGACACAAGTTACGTCGACGGCTCGCTAGCGCAGGTCGGTCGATTCTCGGGGGCTGAGTATGGACGTTAACGAGTCCGTTAGGGCCCACCGGGCCCAACGTGGCGTGAAGGAGTGATCCGGCCCCTCAATGACTTGAATGTCGATCCCGGACTGGCTCACGAAGTGCTTCTTGTGGCCTCCCAACTCCCGATTGAGGTTGGTGATGCCTGGGTCTCGCCCGCTGAAGAGAAAGTGGAGACTGACTCCCTTCGACTGCAAATTGCGGATCTCCTGCGGTAGTCCGCTCTTGGACATGGCGGCTGGCATCTTCGCGCGGGCGTCCTGCCACCATGCATCTACACGGACTCGAACCCCACCCAGTAGCGCGCGGATCGCGTAACCCACCTCGACTTCTCCCCTTAGGAGCTTCATCCACTTCCCGAGAGATCGAGCAGATTGGGCGTAGTAGTCGCCCTCCCGTTGGGCGGTCAGCGGATCGACGTCCAACGAATCTCCCTCATTCCATTGAAACGTTTGCTGATTGATGAGGATGAGCCCTGAGGGAGTGTGCGGGCCCACTAGGGCAGCATGCCACGCAAGGTATGCACCCGAGCAAAGTCCCCCCAGGTACACCTCGTCGAGACCCAGCCCGGCGAGAAAGTGCAGAGCCTCGACCACATCTTCGACGGGATCCAAAGCGTAGCTGTGGTGTTCGGGCCGGGACGAAGGCAATGTCGAGTCCCCTAAGCCTGCCAAATCGATCCGGAGTGTCGCAGCCCCACATTCAACAGCGATGCGTCGGGCCACCCATGTATACATCCCAGCCGGCCCCGTTCGATTCCCGTGGGCATTGTTGAGGACCAAGAAGGCGTGAGATGGTCTCCGCCCCTCCGGAAGTGTGAGAATACCAAACCGCGAACCCGGGCGTCCATCGTACCACACGGCTTGCTCCACCACCCCTTCGCCGACCTGAGCGACGTCTCTAGACGGAACAGACGGCGCGAATGGCCTGGCAGAGGGCCAAAGACTGTCCCGCAACCACCGATCGATTCGCTCGATCGCACGGTAAGGGAGCTTCATCGAAATCGGCGGCTGCATGAGGTCCGCGTACCCGTGCCCGATCTCGTACTCGACCTGGATTCCTCGATCCCGCCACTCGTCGTACCACTCTGGGTGCCCCGGGATATCGTCCCTCTCGAGCACCAGGACCCGCTGCGCAAGGCTGGCGTCCACATCATCGAAACTCATCGCTCGAAGAGCGTCGACCGTGTCACCCGTGAAAACAGAACCCGCCGCCTCAAACGCCCCCGCTCCCCATCCTGATATATCAACCTCAACGTCGGTGTACGTCGCGTGAGCTGCTCGTGAGAAGGCCTTCTGCTCACGAACGAACGCTTTCCCGGAAGCAGCCGGAGCCCATAGAACGAGTCCATCTACCTGCTCATTGCCCCTCAGGGCTTCTATCGCGAGGAGAGCACCGACTCGCATCCCGATGACCACAATAGGGCCATCCGACGGATACCGAGACTTGATTTCCTCTAACGCGTACTGGATGCTCCGCACCCACTCGTCGACGACACCCGGGGCCTCGTCCGTTCCGGCAGAGTCACCAGCCCCGTAGTAGTCGAATCGGAGCACAACAGCGCCCGAGTTCTGAGCCAATGTGTTGGCGAGAAGACGGTACGACGGATGCGCGAACAGCCCCTCGTACCCGACCGGAGCACAGAGCACCACCCGTGCGCCCGACCACTCTTGGATCGGGCTATGGAACCAACCGAACCGAGGAGCGCCTTCCGGGCCGAAGTAGCATGGGTCCGTCGTCACCCCATTCGCTGGATCTGAGTCGACCAACACTTCCCGCTCGCCCCCCGCCACCGTCAGCATCCAACCCGGACCAGGCAGTCGACGCGCGAGACCCTGAGCTGGCGCACTAGCGAAGAACCTCATGGACCGCGGCCTCGATCTCGTCGGCCGCGATCGCGTATCCCTGGGCATTCAGATGGCCCCTAGGATGCGCCCAGAGCTCCTTGGGTCGGTCTACACGCTCCTCGAACAACGCCGAGAGATCTACGACAGGGATGTTGTGCTCGTCACCCAGCGCGAGGAACTCCTGATAGCCCTGGACCGAACCAGCGCCGAAGGCTCTGTACCGACGATACTCAGGCAGGTACACCAACACGACCTTCCCTCCCCACGAGTCAGCCGTCTCAACACCCGCCGCAACGATGCTGGGCACCTCCTCAAGGGGGTTCTCACGCGGCAGCGAGACTCGGAAGTTCAAAAATGAACGCAACCGGGAGAGTCGCCACGCCCCCAAGACACCTCTTGGAACGCGGGCAGGAGTCTCTGGCTCCGTTTCAGCCCGCTGTAGCGCTCCGGTGAATTCCCTAGTTAAACGACCGGTGAGCCATTCATCAACGTCCGACTGCTGGCTCGGTAGGTCACGACGAAACCCCTCGGTGAGGTACGCCTGCAGATTCTCCCACTTTCGCTCCTCGCGGAGGTCTGTCAGGTCGTTACCGGAATAGAAGACCCATACCACGACCTCGGGCCGAAAGACTGGACCGAACTCCCTGAGGACAGCGAGCTGGTGCAAGGGGCCCGACCCACTAACACCTAGGTTCCGAGTGCGTGGCCAGGACGACCTCAGTTGGCCCGGTATCGTCTTCGACTCATCTACGCACTGCCCGAACACGAAGGAATCCCCGAGAACGGCAATGGTTGTGCTTGAGTCCGCCGAAACGATGTCTTCGTTTCTGAATCCGTACTCGTCCGAGACGTACTCGAGCCAGCCTTCTCCTTCGTCGCAAGAAACGACCGTCGCCCGGGCCGGTGCGGTCGTGACGGCAGCGAATGTATCGGTCACCTCCCACGGGCGCACAGACCAGGGAGCCACAGCAGGCAGCGCCGGTACTCCGCCCTCACGAAGGTCTCGCACCACCTCGAACTTGGTGCGCGTATCAGGGCTCCCCAGCTCGGCGCCGATCTCAAGAAACTGCGGCGGTGGTGGTTTGACGAGAAGCGCAACCTCGGCGAACAGTAATCCGACGCCGAGGCTACTCACCAATAACAGCGCGTTGATCCGGGTTTCCGGCTGCGCTCTCGCAGCAAGGAGAAACAGGGCGGACGCCACCAACGGGATCCCGTAGAACGAGACCATCTGGAGGGGGCTCATCGAGGTGCCGTGTCGCGCCGCAACGAAGCCCAACACAAGCACGAACGCGAAGGCCGCCCCGAAGTGGAAAAGGCGCGTGAATGAGTTGAGCCGGTTCACGTGATGGATGCGTGCTAAAGGGGGCGCCAGCGATCGCAGTCCCCGGGGGTCTTTGCCTCGCTTTCTGACAGCCTGTCAGACCCAAGATAGGCCACCTGCACCAACAGCAGCCAGGATTTTCGCTAAGCCCAGATTCCCGAAAAGCATGGGTGCCAGCGACTTATTGGAGTCAGTGAGCTACGGCCAAGGCCACGTCAACACTGCGACTCCGTCAGTAAGGATCTGGTTCGGTGTGCTCGCAGGCGCGGGCTCGGTCGGATCCATGTTTTGGAAAGCGACCAAGAACGCGGTATGCAACACCCGTCGGAGCGCAATCGGCGCTCCCGTCTCACGCCCCTAGATCAGTGTCGAGTTCCTGAGCGAGCCAAGCCCGAGCGACCCGCCAATCTCGCTTCACCGTCGGCGCTGAAACCCCGAGGGCTGAGGCCGTTTCTTCGACGTCGAGGCCACCGTAGAAGCGATACTCAACCACGCGCGCCTTCCGAGCGTCGATATCCGCGAGCCTCGTCAACGCCTCGTCGAGAGCGATGAGGTCGTCCGGCGCTGCGGTCACAACGGCGTCGCCATCGTGCAACGTGACGAAGGCTCCTCCCCCACCCCGCTTTGCCGCAGACCGCTTTCGCGCCATGTCGACCAGTACCTGACGCATCGCCCGCACCACGATGTTCCTGAAGTGGTTGGCATCGGCGATATCGAGCCCATCGCTCGGCTGGAGCCGCACGTACGCCTCGTGGAGGAGGCCTGTCGTGCTCACCGTGGGATTGTTATTCGCACGACGAGCGACGCGAGCCCTGTGCAGCAACTCGTGATAAGCGAGCTCGAACAGTTGGTCCACCGCGCTCGCGTCGCCATCTCTCGCGGCGTGAACAAGTGCGGATGTGACCGTTCCATCGGTCGGGTACATGATCCAAACTGCCGAAGGAGCGTTGGTGTGGGCAATGCGCCCTTGGTCCTTGATTCGATGCCGGTCGCGGGACTCACACGGGGCGGCTCTAGCCGGACGGGCCACGCGCCGCTTCGTAGTGGAGTGCGGCCTCTTCGCCACGCCCGGTCTGTGTAAACAGCTCCCCCAGCTGATAGTTCACCTGCTGCCACCGAATCGGACGGTCGATCCGGTGGGGCGAGAGGTTCTCGCGAGCCGCCGAAAGGTATTCCTCGGCCCACTCCAGCTCACCCAGCACACGGAAAGCTGTGCCGAGATAGAGCTTCGCGTTTCCGACACGCCAGTCGTCAGGATCCAAAAGGTCAGTAGCCATTCCGTGCGCCCTCTCGAGCTCCTCGAGCGCCGCCACGCCTTCACCCGTTACGAGTCGTGCCCATCCGAGATCGACCAACATCGGGATCAGAGACACATGGGTCGATCCCAACGCGCCCTCCACGACCTGGACGGCCTCCACCAGTAGGGGTATCGCCTCCGCGGGCCGGTTGGTTTGGACTAGCAACGAGGCCAGGTTCCCGGCAACAACCGCCGAAAATCTGTGCTCCACACCCATCGTCGACTGATACGACGTAAGCGCTCGGCGGAAGTAGGCTTCGGCCTCAGTGAGCTCCCCCGTGCGCCGAAGAAAGGACGCATAGTCGTTGAGCGTGCGCCCGCGGTCGGGAGTCTCCGTGAGCTCCAACGCACGCTCGAACTCGCGGCGCGCCTCATCCGTCCGCCGTTGTCCAGCCAGTGCCTGCGCAAGCCATGCCCGGGTACTTGGCTCGCCCCGTGGGAGGTCGAGTGCCTCCGTGAGAGCGAGCGCATCTCGCATCAGACGCTCAGCTTCTTCGTAGTTCCCTTGGCGCAGCCGCACGAGACCAAGTCCTTGAAGAGCGCTGAAGACACGTGGGTGCTGAGCCCCATACGCGATCCGTCGCGCCCCGAGCGCCTCCGCCATGAGCTCGCCGGCTTCCTCGTAACGTCCCAGGCCTTCGTAGAACCACCCGAGCTGGTTCAACGATGTAAGCGTAGACGGTGCCGTAGGTCCCCACGTTTCGGTGCGCACTGCAAGCGCGATCTGGTAGTAGTGTTCAGCAGCCGTGACTTCGCCGAACTGGTGGTGCCACCAGCCAAGGTGGTACGCTACGTTCGCCGTCAAATGCGGACGATCGAGCTCCGACGCGATGTCCCAGGCTTCTTCGACCATGGCCCCCGACTCTTCCTCCCCGATGCTCCGACCGGATACGAAAGTCATGCCCCCGGTCTCTGCTAGCCCGATGGCTAGCTGTTCACGGAGGTCATCGTCGGCTCGGCTCAGCGCGATGGCTTCCCGGTAGAGCCGGATAGCCTCGGCCTCATCTTCCGGGGAGCGATCGAACCGGAGGGCTTGGAGTCTCGCCAGATCCAACAGACTATTGACCGCCTCCACGCTCCCGTCACCCGTCAGATTCCGGTGCTGAGCGAGTGCTGATCGGAGCCACCGCTCTGCGTCTTCCCCCCGCGCGAGCGCATGATAGAGGCCTCCGAGAACACTCATCATCTCGGCCTGAACCGCGGGTTGGTCCGCCAGGTCGACCTCTAGCCGCCTCGCTCCGCGATCGAGGATCTCCTCGGCTGTTACGGAGGCGGGAGGTCCGTCCTCTCCCGGTGTCGCTTCCTGGAAGACGCTCCTCAGGAAGTCGGTCACCTCGGCAGCTTTCGCAGCCTCCGCGACGGCGATGTCGCGCTCTCTGGCCGCGACCCTACCCTGCTGTAACGCCACTCCGGTCGCCGCCACGATCCCGACAGCGAGTAGCGAAACAATCGCGACGGCACGCCTGTTTCGTTGGACGAAGCGAGTGAACACGTACCTCTTGCTCTTCGACCGTGTTTTCAGAGGGCGCACTTCGCGCACGTTCTGGAGGTCGTCGAGCATCGCCTGTGCAGAGGGGTAACGTTGAGAGGCGTCGGGAGCCAAAGCCATCCGGAGGATGTGCTCCAAGTCACCGCCGAGACCGGCTTCCGGGCCCTCGATTTCAGTCTCCTCGCCTTCGTGGTCGAAGTCGGAGCGTGGACGCCGACCGGTCACGAGCTCGTGGAGCACCACACCGAGCGAGTAGACGTCTGAGGCTACGGATGGCGCCTCGCCCCGCTTCTGTTCCGGCGACGCGTACGCCGGCGTCATCATCTGGTAGGTGACTGGCCTCTCCGGATCCTCCTCTGCTG
This sequence comes from Longimicrobiales bacterium, assembly GCA_965223235.1. Lineage (GTDB taxonomy): Bacteria > Gemmatimonadota > Gemmatimonadetes > Longimicrobiales > Gaopeijiaceae > UBA2589. Next base: position 373,709 of record CBDCVV010000022.1, read on the forward strand.
AGACTTGAAGCCTCCCGATTCCGAAGTCCAAGAGCTTCACGACTCCGTCGCGGGTCACCAGGACGTTGGACGGCTTTAGGTCGCAGTGAATGATCAGCTGCTGATGCGCAGACTGGACGGCGGCACACACCTGCTCAAAGAGGTGACACCGTTCGGCCCGCCCAAGGGCGCGCTGGTCGCAGTAGTGATCAATCCTGTCGCCGTCGACCAACTCCATGACGAGGAAGGTCACACCGCCCTGCTCCCCGGCATCGTAGAGTCGGGTGATGCCGTGATGCTCGAGCTTGGCCAGGAGGGCGGCCTCCTCCTTGAATCTCCCCTCGGTTCGACCGGAAGCGGACCAGTGCGCCAGCACCTTGATCGCAACCCTGCGATCGAAGTTCCCGTCGGACCGCTCCGCAGCGAACACTCTCCCCATACCTCCGCTGCCGAGCTCTTCACCAACCCGGTACGGCCCGAGCGTTTCCGGTACCGGCAAAGGCTCTTCCTCGAGCACGAAGGCGAGGGCACCCTCGTCCCGGAGTACTCCTGTGCCCCGTCCGTCCGCCTTCATCAGTCGGTCGAGCGAAGCGCCTGAGTCCGGGTCGCTCTCGCGCACCCGCCTCACGAAGTCCTCCCGCTGGTCCTCCGGCAGCTCCCAGACCTCCTCTAGGAGTCCGAACACCTTGGGCCAGTCGTGAAGGCTCAACTTCGGTCAGCCCGTGTTGAGGAGGCCCCGGGCGATCCCGGTCACGGAGGAGAGCAGTGCGTCGAAGAGCGCCCCTTCCGACCGACCATCGTTGCGCCATCGCTCCAGCAGCTCGACCTGAAGCACGCTCATCGGATCGATGTACGGGTTCCGGAGTCGAATCGAGCGCTGAAGAGTGGGTTGAGAGTCGAGAAGCGAGGTGCTCCCTCGAATAGTGAGGATCTCCTCCTCCGTCCGGTCGAATTCCGAGCGGATCTCATCGAAGACTCCTCTCGCCTCTGGTTGTACCAGTCGGCTGTACATCTCCGCGATCCTCAGGTCCGACTTCGCGAGCACCATCTCGACATCGGATAGGAGCACATCGAAGTACGGCCAATTCGAGGCGACCTCGGAAAGCAACTCCAACCCGTACGCCTGCCGGGCCGCACGAAGACCGGTGCCTAACCCATACCAGCCCGTGATCATCGCTCGACATTGACTCCAGGCGAACACCCACGGGATAGCCCGGAGGTCTTCGACTCCGGCGCCCGCCCGTCGGGAGGCCGGACGAGATCCGATGGCGAGGCGCTCGATCACATCGATCGGTGTGCCGGCCCGGAAGTACGAGGTGAAACGGTCGTCTTCGTACACAAGGCGCCGGTACTCCGCACGAGCCTCCGTTGCCGAGAGTTGCCCGACTGATCGCCACGATTCGGGGGTGGCATCAACGTCTTCGGAAGAGGCACGCAATACGATGGCCCCGAGCATCCGCTCGAGGTTGCGCAGTGCGATGGGACGGAGTCCGTACTTGGCGTGGATGACCTCACCTTGTTCGGTCAGCCGAAGGCGCCCTCCGATCGCACCGGGCGGCATCGCCGCTACCGCGCGATGGACCAGCCCTCCGCCTCGGGACACGGTCCCGCCACGTCCGTGGAAGACCGTCAAGGTCATGCCCTCATCCCGAGCTGCTCCAGCCATCTCTTCGAGGGCGCTGTGCAGCGCCCACCGCGCCGCGGTGATCCCTCCGTCCTTATTGGAGTCGGAGTACCCGACCATGACCATCTGTCGACCGTCGCGCGCCGCCAAGCTTTCGCTCACGATCGGGTCGGCTGCGAGCGCCCTCAGCACGTCCGCAGACCGTTCGAGATCCCGGACCGTCTCGAAGAGAGGCACGACGGTCACACCACCATCCCTGAGATCGACACCAGCCAGAGACGCCAGCCAGAACACAGTCAGGACATCGTCGACATCCTGAGCCATGGAGATGATATACGACCGGATCGCGCCCGGACCGTACTCACGCCGGCACTCGTCAATCGCCCGGAAGACATCGAGCGTAGCGACGACTCGGGTGTCGGATCGGTCTGGAGTGGGCGCCTCCGACGTCCCGACCAGGAGCGAACGAAGGCGCTCGGCTCGCTCGCCACTGGACCGAGTAGGCCACTCCGGGTCACCGACCAGTGTGGAGACGACGTCCCGGAGTTCCCGAGCGTCTTGCCGGACATCCAAAGCCGCGAGGTGGAAGCCGAACGTGGCGACTCGCCGCTGAAGTCGGCGCACCCGGAACAAACCAGCATGCCCCCCACGATGCTGTTCCAGGCTCCGGGCGACCGTGACAAGCTCCTCTTCAAACTCCCGTGGCCCCTCGTAGCCCACAGGCTCGCCCCGCCCGGTCGCCTCAAGTCGGGTGGCGATGAGCGAGAGCGTGACACGGTACGTCATCGCCAAGTGTCTCGGGGGCAACGATCCGGCCTCGGTTGGGAATCGCTCCTCGTACCTCCGCCGCAGCGCGACAACCTCGTCGCTATAACCCACACGAGCCGGTGACTGGGACAGCTGACGGGCTAGGGAATTGGTTTCGTCTGCGTATTTCTCGAGCACGATCTCCCGGTGGCGACGGAGCGTGTCGCGAATCGTCCCCGCGTCGACGTTGGGGTTGCCATCCATGTCTCCACCAACCCACGACGCGACGCGGAGGAGAGGGGCGCTCGACTCCGACCCCCGGGTTTCTCCCAAGGCATCATCGAGACGTTCGTGGAGTGCGGGCACGATCGCATACAACACGCCGGCCACGTAATACAAGATGTGCTCACGCTCGTCCGCGACCGTGGGGCGGACAGAGGGATGTTCGTCCGTTTGCCAGGCGGTCGTGACATTCTCCCGGATCCGAGCCAGGGCCGTGCGCTCTTCGTAGGGAGTCCGATCGGGATTCAACCGCGCGATCAACTCCTCTGCGATCCGTTCTTGCTTCTCGAGGATGATTCGGCGAGTCGCCTCCGTGGGGTGCGCGGTGAAGACCGGCTCGACGACCGAGTCGGAGAAAGCGGCAGCGATCTCAGTCCCGGTCAGGCCCAACTCCCCTAGCGTCCGCACCGCATCGCGGAGCGACCCGGATGGAGCCTCGTCCTTTTCTCGGAGCTTCGCCCGCCCCCTCCGCACGCGATGAACGCGCTCGGCAAGGTTGACCACCTGGAAGTAGGTGGAAAAGGCACGCACGACCTCAGCGGAGAGGGTGGCGTCCGACTCGCGAAACAATTCTCGGAGTGAAGAGGTGGACTTCGTTCGACTCTCGCGGAGAGTGATCGCCATCTGGCGGGCACTCTCCACCAAATCGAAGAGCTCGTCGCCGCCCTGCTCACGAATGACGTCTCCCACAAGCTCGCCAAGAAGGTGCACATCGGCACGCAAAGCTTCTTCTCTCGGCGCGAAGTGAACGTCGCGTAATTCTTGTTGCTCTGGAGACACGAACCCTCCGATTGAGAACGACCCACTGATCCTATCGGGTCCAGACGATCCGGCCACCCCCGCGCACGACAACCCCTCCGGACACCCTTTCCCCGGGGCACGGACGGCGCCTATACTTCGCTTCCCCAGGGTGAACGTCTCACCTTCACCATCGGTTCCGGAAACACCTCACGTGTCTACCATCCTCGTTGTCGACGACGACGCTTCGGATCGCACCCTCCTGTCTGAATTGCTCACCCGAGCTGGGCATACCGTAACGAGTGCTGACGGAGGCCATAGCGCTCTCCGAGTCATCGGCCGAAAAGAGCCGATCGACATCATCATCACCGACCTCAAGATGCCTGGGATCAACGGGCTCCGCCTCATTCGGCAGATCCGTCAGAAGGGGGACCAGATCCCGATTATCGCGATCTCCGGGACCAACGCAGACCAGCTCCTTCTCGCGCAGGACTACGGCGCGAACGCCGGGCTAGTGAAACCCGTCGACCCGGCGGAGCTGTTGGATGTGGTGACCCAGGTCGCCAGCGAGGCGCGCGACGACTGGCAAGACGCCTGGATCCATCCGGAGTTTGGGAACGTAGCCGACCGGTAGGTGACACCGACTGGGTCCGAAGTCGCACTCGTACGGGAGATCGTCGAGAACGCCGCCCGCGCCTTGTCGAGCGTGGCAGCCGACGAAGCCGGCAACGCGGTGTTGCACGACGTGCTCAGACCCCTCGAGGCGACCCTGGCTACCTACTTCGGGTCGACCTCCGTCCTCGAACTCGTGTGTTCGGACAGGGGCATCGAATGGCGAGACAACCTCGTACTCGCTGACGAGCACGACGACGCCCGTCTCGCGGCCTCGCTTCGCAAAGCGGGTATCACGGGACTCACGTGGATCAAGGGAGCGGAGCAGGAGGAAGTCTCGACCCTGCTCCGACTGATCGACCAATCGCGGAAGCTCGTCCACGGTGGTACGGACGATCTGGCACTCGCGCTCTTTCGGGCTGACTTCCACCACATCAGTTACACGACCGGGCCGAAGCGATCGGGGTCGCATATCGCGGAATCCCGGGACGAAGTACGGACCGATCCGAAGCCCGTCGCGCGGCCCGACCTTCTCATCGAAGAAGTGGAGAGTGAAGTCGGCGCATCTTCGGCACCGGACGTTGTGCGGCTCGAAGAGTTCGACTCGACGCTCTACTTCCTGGATACCAAAGAGATCGAATACCTGCGGGCCGAAGTCGAGTCAGAGTACGAACGGGATCACGCGCAGAGCGTCCTCGACATGCTTCTCGACATGCTGGAGGGGGACCCCGGCGGGACTAGTCGCAGTGAGGTGCTCGAAGCACTGTCTGGCCTACTGCCCCACCTACTCTCGACTGGAGATTTCCGAGGCGTCGCATACCTCACGAGTGAGCTTCGCCGGCTGAACCAGAAGCTAGACCTCGAACCGGGATCCAGACACGTCTTCGATCGACTTCGAGGGAGCGTTTCCAATACCGGAGCCCTCGCCCAGCTCTTTCACACGCTCGAGGGCGGCACAGTCGATCCGAGTCCTGAGGACCTCGCCGCTTTGCTCGGCGAGATGCGGTACGAAGCGATGCAAACCGTCCTCGTTTGGGTGGGGCAACTCGAGCAGCCCCAGGCTCGCTCGAATCTTCAGGCGGCCGTTGAACTCTTCTTCGCCCGCTGGCCAAAGACTCTGGCTAGAATGACGACCTCGACGGATCGAAGGGTTGTGCACCGCGCCCTGGTGATCGCAAAGACACTTCAGAAGGCTGAGATGTCCGAGGCGGTCGCGCCTGCGATCCATCACGAGAGCCCGGGCATCCGCCGACTCGCCATCGAGACCCTCAGTTCAATCGGCGGCGCACCGGCGGTGCGCGCGATCGCGCAAACCTTGTCGGATCCCGAGCCAGAGGTCCGTACGGCGGCGTTGGTAGCTCTCACAGCTCGCCCGTACCGAGGGGCCGAAGCTGACCTCCGGTCAGCGATCTTCGACGGCGATCTCGAGACTAAGGACGTCTCCGAACGCCGAGCGCTCTTCGTCGCGTTCGCAGCTGTAACGGGACCGGCTGGCGTTCCCGAGCTCGAGAGGGTCTTGGTCGGGAAAGGCTTGCGATTCCGTCGACCATCGTCTTCGACACGGGCGTGTGCGGCGCGCGCGCTGGGCCGGATCGGTACACCTGCAGCACTCCAGGCGCTCCGGGCGGTCCGCACTGACCGCGACCCCATCGTGCGAAGCGAAGCGACGCGGTTCTTGGACGATAGGGCCGCGCGATGATGCCCCAAGGGAACGCTTCCACCACACTGCTGCGAGACCTCTACCGCGCGATTACGACGACCAAAGTCCGTAAGGGAGGCACCGCCCACAGGAAGGCACTCGAGGCGTTGGAAGTGACCTGCACGGCACTCTTTGCAGCCGGGTCTCCGCTGGAAGTACTCGTCGACCGTCATCGCTTGTACCTGAACGGAAAGCACATCACGAGCGACATCGACAACTTCGCATTCTACCGGAGCATCACCGACACGTTGGGGGGAGCGGAAGTCGGGAAGGTCACATTCCACACCCCGCCGAAGGCGCGGGCGCTCGGTGCGCTACTCCGAGTCCTTGTCGAGGAGTCTACTCCCGAACCACAGGCTGGTGCCTGCGCTCGCGTTGTGCGTCGGGTTTCCCAGCTGGGCGTACGGGGCGTGGAACTACAGTCCACGGACCGAACGGTTCTGGACGATGCGGGCATGGCGGAAGCGCGGGCTTCAGCGCGGAGAGCGTATGACGAGTCGCTGGCCGTCTCCCGAGAGTTGTTCACAGGAGCGCGCTTGGGCCGAATAGCGAACGTCGGAGAGGTGAGGAGCGCGATCCAGAACATCGTCGATGCAGTCCTAAACGACGAGACCGCTTTGGGAGGGCTGAGCGCCCTACGGAACCAAGACGCGTATACGTTCACGCATGCCGTGAACACGTGCATCTTTTGCGTGGCGATCGGTCGTCGGCTGGGGCTAAACAAATCGCAGCTGTACGACCTAGGTCATGCCGCGCTCGTACACGACATTGGAATGGGCCGCGTACCGCGGCAGATCCTCTCGAAGGTGGACCCACTCACCACCGACGAGCGCCGACTCATGGAGGCTCATACCTCGCTTGGCGCACTGGCAATCTTTAGGCTCCGCGACCACGGAGACGTGCCTCTACGAAGTATGACCGTCGCGTACGAGCACCATCTAGCGATGGACGGCGGTGGGTACCCGGTCGGAGGGCGCAAGCGGACTCCCTCGGTGTTCTCTAGGATCGTTGCGGTCGCAAGCGCTTTCGACGCCGCCACGAACGAACGAGCGTACTCCCCGGCTCGGCCTGCGGACCAGGTACTCCGAGAGTTACGGACCGACGCCTCGAACAGATACGATCCGGTGATCGTGAAGGCCCTGATCAACCTGTTGGGCATCTACCCGGTCGGCACGGTAGTAATCTTGGACAGCTACGAGCTGGCGATCGTCCACGCAGCGAGTCCGGACCCAGTGTTCGTGCACCGGCCAGTCGTCCGCCTCCTCTCAGGGGCAGACGGACGGTGGATCGATTCACCGCCGCTCATCGACCTGGCAGCCGTCGATGATGAAGGGCGACATCCCCGATCGATCATCAAGGTCACAGACCCGGAACGGTATGGGATCGACATCAGCGCATACCTCGGTAGCTAGCCCCAATCGTGCGGTCGGCGGATAAGCGGTCACTCCCTCGCAACCCCGGCGTACCGCACGCCCGTGAGTTCGGCAATGTCCTTCTTCCACGTCGTGAGATCTTCGGTAGAGAAGTCACTCAAGTGAGAGTGGCCGCAAGCCCGAGCCAGAACCTGCATCAGCTCGACGCTCGCACTCAAGAAATTGTGCAGCCGTCGCGCCGACTCTTCGACGATCAGCCGGGCTCGGAGGTCCTTCTTCTGTGTCGCGATCCCCACTGGGCAGTAGTTCGAGTGACACGCTCGCATGCCCAGGCATCCGATGGCCTGGAGGGCCGAGTTCGAGATGGCCACCCCGTCCGCTCCCAACGCAAGCGCCTTCACAAAGTCTGATTCGGTTCGCAGTCCCCCCGTAATGATCAAGGTGACGTCTGATGCGCCACTCGCATCGAGATGGCGACGCGCCCTCGGTAGAGCGGCGAGCGTCGGTACGGAAATGTTCTGCTTGAAGACATCGGGCGCGGCGCCCGTAGCCCCACCGCGACCATCCAGGATGATGTAGTCACATCCTGACTCCAGAGCGAAGTCGATATCGCGCTCGATGTGCTGGGCAGAGAGCTTGAACCCGACAGGGATGCCTCCCGAAACACCCCGCACCTCGTCCGCGACGGCCCTGAAGTCGGAGGGGGTTACTAGATCGGGAAACGCCGGAGGGCTAATCGCCGCCTCACCGGGGTTCAACCCGCGAACTTCCGCGATCTTACCGACCACCTTCTCGCCTGGTAGGTGACCGCCCGTTCCGGTCTTCGCCCCCTGTCCTCCCTTGAAGTGAAAGGCTTGGCAGCGAGCCACCTTGTCCAAGCTCCACCCGAATCGGCCGGAAGCGAGTTCGTAGAAGTACCGGCTATTCGCCTCTTGCTCGTCGGGCAGCATCCCACCTTCGCCAGAGCAAATCCCGGTGCCGGAGAGCTCTGCACCGGTGGCGAGCGCCACCTTCGCTTCCTCGGACAAGGCGCCGAAGCTCATGTCGCTTACAAAGATCGGGATCTCGAGTCGTAGCGGCTTCTGTGCGCGGGGTCCGACGATCAACTCGGTGCGGACCTCGTCATCTTCTAGGAGGGGTCGGGTCGCGAGCTGCGCAGTCAGGAGTTGCAAGTCTTCCCAGCGGGGCAGCTCGGTAAGAGGGACACCCATTGCCGAAACCACGCCATGGTGACCGACCTTCGCTAGACCATCTCGCGCCAGGGCCTGGATGTATCCGTTAAACGGCTCTTCTGCGGTGCCGTGGACATCTTGGTACGTACCGAGGTACTCGTCCCGGCGGTACGGCTGTGGATGTGCCTCCGCAAATGCGGCCACCTCGCCCGAATCGACCCAGACCGCGTCGCCCTCGACATCGATGTCCGCGGAGAACGAGTGCAATGCCTCAGCGTTGTTGTACTCGCTGACGCCGGTGTCGAAGCGATAGTCCCAACCGTGCACTCCACAGATGAGATTGGGGCCCTCGATATATCCATCCGCCAAGAGGGCTCCGCGATGGTGGCAGCGACCATAGAGGACCGAGACCTGATCGTCGTACCGAACGACGACCAGGTCGACACCTTCGACGAGCGCGTACGACGGCTGCCGATCCACGAGGGTGCTCCACGTGGCGACCTTCATCTTCATGGTTCCGAGACTAGGTAGCTTCACTCCGGGTTTCTCCTATAGGGCAAGACTTACTGCAGGGACTAGAACCATCGCTCGGGCATTCCGTCACGTATCAGTCTACCGAGGTGCACGGAGTGTAATCCGGCCTCCTGAGCTACCTCTTCCGTGAAGGGCGACGCGCGGAAGCCACGAACCACCACGTACGCGTTGGGATGGCGCTTCCGTAGTGAGAGGCCCGCTTGAAGGTTCGTTCCATCGGCACCCGACCCGAGAATAAATACCGGCGCCGCCGCACTGTCCGCGAGCGACGCGTGCACCTGATCCCACACGACTGGATCGAGTAGATCACCATCCAGGACCAGGTGCTCGTAGCCGTCGTCGAAGCCGGGGCCGTCGTGAAAGAGGCGAGCGTTCCTGGTCGCATCGTGATCGACGATGATGACGGGCCCGAAGCTCCCGGGAGCGGATCGCTGTAGCTGAGCCAAGACGGTGCGACCGAAACGGCCGAATCCGGCAATCACGATCGGGTCCTGGCCGGGAGTCTCATTGAAGCGTTGGACGAGCTGGCCCTCGACAAGGTGCCGAGCCGCGAACTCATGTCCGTTGAAGATCTCGCAGTCGCGGGCCACGCTGGACTCCGACGTCTCTTGCATGAAGCGTAGATCAGAGACGTGCGTCACGATTCTTCCCGCCAGACCCGGAGCGCGCCGTACGATCTTTGCTGCCGCATCGAGATTCGCGAAGTCGTCGTTGGTCAGCAGCATGACTCTGTGTGCGAACGGAAGTCTCAACTCGTCGAGTAACCGGTCGTTCGAGATATCTCCCTGTACGATGGTCGCTCGGTGTCGCCGCGTAAGCTCAGCATGGTATGGTCCTTCGGACGCGCGTTCGACGACCAAGATCGTCCGATCCGGATCTCCCTGGCGTAGCCGCCGCACGAATTGAGCCGTGAGTCGGCCCGCGCCCGCGACTACAAGGTGGTCCGAGGGTGGACGTAGCCGAGACCCCAGCGGTCTGATCAGTCGAAGTACCGCCTCGAGAATCGCGAACACGGTAATCGTAGGAGCAGCAAAGTACGCGACCCACAACACGTTCCGACCGAGTGTGGATCCGCCAACCGGAGTACCGATGTCGAGCCCGCCGAGCACGAAGAGGCCCAGGGCGTAGTACGCGTGCTCGAGGAAGCCCATGCCCGAGAGGTCTCGTTCACTCACACCGACGCCGGAGGAGAACCCCACGACCGCGGCGCCAAACACGGTTAACGAGGCTATCCCCCGCAACAGGATTGCTGGGGTTAAGAACCGCCGGACACTTGCCGTCTCGTGGGACGGATTCCTCATCTAAGTGAACCGCTGCTTTCTATGGGTCTGGTGGGTGAGATCCCTGGCGACGAGAAGCTACGTGCCCGAGGTCGAAATCACACCTTGTGCAGCTGGGAGTCCAGCCGGTTTCGCACCGCGAACAGGAGCTGCGAGGCCCGTACGGGCTTCGGGAGCACTCCCGTCGGCCCCAGGCGGTCGAGGTCCTCTTGAGGGATCGCCTGAGTGTTCCCTGAGAGGAGAAGGACGCGGATGTCCCCCCGGGCGTCTCGCGCGCGCCGGGCAAGGGCCGAGCCCGTCAGACCGGGCATCGACTGATCCGTAACAATCAGATCGAAGTCGTGGGGGGCTCGTTCGAACGCAGTGATGGCGTCGATCGGATCCTGGTAGATCTCCACCCGGTATCCTGCCGATGTGAGAATCTCTCCAAGCAATCGCCCTAGCAGTTCTTCGTCATCGACGACCAGTATCGTCTCATCACCGACCGGAGCGTCCCCCTCCCCTGCCGAATCAGAGTTACGGGAGTCGTTGTGCACGGGGAGGTATACGGTGAACGTCGACCCCACACCAGGCATGCTGTCGACCGTAACGTGCCCTCCGCAGGAGGCTACGATGCCGTGCACCACGGAGAGGCCCAAACCCGTCCCCTGACCGGTCTCCTTCGTCGTGAAGAAGGGCTCGAAGACTCGAGCCACCGTCTCGGGCGTCATCCCAGCTCCGTTGTCCGTGACCTTTAGGGCAACCCACTCTTGCGGTGCGGCCGATCCGGCTGTTGAAGCGATTGTTTCCGGGAGGGCTTCGAGCCTCGCTTCAATGGAGATTTCGCCGCCTTCCGGCATCGCGTGCGCTGCATTGGATGCGAGGTTTAGGATCACTTGCTGCACCTGCGTGGCATCTCCACTCACAGGCGGAAGGTCTCCGGCTAATCGCACACCCACGCGTACGGACGCAGGAATGAGGGCACTCAAGAGACCCGAGGTCTCTTCCACGACAGGCCCGAGATCGACCGACCCGACCTGATGGCCATCGCGTCGACTGAAGGTCAAGATCTGGCGAACCAGGTCGCGTCCTCGCTCGGCCGCCTCCATGACGTGAGCGAGGTCCTCCTGGAAGTGTGCGGGCTCCCCGGACCGTGACTGCGCGAGCTCCGTAAACCCAAGAATGACGGAGAGGATGTTGTTGAAGTCGTGCGCAATGCCACCAGTGAACGTACCGATGGTGCCAAGTCGCTGGTTGTGTTGAACGTACGCCTCTAGCTCGCCTTTTTGCTTGGTAGCCTCCTCCTCACGTCGAATCTGCTCGAGCAACTCTTCATTGGTGCGAGCTAGACTCTGCGTCCGCTGCTCTACGAGTTCCGCCAATGACTCTCGCTCCTGTAGCAGAGCACGACGGGTAGCAGCGAGGTCGGAGATGTCCGAGAAGACGAGTGCACTACCTCCCTGAGCCTCGTCCGATCTCGTGAGGGGTGTCCGAGCACAGAGGTAGGTGCGCCCCCCGGTACTGATCTCCACTCGACCGTCCACCGGTCCACTTCCCACTTCGAGAAAGGGGCCCAGAACATCCTTGGCGCTGCGACCGTATGCCTCCGCGGTCTCAACCCCTAGTACCCGGCTGGCCATAGAGTTCAAATCACTCACGCGGTCCAGTTCATCGATGACGACGACGCCCTCATCAATGAGCTCGAGGACCCGGTCTCGCGCGACCGGAGTCAGCGTGAGAAAGCCGGGGAAGAGCGCGGGAATCCCGAGGGCGATGCAAGAGATGGCGAAAAGGGGCGGCGTGAGGTCGATCGCCACATCCGGCATGAGGTTGGTCACATGCAGGACGTTCCCCGCGAGGGGCGCTACGATGCCCGCGGCAATGAACATCGCCTGCCGCCGCCGGATGCCTCGAGCTCGAATCGCCGCATCGAGAATCAATCCCAGCGCGGTGAAAAGCAGAAGGTACGAGAACGGCACGAAAAGCCAGAAGAACGCGCCGTACGAGACGGAGAGTAGCGACCAACCCTCAGCACCGACGACACCGATGTCACTCCAAACCAACCCGTGGCGCTCGTTCGTCCACGCCAATAGGGAAGCAACCGTCGGGACCACGAGTGCCGCGACGATATACCTGGGTCTACGCCACTGCCATCGGCCGAGGTAAGCGAGTGCCAGCCCGAGTGTGGCTACCGGGATGAAGGGGATCGCAAGGTACTGAACCTTCGCTGCGAGGATCATCGACGAGCGGGTCGCCGCCTCGATCTCCCACACATAAGCCCCTGACCAGAGCATGATGAGCCCAGTCAGGGTAAGAAACGGCGCGGCAGCCGGACGCGAGCGTCGTCGCCAGCCCAGCCAAAGGAGGCCGAACGACAAGACAACTACAGTCAGCGAAGGTACCGAATAGAGAGCCAAGTACAGCCCGTTCTTCGTGGTTGCACGCGGAGAGGCGTGCCCACCGCCCGAGAACGGCGGCACTCACGCCTCTACCTATTCCCTTTAGTATCGGCTCTGACCTAGCGAACCGTGAGTACTTTCTCTCTAGATCCCCTCTACCGAACTAGCGCATCGAGCGCGTCGCGGTCCAGAAACTCCCCTTTTGTGACCACGGCCTCAACGCTCCTCGTGTTCGTGATGTCATCGAGAGGATTCCTGCTAAGGAGCACGAGATCAGCGAGCTGCCCGGCAGCGACCGCACCCATCTCGCCGTCCAGTCCGAAGAATTCGGCCGGCCGCACCGTCGCCGCCCTTAGCGCCTCGCGAGGGGAGAACCCGGCTCGCACCAGCATCTCCAGCTCCGAATGCAGACTGTATCCCGGGGCGGCAAAGCCTATTGGTGTGTCGGTGCCCGCTCCAAAAGGGACTCCCGCGTCGTGCATCCGACCGGCCAAGAACAGGCTCCACTCGCCGAAAGTGTTGTCACGAAGTGGACCCCCGCCTCGACTCTGCTCCGTGGCCTCGCGCCAATCGGTCGATACATCCGCGGGGAGTCGATCGAGCAATGCATCCCAATCCGTTCGCTCGAAAGGCGGCTGCAGCCCCAACGCATTGAGTCGCAGGGTCGGCACTTGGATCGTGTTGGCCATGGCGGCGATCACGGCATCACAGCTCGCTTCGTCGTAGCTCGCCACAGATGGGAGGCGCTGCAAGGCGTGCAGGCTGGATCGTAGACGCGCCCCAGGAAGCCCGTCCGTATTCGCCAGTCGGTCTCTTCGCTCGGCAAGCAGTGCCTCAGGATTCGCGACGCAGTCGAGCTCGATGTTTCGAAGGTGCTCGAGCGACTGCATGCGAGGACCTACTTCTCGGGCACGCAGCGAGAGCGGCACGTGCCCGTCCATCGGCAAGCCCCGAGCTTCAGCCTCGGCCACCAGGACTTCAAACACTTCGGGCGAGACCATCTCATAGATCTTCAAGAAGTCGACGCCAGCGTCCGCAAGCATCGCGACGTTGGCGCGAGCCGTCTCCGCATCCGGATTCCCGATCCCTAGGAGCGGGTTGATCTCCCCGTCGTACACGACGAACTCGCCGTCCAAGAGGGGGCCCGCAAAGAAGACCCTAGGCGCGGTCACACCGTCGGCTTCGAGCGCAGCGACAACGGGAGCCACCGCTTCCAACGGACCCCCAGTGTCTCGGATGCTCGTGATTCCGTGACTCAGAAAGAGGCCCGGCATCGCCTCCGTGAACCGCTCGTCGTACGTGAGGTGGACGTGGAAATCCCACAGACCCGGAATCAGGAAGCGTCCGGTACCATCCACAACCTGAGACGCATTCACCTCTGTGCCCGCCTCGTACACCCCGGCGATTCGGCCCTCGTCAACCACCACTGTACGGCCTTCAATCGCTCCGTTGACGGCGTCCACGACGGTGACGTTCTCGAAAGCAAGGTCGACCGGAGGGGCTTCCGGAGCGCAGGCGAGAACCATCACGAAGGCGAGAGGTGCTGTGGTACGGAGCAGACGGGGCATCGGAAAGCCAAGTAGGGGGAAGAAGCGCCTCACGCGGGGCGCCTCGTAAAGGCAAAGTACGGGACCCGGTCGGTCAACCGGGCCCCGCTCTCAACGTATCAGCGGTCCGGCTGCTGGCTCACGAGTTTCGCGGCGCGCTCAGCCTTGATCTTCTCCATCCCTTCCTCGTCGAGGTGGGTCACCGCGATCCAGGCGTGAGACATCTCATCTGCCGTACGATCCCCGATGCCCACCCATTGGTCCGGATCGGGGTTGAAGCGGTTGTTCGCGGTGTTGTCATACCAGCCGGTCAGGATCAATTGGTCGCCAACTTCGAGGAGTGGGGCGACATCGTCCTCGTAGATATGACTATGGTGCCATAGAGCGCTCCAGTTGGAGACCATACTCACCATCTCTTTGCGCCCGTCCTTCCTCAGGATCTCGATCGACATGGCGACCAAACGGGTGTGACCGTGGGGCTGCCAGCTATCGATACGGACGGGGGAATCGAAGGAGTGGAAGCCCTGCGTCATGAGCGTGCCATGCGGTGGGATGTCGTACCCACGGCCCCCCTGCAGGAAGTAGAGAGTCAGCGTTTGATCATGCTCCCCGTCATACTCGTCGGGATGCAACCAAATGCCGACTTCGACTTGGTCATCTTCGATGTCGATGCCGTTCGGCCAGTAGTGAATGTCGAAGACCACCTCCGAATTGGCAGGCGCTTTCCGGCAGGCACCTTCCGGGACGATCTCCCCGACCTTACCGAGCGCGTACTCCGACAACCGCCCCGCCCTCTCTCCATCGACCTCAAACGCCGAATTGGCGTGGTGCGCCACTGCTCTACCGACCACGGAGGGCTTGGTCTCGATGGCCATGATGCATCGTTCCTCGGTGATCCCGGTGGGCACACGAGGCCTCCACCACCGATCCTGGCCTACCGCAGGGACATCATATGGATCGGAGCGGACAATGATGTCGGGGGCGCCGAAGCGCTCGGCCAGTTTGAACTCAGCCGGATCGGGCCACTCGACAGGAGCTGGCATGTCAGCCGGATCTCCCTCCGGCGAGCCCGCCGCGACCCAGTCGACAATTGTGCGGATTTCATCATCCTCCATCCGCCAATCTTCCTTCAGCTCTTGGATCCCTGTGTCGGCGTCATACTGGTACGGAGGCATGTCGCGAGCCTCGACCATGCGTGAGATCCTCCGCGCATACCGCCGGACGTCTTCGTACGTCATGAGGGACATCGGGCCGATCGCACCCGGTTGATGGCAGACCTGGCAATTCTGCTGAAGGATTGGAGCCACATCCCGGGTGAAGGTGAGGTCGGCATGGGGTTCATCGGCACTCGGACCCGCACTCTGCTGTCCGGCGAGCTGTCCGGGAGACCCACCGAACACCCCGAGTAACGTGACTAACCCCGTCCCCACGACCCGCGCCACCGCCTTCATGATGGACACCTTCATGGCATACTCCCTTACGAACGCACGTGGAGCCCCGTCTGAGGCTCAGTGGCAATGATACTTCCTAATTCGGGTTGACGCTTACGGCAACGTAGCCGTTGGACCAGCAACACTGATGGCCCGGCGCGCTGTCGTTGTTACTGAAGTTGTCGATTCGCACACGGATGATGTACTCGCCAGGTGTATCGAACGTCGCGGTAAAGCGCCCTTGGTTCGCATCGGGTCCCTCGACCGGAATCCTCACAGATTGGCGAGTCGCCACCGGTCCAGGTCCGTGCGGTCGCTGGCCTCTTCGCGCCTCAGGAGCTCCCGGAGGGGCGGCAGTGAGCGATGTGAACGCGATCTCGGCTCCGATCGGACCCCGGTACTTCCACAACGTCATGTTGACGTGTCCGAGCTCGCGCTCACCACGGTCGAAGGTTTGGAAGTGCACCTCGATCGGCTCTCCAACCGTCGTGGTGAGCGTGCTCGGGTGCCAGACTCCTTCCACACCCCACCCCGGGGCCTCAGCTCCAGGGAATTGAATCCCTGGACGTTGAGACCCTGCGGCCATCGGTCCAGTACTCAGTTCATACGCGCCCGTGATGACAGGTCCAGGGGACTCGAGTCGGCCCGGGACCTTCGTCTCGTATCCATCTGTGCGCAGTGTCCACCATACGTCACCCTCGAAGTCGGCCGGGACGACCACGCCGAAGGCACCACGCTCACGCGGGCCGCCGAACCCTGTGTAGCGGACCACTGGGAACGTCGTCGGCTGCACGCCATCATACATGGCGGGCTCGATGAAGTTGTTCGCCCCGAGCGGGATCTCAATGAGGTCCGCGTCGTTTCGATTCAGGAACCCGAAGGAGAGCGTGTAGCTCCCGTCCGCGTTCTGATAAAAGCCGTCGAAGTACGGAGCGACGAAGTTCCCCCGCGCGTTCGAGGGCGCCAATGGAAACTCCCTCTGTGTCCAATCTTGCGCTTCGACTGCGGTTCCGCGCACCACAACACATGCCACCGCGATGGCTACAGCCGTATTGAGCCTTCGCACCACGGACCTCCTACCTACAGTGTCTCAAGAGCCTGAGCCATTCTGGAGCCTCAGCCTCCGTTGCGAAAGTCGAGCGACGCCCACCAGCGGCTGGGAAGGCCACGGCTCACATGGAGTCGTGGTTCGCGTGCATCACGGAGTCCATCGCTTTACTGGCGCCCGATTCCATCGGCATGCCCATCTCAGCCATGCGCTGCATCTCGCGCAGTTCGGCAACCATCGAATCCGGAACGAGGGTCCACGCATAGTCGACGACCCGCCGAATCTCATCGTCTGAGAGCGCGGATGGAGGCATCCCTGGCGGAAGCCCCCCACCGATGATTCGGATCAGCTCATCTTCCTTATGGTGCCCCAAATGCTCCATCAGGCTGGGCGGTTCAACCGGCAGACTCGCCGCCAAAGGCCCATCTCCCAATCCTCCTGCCCCGTGGCACGCGGCACAGTTCGCCTCATACAGAGCCACCCCACTCGACGAGTCTGCGGCTGGGGTCTCGCTGGAGCGCGCACACCCGACACAAAGCGATCCTACGCACGCCGCCAAGAGAACGAGACTACGGTTTCGTCGCATGAACGAGCATCGCGGTTGAGATGAGTACTCCGAGAGCCAACATCACCTCCGCTGCCGCACGCCGTCTGACGGCAGCCGATCCCTCTACGGTATCGCTCTCCGGCAACCCGCGCCTCCAATTCCAAAAGCCCAACGCTAGGATGAGGCCGGCTCCAACCACTTTGGCGGAGAGGAGTCTCCCGTATCGGAGTGTCCACAGATCAGAGACGGAGTCGAGGTGCGTCCACGAAAGGCCAACGCCCATCAAGACGAGCACAGCACCGCTCGCCAGGGCCAAAGGGGAGAACGCACGAATCTGTGCGGAAAAGACCGCAGGAGACGTGTCGCGATTTACGATCAGAAGCACCGCCAAGCACCCCATCCACGCCCCTGCAGCGAGAACGTGGAGCGCGTCCGCACCAACCGCGAGCACCCGGCCGCGGTCGACTCCCATCGCGTGCCCCGACATCGCCAGGGTGATCGCGACGGCCAGAACGAGCGCCAAGGTGGCGCCCCATGGGAAGCCAGGAGTCACTCTAGCCTCGTGACCACGGAGGCGGAACGTGACGAAGCAAGACATCACCAGCAGCAATAGGAGAACCACACCTTGCCCGATCCAAACGGTGCCCCAGAACGTTTGGAAGAGCAGCAGCGAGACGTCATCCCAAAGAGGAGCGAAGGGATCCCGGAAGCCCATGACTTGCACCACCCCCCGGAGGCTCCAGGCCACGGTCAGCCCCGCGGCCGCCACGACCCCCAGTGAAGCCACTCGTCGCTCCAGCCGCTCGGCCCCGTCGATCTCTGTCCAAGCGCGGGGCGCCCAGGCCCTCTGCAATACCCAGTAACGCCACGACACGCACCCCATCGCCAGTATCGCCATGGTGAACAGAAGCCACTGCTGGAGCGTCGTTAGCGCCGAGATCACCGACCTGAGACGTCAAACGTGAACGAACCCCGCATCACGTGCCCGTCGTCGGCGATGCATCGCCATTGGACGACGTACCTGCCCTCTGCGAGCCCGGGCGTGATCTGAACCGAGAGTTGCTTGGGATCTTCTTCGTCGGCTTCCGGCGGGGTACTGCGGACGAGCTTTCGCGACGAATCGACCACGCGAATGGACGCACCCCGCATCAGCGGAGCATCCGAGAAGAAGAGGCGGACCTCGGTCACAGACTCGGCAACCGACTCGTCTTCGGGCATCGATGCGTCGAGGGTGATGTGCGGGACTTCGATCGACGAAACGTGAACGGGGACGTCCGCATCCGTCGCGGGTACATGTCCGAGCAGGACAGCGACCAGCAAGAATGCACTCCGCTTCATTCGTATCCTCTGTTGCTGCGTCAACTCCTCATAGCCATGATGGGCAGATTCACCGCCCCCTACAACCCTACCGCAGCCCTCTACATGTCTCACAGGCCGCTCCTTGTATGGTTTGCGATTCTCGCGCTCGGGGCAATCGAGACCGGGGCGCAGACGGTTCCGGAACTAGGCGAGGCAGATGCCCTGCGCGCACAGTACCCCGAGCTACTGGATCTCGTAGTCAGGCTCGAGCGGGCTCAGGGAGTCTTACTCGACGAGCTTGCCCGAGAGGGCGCCGCGGTGCGGGAGTCGGAGGGCGACATTCCCACCTTCGGGTTCGAGTTCGAGATGGTGGACCGCCTCACCTTCCTGGTGCAGGGCGATGGAACCGCAGAGGATGAGGCGGAGGCCGCCACTTCCGGTTTCGCCTCGCTCGGACCGCGCGGCCACGAAATCGTCCGATGGGGACACGCCTTCCAGCGTGAAGTGTTGTCGATCCTGGCCGACCCTTCGGTCTTGGACCGAGAAGCCGCACTGACGGATGCCGTCCGCCTCTACCGCGAACGCGACGACGTCGCCCTCCCGGTCGTGCCCAAAGACATGGACATCCTCTACGGGCACCCCTACGCCCTCGGCTTCCGCACAGGGTACGCCGACCTCGACGGGTTACTCTGGGCGGGTCACTGGCTGCGGCTCGCGGCCACAGAACCGCTCACCGATCTCTCACCCGGCCCGGACCAGGCCGCCGGTATTGATACCGTAACCTCCCGGTACCACGCCAAGTTGAGTTATGGCGAGCCTCCTGAATTCTTCCCGAGCGAGATCCCGCTGGCTCCTGCGATCGCACCCGGCTTCATATGGTTGAGTCCGGAAGCTGCCATCATCTGGGACAACCTCAGCATGTTCCTCGAGGTGGTCGTTGACGTCCTCGCGTCTCCATCCACGTCAGATTTGCCTGGCGCCCTCGAGGCTGCCGTCGACTTCTTCATGGACCCCGAAGTCGCGGTCACGGATCAGGACGACTGGGAGATCATGGCGCTCCGGCACGGGATCTTCTTCCAGGGCGGTTACCCGCTCGCCGTCATGACAGAAAGTGAGAGGAACGTGGGAGGTCATGCCGCCCATTTGGCCGGAGGAGGCACGCTCGTGACGATCCCCGGAATGCCGCGACAATGAGGCTCGACCCCCTAGTGGGTGCGATCGCGCTAGTGTCCCTAACCGCGTGCGTCGAGCCACAGTCTGATCTTCCCCTGTCTCTCAACGTGGTCCTCGACCCGATCCATGACATCGGAGCCGCCGACGGAGACGAGTGGGAGAGCTTCGACGGGATCTGGGATGTCGAGGTAGACTCGGACGGACGAGTCGCGATCCTCGATCTGGGAGGCCCAGCAGTCCGGACCTTCGACTCGGCTGGGCGACACCTCGGATCGCTCCAGAGTCGAGGGCTCGAGCCAGGTCAGATCGAGGATCCGATGGCGCTGGCATGGACCTCGGCCGGCTCGTTGTCGGTGTGGGATCCCGGAAGTTCATGGGTGTCCCGCTTTGAAGTGTCCAACCACGGCGTAGAGTTTTCCGAACGGTGGCGAGCCTTCGCTTTCGGCGAGACCGGCTTCTGTTCGCACAACGGACGGAGCTACCTGAGCTACTGGCAAGACGATCTCGTCGTTCACGAGATCTCGGAAGGCGGAATCTTGCATTCGTTCGGGTCCGCCCCCACCGCAGCCGGTGTCGAGGCATTGGGTCCCGAACTTCAAGAGATCGCCATCGAGGAGCTCACTCCATCCGCACTGCTTTGTACTGCGAGGGGCGTGCTCGACGCGTCATTCACGCAATCGTCGCTCCGCTTGCACGACCCTGATGGAGGGGAGCTCTGGAGTCGAAGCTTCGACGACTTCCGCCCCATTGTCGCCTACAGCGACGACGGCATCGGACTCGGACGAGCCTTCGACTCCGGCGAGGGATCCCACCTTCTTCGATCGGTCGTCCCCTGGGGACCCGACCACGTCCTGGTCCAACATGAGCTCCGACGCAGCGAGTTCCCCGAGGAAGGTGAGGCAGAGGTGGTTGAGTCTCGGCTACTGTCCTTAGCCGATGGTGACGAAGTCGATCGGGTTCGCTCCCTGCCTTTGGTACTCGCAGCGAACGGCTCCCGCCTCTACCTACCGAGACGAGAGCCGTTCGTAGGAGTCACCGTCGTCGAGATCCGCTGATCTCGACGACGGAAGTCGCCCGCGTCAGCTCGGGGGCTGAGCGGACGTCACTTCGTATGCGACGGACCCCTGCGCTCCACTTCCGACATTGACCGTTTGGGCCGCTGCCGGATCGGTCGTGAACACGAACGGCGTGACACCATCCTGGAGCTCAGGAAGCGAAACCTCGTAGTCCGTGTCCGGCATCAGGAGGAAGAAGGTAGCCGTGTACACTCCGTCCTCGTCGTCATCAGTGAACGGCTGGGGCACCGCCTCCGTTTCGATGCGTACCTGGAAGTCCGCTAACGATGCCTCTAGGGCTTCGAGATCTACCGAGTCAGCCGCAGTGAGCTGCACCACTACACCCGACGTAAGGCTGAAGTCCTCCGCCATGATGACCGGGTTCATGACCCACATGCCCGAGCCGCCGGCTTGTTGACCGAAGCTCTGCGACACGTCGAAGTCAATCAGCAGAATCCGTGAATCGCCGTCGACCTCGGTGGCTCCATCCGGCAACTTCACCTTGATCCCCGTCTGCGCGAAGCTCGGCATTTGGAGATTGCCGTCGGCTGCACCGCACTCCGCGAAACCACTCGACGCGTAGACCGCTTCGCTTCCATCAGTCTGCTCGACTCCGATGCAAGCTCCGGGAATGATGAAGCGGATCTCTGTGTAGCTACCGGCCGGAATCGTCACGTCCTCGACAAGGGCAACGACGTCGTTCGAGAGGGTAAGCAGATCCGTCGTGAAGGGAACGTCCTCCAGGAGGATCGGCTCGCCCTCACCCAACAGCTCGATCCGATCAATCGTAACGATCGCCTGGGTGAAGTCCCCGGGCGCGTCGGTGAGCAGGAGCGTCAACGACCCCGCATCATCGGAGTCGAACAACCCACAAGCCATAAGCGGCAGGCTCAAGGCGAGTGCGAAACCCATTCTAAGCATCCGAACCATCATCAACTCCTAGGATTCAATCATTACGGCGGCCCGAGCCGTTGTCCGGGCCCTCCGACCTGCCGTAGAGACTCCGCAAGACGGAAGCTGGTCACATCCGGCGGCGGCTCTAATCGCTCTTCGAGAGCGCTTCTTCTGGCACGGGTTGTGCAAGCACCGTGCCTTAGCGACCGTGGCGTGAACTCGCACCATCAGGACCTCTCCGTGAAACGACTCGCCTTCATTCGGACAACGCGTCTCTTCTTCGGTCTCTGTGTCGGTCTCATCGGCACCACCGCTTGCGAAACAGGGTTGTCGACAGAACTCCCTCGCGATGTTCCCCCTCAATCGGTGGAAGCCGGCGACGGCGACTCCGCAGCGTCCGATCCTGTGGAAGTACCGGTGGGGAGCGTCGAAGTCCCTACGGAAGACGTCGATACTCTTTTCCGGTCACCCCAGTCGGGGTTCTCGTCGGCGCGCCGTGACGTGATTCAGAGCGCTGAGGCTTGGACCGCAGCGTGGGATGAGGCGAACAGTCTCGTAATGTCGACCGAACCGAATCCTGCGCCGGAGATCGACTTCGGGTCGACCCAAGTGCTCGTCATCTCGTTGGGGGTGCGGCCATCGGGAGGCCACGACATCGAGGTGACTTCTCTTGCCGTGCGCAGCGACACTCTATTCGCCACGGTCCGGTCTACCGCGCCTGGGACAGGCTGCGTGACGACCTCGGCGGTTACGCATCCGGCGGTCATGCTCTCGGTGCCCGTCACGGACGGTGTGGTTCACTTTGTGGAAGAGGCCGTCACCGTGGAGTGCTAGGCAACCACGAAGCGCTATCCCCATGAAGAGTGGGCGGGCCCCAAGGAGCCCGCCCACTCTTCATGAACCACTTGGCGACCTAGCTGCCGGTTGCCGCACCTGCGTTGATGCGGCCCTTCCCGTAGAAGGGGTCAACCCCGCTCTGCCCGAGGTCATCCGCACTCTGCTGCAACCGGGCGCGAATCAGACCCGGATTCCGACCGACATCTTCGGAGATGAGCGCCGCAACCCCTGACGTGTGCGGGGCTGCCATGCTCGTTCCGCTCAGCCCCACGTAGAAGAACGGGCTTGTCTGGCAAACCGGAATGAACAGGCTCGCCGTCGAACACGCACCGAGCACGGATGTGATGTTCCCACCCGGCGCGGCGACGTCGATTCCGGAACGCCCGAAGTTGGAGTACCACGATGGGGCGTCCGGGTTCTCGAACGGGCCGGCGGTAAAGGTCCCACCGGCCGTGGGTCCGGTAGCAGACACGCACACCACGTTGGCGCCACAGTACGTCTTGAAGCCGTCACGGTCGTGGTCGAGGTCAGCACTGGCGTTGCCAGCGGAAACCACCATGGTCAGGCCAGAGGCTCCGACGCTATTGAAAAGACGCTGAACCGCCGACACGAAGCCCGGGAACTCCCTCTTCGAGAAACTCCCACCTAGACTCATGTTCGCAACGTCGGCGCCGATCTCCGCCGCGTACGCTACCCCACCGAACACCGCACTTCCGGGGCATGAACCGAAGACATTGCACACTTTGACGCCAACCAGCGTGACGCCCGAGGTCACGCCCGCCGCACCCTCGCCGTTCGAAGCGACGGTCGACGCCACGTGGGTGCCATGGTATCGGAGGTCGGTAATCGGGTGGCGGCCTGGAAAGAAGGCCTCCACAAACGCGTCATCAGACGGGACGAAGGACACCGACCGACCCAGGTCGACGAGACCGTTCAGGTCATTGTGTAAGTAGTCGATCCCCGTATCCAAGATGGCGACCGTGGTAGAGCTTTCACCCAAACGCCCGGCAGCCCACGCCTGGTCGGCATCGATCGCGCGCATGTTCCACTGAGCCGCGTAGAAGAACGCCGTGGTCGGATCCTCGGCACTCAGCACGCCGGCATCTGCCGCTAGGGCCTCGGACATCGCGACCGGTTCATCGAGGGCGAGCATCGGCTCGAGTTCGACGTGCGCGGCCCGGGAAGCCCTCTTAAGGGCGCGGGCGTCCACATCATCGAGCCCGCTGACCACCGCTACGCCGAGATCTCCGTAGGAAGCCGCTACAACGGCTCCGAGAGAAGCGACGTCGCTTTCGAAACCTTCCGGAATCGGGCCGTTAAACACCACGAAGTGGTTTGACGCTACGATGTCGTCGATAGGTAGGTCGCTGGCGACCGCAAAGTTGGGCGCCATGGGGGCGTCCAGCACCGGCTCGCTACACGCCGACAGGACGACTCCAGAAAGCGCCACGAGACCGAGGCGGGGAACAGATCTCATGCATACCTCCGTTGCGACCCAGCTTGTCCAATCGCAGACCGAGAGGCGTCGCTGAGTCCATGAAAAGGGTGTGCAATGTCCGCGCGGGGTCTCCGCAAGGCAACCGGCAGCGACGGTGAAGTCAGTGCGCCATAGGCGCTGACTTAGAACCGAGGGGTTCAGGAGTGGCCATTGGCTCTGTATCCTTTCACGTTCCCGGGTCGCCGCGCCCGGGACTTTTCCCTTGTCGACGTTGCTCAATGACTTCACCGCCCGAAGATCACTCGACCGACCGGTACGACGTCGTTGTCGTGGACGACGAGGCCGTCATCGCAGCCTACGTCGGCAAAACCGTTGAAGAACTCGGCAATACGACCGTTCACGTTTATACAGAACCCGAGAAGCTCGAAGAGCATTGGTCAGATCGGATTCCTGATCTCTTGATCACCGACTTTCAGATGCCGGGCCTCAATGGCATCGAGTTGATCGAAGCGTTTCGCCGAACCCACCCGGTCCCTCAGATCCCGATCATTATGGTCACGGGAGATACGCAGGGTGAGACGAGGAACGCAGCCCTTGCCGCCGGCGCGAGTGAGTTTCTGAGAAAACCGGTGGATCGTGACGAAGTCAGAGTACGCGTGCGTAACATGCTCGCGCTCCGCGAGGGTCAACGCTCCGCTGAGCGACGGGCCGAAGACCTGCGCGTCGAGGTGGAAGCTGCCACCGCCGCGATCGTCGCTCGAGAAGAGGAGACGATCCTTAGCCTCGCCAAGGCGATGGAGTACCGGGATTGGGAGACCGGGGGCCACATCATCCGAATGGCGACGTACTCGAGACTCATCGCCGAGCAGCTGGACCTCGGCCCTGACCTCAACCCCGAGCGCATCTACAAGGCTGCTCCGCTCCACGACCTGGGGAAAATCGGTGTGCCGGATCACATCCTGCTCAAACCCTCGTCACTGACGGACGACGAGTACAAAGCGATGCAGCGTCATGCCGAGATTGGCTACGAGATCCTTCAAGACTGCAATGGCGAAGTGCTGAAGCTCGGCAGTCTCATCGCGCTGACCCATCATGAGCGGTTGAACGGCTCCGGGTATCCCAAGGGGCTCAAGGGCGATGACATTCCGTTGGTCGGACGCATCGTCGCGATCGCGGACGTCTTCGACGCGCTCACCTCGTCGCGACCGTACAAGAAGGCTTGGACCTACGACGCCGCGTTCTCGAACCTTCAACAAGAGGCGGGAATGCACTACGACCCCGTGTGCGTCGACGCCCTGATGAGCGTGAAGGACGAGGTCATCAAGATCGCCGAGACGGTGACGCACTAACACTCCCGACTCTTGCTTATGCCCGACCGGGACGAGCGACTGGTCCCGCGCTCGCCCAGCGCACAGATTGGCCTGCCATGACCCCCTACGAGTATCTGACCGTCTTCGTCTCGGTCGTGATCGGCCTGGCCATCGTGCACCTGTTGAGTGGTGTCGCCTTGATACTCGACACACGGGTGAAGGAGCGCGTCGACTGGATTCACGCAGTGTGGACCGGCAACATCTTCGTCACGACGCTGCTCGTCTGGTGGTTCAACTTCGGTCTCACCTCGGTCGAGGTCTGGACGCTCCCACACTTCCTTACGCTGGTGGCGTACGCGGTCGTCTTGTACTTGCTGGCCGGCCTACTCTACCCCGTCCGCGGAAGCGAGATCGTGGACTTCCGGGAGCACTTCGAGGCAAACCGACCACGATTCTTCGGTCTGGCGATCGCTTTTCAGTTCGTGGACCTGGCAGACGCGCTCCTCGAACGAAGTGCCTTAGGCACGCCGTTGAATCCGCTTCACTCGCTCTCACTTGTCGCGTTTGGAGCTGCGTTCTTGGTGGCCACTCGCACCTCGAATCGCGTATTCCACGGCGCACTCGCAGTTACCTGGCTCGTGGTCTGTCTCGGCTGGGGCGTCGGCGGTCTGCAAGCACCGATCTCGGCACCAGGGGGCGATTTCGCCGGCGGTTGACTCCCTGGCCAGTGAGCTGACGCGCCTAGCGGTCGGACTCACGCTGGCAACACTCGTTGGGTTGCAGCCGACCTCGGTCATCGGACAATCCGTCGAGCCGAACGGGGCGTACCCTGTCGACCCGCTCTCCCTCCCCCGCCCAGTGATCCACGCCACACGAGTGGACGGTCCGATCCAGATCGATGGAGTGTTGGATGATGCGGTGTGGGCTGAAGCTCGAGCGGATACGCGGCCCTGGATCCAAACGATCCCCGACCTGGGCATGCCGGCCTCTCAGCCGACGATCCTTCGGATCGTGTACGACGACGAGACTCTGTACATCGGGGCAGAGCTCTTTGACGAAGACACGCGATCGTTGGCCATCCCGGGACTCGAGCAGGACTTCGACACCCCGAACTCCGACATTTTCGGAGTTGCGATCGATACCTACCTCGATCGGCAGAATGGATTCCTCTGGGCCGTGAATCCGGGAGGCGCCCTCTGGGACGCTCAGGCGTTCAACGATCAGCGGGATCTCGCGCCGGCGTGGGAGGGGATCGTGGAAGCTCGAACCACCATCAACGACTCGACTTGGGTCGTCGAGATGGCGATTCCGTTCGCGACGATGCGCTTCAACCCAGTCGAAGGGGACCAAGTCTGGGGGATCAACTTCTCCCGAAGAATCCGACGGCGAAATGAGGATGCATTGTGGGCACCAGTCCCGATTCAGTACCGGGTCTACAAGTTCTCGCTTGCCGGGACGATGGAGGGACTCCACGACCTACCAAGGGGCCGCAACCTATGGGTCAAGCCGTACGCGCTGGGTGATCGGCTCAGCGGCGCCCGAAACCCCCAGAGCGACGAAAGCGCAGACTTCGGGTTGGATGCCAAGTGGGGCCTCACCCCGCGACTCACCCTCGACCTCACCGCCAACACGGACTTCAGCCAGGTCGAGGTCGATCGCGAGCAGGTGAACCTCTCTCGCTTCTCCCTCTTCTTCCCCGAACGACGCGACTTCTTCCTCGAGAACGAAGGCACCTTCGGCTTCCAAGACACCGCGATCCGGAACTATCGAACCGGGAGCAGCCCGAGAAACTTTAGGCTCTTCAACTCACGACGAATTGGACTCTCACGGACGCGTGAAGCGCTCCCGATCGGGGGGGGAGCGCGCCTAACCGGTCGCATCGGTGAGCGCCTCGAGATCGGTCTACTCGACATGCAGACCCGATCGGCTCCGGAACTCTCGGACGGGTCGAGCTATCAGGCCGAGAACTTTGCAGTCGGTCGAATGAAGGGCACGTTCGGGCCAGCGACGATCGGTGGCATGTTCATCAATCGTCAAGAAACGGGAGGGGGAGCAGCTTCGGCGTACAATCGCTCCTACGGGGTCGATGCCAACATCCAACTGGCATCCAACGTGCTCCTCTCGACCTACTGGGCGCACACGGACGACGACTCGCCCACCGGATCAGATGAGAACGCCGCCATGGTGCAAACCGCCTGGCGCGAAGCCTTCTGGGACGCATCCGCCCTCTTCAAGCACGTCGGTGACGGCTTCAACCCGGAGACCGGATTCGTCGACCGTACCGCGTTGCGCCGATACTTCGGTACGGTCGGCATCCACCCTCAGGTCGACGCTCTCGGGGTTCGGGAGATCAACCCCTACGTCGACGTCGACGTATACACCAACCTCGACGATGCGTTGGAGAGTCGGGGCATCGAAGCCGGCGCAATCATGTCCTTGCTGGCGGGCGGTCAGATCGCGGTACGTGTCCGGGACCGATACGAGCGTCTCTTCGAGACCACTACGATCGGGGGAGTGAACATCGCCCAAGGTACCTACGAGTGGCTCGAGCCGGGTGTCACGCTAGCGACAAGGGGCGACCTTCCAGTCTTCGTGCGGGGCAACGCCCAGTGGGGCGACTTCTACGACGGGTCACGCACCTCCTTGTCCGCCGATTTGACGGTACGGCCGAACGAGCACGTCTCCATCGAGGTTGGAGGGCAGAGGAACGATCTCACCTTGGGGGGCTCCGCCTTCACTGCGGATATCTACAGTGCTGGAGTGCGCCTCGCATTGAACACGCAAGCGTTTCTCTTGGCGTTCGTGCAATACAACGAAGCCACCGATGAACTCGTTTCCAACGCACGCATCAACATCATACATGCGCCCCTATCCGACATCTTTCTCGTGTATACCGAGCGGCGCAGCCTCACGAGCGGGGTGGCGAATTCCGTGTTGGAGCGCGGGCTCACCTTGAAGGTCACGAAACTCTTCGCCTTCTGAACGCGGGGCCGAAACCCGCCACCCGACGCACAAGAAGCGACGGACCGCTGTGCGATCCGCCGCTTCTTACCAAGGGGGTGTGCCGGGAGCGGCCACCTTCAGCCGCACGTTACGCTTCGCTTACGGCGTGCCCTCCGGGAGCGCCGCACTGCAGACCCGGACGCCATCGTCTGTTAGCTGGCAGGTGCGGGTGGGCGCATCCTTCACGCAGGCCTGGCGCCACGCACCGAGGAACTGACCATGGCCGTCCTCCCCGGTGTATCGACCCCGGGTGTACCCGAGCAGCACTCGGTTCTTCCCGTAGATCTCTCCCTCATACACTCCGTCGGCGTACGTACCGGCGAGGAAGGCGAGAAACTCGCCCTGCAGGTTCACGATCTTGCCGTGGAAGACCTGTTTCCCGTCAGCGTTCACGCCCCAGCGACCGGCCAGATACCCCTCGCGCCGACCATTCGACTGCACCCAGAGGCCGCCGAACACACCGCCACGATCGCTCGTGCGGGCCCACCGCCCCTTCATGAACCCGACTCCACACGGGTGGGGTGGCTGCAGTACCGACGCGAGGAGTACGCCGTTCCCGGTGTTGTCGATCACCTCGGCCACGTGTAGACCGCCTAGCTCAGAGGCGGGGATACGGGTGGAGAAAGGTGTGCTGCGGAAGGCCAGGAACTGCTCGTCGGTCGACGAAGTGACATCCGTTGCATCCGTAGGCGTCAGAGTCGGCCCGACGATCGCGACCTGGGCGGTCACGCCATCGACGTGCGGACCGGTCCACGACGTCATGGTGACGAGATTCCGCTCTTCCTGCGGATGCACCTCGTCTCCGGATTCAAAAAGGAGGGTCCGGCGCACCCGAAGTGCGTCTCCGTCCACTACCTGCAACGCCGGATCCCATTGGAGCGGGGACCACTCGGTTCGATCGTTGGGCCGAATCCGACCCCAAAGGGCCAAGACGTTGTAGATCTTGACCTGGTCCGTCGGTAGCACTGCAATCGCCGTGTCCGTCTCGACGCTCGCCGTCAGCTCCGGAGCATCGGAGCCCGCGAAGGCATCGGCAAAGAGCTGGCTACCGAACGCTGGTGCTTCATTTCCCTCGGAAGCTCCCGCGAGAGAGCTAGCCTCCTGAATCCCGATCTGGTCGGTGATCTCTTCGATCGCGGCCACGAGAGCGGCGTCCGGATCCGTGACGGCCAGCTCATCGGCGGGCACATCGACTTCCGGCTCGAAGGTGTCTTCGTCACACGCTCCCAGAACGGCCAGCAGAGGTAAGAGGAGCATAAGTCGAGCTGCTGAACGGTACATCCTTCCCCCAAGGTTCTCGATTGTCTCTTCTGCCCCGGACCCGCGTCCGGTGGCAGTCAGTAGGGAGACGGTCCGACAGGGCCGGAGGTAACGCTCCCGGTCAGGGGGTGCTCTCGTCCCGGTTTCGCATGTGGTCTGCAACAGCCCGGAACCGCTGCTTCAGATAGGCGCGCAACTCTTCGGGCATCGAATGATTTTCGAGCGCGCGATCCATGCACGCGACCCACGCGTCGCGTTCGGCCACACCGATCGGGAACGGTAGGTGGCGGGCTCGCAATCTCGGGTGTCCGTGTTTCTCGACGTAAAGCTGCGGTCCTCCGGTCCATCCGCTGAGGAATTCGTACAGCTTGTCACGCGACGTGCCGAGGTCGGGAGGATGCAGGCTTCGGATCCCGGCCGCGAAAGACTCGACGTCCATCACATCGTAGAAGCGGTCGACGAGTGAGCGGACTCCTTCGTCGCCGCCGAGGAGTTCGTAGTGGCTAACTGTTGGGTCCATGAGTCTCTCGAAATGGTGGCTGGAGAAGCGCTCGGGAATCCATCAGGACGTCGACACCGCATCAAGCAGTCGATCGATTTCTCCTGTCGTGTTGTACACGTGCGTCGATACCCGAATCGCGTTGTGACCATCCCGTTGGTGTTCGTCGATGTGGGTCCCCGCGACCTCTTCCAACCAGGGCACCGCTTCCATGGCGTCCAAGCCCGCCTTCTCGAAGATCGTCGAGCCTGGAGCGGAGATGTCGTCCGTTGCGCCGCTCAGGATGGTGATGCCCGGGATCTGCTGCAGGCCAGCCTTGAGGTGATCGGAGAGGTAGCGGCAACGACGCTCAATCCGGTCGAGTCCCAACGCGTTGCAGAAGTCCAGGGAGGTGGCCAAGGCGGCTCGCACCGGGAAGTCCGCCGTGCCGCCAGGAGCCAGCGCAGGAGCTTCGACCGTCGCATTCGGGGCAAACGAGGTGCGGATCCGATCTCGAGCCGCCACGCTCACGTACATGAATCCGGTCCCGACTGGACCGAACGCCCACTTGTGAAGGCTGGCCGAGTACGCGTCGCAACCGACTTCGTGCAGATCGATGGGGAATTGACCCAGCGCCTGGGCCCCATCCACGAGACATAAAAGGCCACGAGCGTGAGCCATCTCGGTCAGCGCTCTCACCGGATAGACGTGACCGCCCCGGGTGGCGTGGCAAAAGGAGATGGCCCTGGTGCGAGCGGTCACCGCCGCCGCCATCAGCTCGACCACCTCGTCCGCCGACGGTAGGGGACTCGGCACAAAAACTTCAGTTACACGGATCCCGTCGCGCTCCTCTCGAAACCTCCACGGAGCGTTCCCCGCCGGATGCTCTTGGGTCGTAATCAACACCTCGTCGCCCGGTTCGAGCTGTAGCCCAACCGCTTGAAGGTGAAGGCCTTCTGTCGCGTTCCGGGTCAGAGAGATCTCGTCGGCGTCAGCGCCCACGAAGCTCGCTAGACCGGGTACCACGTCCTGCGCGATGACTTCTTGTAGATCGTGCTTACCGTGCAAGGGCTCGCGTGAAATGGCCTCGTATCCATCGCAAACCGCGCGCGCGACCTCGCGAGGAGGCAATCCGAGGCTCGCGTTGTTCATGTAGGTCACGCCCTCATCGAGCATGAAGCGAGCTCGCACGTGGGCCCACGCAGCATCGTCGTCCGCCGTCGGTCTGGTCGGCGGACCTTCTCGCTCCGGGGCGGGAATGGAGTCAGGTGCGCATCCGAGGAGCGCTGTTGTGGTGACTCCTGCCGTCAGGAACGCACGGCGCGAGACAGAAGCAGAGGGGTCGACCGGAAGCTCCATGGCGATCTACTCCGACTACGGGTCAGAACGAAACGAGTCTCGTCACCTTGATCGTCAGTAAGCGTTCCAAGCTCGTCCCTGATTCGGTGTCCCAACGGTCGGTGACAACGAAGTACAAGTCGGAGAGAGGCGCGTGGATCCAACGAAAGCGGAGATTGGTGACGACCTCCTGCACCGCTTCGTTGTACTGCACGAACGCACTGGTGAGCAACTCGGTGGAGAAAAAGGCATCGAGCTTCGCCCCGAAGACGTCCGCTGTCGTCGACCCTTGTCCAGGAATGGTGATTCGGTTGTGGTTCGCCGAAAGGTTCAAGCTCAGTCGGGGCCCAAGACGCCCCACGAGTGACCCTCCCAATGAGCGCCGATCACCACCGAAGTAGCTACCACCGGTCGCAGATATACGCCCTGAAATCGGGCGAGCCCCGCTCAGCTGATAGAAGGCGGACGCCTCGACAAAGTCGTATCGCCCGGCTGCGACCTCGATGCCTCGCACCGAAAACGGATCATCGACGCGTTCAAAGCGGTCCGTCACCGTCACGTTCCCCATCCCACCATCGCTGAATTCCCACCCGAGTCCCAAAGTCCGGGAGCGTGTTTGAACCCCACCTCTGGGGTCGGTAAAGCGATGAGCTTCGACGTACGGGTTTAATCCCAGGATCCCGGCACGATCGAGCCTCGGGCGCACGCCCAGAGTCCCGTAGGCGTGCCGCATGCCGGTACGTCGGACGAAGCCGACGCTCGGCGAAAATCCGTCGTCGAAGTGCCGATACAGCGCGAACACCTCCCAAAAAGGGTCGCGCCAACCAGCGGACAGCCGCCCGGCCATCGAACGATCGAGCGTCGCTCCGTCGGCGGCCGTACCCTCCGTCGCAGCCAAGTACGACTGGACGAGCAGATAACCGTTGAGTGCCTGGACGTCCGCGTCGACTCCGTAGCTGCGGTGATCCGCCGAGCCACCGCCCGTCTCCATCCGGTTCACAAAGATTCCGCCAAGAGAGAGCCCCTCAGCGGGCTCCCCTCTCACACGTGCCACAGAGAAGTTCTCGGCCGCGAAAGCGCCGTCGGCTCGGGTCTGCATGTTCAGGAGACCGATCGAGAGGTCGCCGACGGTCCCCGACACCCGCCCTCCCCCGAGGATCGGGAGGGGCGCCCCTGTGGGGGTGAGACCGATCCGCCGTGAGTGGAAGAGCGTGAAATCTCGGTTCGATACTCCGGACCTCGTTTGGCGGTTGCCCTGGTCCCCGAACTGAAAGAGTCCCGAATTCTCGAGGAAGAACTCGCGTTTCTCCGGGAAAAAGAGAGAGAATCGAGTCAGATTCACTTGCTCTTCATCGACCTCGACCTGACTGAAGTCCGTGTTGACGGTCAGATCCAACGTGATACCCGGGGTGACGCCGTACTTGAGGTCCAAGCCCGCGTCGAAGTCCGCCTCCCCCGAGGCAAGAACTCCGGAGGGGCGCGACGTGAGGGCGAAGGGCTTGATCGATAGGTTCCGCTGAGGGCGCAAGTCGGCGAGGCCGCGGAGCGTCCCGCCACGCGAGCTGACGTACAGCTGCCAGCGACGATCCATCGGCGCCCAAACCGCGTCTTCGTTCTTCCGCCGGATTCGGCGGAGCATATTCAATCCCCATACTTGCTCGCCTTCTGTGGCAGCGAAGCGCAGCTGCGACCAGGGGATCGCGAGCTCGAGCGTCCAACCGTTCTCGTGGGTTCGGGTTCGGAAGTCGAGCGCGGCGTCCCAGTCCGAGTTGTTGATCCGACCGTCGTCCGCAGTCTGCATATCGCGCACTGCGCCCCCCGGGTTGAAGAAGAAGGTGAAGACCGTCTTCCCGTCCCGAAACGGGTCGAACATGATCCCGAAGGCATCGCCATCTCGGGTATTCGGGTCCCTCTGGAGTGTTGGGATGATGGGGTCGGTGCCCGACCCGTCGAGCATCTCCGCACCTATGAAGAGATACTCGTCGTCGAAGACGATCCTGACTTCGGTCCGCTCCGTGGCTCGTGCACCCGCCTCGGGCTTCTGCTGCCAAAAGTCGTCGACGACGGGTGCCGAAGACCACGACGGGTCATCCAAGAGGCCGTCGACCCGGATGGGCCCAGATGCCCGGACGGCGCTCGCGGACGGCCGAGGCGCGGCGTCAGGGTCCACCGAGACCTGAGAAATGGCTGGGCTCGGGTTCGAGATCAGCCCAGCGAGGAAGAGGCCTCTCGCTACCACGCCGCTTTTCGTCATGAAGGATGGGGCCCTGAGCACGGTGATCCCTACCTGGATAGTCTGACGCATCAGATAGTGGAACCCAACACCCTTGTCCCTGCGAACCAGACCGATGATGGCATCTTCCCGAGCGGCAGCCCGACCACACCTCCTTGCGATGGTCCTCTCAGCCTCCATCGTGCTGGGGTGCTCCTCCGACACTCCGCTGCCCGTAGACCCGGTGGACTCTACACCCCCAACTGTGTCGTTGACGATTTCGACGGATTCGGCTTCCGAGGACCAGAGCGTCTCACTCGTTGCAACGGCTGCAGACAACGTGGGTGTAACCCGGGTCGATTTCTTCGCGGGAGCCACACTCCTCGAGACGTCCACGGCGGCGCCCCACACCGTCGACGTCGACGTAACGGCCAGCGACAACGGCGACCATAGTTACACGGCAGTTGCTCGAGATGCCGCTGGAAACGAAACCACCAGCGCCCAGGCCTTGCTCACGGTCGCGATCCCGAACGTTCCATTCACCGATGACTTCGACGACGAATCCACGGATTCACTCCAGTGGACGATCTTGGAACGGTTCGGGGCCTCCGTAAGCGAGGTCGATGGCCACCTCCTCTACACGATGCCGGCCACGACCTCGGGAGACATTCCGATGGCGTCCTTCGGCCTTCGCTGTCACCTGACCGGCAATGTGGACGTGCGCGTCGACTACGAAATCGTGACCTGGCCCACACAGTCCGCGGTGCGCACTGGACTGTCCATCCATGGGGGAGCAGCTCAGCGCACCAGCCTTGGCGCCGGAGAGCTGGACGGCGCCGACTCCTACCTCGCTGATCACAGCGCGACCGGTGGAGTAGTAACGTGGCAGCCGACCACAGACATGAGCGGCACGTTGCGTATGACGCGGATCGGATCGACGTACACGTCGCACTTCTGGGACGGCGCAGCGTGGCAGACCCTTCAAACGACGACGGGTCACACCGACGAAGTGCCCGTTGGGGTCGCCATATGGGTGCATCAGCCCGACTTCATCAACCAGGAGGTGGTGATCACGTTCGATAACTTTGAGGTGGTGTCGGGAGAACGAGGTTCTTGTTCCTGACCACCACCGCACCCACCCACCTATCTCCGTGGAATACGCCCCTCCATCTGAGCGGCCTGCCAGGCGAAGTGCGCCAGGAAGATCGCCTGCTGGATGAGTTCGTCCTCTGACATTCTCTCTGGGTAGTCGGCGTTCGTGTGCCTCGTCCGCTCGTCGTACGCCTCGAAATCCTTGATGACGTTGAAGGCCGGAAGATTCATCTGGTCGAAAGGGACATGATCGGTGCTACCGATTCCATCGATGACGTTCATCGTGACGCCGAGGTCGGCGAGTGGAGCAAGCCAGGTATCGAAGAGTTGTTTCGCGGCATCGTTTTCCTGCATGTAGAAGCCGAGGGAGCGACCTGATCCCGGATCGTCGTTGAGATATACCTGCAGCTGGTTCTGAGCGTCCTCCGACTGCAGATGCCGATCGATGTACGCTCGTGCTCCGAGAAGACCCTGTTCTTCACCGGACCAAAGAGCGAAGCGGATAGTCCGCCGCGGGCTTTCCCCGATCGCCGCCAGGATGCGGGCGGCTTCGATCACGGCGAGCGAGCCATCGCCGTTGTCCGTAGCCCCTGAAGCGGTATGCCACGAATCGAGGTGCGCACCCACGAGCACCACTTCCCTACCGACCTCAGGGTCCTTGCCCGGGAGGTCAGCGAGCACGTTGTACGTGTCGTGGTCGTCATCGTAACGGGTCCGTAACTCGACTCGAAGCTCGACCGGGACGCCCCGTTCCGAGAGACGAGCGATCATGTTGTACTGCTCGGCCGCCAGAACCATCGAGGGGACGTCATCCGGGGTCGTATTGCGGTTCCCGGTGCCGCCGACCGTCCCGTCCCGATAGTGAGTGGGCCGCACGCGTACGGCGGACGACGCCTCCCGAAGGAGCGCGCTGATCTCACGGGCTGGAGTCGCGGAGGGCGTTTGGATCCGCGGCGGATTCCCGGTCCGAACCGAATCACCCAATCCCGGCTGGGGCCGGTCTTCGTCGCGGAAGTCGGTCTGTGGCCGATGCGTCAGGACGATGGCCCCGGCCAACTCATCGGACATCGCCTCGACCTCAGCGCGGGCTTTGTCCCCGACGTAGACGACCCGTCCTTCGACGACACCGTCTACCGAAGGAGACCACGCATCCGCGTAGCCGATCAGAGGCATGTACCGGGGCGACGTCATCTCGACACTCAACTTGTCGAGCGTCCATCCCGGGCCGAAGTCGAACGCTTCGAGCCGCGGGTTCGTCAGTCCCCACTGCCCGAATAAATCGCGCACCCACTCAGCCGAAGCGGTGTACTCGGGCGACCCTGTCAGCCGTGCACCGTACACATCGGTAAGCGTGTGAAAGAGGTGGAGGGCTTGGGATCGCTCCTGCCCTTCCTCGATGATCCGATCTGTCATCGCAGCATCTGGGAGCTGTGCCCCGACCGCTGAGCCACCGAACCAAGAGGAGACGACCGCCGTCGCTAGGGCGACAAGGAGCGGTTGGGGGCGTGTGCTCATGGGGGATCTTCCCGCTCGAACTAGAGTTCCTGAAGAGTCTCGGATTCAAAGTGAGAACGGATGCCCCAGTAAGCCAGGTCGGAAGGGGTTGTGACGCTAAGGTGTTGAAGCGCTTCGGCTTCGATCACCCGACGTTAGACCTGTAGCCGCCCAATATCGGTTTGCGAGGGCAACGACCGTCGTGAGCGGCTCGAATATTGCTATTGAAAAACCGTGAAAGCCCGCATGGTTGTTTGCGAAACACGTACTCTAGGGTCTTGCCAAGCCCCCCTGCCCGAGTCGACAATGAGTGCGTTCGTAACGGTTGCGGGTCTCACCCATTCCACGGGAGCATCAAGCATGACCAAAGACGATTTCGCGGCGAAGCTTGCTAAGAAGACGGACCTCAGCAAAGCCAAGGCGCGCGAGGTAATCGATTGCATCTTCTCCACCGAGCCTCGGGAGGGGATCATTGCGATCGAGCTCGACGCTGGCCGCGATTTCACCGTGACGGGCTTCGGCACGTTCGGGACGCGTCGCCGGAAAGCCCGTGAGGGCCGTAACCCGCGCACGGGTGCGACCATCCAGATCCCTGCGATGACCGTTCCGACCTTCAAGGCCGGTAAGGGTCTCAAGGATCGCGTGCGCGTCTAAAGGCCGCGAGCGAAAGCCAAGAAGCCCCGCTCGGCCCTACGGCCGGGCGGGGCTTCTTGTTGGTCCCAATGAGCGATCCCTGGTCCGCTCTCAGCTCCCGGCTAACCTCGCGTATCTGGTACCACTCGCACTTGTGAAGGCCGGAGACCACTGCTCACCAGCCCCCGTTGGCTCGAAGGTGATCGGCTGACCATCTCCGCGGCTGAAGAAAGCCCACTCCGATTCAGCGGCAAGGCGGACCAGGCCCCCGTCCCAACCCCGAGTAAGGATCAAGTCTTTTCCGTCTGACACAATCTCGACCACGCGATTAGGTCCGGCACTGTACGATCCTACAACCCGAGCCAGTTGAAGTGAGTCCACGGGCACGACGCGCTTGACCGTCGGCTGATATTCGGCCCAACCGTACTCCCGGGCCACCGTCAGAAGGATCTCCGCTGCCAGCCGTCCGCCGGCATCCGAGTTGACCATCACGACTAGACCCTGCCGGCCGGTTACCTGTGCCGTTAGTGAGCTTCTAAACCCTTCGTTCGAACCTGTATGGCCGAAGTACTGGCCATCATGGTAAAGCGCGACGCCCAGACCCATCTCCCCGATGGTGTCTGGAGTCAGCATCTCCGAAACGGACCGAGAGTTCAGAACCCGAGGACCTCCGCTCGACGAAGCTGGCTGAAGTGAGATCGCCCATCGAGCGAGGTCGGAGGGGGTCGTCCATAGACCAGCCGCCGCAAGCTCCGGATAGGTGCGGAACCGACCGGCAACCACCTCGCCCGATGCTCTGTGCCCCGTCGCCGCGAGACCGGTATCCGCCTGAGCCAACGGCTGGGAAAAGCTGCTGGAGCGCATCGAGAGTGGCTCCAGCACTCGCTCCTCGAGGATGTGGCCGAAGGGACGTCCAGTTAGATCCGAGATGGCGAGCTGTACGATCGAGTAGCCACCACCTGAATACCGCCACTCACTGCCCGGCGGCAGATCCACGATCGACGGCGGTGTGTTCCCGCTACCACTCAAGACGTCCGTGATTGAAGGGACCTCTTGGTCGGGCCCATACCCAGGGTAACCCGAGACCGTCACCCCCGCGGTATGGGTCAACAGACGGCGCAGCGTCACCCGAGGCTCATAGGGGTATTCCGGAAGTCGCCAGCTGGTGAGGACCTCCGACACATCTTCGTCGAGCTCGAGCGCGCCCTCTTCCACAAGGTCGAGGAGTGCCATCGCCGTCACCGGCTTACTAATCGAAGCGGCTTGAAGCAATGTCGACGGCGTCATGGGTCGCCCCGTCCGGACATCTGCCAACCCATACGCTCGGGCCTCTACGACCGAACCTTCGTCGAAGAAAGCCAAACTCAGCCCGGGAATGCCGAGTTCGATCATGCGTGCCTCGAGAGGCACGGGGACGTGAAGTTCGTTCTCGACGACGACGAGCGGAACGACGTCTCGCTCGATCCGCGACCAAGCATCGTCGACGTCGACCGGAGCCTCGACCGGTACACACCCGATCAAGGTGACCCAACCAAGAACGACAAAGCTCCTCAAACGTCTTCCCGTCACGCCACTCCCCCACCCCTCTGCGGTACCCGCAGCTTCGAGAATCAGATTTACCCTCTGGAGTCGAAGCCGTCGTGTCAACGTGTCGGATGCCACGCCGAGCGATTGTTCCGCCCCTAGCGCTAATCCACGATGCGGCGAGCCGCCACCAGACGGTCGACCCAGTACTGGTTCTCGAGCGTAGAAACGCGAACGCCGGACGAACTACTGTGAATGAAGTCGCCGCTACCCACATAGAGACCCACGTGGGTGGTCTTGCCTCCCGGGCGTCCCGAGAAGCCTAGGATGTCCCCAGGGCGGAGGCTCGCCCTAGACGGCTCGACTGGGGTGCCCGTTCCAATCTGTTGCGAGCTCACTCTGGGCAGCGCGATCCCGTAGCGACCATAGGCGTACTGTATGAGACCGGAGCAGTCGAAGCCGTTCGCGTCCGTGCCTCCCCACACGTAGGGAGACCCGAGGTTCTCGAGGGCTACCTCCACGACCCCGGCTGTGATCCGCGTCGAGGCATGGTCTCGAGCTGGGGCGGAGGGAGATGCAGGCACGTGATCGGAGGGCCTCGGATCCTCGCTCGATGACTGTGACGGGCCTCTTGTCTCGTCGGCGACCGACGGATGCACTGGTTGGATTGGGCCGCCAACCACGGTACAGCCACCGAGCACCGACGTGAGGAGAAGCGGTGTAGCGGTCCGAACAGACCGCAGGCGCAACCGTATCATTCGATCGAGGAGGTGGGGTTCGAGTGCCGCGTGTAGGGTGTCGAACCAGCACTACAACGAGCAAGGAGTTTGTCTGCCCCCCGCCGATCCTACTCCGCCCTCAGCGCCTCGTTCGCCTCGACGGCCAGCGCCCGACGAGCTGGGATGACACAGGAAAGCAATCCAACGAGCGTGACGGTCCCGAGGCCGAGGATCGCCGCTTTCAACACGGTGACCAAAACATCGAGCCTACCCGCATCGGGATCCTGGATCTGAGTAAGGAACCAGACCGCCAAGGGGATTCCGAGCAATCCGCCGATTCCCAGCTGCGCGACCGCCCGCCGCAAGATCGTCAACACCAGGGTGATGCGACCCGCTCCCAACGCAGAGCGAATCCCGATCTCCCGAGTCCGCTCGGAGACAGAGAAGGACATCATCGCATAGATGCCGGAGGCAGCGAGCGCAACCAAGATCGACACCAACAGTCCCATGCCGACCACAACACCGATCGCGACGTACCAGTCACCTTGACGCACGGCGCTGAGCACGACGGGATCTTCGAGGATGACCGCCGGGTCCACCTCAGCAACGATCTCTCGTAGTCGAGGGACGAACCGCTCGGGGTCGGGACCCACATGGATGCCGACCTGAAGTGGGTGAATCAGCCCGGCCGGCTCGACGAGGTACAAGCCCGGGGATCCCGACCGGGAGACCGTGTTCATTCCTAGCCGGCCGACCACCCCGACGACCTCGTGCCACGCGGCGTCGCCACCCCCACTGAAACCCTGAAGCTGTACCCGACGGCCGATCGGCGACTGCCCTGCCAGCACGCGCGCGACGAACTCGGTGTTGACGATGACCGGCCTCACCTCCAACTCCGTGTCCGCTCGGTCAAAGTCCCGGCCCGTCAAAATCGGCTGTCCGAGCTGCTCGAAGAAGCCGGCCGACACCCTCGCTACACGGACCCAGCGCCCTGAATCATCCGCCCCGTCGACCAAACCATCGACCCGAACTAGGCGCGAACGGTGGTTCATCCGGGGCATCGCATCACCAAACATCACCGCCCGCACCTCGGCCTCCGCCCCCAGCCGTGTTCCGAGCACTTCTTGAATCCGGGCCAACCTCTGGATGGGTTCAGCTCCCTCGTCAGGGGCCGGCAGATCGTTGGCGGAGAGACGCAGCTCGGCCGCGATGTATTGGTCGGCGGCTATCCCGACCCGCTCCTGCGAATCGACTAGCTCGTTGAGGTACCCGGTCACTCCAAAGGCGAACCCGATCACCCCGACGGCCAACGCCACATCGGCGACGATCAACCCACCGGTGATCTTGCCAAAGCGGATGCCAGAGCGCCCGGCATCCGACGAGCGAATGCTCTGATGGATATCTCCACGAGTCACCCGTACCGCCGGGATCACTCCCGCGACCGTGGCGCTGACCACGGTCAGGAGAACCGCAGACGGGAGGACTCCAGCAGGTACCCCCAGGTCGAGCCAATACGGAAGGAAGGCCCGCCCCGCAATGAGCTCCCAGGGCATCCGTTCCATGATTTGATCGACCAGCAGCAAGCCGCACCCGCACGCAAGCGTCGCAAGGACGAGGGTTTCTACGAAGACCTGAGATACGATCCGCGAGCGCCCCGCCCCAAGCGCTGTCCGCACCGCCAGCTCACGGAACCGCGTCGCGGTGCGCGCGAAGATGAGCATTGCCACGTTCGCGCATGCCACGAGGAGGAGAATCCACCCTAGCAGGCGCATGAAGTGGAACTCCGGGAGCGCAGAGAAGCCCGCCCGCGGCAGTCCGACGTAGGTATACGAGAAGGGGACGACTTCGAGCTCCAGCGGGACCGTCGACCTCACCGCCGGGTGAGTCGGAGGTAGGGGCAGAGCAGCGATCTCCGCCTGACTCCCTTCGTCGCTTGCGGCGTCGCCGAGTCGGGCGACGATCCGCACGGTGCGCCCCTCCCCCGGCATCGCGGAGGCCTCCCGGCGGAGCGGGACCCAGACGTCATCCGCGTACGGAAATCGGAATCCCTCGGGCATCACGCCGACGACCGTGTGGGGCACACTTCCCAAACGCAGGACCTGACCCACGATTCCTGGCTGCTCACCGAAGTGTGTCTGCCAAAGGCGGTGACCGATGAGGACGACGTCGGCGGAACCTGGACGCTCGTCTTCGACGTCCAGAAGCCGTCCGACGTGGGGGGCGACCCGGAGTAACGCGAGGGCAGACGCCGTGACTTCGGCACCCGATACCGTCACACTCGACGCCTCAGACCTCCCGACACTGTAGGACCCATTTCGGTAGGCGCCGATTTGCTGGAAGCTTTGCAGTTCCTCCGACAGCATCGTGTAATCCCCGTAGGAGGGGAACTCCATGACACCCGTCGCGGCATTCCAAAACCGAATGGCTCGAATCCGGTTCTCGGAATCTTCCGGCAGCGGTCGGTCGAGCGCTTCCGAGAGGTGCAGAGGGGCGAGTCCGGCAGGAATCCCAACCCCCAAAGCGAAGGCAGCGACCAACGTGAGGCCGGGAAACTTCCGCATCATCCTCAGACCGAGGCGGACGTCGACCCACGAGAAGGTGAGCCGATCGATCCAGCCGAGCCCTCGAGCGGCTCGGGCCTCGGCTCGATGCGTCTCAACGTGCCCGAACTCGCGATGAGCCGTGCGAACCGCTTCCCTCCGGGCTACCCCTTGCCCCTCCAGGTCATCCGCTCTCATCTGGATGTGTGCGTCGAACTCCTCCCGAATCTCTTTCTCGATCTGAGATCGCCCCCACACTCCCTTCCATCGCGACCGGAGTGAAGCGAAGAGACGGTGTCTCAGAGGAATGCGAGGGGGCTCCATCATCCCGCCGAACCGCCGGATTGGGCCGCCAGCGCAATCGCCATCGCGTCCGCTAGGCGGGCCCAACCGAGCTTCTCTTCCGAGAAGCGTTCCTCACCGGCGCCGGTGAGTCGGTAAAACTTGGCACGACGGTTGTTCTCCGACCGTCCCCATTGGCTCTCGATCAGCCCCCGACGTTCGAGTCGGTAAAGTGCAGGGTACAAGGCGCCCTGCTGGATCGAGATCGCACCCCCGGAGATCTCCTCGATCCGCAACAGCACTCCGTACCCATGTACCGACCCGAGGGAAACCGCCTTCAGAATCAGTAGATCCAGCGTCCCGGGCAGAATGTCGGCGTGGTTCGACACAGCGCTCTCCTATGTTAGTTAGGAGAGCATCGCCCTGCTCTCCTAAGCTGTCAAGGAGAGCGTGCGTCCTAGAAGGCCTTCACTCCCGCCAACGACTTGCGCCGGCGGGAGTGAACCCCCGCACTCAGTCGCAGGAGACGTCTGGGTTCCAGTCTTCGAAGAGACCGGCTGGGTTGTGTCTCCACAGCCACACGTGTAGCTGCCACACGCCGTCGTTGTCGTTGGCGCGGAACGTTTCGCCAAAAAGTGTAGGCGGAGTCTCCTCGCCCCAGAGAGGGTACGGCACGAGGTACTCCACCGCGGCGAGGCCGAGCTTGCCGTTACGCTCCGGTGCGAAGACGAGGATCTCCGGCTCCAGCGCATTTGGGGCCGCGCCCTCGATTCGACCGATGTTAGCGTAGTGGTAGCCCATTCCACCCAGGGGTGGGTTATCGCGGCACGCTGTCACGAGCACGTCGTAGCCAGCCGCAGCGGCGGCTTCGACGGAGCGGAGGGAAGCCGAGAGGCTCCGCACCTCCGCGAGGTCCTGCAAGACGTCTGCGGAAGGTGGTGTACCGTCTTGAAGCACCCCGAAGTCTGGTTCGAGGGGCGCATCGGTAATCGCGGGAGAAGTGTCGCAGCCTGTAGAGAGCATGATCGCTGCAGCGGCGGCCAGGCCTCCGATCGTTCTAAGGCGGGTTCCCATGTCGACTCCTTGGTCGGTGTGGCATCGACCCCGGAATGGGTCGGTATAGTTGAAGCCGAATGGGTGAGGAAAAGGGCTCACACGGTCCTACGCTGTCTCGGCTCCGGCGATCGAATCGACCCATCGCGCGGACTCGGAGAAGCGCGACGGATCGTTCGCGACCTTGGCGGATAGGAGCCCTCCTTCCATGAGCGCCAGGACGGCCCGAGCCCTAGCCCGCAGGTCCCCACCCTTGACCTCCCCCAGCTGCACCGCCTCTTCCAACGCGCGTTCGAAGAAGTCCACATGCCCTTCGAAGACCTCGACCACCACCGCTCTCAGCTCTTCGTCTTGGTGAGCCATCTCCTGTCCCAGACTTCCGAACGGGCAGCCGAGGTACACGCCGCTCGAATCGAACTCCTCTCGTTGCACTCGATCCACTGCCCTGGTTAGGGCCCGCAACCGCTCCACACCCGGGTCGGCCGCTTCGAAGGTTGGCTCAAAAACCCGAGAGCGCACGGAGTCCCAGGTGCTTCGGAGCGCCGCCGAAGCCAGCTCCGTTTTCGACGGGAAGAAGTGGTAAAAGCTCCCCTTTCTCACATCGGCGACCCGGCAAATCTCCTCGACACCGGCGGCGTGGAAACTTCCCTCCCAGATGAGTCTGGAGGCCGCCTCTAGTAGCCGCTCTCGGGTGTTCAGGCGCTGCTTCGTCATGATCGATCCTCCCACCACAAGCTCTAAGTAGTTGACCGGTCGGACAAGACTTGACCGACCAGTCAACTGTGCACACCTTGTTGACCAATCAGTCAACTGACCGGCTTGCACGGTCAGACTCTTTTGGAGGAGAGAATGGACTACGTGATGCACACTCGGCTCGACGCGCCCTCAGCCGCTGCCGAGAGCTTGGAGAAAGTCGCGGAGAAATACGGCTTCGTGCCGAACCTGGCCGCGACGATGGCACAGGAACCGGGACTACTCAGCGCTTATCTAGTGACCGAAGAGGCATTCAGAAGCTCCGCACTCTCGAGGGTAGAGCAGGAGGTCGTTGCCCTCACCGTGAGCTTCCGCAACGGCTGCGAGTACTGCATGGGCGGCCATTCGATGCTCGCGTCGATGTCCGGGATGACCGACGAGGATCTCGCGGCGTTGCGGAACGGGGCCCCTATGCCGACTCCTCGGCTCGAAGCGCTCCGGCTCTTTACGATCGCTGCCCTCGAGGCACGGGGAAGCATCCCCGAAGACGCGCTCCGAGCCTTCTTGGACACCGGCTTCGCCCGGGAGCACGTGCTCGCGATCCCAACCGGGATCGCCTTCAAGATGTTGAGCAATCTGACGCACCATCTGCAGAGGGTACCGCTCGACGAACCCATGGCTCCTTTCGCGTGGACACCACCCGAGAATGGCGGGCGCCGCGCGCAGGTGCTGGTATCCGGGTGGCTCCGCCCCGATAGCGGCGATGCGCTCGCCGAGTACCAATCGGCGGCCGGACCAATCATGGGTCGCCACGGGGGACGCCCACTCCTGAAGTCCGACCCAGAGACAAGCTACGTAGGGTCCAAGCCCGACCTTGTCGTTCTCATGGAGTTTCCCTCATCGGAAGACGCGCGATCGGCGTTCGCGGATCCGGAGTACACGCAGCTGGTGGACGTTAGGGAGGCAGCGTTCTCTCGACTCGATGTCAGCAAGCTGGGGTAAGGTGTATGCGGGCCGTCTCCGAGACGGGCTCCGGAGACGGGCTCCGGAGACGGCCCCGCCCGCCTCAGACCCACTCCGGGGACCGATCCACTAGAGTCCCCGCAAATACTCCGGCTTGAGCGGGATCATCCCAGCGAGCGCTTGGTCGATTGCTTCGAGGATCTTCACACGATCTCGGGGCAGCTCCCCGGCGATCGGCAGATAGCTCGACGCATGGTTCGTGCGGAACGTCGTTCGTGTGGGATTCGCGACTTCGACGATCGTCCGCATCTCTCGTAAGAGCTGTGGGATCGCCGGGAGTTCGAACCTCCCCTTCTCGACCATGCGCGCCTGCGGCGTGCCCGGGATCACGGTGAGCGTGAGGGCGCCGACGTACTCGGGGTCCATCTCCGTGATCAGACGACCTGTCTCCAAAGCGTGTTCGGAGCTGCGTGCGACTCCGCCGGCTCCGAGCAAGACGATCGTGCTGAGTCTCATGCCGGCGTCGTGCGCCCTCCGTGCCGCAGCGACGTGTTCGTCGAAGGTGCCCCCCTTCACGATACG
The DNA here is from genome assembly GCA_965223235.1 of Longimicrobiales bacterium. Lineage (GTDB taxonomy): Bacteria > Gemmatimonadota > Gemmatimonadetes > Longimicrobiales > Gaopeijiaceae > UBA2589. The sequence continues at coordinate 418,571 of CBDCVV010000022.1, forward strand.
TCGAAGGGTGACGTCGTCTCCCGACTCCGGGCCGATGTACAGCATTTCGAGACCGGCATCTCGTAGCGCCATCAACTCTTCGGCTGTCTTCTCGAGCACGTTCTCCGCAGTCGCGTAACACGAGACCCGTCGCAGCCCCGGGAAGGCCTCTCGGCACGCCGCAAGGATCGTGAGCCACCGGTCGGTCTCCATGATCAAAGCATCGCCGTCTGCCACGAAGACCTTGTCGGCGCGGGGGAAGGCGCGCCCCCCGGCCGCGACGTCCTCCAGAACTTCGTTCAGCTCTCGCACTCGGAACTGTTTGTCCCGGTACATATCGCAGTAGGTGCAGAGGTTGTGTGAGCAGCCGATCGTCGCTTGCACGATGTACGAGCGCGCCTCGGAAGGCGGACGGTAGAGCTTGCCTTCGTACCGCATCAGCGAGTTTCGCTCATCGACGCGTGACCTGGGATACCATCGTGCACCTGCTCAGCTTCGTCGCTCGTTCGAGCGCGGTCCTCGAACCGAATGGGTTCTGCAAAGTCCTCATGCACCGAAGTTACAGAGGGAAGCACGAGGGGCGTATCTTTTGACCATGTTTGCCATCACCCGTGCATCACTCCGGCTCTGGCTCGAGCGACTCCTTACCATCGCGGTACTCATCTTCGCCTTGTACCGCCTAGGGCCCCAACTCGGTGCCCTCACCGGGATGGGATCGGACCTGGGGCGCTCACCGGACTTCTCCTTCTCCACGTTGGAAGGAGAGCACGTGGACTCGGACGAACTCCGTGGCGAGGTAGTCGTTCTGAACTTCTGGGCGACATGGTGCGGACCGTGCAAGCTCGAGATGCCGGCCCTCCAGTCGCTCCACGAGGAGTACGCCCACACCGGCGTCACGGTCCTCGGGCTCGCGACCGATGTCGGGGGCAGTGACCCGATTCGCGACTTTCTCGCAGAACGGGACATCACATACCCGGTGGGGCGCGCCACATACCAGCACCGGCGGTCGTTCGGCGGCATCAGAGGGATTCCGACAACGTTCATCATCGACCGCGAAGGCGTGGTTCAACACCGGGTTGTCGGGTACTTCGCGCCGCCGGCTATGAGAGCGGCCGTGAATCGCCTCATCGATGGGTAGCGACCTCGAAGCCCTCCTCGCATTGTTCTCCGCATGAAGGATCGTCCTGACCGACCCGCGCTCGACGAAGTCATATGGGATCGATGGGAGGAGGTCGATGCACTACTCGACTTCGCCATGGACCTTCCGCGCGACGAGCTCGAGGACCGCCTTCTGGAGCGGTGTGATGGAGACTCGAGTCTCGCGGACGCTGTGAGTCGACTCCTCGCTGCCGCGGAGCAAGATCCCGACGAGACGACGAGCTTCGCTGGGGCGACACTTCGAGCCGCGTTAGAGAATCGCGAACGCGAAGTCACTCCGTCGATCGGTCCGGGAGATCGGGTGGGGCGCTACCGGCTGGTGCGAGAGCTGGGTAGGGGCGGCATGGCGGTGGTGTACGAAGCCCACCGCGCCGACGGTGCCTTTGAGCGAAGTGTCGCCCTGAAGGTCCTGAGGACCGAGCTCAGCGGCAGCGAGTTCGTGGAGAGATCCCTGGCGGAGCGCCAGATCTTGGCCGAGCTCGACCACCGAAACATTGCACGCCTCCTCGATGGAGGGACCACGGAACACGGTCGCCCATTCCTCGTGATGGAACTCGTGGAGGGGCTCTCGATCACGGAGTGGGCCAAGGAGGCGTCAGCATCGGTCGAAGACCGCGTCCGTCTCTTCCTCCAAGTCGTTGACGCGGTCTCCTACGCTCACCAGCACCTAATCGTCCACCGCGACCTGAAACCGTCCAACGTCCTCGTCACTACGGACGGCGAGTCTCGACTGCTCGATTTCGGCGTAGCCAAGCTACTCGCCCCCGACGCACAAGCGGAAGATCCCATTACCCGCGCCCACCCGGCTCCTTTCACACCGGAGTTCGCCAGCCCTGAACAGCTCCGCGGCGACCGCATCACCGCGGCCTCCGACGTCTTCCAACTCGGAGCCCTCCTTCATCAGCTGCTCACCGGAGAGCGACCATTCAAGGGATCACTTCGAGCGCGCCTCGCCGGAGAAGAGTTGGACTCGCCGCGGCCGAGCGATTCTGTAGCCGATCCACGCCTAGCCGGGGAGCTGAGGGGTGATCTAGACATCATCGTCGTGAAAGCCCTAGAGCACGACCCCGCGCGGCGGTATCCGTCGGCGGAGGCGCTTGCGCTGGACTTGGGCAACTACCTGGAGGGACGCCCGATCTCGGCCCAACCAGCCTCCGCTTGGGTGCGGGCGAGAAAGTTCGGCCGGCGCAATCCGTGGTTCTGGCCGGTCGCCGCCGCGGTCACAGTCGGTTTGGCGGGGTATATCGGTACCGTCACGAACTATGCCCGACGGTTGGAAAACGAGCGGACGGAGACACTCCTCCAAGCGGAGCGGGCTCGGGCATTCCAGGCTTTCGTCCTCAACCAGTTCGGAGCGGCAGATCCGTACTCGGGGGCTCAGGTAAGCCCGGACGTGTCCCTGGTGGACGCCCTGACCCACAGCGCCCAGGCCGCCCGCGAACAGCTCGCGGACGATCCGATTCTACAGGCCGAAATGCTCTCCTCGGTGGCCAGGGTGTACGACAACTTGGACCTCCGAGCAGAGGCGAGAGAGATGCTCGATGAGGCGATGGGCCTCCGTAGTACTCATGGGGCGACCGAGTCTCTTGAACAGGTTGCGGACATGGGGCTTCTCGGCTCGGTCCTGGGCAGGCTCGGCGAGAACGACAGCGCCACCGTGCTTCTGACCCATCGCCTCGAAAAGGAGCGGCAACTCCACAGCGGCCCTCATCTCCGGGTCGCGGACGCCCTCGACCGTCTCGGATGGCACGAGTTCGAGTTGGCTCTCTACCCTCGTGCGCTCGAGCGCTATGAGGAAGCGGTCCAGATCCGCCGGAGCGTCGACCCTCCGGACTACGGGGCACTCAGCGCCTCACTCTCCCAGCTCGCGGACTCGTACCGCGCCGTGAATCGTTGGGAAGAGGCCCTTAGAGCTGCAACAGACGCTCACGAGGTCGCCCTGACTCACTTCGGAGCTAGAGACCTCGCCACGGCGACCGCAAAGGGGCACCTCGCCCAGGTCGTCCACGGCATGGAGGACCTCGACCGAGCCGAGACCCTCTATCGGCAAATGCTACCCATACTCGAAGAGAAGCTCGGTCCAGAGCACGAGACCACAATGGCGAACTGGAACAACCTCGCGCTCGTACTTGACGGAGCCGGCGACTACCAAGCAGCAGAGGCCGCGCACCGCCGGATACTCGAAATCCGGCTTCGCCGTTTCGGGACACGTCAACACGTCGATGTTGGCCGGTCTCTTCAGAACCTCGCGGCGGTCCTGACACGACAGGGTCGTTACTTGGAAGCTGGAGATCTCGCTTCAGAAGCCGAAGGGATCTTCGCCGGGCACTTCGGTGACGGACACTTTTCCGTGGCCTTCGCACTGATCACCCATGCGGAGACGTGGCTTCAACTGGGGGATGGAGCGCAAGCCGAGCCACTCGCGCGGCGCGCCGAAACGATTCTCTTCGAGACGTTCGGGGAGGGCTATCCAACCTCGGCCGCAAGGTGCCGGGTGGGCCGGGCGCTGCACCTTCGGGGTTTCGATGAGGAGTCGAAGCGGGTGATGTCCTCAGCCCTAGAGGTCATGGATGGCGTGGAGGGAGTTCCCGCGCGGGAAGTCAGCCTGTGCTCGAGCGCACTCGCGGCGATCTCTGCCTCACCCACCGGTTCGAGCCAGCCTTGAGTCAATCTCCCTCTTAGGCCGGACGCTCCTTCAGGGATTGGCGGAGGTATGCGCGCGCCCGCGTCCACTCCCGCTCCACCGTACGTACTGACGTGTCGAGCGCTTCCGCAGTGTCGGCAACAGACATGCCACCGAAAAAGCGGCACTCGACGATCCGGCCCATCCGTTCGTTGCGTGCCTCCAATCGGCGAAGCACGTCCTCGACCGCGAGGAGCTCGGTCACATCCGCATCGATGACGCGGGCATCCTCCGCCAGGGGAACCCTCACGAGTCCACCCCCTCGTTTCTCAGCCGCCTTGCGGCGCGCGAAGTCGACGAGGATCCTCCGCATCACCTTCGAACAGAAAGCAAAGAACTGAGCCCGCCCCCCCCACTCGGCCTCATCTACGCCGGCAATCTTTAGGTAGGCCTCGTGAACTAAGACGGTCGTATCGACGACCGTGTCTCGTGCACCAACCCCTAGGTGATGGTGTGCAATTCGCCGGAGGTCGTCATAGACGAGCTCGATCAGCCGATCGAAAGATGCCTCATCGCCCGCACTCCAGCTCGACAGAAGGCGAGTGATCTCGTGAGTGTCTCGTGACACGGTTCGTTATTGGGGGCTGGATCAGGACTCCATCCCAAAGTAGAGCGGCGGCTGCCATGCGCCACTACGGGGCCGGATCCGAACCCTCGAGGAGGGGGGCGAACTTCTCAGCTTGGGCGTCCAATCCGTGGGTACCCATGACGCTCACCAGCGCCCGCAGCCTGCTGAGTGCGTTCCGATCGTTTGGAAGGTCCTCGTAAGAAGAGAGTCCGGTGTAACACATCGCCAAGAATTCCTCGCCTCGCTCGATCTGACCCGCCCGAATTAACGCCGCACCAAGCCACCCGCGGTAGATGTTCGTCCAGGAGTGGAGGCCGCCAATGTGCACGATCGCTAGGTCGACCGCCTCCGCGAGCGGTTCGAGAGCCTCACCCGATCGGTCCGCCCTTAGTAGCGTGCCTCCGAGCTGCATGAGGAGATCAGCCGTACGCCAATGTCCCGAGGGCCAGGCCTGGCGCGCGGCAGCAACGGACGTTTGATACTCTGCCAAGGCTTCGTCAAAGCGTTGCTGATCCATCAGCGCTGTCGCGTGGTTCCCTCGGGTCATGAGTGTCGTGGGGTGGCTCGTCCCGAGCACCAGGTCGAGCGTGTCTAACGCCTCGTGGTACAACGTCGACGCTTCTCCCGGCAGCCCTCGGAGCCTCCGCACAATGGCTAGATCGTTGAGCGCCGAGGAGTACTCGACCGCCGAACCGCGGATCTCTCTGCGGCCCTCTACCACCATGGCCAGGAGGCTATCCGCAGTAAGCAGATCTCCGCGTCTGCGCACGATCCCAGCCAGGGCTGTCTGAGCTCGCAAATACTCCTCAGACTCGCGCGTCCGCGCTGGGGCAAGGGCCAGGCCACGGGTGAACTCGACCTCTGCCTCTTCCACTTCATTTAGGAAGGTCAGTGTGCGGGCAAGCGCGAAACGCGCGTCCACTTCGGTGTCTATGTCGCGTTCCACCAAGGCAGACGCCACCGCCGCGCGTTGCCACTCTCGAGCGTGCTCGTGGTCACGTGTGGCAACGTGTGCTCTCGCCAGCCCAAGCTGGGCCGCAGCGAGTCCCTCGCGGGCAGCAACGGAGTCCCGCACAAGGACCACGACAGACTCGAGGAGTTCCGCCCCCTCCTCGAAGAGCCCGAGGCTCAGGTGGACACGCCCCAACGTCTCCAACAGGTCTGCGCGCACGGCGGGTGGCGTTGTCGTTGTCGACCGAACTCGGTCCACACCCCGCTCGAGCACAGCTCGGGCAGTCAACGTGTCTCCGAACCGCTCATCGGGGTCGCTGGCCTCGAACAGGCCCGTCAGGAAGTCCGTCGTGGCCCGAGCGGTCTCCGCCTCCTCGAGCGCGGTCGCGGCGGCTTCGTCGGCAAGTCCGCGCTGTTCGATGAGGCGATCTCGCTGCACTGCGAGGCCCAACGCGCCCCCGGCGGTGAGTAGGAACACTCCGGCAACAGCCGCAACCCCCCACCTGTTCCGCGCAATGAACTTCTGTAGCCTGTACGCGCGCGTGTCACCCCTCGCGACCACTGGGCGGCCAGACAGATGTCGCTCGATATCTTGCCGGAACGCCGTAACCGACGGGTACCGCTCCGACGGACGAGCCCGGAGCGCGCGCATGAGGATCGCATCGATATCTCCCCGGAGGCGTCGCCTCAGCGCTTCGTGGTCACCGCCTCGGGTCACGTGCCCGGCGAGCGCTCCCAGTCCGGCGGAGCCCGACGGACCCAGAGCCCGCAGCGCAGCGGACGGAGCCGTAGGCTCAGCGCCCTCCACGACCTGCTCGAGAACGCCCTTCGCGCCCGCGGATCCGTACGGCCGAGTGCCGGTAAGCAGCTCATACAGGACGATCCCGATCGAGTACACGTCCATCTGTGCGCTGGCGGGCTCGCCGAGGAGCTGCTCGGGGGCCGCGTACTCGGGCGTCATGAACCGTCCCCCGGGACGGGTCTCGGGGACGCCGGTCGAGGAGTCGTCGAGCAACCGAGCGATTCCGAAGTCCAGCAGCTTCACTGAACCATCGCTGCGCACGAGGATGTTTCCCGGCTTCAGGTCGCGGTGAACCACCATGTGGCGGTGGGCATATTCCACCGCCTCCATCACACCAAGTATCAGGCGGAGTCGCCGATCGACATCGAGGCTCTTCCGATCCGCCCACTCTAGAATCTGCACGCCATCGACGAGCTCCATCACCAAGTAAGGCCGCCCGTCCTCTGTGACACCGCCATCGAGAAGTTGGCCGATAGAGGGGTGGTTGAGTGAGGCCAGGATCTGCCGTTCGAGCGAGAAGCGCGCGATGACATCCCTACTCGCGACCGAGTGTCGAAGCACCTTTACGGCGACGGTCCTATCAAACGTGCCGTCGGCGCGCTCCGCCTCGAAGACGGTTCCCATCCCACCGGCCCCCAAGACCCCTCGAAGCGCGTAGGCCCCGACCCGGGTGCCCAGCATCGAGTGGGAGTCGTCCACTTGAACACCCACTTCGGACGCGAGCGCTGCTTTGAGAACGCCCGCGCCTGGAATGAGCTCGGCTTGGTCCGATTCACGCTCCTCACGAGCCAACGTGAGAACGAACGTCGCGAGCTGCGGTTCAAGGGACGACGTCGCTGCAACGTGGGCCTCCCAGTCCTCCGCCGGGAGATCCAACAAGCGCTCGAGCAAGGCGTCTACTTCGGTCCAACGCTCCCATAGCACGTCCGGCGGAAGGGCATCTTCATCGCGGAGCTCTCCCGCATCGCGCTTCATCGGCACTCACTCGTGGACATCGGTCGTCCAAGAACGAACGCAAACAGCCTTCCTCAACCGCCACACCGAGCTTTCGCCGAAGAGCCGATGGCGGACCGACCAGAAAAACCGCGTTCACCGAATGAGCGACGAGCCCGCGACAGGCTCATGAAGACGCCCTACACCAGCCCTCGGAGATTCCCACACATGTCCACCACCTCTCGTTTCGCGGCCCTGGCCGTGGCCGCCTTCGCCGTCACGGCGTGCGAGGCCGGCAATCTCCTCGACCCACCGATTGACCCGGGTCCACCGGATGTTGGTGGAGTCACCATCTCGGCTCCTTCAACCAATGTTGGAACAGGAGCCACGCTGCAACTCACAGCGACGGTCACTCCTACCGGGGCCAACCCCGCGGTTACCTGGTCCAGCGGAGACACAACGCGACTCACGGTGAGTACGACCGGCCTCGTTACGGCTCCTCTCGCACCGCTGACGTCCGGGTCGGTGACGATCACGGCCGCTAGCGTCGAGGATCCGGGTATCACTGCCGACATCGATCTCAACATCGTGTGCGGTCCCCTGACTGGCGTGACCAACGGGGGAACGCTGCCACAAAACACCTGTTACGTGGTTCAGAGCGCGCTATCGGTGACGGACGGTACCCTCGTGATCGAGGAGGGCGTGAGCATCAGCTTCGAGACGGACCGGTCCCTATCCATCGGGACGAACGGTCGATTGACCGCAATCGGCACCGACACGAGCGGGATCACCTTCACGAGCGCAGATCCCGCCGGAAAGTGGAGGGGTTTGCGATTCAACGACAGTCAGAGCGTGGACAACATCCTCCACTACGTCACGATCGAGAACGGGGGGTCGGATGGTTGGAGTGGTGCAGTACAGTCGGCTTCCGCCTTGCTGCTTGAGGGGAACAGCCTCGTCGACATCCAACAGAGCACGATCCGGGGCAGCGCGAGTCGGGGAATCACACTGTACGGCGACGCCGAAATGACCTTTGTCGAAAACACGTTGGTGGACAACGAGCAGCCCGCATGGATGCACCCCAATACCGTGCACTTTCTGGACACCGCTTCCTCGTGGACCGGCAACGTCGAGGATGTAGTTCGAGTGGGTTACGGCAACAACGACCGCGTCTCGACTGCGCAGAGTTGGGCCGATCTCGGAATTCCCTACGAACTCCAAGAGCGAATGTTCATCGAAGAGGTTCTCACGATTGACCCCGGTGTGGACGTGACCGCCCGGGCAACGGTGGGGCTCATCGTCACCGGCGGTGGTGCGATCACTGCGATCGGGACGGATCTAGAGCCGATTACCTTCCGAGGCGTCGAGGACCTACCGGGCGCTTGGTGGGGCTTCAAGATCGAGACGCAGTCGGCCGCCAACATCTTCGATCATGTCGTCTTCGCAAACGGGGGCTCGGATGCCTGGACGGGAGGCAACGAATCGCGCGCGAACGTCTTCCTGGCCGGGAACAGCAAGGTCGTCTTCACGAACACCACCTTCCGAGATAGCGAGCACTACGGTCTGTACGTGCCAAGTGGGGGGGACATCAGCGGGTTCGACTTGAACACGTTCGAGAACAATGCCCGTCCGATGATTGTGCACCCGAACCGAGCAGGAGACGTGGCTTCCAACACGGTGTTCGTCGGCAACGATGAGCAGTCTGTCCGGGTAACCTTCGGGAACAATGACCGTGTCCTAGCGGCGCAGACGTGGAGTCGCCTCGATGTCCCCTATCGGGTCATGGTCCGCACCTTCATCGAGGGCGCCCTCACAATCGAAGCCGGGACCGAGGTGGAGTTCGCTCAGAGTGCGCACTTGATCGTCACCAACGGCGGCTCCTTCACGGCTGTCGGCGACAGTCAGAACCGCATTCACTTCCGGGGCGCCGAACCCATCGCAGGCTACTGGAAGGGCTTGGAGATCAACACAACCGATCCAGACAACCGCCTCGAGTTTGTGGATCTCAGCCACGCCGGGTCAGACCCGTGGCTGTCGGGTGGAATCACCGGGACGCTGTCCCTGCTCAGTAACGGATCCGTCGTCCTGGACAGCGTGATCGTCCGTCTCTCCGACGGCTACGCCGGCGTCATCAGGGATGGGAGCAGCATGACGTGCACGAACGTGGATGATGGAGGCTTCCAGTACTACCTATGGCCGCCGGGGTCCGTCTCGGCAGACTGTCCTACGTGATGATGCGCTAGGGCAGCCGACCTCCACTTCTCCGACAGCGTAGCGACGACTTGGGGTCCCCACCACGGTGGGGGCCCCTCGTTGTTTGGACCGACTCTCCGAACGGGTAGCGCCCCCCCCGCCCGCTGCGCATTCTACTCCGACCTCACCCGGAGAACCCATGACCGACCGACCCAAGTCTTCCTCCCGACGCGCGTTCCTCGGAAAGCTGACGACCGCTGCCCTCGCCGCCGGCGCGACCCCTCACGTCATCGCTGCGGACACCCGACGGCGAGTTTCCGAGCGGATGAGCCGGCGGCACCGCTCGCCGAACGACCAGATCAATCTGGCCGTCATCGGAGCGGGCGGGATGGGGATGGCCGACGTCTCCACCGCAGTGCGCGTGCCGGGTGTCCGGCTCGTTGCCGCGGCCGACTGCTACGGCGGCCGGCTCGACGACGCCTCCGCCCAGTATGGACCGGACGTCTTCACCACCCGCGATTACCGAGAGGTCTTGGCTCGGGACGATATCGACGCCGTCATCGTCGGTACGCCAGACCACTGGCACCACCGGATCTCATCTGAGGCCCTTCTAGCAGGAAAGAGCGTCTACTGCGAGAAGCCGATGGTCCATCAGATAGCCCAAGGCGCGGAGGTGATCCGGGCGGAGCGCGAGTCAGGGCGCACCTTCCAGGTGGGAAGCCAAGGCATGAGCTCGCTCGGGAATGAGAAGGCGAAAGAGCTCCTGGAACAGGGGGCGATCGGAGAGCTCAACTACGCCGAGGGCTTCTGGGCGAGGAACGACCCCATCGGTGCCTGGCAGTACAACATCCCTGAGGACGCTTCCACAGATACCGTCGATTGGGAGATGTTTCTCGGAGACGCTCCGTCGAGGCCCTTCGACCCTCTGCGAATCTTCCGCTGGCGCAACTACCGTGACTACGGCACCGGCGTGTCGGGAGACCTTTTCGTCCACCTCTTTTCGAGCCTTCACTTCGTTACATCGTCCAAGGGGCCGCGCCGAATCATGGCACAGGGCGGCCTTCGGTACTGGAAAGATGGACGAGAGGTACCGGATGTCTTGCTGGGAATGTTCGACTATCCGGAAAGCGACACTCATCCGCCGTTCAACCTTTCACTCAGGGTGAACTTCGTGGACGGAACGTCGGGCTCGACCTTCCTCCGCCTCGTCGGGAATGAAGGCGCGATGGACGTCACTTGGACCGAGGTGGTGCTGAGGCGCAACAAATCCGTGGGTGCCACCGACGTGTTCAACCAGACGAAGGCCGACGAGGCCGGGCAAGGAATGGGGAGCCGTATGCAAATGCTCCCGCCGGCGGAATCGGTCTACATGGCGGAAGACGGCTATTGGGGGGCGCATTACGACCACTTCATGAACTTCTTCAATGGAGTCCGCGAGGGCGCGCCGGTCGCGGAGGACGCCACCTTCGGCCTGCGTGCGGCGGCTCCGGCACTCGCCTGCAATGACGCATACTTCGACAACAAAGTCGTCTCGTGGGATCCGGAGGCGATGGAAATCCTATGAGACCTTCGCGTCGAACTCGCTCGGTAACTGTAATGGCCACCCTCATCGCTGCGGGTGCGTGCTCGGGATCACCCGACGCAATGCGTGAAGTCGAGGAAGCCGCGGCCGATGAGGTCCCCGCACACAACACGCTGACCGACGCCGAGAGGGCGGATGGCTGGGAGCTCCTCTTCGACGGGCACTCCCTCGATCGATGGCGAGGGTATGGGCGATCCGATCTCCCCGAGACGTGGGTCGCACGCGACGGCGAGATGATGTTGCAGACGGAGGGCGGCAACATGGACGGCGGAGACATCGTGACCGTCGACATCTTCGCGGACTTCGAACTGACCTTCGACTTCAAGGTCGGGCCCAGCGGAAACAGTGGTGTGTTCTACCGCGTGCGAGAGATCTCGGGGGTGGGCCTCTGGCAAGTGGCGCCCGAGTACCAGGTCCTCGACGACCCGGCGTATCCCGAGTCTGAGGATTGGGATCCGAGAACCCACCGCACCGGCGAGAACTACGATCTTCAAGCCGCCGACGACCGGATCGTGCATCCGGTTGGCGAGTGGAATAGCGGTCGGATCGTTGTCCGAGGCACCCACGTCGAACATTGGCTCAACGGCCAGATGACGGTGGAGTACGACTTCTATTCGGACGCCTGGGAAGGTTGGGTCGAGAACAGCAAATTCGCCGAGGAGGAGCACTTCGGCCGAGCACCGTCTGGCTCGATCGGACTCCAGGACCACGGGACACCCGTGTGGTACCGCAACGTGAAAGTGCGGCGGCTAGGAGATGCGTAGAGTCGCGACGCGTGCGGTCGCGGCGAGCCTGATGACGGCCGCCCTCGTCGGATGTGGTCGTACAGCGAGCCCGGACACCTCTGACGGCTCGGGAGCAGCACCTGGACCCCAAGCCATCTCGATCTTCAACGGCGAGAACCTCGACGGGTGGACCGTCCACGGTACGGAGCTCTGGTACGTCGAGAACGGCGAGCTCGTCTGTGAAAGCGGCCCAGACGCCGAATACGGCTACCTACGCACGAACCAGACCTACGACGATTTCGAGCTCACGCTCGACTTCAGACAGGAGGCGGACGGTAACTCCGGGGTCTTCTTCCGCTCTACAATCGATGGCGTACGGATCAGTGGATGGCAGGCTGAGGTCGCGCCTCCGGGTCTCTACACGGGCGGCATCTACGAATCGTATGGGCGAGGGTGGCTCATCCAGCCGGACTCTGCCCTCGACTCCGCCCTCCGCATGGGCGAGTGGAATGAGATGAAGTTGCGCGTGGTCGGAGGGCGCGTAACGACCTGGATCAACGGCACGGAGATGATCGACCTCACCGATGAACAGATCGGTGAGGGCCGGGGGCACATCGCGCTACAAATCCACGACGGAGGCGGCATCAAGGTACGCTGGCGCAACCTGCGGGTGTTGGAGCTGTAGCTGTCCGCCCGAGGCTAGCTCACCGGCGGTGGCCTCACCCGCATGATGAACAGCCCCTCGCGCACACTGGTAAAGATCACCAAGCCGTCCTCGAAGAACGGGTAGTTACTCCAAGCGCCGCTCTCCGATGAGCTGTGACCGGGGTCGTTATCGTTGTAAGGCGCGCTGTCGAAGAAGGCCACTTCGTGGGGGTTCTCTCGATCACTGATATCGAGCACACGAAGGCCGCTACCGTAATTCGATTGGTACATCCGATTGCCGACGACGTAGAGATTGTGGTCGGAGGCTCGGACGGGCCCGATGTACTCGTTCGCCACGATCGGGTCATCGAGCTCGGTCAAATTCCAAACAATCGTGCGCGTGCCTTCCACGTTCCCGGCGAGCTCATCCAACTCGTCGTTCATATAGAAGTACCGCTGTTCCTCGTCGAACCACCCCTGGTGGGCGTACGCGGTGTTGGGGTAGCTCATGCGGGCCACGGTCACCGGGTTCGACTTGTCGGTCACATCGGCGATGTTGATCTCCGACTCGTTCGACCCGACGCAGATCTGCCGACCGTGGTATCGCTCATCCGGTCCTTCGTACACGAGGCACTGAGCGTCATGCGTGTAGCCGCGTGCCCCTGGGCTCGACGTGTCGTGGTAACAGCCCGCGAACTCAGGGTTCAGCGGGTCAGATGCGTCGACCATGTGGAGCCCACCGCCGCACGTCTGCCCGCCACCGTTCGCGGCCACGATGTAGAGGAACTTCGACGCAGTGTCGGCGACGACGTTGTGAGCGCTGAAGATCTCGCGGTAGGTGTTGTCCGGCTCGAAGTCGACCGGGTCGGTGCCGACGTCACGTAGCCGGCCGAGGTCGAAGACCTGCATGCCGTGGGCTCCGGCTCCGTCGGATACGATGTACGCGTAGTCGTCGATCACTTTGATGTCGCGCCACACCGAAGGAGGCGAACCGACTGTACGCGGAAGGTTTCCGACGAGTCGGGGTGTTGCGGGGTCGGTCACCTCGATGAAGGACGCTCCGTCCCGTCGTGCCACTAGGGCATACTTCCGTCCCGTCTCCGCATCGGTCCAACCCCATACGTCGTTCACCCAGACGCCCCGCTCACCTCCAAGGTCGCTGATCGGCATATGCGCGACGAGTTCCATGTTCGTGCACGGGAACTCGGTCATGGCACCAGCTGCGCATCGGTCCCCAGGAGTAAGGGCGGATCCGATCCGGTGGATCCGGCCCTCGAGCAGCTCCTCTGACGCCCATTCACCTCCGCTTCGCCCCAGAGCCATCACGCGGCCCTCCCCGAAGTCGCGGCTCGGCATCGAGACCACAGCGCGATCACCCGCAGCGGCGATCGAGTACCCGAAGCCGAACGGCCATGCCGTGCCAGAGGTGTCGTCCGGATCGAGTCGAACCGGTTGGGACCAAGCCCCATCGGACCCCCTGCCGAACCGGAAGAGCCGGCCGTGCCGACGCTCCATCCCCGGGGCCCCTATCCACAGTTGGTCCCCCACGGTCTGAAGCGAGAACCCGAACTGAGAGCCGTCCGGCGTCACCGGGGCTCGGAGCGTCTCCTGCACTGCCCACTCCCCCTGGCCACTCCGCCCGAGAACCGCGACGGCTGCAACACCCGGTGCTCCGACAAAGAGCTGATCACCGGCAACGTGGATCGTGTGTCCGGTCGCTGCGCGACTGTTCCCAAACATCTCCGGTAGCATCACCGGCGCCACGCCACCCCAACCCCCTCCGTCACGTCGCCTCGCGACGTGTACCTGCCCCGCCCCTTCATTCGAAGCCGGCGCTCCGATGAAGAGAGCCTCGCCATCGTATGCCAGCGCGGCCCCGAATCCACCGGTTCCCGGTCCACCGAGGACAATCGTGCTCGCCGGCCCCCACCCGGTGCTCGTCCGGCGATAGTGATGGACCGCACCACCACCCTCCGTCGTCGGCGCACCGATGAGGAGGTCATCCCCGTCGAGAATTAGCGCGGCCCCGAACTCACCTCCATCGAGCTGTGACCGAAGTGTGTGACGGTGCAGCCACTCCGATCCCGACGGGCCACGCTCGAACAGATAGACGGCCCCTTCTCCGTCGTGCTTCCTCGGGGCGCCGATCGCGAGCGTGCGTCCATCCACAGCGATCGCGCGACCGAAGTCGTCCATGCGGGCCGAGTCAGGGGCGGTGAGCAGGCTCTCACTGCCCCATTCCGATCCGGACCAGTGGTACACATAGACGGTCCCGGGACCATACCAGTTCACGGGTTGACCGACGAAGAGCTCCTCCGCGGTCATCGACATCGCGCGACCGAAGTTGGGCTCCTGGGCGTGAGCCGGCACGACATGGACGGTGAGCGCGGCCGCCAACGCGACCTTCAACAGGGACGACTTGCCCATCGGGAGACCCTCGGTTCTGAATAGGCTGGGGCGAACAAAGTCGGGGGATTCGCGGAGCTGCGACAGTCCATCCTCCGTTCCGCGGAGTCCTACACCAGACTCAGCGCCAGGTCACAAACCGGATGCCTGCCTCGGCGGGGTAGGCGGAACGTCTAAGGAGCGTCAGCTTTCGGGCCCGGCCCTGTACTCTTCCCCACCCCATGTCCTCTGAACCCTCCTCGCACCCCGTCGTGGTCATCGGCGCGGGCGCGGCAGGTCTTCTCGCTGCGCTGTCCGCGGCCCGAGGCGGGGCCGATGTGGTGCTTATCGAGAGCACCCGAGACGGCGGGCGGAAGATCCTCATCAGCGGTGGTGGGCGTTGCAACATCCTTCCCGCAGTCGCAGCGCCTGAGCGGTACGTAACCGACTCGTCGAAGAACACTCTGAAGAAGATCCTTCGAGCATGGCCGCTCGCGGAGCAACGGACCTTCTTCGAGCGAGAGCTCGACATGCCCCTCGTCCTCGAACAGGAGTCGGGGAAGCTCTTTCCGTCGAGCCACAAAGCCCGCGACGTACGTGACGGACTCGTAGCCCGAGTGCGGGGGGCCGGGGCGCGGATCTGGTTCGAAGCCAGGGTCACGGGCATACGCCCCGAAGACGGAGACTGGACCATCCAACTCGCGGGGGCTCCCTCCCTTCGAGCCCGCTGCGTCGTGTTGGCCACGGGAGGGCTTTCAGTCCCGGCGACGGGAAGCGACGGCGCGGGGCTGAGCATGGCAGAACTCACCGGTCACACGATTCACGACACGTACCCCGCGCTGACCCCCCTCACGGCTGACCCGCATCCGCACGCGGAGCTGGCGGGTATCTCCACGACGGTGTCCATATCGGCTCCCGGTGCCCGCCCTCCGTTCTCGGCGACCGGAGGCTTTCTCGTCACACACGAAGGGTGGAGTGGACCGGTGGCGCTCGACGCGTCGCATGTAGCGATCCGTGGCCGAGAAGACGGCTCGCGTCAGGATCTCCACGTTGCCTGGACGGAGCTCGACGCTGCTGCGTGGGATGCCCAGCTTCGCTCCGGCCGCGGCGCCATACGCACTGCGGTGGCGGCCCGACTACCCCGCCGGCTCGCAGACCTCCTAGTCGCCGAGTGCGGCGTAGCCCCTTCCACCCCCCTCTCCCAACTCCGCAAGGAGGAACGGAAGGCGCTCGTCTCGGCTCTGACGGAGTATCCGCTTCCTTGGACGGGAAACGCCGGGTACAAGAAGGCCGAGGTGACTGGTGGTGGCGTCGCGCTCTCAGAGATCAATCCACGAACCATGGAGTCGCGCCGGACCCCAGGGCTCTACTTCTGCGGCGAGATCCTCGACGCCTTCGGTCCAATTGGAGGTCACAACTTCCTGTGGGCATGGACAACCGGCCGCACGGCGGGAAGGGCGGCGGCAGCCCACGAGGCTTGAGATCGAGCTGGCCGCTCGTCCCACGTGAAGGTCACGAACCGACGGATCAGCGCTCGCCGAGCTCCCTAGGCGAGATGGTCGTGAGATACTCCCACAGAGCCGCCATCTCGAGATCATTCAGCGTCGCCCATCGCGGCATGAAGGGATCCAGATCGGTTCCGTCGGGGCGCTTCCCATCGCGCATCGCGGCGTCGAACTGAGCGAAACTCCACCCGGCCAGCCCGGTCTCATGGGGCGTCAGGTTGCGCGGCACTGGTAGGCTACCCGGAGCCCCTGGAATCTTGCCACCTCCCAGCCCGTCTCCGTGGCATGTCGTGCAGGATCGGGCCAAATACGACCCATACTGGGCGGTCCGAGCAACCTGCACCGAGGGGGTTGGCGCATCATGATCGACGAGCTCGGCGCTCAGGATGGGCATCATTCCAAAGCCCTGCAGGACCTTCCCCAACAGCCCGATCTCCGTCGGAGCAACCTCACGGTCCACCGGAGGTACCGAGCGCACGTATGACACCACAGCAGCGATGTCTTCGTCCGGCCACCAGTTGTGCTCTCCGGTAGGCATGAAGCGTAGTGAAGTGCCGTCGTGACCAATTCCGTGCTTGATCGCCCGGGCCAGCTGCGCATCCGAATAGAGCGCTCCCACACCCCCTACGCCGTCCGTCAGGTTCGGCGCTTGCATCACACCGATCGGGCCGAGGTCCTCCACGAGCCCACCCCCGAGATTCGGCCCGTGACAACCCGTGCAGCCCCCGTACGAGTTGGCGACGTGCTGGCCACGCGCGAGTTGTGTCGAATCGCTACTCGCCACCACCCCTGACATCGGCGGTACCTCCCACACTCTCGTGCTAGCCGAGCCAAACGCGAACACCTGCCAGACGACAACCACAGACACGACCGCGATGACGACTGCAACGAAGTAAAAGAGTCGCTTGAGAAGCTTGAGCACGATGGCGCCTCGCGTCACGATCCGGTTGGGAAGCGATGTCCCCAGAGCATGCGTGGCCGCTGCGATCTCGGTCAAGGTCGCGGAGAGCGAAACGGAGAGGGTGCGTTCCTGCTCCAGGAGCCGTACCGTCCCCTCCCGGCTACGAACCAAGGAGCGGTCATGAGCACTCTACCTCATTCGACGCACGACGGACTTCGCACCATGACGCTGGTTGTCCTTCTCGCGTTGGCGGGGTGCGCCGAATCCGAGTCCACCACGAGCGGCGAAACCGCCCCCACCACCCACGCCGAGCTCGTCACCTTCTGGGAAGAGTGGCGAGACTTCGAACGGCCAGACTTCGTGGACGGAGTCCCGGACTACTCCGAGGCAGCCATGGCCCGCCAGTTCGGCCAACTCCGAGGGTGGATGGACCGCTTGGCCGCCTTCGACACGACAGGGTGGACGGTATCCGACCAGATCGACTGGCACCTGGTGCGAGCCGAGATGAACGGACTCGACTTCGACCACCAGGTGCGACGTCCGTGGGCTCGTGACCCGGCGTTCTATGTGATGATGTACCCGGCGGAGAGCGACGTTCCCGCCCACGAGGGTCCGACGATTCACGGGTGGATCGACACTTGGACGTATGACTACCCGCTCGCCGACACCGACGCGTCGGAGCTCACCGGGCGCTTCGCCGCGATCCCGCCCCTTCTCGAGCAAGCCCGCGAGAACCTCGCGGCGAGTGAGGCTCGCGACCTCTGGGAGGCCGGAATCCGATCGTTCCGTGGTCAAGCCAGCGATCTCCGCGAGTACGCGAACCAGATCGGAGACGCGCACGCGGAGTTACAGCAGGCGCTCGAAGACGCGGCTGGCGCCTCCGACGCATTCGCGGTGTGGGTCGAATCCGAGTTGCCCAGTAAGTCCGGATCGTCCGGCGTCGGGAAGGAGGCCTATACCTGGTACATGCACAACGTTCACCTCTCTCCCTATTCGTGGGAGGAGCAGGTGACGCTCATGCGCCGGGAGCTCGCGCGGTCCCACTCGTCCCTACGGCTCGAGGAGAACCGAAACCGCCATCTACCTGAGCTCCCCCGCATCCGCACCGAGCAGGAGTACGACCGTCGACTGAACGAGTCGGTCGATCGCTACATGGCCTTCCTGAGGGACGAAGAGGTCGAGACGGTCGAGCCTTGGATGGATGCCGCGCTTCGTGCAGTGAACGGAAGCTTCTCACCCGCAGAGCCCGGCGAGATTCGCAACTTCTTCCTCGAAGTCATCTACCGGGACCCCGACGCCTTCCGCCCCCATATGCATCACTGGATCGAGCTCGCCCGTATGCGAGAGGATCCGCACTCGAGCCCGATCCGAGCCACGCCATCGCTGTACAACATCTACGACCACCGATCCGAGGGGCTCGCGACCGGCGTCGAAGAAATGTTCATGCACCTCGGTCTGCTCGACGACAACTCGCCAAGGGCCCGCGAGCTCGTTTGGATCATGCTCGCCCAGCGTGCCGCACGAGCGACTTCGGGGCTCCTCCTCCACGGAAACGAGTTCACGATGGAGGAAGCCGTGGAATTTGCGGGACGTTGGACGCCAAGGGGTTGGCTCCCAGACGGAGATCTCGTCCGGGGGGAGCAGCACCTCTACCTCCGACAGCCCGGGTACGGGACCAGCTACGTCGCCGGAAAGATCCAGATCGAAGAGCTCCTCTCAGAACGGGCGATCCAACAGGGCGAAGCCTTCACGGTAAGGCAGTTCTTCGACGACTACTACGCGGCGGGGGTCATCCCGACCGTACTCACGCGCTGGGAGATGACCGGGGAGAGGCATGCGATACTCGATGGACCCCTCGGGTACTCCCCTGGCCTATAGTGCGATGAACCGCGGTGGACTAGCCCGCGCGGGATCGGTCCGACACCTTCCGACATCCAATCCCGGCTGACCCAGGGGCCAGTGGGAGATCTATTCGACGAGCCGAAGCGCCGGGCCGTCGTGCACGTCGGTGCTGCCTACGCGGTGGTCGCCTGGGTCGTGCTACAGATCGTCGACGTCCTCTCCCTCCTCATGGGCATGCCCGAGTGGTACCCGGCTTCATCCTCCTCCTACTCGGAGTAGGCTTCCCACTCACCCTGCTCTTTTCGTGGGCGTACGAGATCACGCCCGAGGGCCTCCGAAAGACTGAGGAGGTCGACCCTCAGGTATCCGTCACGGGCGACACCGGAAGGAAGATCGACCGCATCATCGGGAACGTGCCGACTTCCTCGCATCGGTGTGCGGAGAGAACCCTTGGGCGAGCGTGTGGACACTGTTGCCGGAGACGTGCGCGGGAATCTGAGGCGCGGAACACTCCGCGCGGATTGATCTAGCGAGTGTCTGACTCGCGCCTTTCGTGACCGTCCACCGAAACCGACTGCCCTGCGAGGTGATCGGCTAACCTGATCGCCAACGCGACGACCGTGAGCGTGGGATTCGCGAAACCCGCGGTCGGGAACACGGATGCACCGGCGACAAAGACGTTGTCGATCGAGTGAATTCGACAATTCAAGTCCACCACGCCCTCCTCAGGGGAGGGATGCATGCGAGTCGTACCGGCATGGTGGTGTGCGTTGAAGTCTGGCTCCATCCGATTGACGTGTACCTTCCCGAGACCGGTACCCTCTAGTGCTTCGGCGAATATTCGACGGGCCTCCGCCAAGCCACTCCGGTCGCCGTGCGTCCACCGCCAATCGAGGCGCGCCTCGGGAACGCCGAACGGGTCGAGGCTCTGGCCCAACACGACTCGGTTGTCGGGATCAGGTGACTGTTCGCCATTGATCAAGACCCTCATCCCGGCGAACACGCCATGAGGCCACGGATGCCGAGACCATCCATGCCCCCCGGCCGGCAGGAGACCGCGGACGCCATTGAGGCGCCCCATGCGGCCCATCGCGCGCCGAAGCCTCTGCAACCCATCGCGAGCTATGGGTAGCAACGTCGCGGAAGCGTTGATCCCGGAGCGCGACCGGACGGCGTCGCCACGCAGCGCCAGACGTCCCAAGCCCACCGTGCCATCGGTACATGGCTGAAGGTCGTACAGCGCCAAGCGTCGATAGACATCCGCCGACGCGGGTATGAAGGTCAACGAGGCGTCCCGCGGATGCTCCATGAAGCAGCGCCCCACCCACCCAGTCTCGTTTCCGAGGCCATGTCCGTCCGTCGTCGAGGCTAGAAGCAAGCGAGCGTTCTCCACAGCCCCCCCCGCCAACACAAAGCGCCGCGCATGCACATATCCCCGCTCGCCCCCGGGCATACGTGTAATCGCCCTACTAACGCGGTGTCCGTCCTGAGCGTCGAGGCGCGTTACCGTGCACCGTCGGACGATCCGAACGCGGCTCGAGCGCTCGATCGCGCCGACGGCCGTGTCGACCAAGGCCTCCCGCGGACCCAACCGATACGTACGCGTGGTGACCGATTCACCAAGGTCGAGTGCACGCAGGTCGCCGCGCTCTTCCAAGGCACTCCGTCCGAACGAAGGGACTCCTATGCCGCAACGTTTCGCAGCTCGGAGGTAGTACGGGCGTAGCAAAGTCGGTCCGAGTGCCCACCCCCCACCGGGTCTGTTCGGCCTAGCTTGGAAATCAACCGCTTCCAACGCCACGTACTTCGCTCCCATCTGACCGTCCACGGGCGTGTTCCAAACCGCGGCCGCGCCCCCGACGGCTCGGTGGCGCGTGGCCTCCAATCCCGCATATGCTTGTCCGTGGACCGACCCTCGGTTGAGTCGCTGTGCCCACTGTTCGTGCGGTCGATCGCCGCTTTCCAACACGAGTACTTCATGTCCATGAGCCGACAGCTCGACGGCCACCGTCAACCCGGCCGGCCCCGCTCCGATTACGCAGATGTCTGCAGCTGCTTCTGTGGGAATTCGGTGAGACGATGCCTGGCTGACTTCGAGTGATGAGCTCATCTGGTCGCTCGATTTCGGTAATCATTGCCACGCGTGGAACCCCGATGCGCTCCCATTTCCTCGAAACGGCCATCGAGAGTGTCTTGAGCCAGGACGGAGTGGAGGCCATTCCCCTCGTAGTACTCAATGGAGTGGACCGTTGCCCCGATGTCGAGAGACGCCTTCGGAATGACGCACGTCTTCAGCTGTGCTCTCTCGATATCGCCGACCTCCCGGCCGCCCTTGCCGCCGGCCGAGCGGCCGTTCGAACGCCTTGGTTCGCCAACCTTGACGACGACGACGTGTTGTTGCCTGGAGGCCTTGCCTGCCGACTCGACTGCTTGGAGCGCGAGGAGTCCCTCGACGTCGTAGCGACGAACGGGCTCATCCGCGACGGGGACGATGACAGTGCACATCTTTCGACTGACGAGGTGGACGCGATCAACGCCGATCCGATCTCCGCCTTTCTGACGAAAAACTGGCTCCTCCCCGGATCATGGTTGTGCCGGACGTCGGCGGTGGGGGTCGATTGTTTCCATGGGATGCCACGCTACCTGGAATGCACCTTCTTGGCGCTTCGATTCGCACTCGGGTACAAGATGACGTTTCTACCCGAAACTACGGTCCTATATCGGCTCGGCAGCCCGGCAGCGGAGAGCCGCAGTCGCGAGTACGGAGTCGGCCAGGGGCGTGCCCTCAAGCGGCTGTTGTCGCTACCTCTTCCAGCGTACGCTCGTCGCGCCCTCAAGAGGCGGATTGCCGTCGCGTATCACTCAGCCTCGGAGCGTGATCTCCGGGACGGTCGGCTTCTCGACGCGTGGCGCCTTCATCTGGCGTCCCTAATACACCCGGGCGGACTGAAGTACGTCCCGTACACCCGGCGCCTGATGCGAGGGACACACCGGACACCATGACCCCTCCGCCCACCGCAGTGCTCGCGATAGGGCTTGACGCAGTGAGTCACTCCTTGCTCCACCGGTGGATGGATGATGGGTCCTTGCCGAATCTGCGTCGGCTCCACGATGTCGGAATCTCCAGTCGGATCGGGGGCGTGGAAGGCTTCTTCGTCGGATCCACGTGGCCTTCCCTTTACACGGGGCGAAGTCCCGCGGGGCATGGTGTGCACTACCAAGTGCAGATCAAGCCTCGTAGCTACGAGCTGGAGTGGGTAACTCGCTCCGCGTTCGTTCGATCCGAACCGCTTTGGATGGTTCTCGACAGTAGCGGTCGTCGGGTGGCAGCCCTAGACGTACCTCTCAGCCGTCCTGGATCACTGAAGAACGGCGTCCAAATCGTGGAGTGGGGCGGGCACGATGCGATGTTCGGATTCCATGCCTCACCGACGACAGTCGGCGATGAGCTCAAGCAACGCTTTGGGCTCCACCCTGGTGGTACGTCCTGTGACGGTCGAAGCGGGTCACTAGAGGACTATCGAGGCTTCCTAGCACACCTGAAAGAAGGTGTCCGGAAAAAGACCGAATGGTCGCTCGAACTCCTGGCCCGGGGCGAATGGGATCTGTTCATGCAAGTGTTCACAGAGGCGCATTGCACCGGGCATCAATGCTGGCATATCCATGATCCTCGGCACCCGGCTCACGACCCCGTCTTAGCCGACGCGCTCGGGGATCCGATCCAGGAGGTGTACCAGGCCATCGACTCCGCTGTTGGGAGACTCGTCGACGCAGCGAGAGGCGCTCGCATCATTGTCTTTTCTGCGCACGACATGTCGTTCTGCTATGGGGCACAGTTCCTCCTACCCACCATCCTTCAGCGACTAGGAGTGTGGCACCCGTCACTTCCGGAGCCTGGCCCGATGGATCGACTCCGACGATTGGCGGAACCCATCCGGTCCGCTTGCCCTCCATTCATCAAGGCGCCCCTTCGGCGCATCGTCTCGAGCGCACGTCCTGCCCGCCAATCCCGTGGGCCCACCTTTGGACTCATCGACGGGAACGTGGGCCTGTCTTCGTGCTTCCCTCTACGGAACGGGCAAGCTGTCGGAGGCATTCGACTCAACGTGCGCGGGAGGGAGCCCGCGGGGATCCTCGAGCCGGGGGATACAACGGACGAATTCTGCGATCTCCTCGTTCGAGACCTCCAGGCAATTGTAGACGAACGCACCGGGGGCCCGCTGATTCGCCGAGTGCTTCGCACCCGAGACCATTACGTGGGACCCTACCTCGACCGTCTACCGGATCTGCTCGTAGAGTGGAGCGACGCCGTTCCCACTGGGTCGGCCGCCCTAGCAGGCGGGGCCGGCGCTCGGATACGCGCCAGCTCACCCAAGATCGGCGAGATCGAGGGGACAAACGAATACGGTCGCACTGGCGAGCACCGGGCCGGAGGATGGTTCGTCGCGACCGGGCCGTCGCTCTCCCACAGCACGCTCCCGTACGTGCCCCAAATCTACGATGTGGCGCCAACGATCACCGCGCTTCTGGGCGTGGCCATGTCAGGGGCCGATGGGACCCCGATACCGGCTCTACTACACTAGCATCCGATTCGTACCATGGGGCTCCGAGCATCGCACGAGTTAGATTCGACAGGACCGCCGGGCCGAACTCGGGCCAAGGTCACCCGAAACGCCGGACACGATGACCGAATCCAACGCTGACTCCCACCTTCCTGCACGCGTCGTTTCTTCCGAGCAACGGGAAGCCGCGGTCAAGACGCTCTCCGCCGCGTTCGCATCGGACGCGATCCCGGTCGACGAGTTCGAGCGTCGAGTCGCCGACGTGTACAAGGCGGCGAGCCTGAGTGCGCTGAGAAAGATCACGGAGGACCTTCCAGCTCCCGAAGGGACAACCGAGATCCGGGAAGACTCTGTCGCCCCGGTACCCATCGTAAGCGCGACGGGAGTAGTGCGCCGAGACCACCAGAACGTGGAGTCGTTCTTAAGCTCGGTCGAACGAAACGTACAGGGCCCAATGCCCGAACAGCTCAACTTACGATCCGTCGTCGGCTCGCTAGAGCTCGATCTCCGGGGCGCGGATTTTCCCCCAGGCGTCACCGAGATCCGTGTCGAGGCCATCTTGGGGAACATCGAGATCGAGCTACCGGACTACGTCAGCGTCGAGCATGAGGGGCGAGCCATCTTGGGGGCGTTCTCGGTTCGGGGTAGATCGCGCGGGCGGCGACGCGAGGAACGCCCGGTCGTCCGAATCACGGGACGATCGATTCTGGGTAACGTCGAAGTCGAGGTCGACGACTAGCCCTCGCGCGACCCCGCCGCGCGGAGGCCGACCCCCCGCCAACTCAGCGGAACATCGCCGGCTCGATCTCCATCGTGACGAGTGAGATCTTGTTCGCTGGTATGCCCGCCCGCCGAGCGTGCTCCTGTACGACCTCGACACTCGGAGCCTCGTATTCGCAGTAGACCTTCCCTTCGGTTTCGGAGAGATAGCTCCGGATCCAGGTGACGTCTTCCATCTCGTCCGCGAACTGCGCAAAGGCTTTACCGTTCGCGACGATGTCGTCGGCGTCGAACTCTCCGATCTCTCGCTCAATGATGTACCGCGGCATTCTCTTCCCCCTCGGATAGAGTGTTCACTTTCGTGGGCTTCGTGGCCTCTTCGCAGAGAACGATCAAGGCCCCATCTCCAACCTCTCGCGCGATCGATAGCGCGTCAGCATCAAGGGCCGCCGCCATAGATCCGGCACCGTCCAGCCGATGGAGATCGGCGAGTCGGTGGAGCGCCCATCCTTCCCCCACCCGATCACCACACGCTCGGCGTAACTCGAGACACTTCGTGTACTCGTGTCCCGCCCGTTCCCGGTCCTTTGCACCGGAGAAGAGCGCCCCCAGCGCAGAATGGGAGTCCGCCTGACCGGTGAGCGAGCCCGCGGCACGGTTCACCTCTAGCGCTCGCACAAGCAGATCCTCAGCCTCCGAAGCCTCGCCTGCCTTCGACAACACAACTCCCCATCCGTTCAGGATGATCCCGAGCTGGCGCTTCTCGTCCGTCCCGGACAGGCCGCGGGCCGCCGCCTCGAAGTGCTCGCACGCCAACTCGAGATCGCCGGCCCGCCATGCCGCTAAGGCCAAGCTGTTTCGAACCCGGGCCTCGGGGCGAGGATCCTCCACTCGACGAGCGAGGTCAATGGCCTGTTCCAAGAGTTCTCGGCGGCGCCGGGATTCCGGACGGTGAAGTCGAGCCTCCCGCTCGGTCGCGGCCGCAGCCTCGTCCCAGTCCTCGAGCTCCTCTCGGATCCGCCTCACCCGATCCCAAGCCGGTATGGCTTCGTCGTCGCCCAACGACTCTAGCGCCTCCGCGTACCGCTCCGACACTTCAGGAAGGGCTCCCAAAGATGCATCGGCCTCGAGGATCTCGACGGCCTCTCGATACATCCCGAGGGCGTCGACCACGCGACCGAGCCCCGCGAGCAAGTCGGCATGGATTAGTAAGGCTCGCGCCGTGTGACTTGCCCCACCGCGTCGAGCGAGCTCGACGGCGTACTCGTATGTGGCAAGGCCGTCTTCCAGGCGGCCGAGCTCTACCTGTACCGCCGCAACGGCCACGAGATGCATCGACTTTCTCACTGGCGCTAGTTCCGTCAGCCCGACTTCATCGTGCCTCTGCCCCGCGACTTCGAAGGCCTCGAGCGCCTCCTCCCGCCGACCCTGCAGTCGACGCACTTCGCCCATGAAGTGGGCTACCATCCCGGCTTCGAGGGAAGAAGTACGGCCCTCCCAAACGCGGAGTTCCTCGGCGACCTCGAGCGCTGCGTCGACGTCGCCCCGCCAACGGTGCACCATCCCGAGTGCGTATAGGTCGCGGAGCACTACATCCGGCGACTCGCGGTCTCGGGAGTACTCCAATACCTGAAGAATCGGCTCCACCGCCTCGTCGTGGCGCCCAGACCGGCGAAGCCATGTGGCCATCGCCCGTAGGGCATGGGCTCGCTCTTCGTACGCCCCACACGCCTCGGCCACTTCGGTCAACTCGGCGAGCGCCGCCTCGGTCTCCACCGGCATACTCGACTGGGTCAGGATCCCGATCCGACGCGCGAGGACCGCCGCACGCGCCCGGGAGGGCTCGTGTGACACAAGCGACTCCAGGCGTCGAATCACCTCGTCCTGTTCGGAGCGTCGACCGAGCCGTTCAAGGTAGGTTTCTCGGGCCAGTAGCAGATCAACCAAGAGCGTCTTATCCGAGTCATCCTTACCCTCTCTTCGGCCGAGCCACTCCTCAACCTTCTCGAGCAGCGAGACGGCTTCACTCCAACGCCAGAGTCTCCCTGCCTTTGCGGCAGCCGCCATCCCGTACTCGACAGCCCGTTGCCAGTCGCGCGCTTCGGCGAAGTGCCGGGTGAGATCCTCAAGCCACTCATCCAATTCCGCACCGACCAGCTCCTCAATAGCCTCGCCGACCAAAGCATGGCGCTCTCGTCGCTGGCGCTCCAGAAGACTCGAGTACGCTACATCGAGTGTGAGGGCATGTTTGAATCGGTAGCGTGGCTCGGGGATCACGGCAGTCGGCTGAACGAGCCCACTCGAACGGAGCACCCGAAGCACGCCCTCGAGACGCGATGGCGATGGGACGACGCGCGAGAGCAGCGAGAGGCCAAACTCACGCCCGATCACCGACGCGCTCCGGAGCACCTCGCGGGACTCGGGGTCCAAGCGGTCCAGACGTGTCTTCAAGACGGCCTGCACAGTCGCAGGAACCGTAACCGAGTCCGGATCGCCCGCGAAACTCGCCACACCCCCGTCGATGTTGAGGCTCTCGTTCTCCACGAGGTGCTCGCAAAGCTCCTCGATGAAGAACGGATTGCCGCCGGTTCTCGCCTCAATGTGTTCGAGTAGTCGCTCGTCGAGCTTCACTCGGCCGAGCGCTACTCGAGCGAGCGACTCGGTTCCCGAGACATCGAGGGGGCGCAGATCGATCCGGGCATGCTCGTGGCCACCTTCGTGCCCGACAGTCACCGGGCTTCTCGAGGTGACAACCACCAAGACCGGATGGGTGGGAACCATCGCAGCGAGCTGCTCCAAGACCACCATCGATCCGTCGTCGGCCCAGTGCCAATCCTCGAGCATCAGAACCACGAGCTGACCACGAGAGCCGAGCGTGAAGAGAGCGGAGAGCACCTCGACCGCCGCCGCTGCCTTCTCCTCGGCCGAAAAGGCGCCGAGTACCCGGTCCTGCCCGTCGGGAGCGATCAGGTGCGCCAACACCGGAGCATATGCCTCGAGATGCGGATCGAGCGATTTCGCCCGCGCGGCGAAGTCGACTCCTTCCACTGGAGCTTGGCGTCCGATTCCGAGAGCGGTACGCGCGCACTCGATGAAAGGAGCGTACGGTGCGAGTCGACCATGTGAGCGGCAGCGACCTTGGAGGTATCGCACGCCCTCCTCAGCCAAGGCAGCTCTGAACTCGTGCAGGACTCGACTCTTCCCCACCCCGGCGTCACCGACGATCGACAGCACGGTGCCGTGCCCCGCTCTCGCCCGGCCCAAAGCCTCGGCAAGCGTGCTCATCTCCCGTGCACGCCCCACGAAGGGGGAGAGCCCACGAGACAGCGACGCATCCAAGCGACTGTCCACTTCAGACTCAGCGACCACAGCCAACGGCACAATGGAAGGTCGGTCGGCCGATATGGTCACAGGCGTCCGCTCCTCGGTGACCAGGAACGGCGCCACTCCTCGTGCGGAGCCAGGTGCAACGAGCACGTCGCCCGCGGCCCCCGAAGCAGCGACCAACGCGGTGTCGCGCACCACGGTTCCACCGATCCGATAGCGCCGGTGGGCGAGGTCGCTCCGACTCACGGGGACGACCTCACTCCCTACCCCGAAGCTGAGTCGGAAGCTCTCGTGCACCGTGCCAGGAGCGCCCAGCTTCTCGAGAAGCTCGCGCGCGGCTCGGACAGCGCGGAGCGCATCATCTTCATGCGCTACGGGAACGCCGAAGAGCGAGGCGAACCCATGCTCCGAAAATTCATGGACCGCGCCTCCGTACGCTTCGACGGTCTCCTCAATCCACGTTCGGAGACGGGTCAGCTCCTCGCTCACGGCGGTCTCGCCGGTGGACTCTAAGACGTCGTCGAAGCCTCCGATGGTGCCCGCCAAGACAGTGACCAAGCGGCGCTCCCCACCGGTCGCCAAACGGGGTTTCATCGCCGCGACTGCCGGGCTGCTCGGGTCCTCGATCAAGTCTTCTAGATCGGTCAGAAGTCGGGCCGCGTCAGGGTAGCGGTGAGCCGCTTCCTTCTCGAGCATCCGTTCGACGACGCCAACTACGCCAGGCGAAAGTCCCGGGACTAGCTCATCGAGGCGTGGGGGTTCCATGCTCAGGATCGCGTGAATCACAGCTTGGTCGTTGCTCTTTTGAAATGGCCGGACTCCGGCCAGCATCTCATAGAGAACAACCCCGAGCGACCAGATGTCCGTACGCGCATCCACGGGCTCGCCCCTCGTCTGCTCCGGGCTCATATACGCCACGGTGCCCATCAGCTCCCCGCTTCGCGTCAACTCACCGTCGCGAACCTTGGCTAGGCCGAAGTCGACGATCTTCACCGTGCCGTCACCGGCGAACATGATATTCGCGGGCTTGATATCTCGGTGAATCACTCCCTGCTCCGCGGCCCGGGCTAGTCCCCGACACACCTGCGCCGCGATCGCTAGCGCTTCATCCGCCGCCAACGCTCCTCGGCGAATCCTGCGACGAAGTGACTCCCCGTCGTAGTATGCCATCGCCATGAAGAGGAGCCCGTCCTCGGTCTCGCCCACCTCGTGCACGGTACAGAGGTTCGGGTGATCCAGTGACGCTGCCGCCTGGGCTTCGATACGGAAACGATTCTTGGCGTCGCGATCCGCCAAGAAGTGAGGCGAGAGAAATTTCAGCGCGACAATTCGGTCGAGTCGTATGTCTCGCGCCTTGTACAAGACCCCCATTCCTCCGTCCCCAACCTTCTCGACCACCTCGTAGTGGTGCACCATCTGCCCCTCGAGTTCACCTACGCCGCGCCGAGGGGTGCCGAGAGCGAGCCGTTCGCCCAGCGATTCCAGCGGTCCTGTATTTTCGTGAGCGACAAGCAGTGAGTGTACTTCGGCTCGGACGACGTCGTCGGAGACCGAAGCATCATCGATAAAGGCCGATCGGGCGTCCGAGGGAAGCTCCAAAGCGGACTCGAAGAGACTCTGAACCTCCTCCCATCGCTCGGCCGCTTTCTCGGCGTCGTCCACCTGCAAGGGCTCCGAAGCAAAGCCCCCGAAGAGGCGCCGGACGGCTGCCGCGAGTCCCTTTGCGCTAGACATCCGACAACTCTCTGTGCAGCCAGGCGCGCGCTATCGTCCAATCTCTCTTGACCGTCGCCTTCGAGACGTCGAGCGCTACCGCGATTTCCTCGATGTTCATCGCGCCAAAAAAACGGCACTCGACAACACGGACTTGTCGCGGCTGCAACGCCTCCAGCCGCTCGAGCGCCTGGTTCAACGCCAGCAAAGAGTCGAGATCCCGATCTTCGAACGGGGCATTCTCCCGAAGGGGCACGCGCCTCCATTCCCCTCCTCTCTTGGCCGCGCCACGGGCGACCGCATGGTTCACAAGGACGCGCCTCATAGCTTGTGACGCGATCGCGAAGAAGTGGGCGCGATTCTTCCAATCGATCCTATCGAGGCGCTCGATCTTGAGGTACGCCTCGTGTACGATCGCGGTCGCGTTGAGCGAGTGGCCCTGGATTCTCACGAGCGAGGTGATTACGCGCGATGGCCTTGAGCTGCCCGTACACCTTCGGAAGCAGCTCATCGAGCGCATCACGGTCGCCGTCCGCGATTTGCGCCAATAACTCGGTTACTTCACCCGCTTCTTCCAATCGCGTCTCCATCGACGATGCGAGAGTAGGTCACTCTCCCTTCGCTGAAGCAGAATACGATGTGAAAAGGGCTCACGCTCGCGAACGACGGCTAGCTGGCGCGGATGCTCTCCATCGGATCGGCCCGGGTGGCGACCCACGCAGGGACCACGCAGGCGACCAGAGCTGTCAGAACGAGCACACCCGTGACGGCCGCGAACGTCGGGAGGTGCAGCGGCTCAATCCCGTACAGCAGAGACCGAAGAAACCGCGAGACCCCGACGGCGGCCAGTAGGCCCCCCACAAGTCCCAAGACCACGGGCCGCATACCCTGGCCAACCACACCGGCCGCGACTCGTCCGGCCGAGGCCCCGAGCGCCAAGCGCAACCCCGTTTCGTGCATGCTCGTGCGCACGAGGTACGCGAGGACTCCGTAAACCCCGATGGCGGCTAGTGTCAGCGCCAGGAGAGCGAATGCAGCCAGCAAGCCAGTGAAGAAGCGGGGGCGGGCGAGCTCACCACCGGCCAAATCGTCCAAGAGAACGAGGTCGGAGATGGCTTGATCGGGGTCGACCTCACCCACGATTCGACGCAGCACAGCCGTCAAAGCGAGTGGGTCGGATGCCGCATGAACGACGTACGACATTTGGATCCTGGGCACCTGGTCGTTTCGAACGTAGGCCGCTGGGTTGGCTCTCTCGGCTAGCCCGCTGTGACGGACGTTCGAGACCACACCGACGATCTCGGCCTCGGGCGCCGACGTGCCACTCCCCACTGCGAAGCGACGCCCGATGGGATCCTCACCGTTGAAGAAATCCCTCTGGAAGGCTTCGTTCACCACCATGACCGTGGGGTCATCGGGGCCATCCGTTCGTGCGATGCCCCGCCCTCTCAGAAGCCGGACCCCGAGCGCGTCGAACAGCCCTTCGGATACCTGGAACAGCCGGGCGTACCCCTGTTCGTCTGGGGCAGGCTCGTAGATGCCTTCGACCCTCACCGGAAGCGCTTCTCCGTCCCCTCGGTAGGGCAGGTATCGAATGGCTCCGGCCGCCAGGACCCCTGGCTCGGCTTCGATTCGATCGAGGATCTCGTGGTAGATCCCCATCCATGCGCTTCGCTCGGGGTGCTTCTGGTCCGCGATCGTCAACGTCATCGCGATTCTTCCATCCGTCGAGAAGCCCGGGTCCACACGGGTCAACTCCAGCAAGCTGCGGCCGAGGAGGCCAGCCCCCGTGAGGATCAGAACTGCAAGCGCGACCTCGGCACCGACCAACAGGCGGCGTAGCCGGACTCCTCGACGCCCACCGTGGCGACCCGCCCTCAGCACTCCCGCGGGGGCCACATCCGCCCCTCGCACCGCCGGCAGGGCGCCAGCGACGACCGATACCAAGAGGGTGATCGAGATACCGGTGAGTAGCACACTCGTATCGACAGAGATCTCGCTTCCCCGAGGGAGTAGGGTACCTGCCAATCCAGAAAGGAGGCGGGTCGTCCCCCAAGCGAGCGCTATTCCGAGCGCACCGCCGATCACACCTAGCAAGGCACTTTCGGTTAGGAGCTGCCGCACGATCCTCTCTGCCGGCGCGCCAAGGCTCCGCCTAACCGCCACCTCCCGCATACGTGATGTACCACGCGCGAGAAGGAGATTGGCCACATTCGAAACCGCTAAGAGTAGGATGAGTCCGACCGCAGCAAGCGCGACCCACAACGACCGACGGACATCGCCCACGAGCCACGCGCGCAGCGGAGTTACCGAGGCGCTCGTGACACCGGCGTTCGAGTCGGGATACGTGTCCGCCAGCGTACTCGCGACGCCTCCGAGTTCTTGCTCGGCCGAGTTGCTCGTAGCGCCAGGGGCGAGTCGTCCAAAAGCCTGTAGGAAGCGCACCGGGCGAAGCGACAGCGGGATGTCGTCTTCTGGAATCGCCGTGAGGGGCACCCAGACGTCGACCGACTGATCAACCGGGAAGGTGAACGCCTCGGGCATGACGCCGACGATCTCGAACGTGCGGTAGTCGAGTTCAAGCGTGGTGCCAACGACAGCGGGATCCGCGCCGAAGTAGCGCTGCCAGAGGCCGTGTGACAATACCGCCGTTAGGCGCATCTCTGCAGTGTCGTCGTGGCTCAGCGCCCGCCCGAGCAGAGGAGGCACGGCGAGTGCCTCGAAAAAGTCGCCGGCTACCCATGTGGTAGACAGCTCGAGCGGCCCATCCGGACTGAGCACGACGTAGTCGCCTGGCAACGACGAGTACGTGGCCACGGCTTGGAGCGCAGTGGAACGCTCCCTCCAATCGAGAAAGTCGGGGTAAGACATCGACGCCCGTTCGACTCCGCGCGTGGGTGACGCCGGCCAGACGCGGACAAGTCGTTCGGAGTCCGGATATGGCAGCGGTTCGAGGAGCACCGCGTCCACCGCCGCGAATAGGGAGACCGATGCTCCGATCCCGAGGCAAAGAACGGCCAACGTGCTGAGTGTGAACACAGGGCTGCGAGCTAGGCTACGAACCCCGTAGCGTAGATCCATCAGGAGGTCTTCCAACAGCCTCCCTCCACGGGCCTCACGCACACGCTCTTTCGTCGCCTCGACACCGCCAAAGCGCCGAAGTGCCTCTCGCCGGGCCTCACTCGGAGAGAGGCCCCTGCGAACCAAATCCTCCGTCTCCATCTCGACGTGGGATAGGAGCTCCGCATCGAGCTCCATCTCGACCTCGTCTTTTCGGGCCAAGACCCGCGCGCGCCGCTTCAGTCGATTCCAAGTCACGATCCACCTCCCTCCCCCAACCCGGGTCCGCTAGCTCGATTCCAGCACGTGTGCCACTGCTGCCGTGAAGACCGTCCACGTTTCCCGCTCCGTAACAAACTGCGCGCGACCCGATTGAGTGAGCGTGTAGAACTTTGCCCGGCGCCCTTCGTCCGAGACGCCCCATTCGGATGAGACGAGTCCCCGGTCTTCGAGACGATGCAACGCCGGGTAGAGAGAGCCCTGGTTCACCTCGAGCACATCGCGAGACATCTGCCGGATTCGCTTGGAGATCCCCCATCCGTGGAGCGATCCCAGTGTCAGTGCCTTGAGCACGAGCAGGTCGAGCGTTCCCTGCACCAGGTCGGCCTTGGACTTCTTCATTACCCCGGCTCCGCAACGGTCATACTGTAGAATGACAATACCTTGCCATTCTACAACAAGCAAGGTGACATCGAGCGTGGCGTGATTCCGACCGCTTTTGCGATCAAGAAGGTGAGGGCTGCAGAAAGCCCCGCACCGGGACAACCCACAAGATGAGCTCCGCCCCATGAAGTGCACTCGACGCCTCGCCTCGATCACGCCCCTTCTCATCGGCCTAGCCGCGTGCGGCGGCGACGGCCCGACAAACCCAACCGGCATCACCGGGGTCCGTGTCGAGGCACCGGGCACCCAAGTCCCCCTTGGCGCCTCACTCCAACTCGCGGCCTTCGTCGATCCTTCGAGCGAGCCGCAGGGCGTCTCTTGGAGTACGAGCGATGCAGCGATCGCGGCGGTCGACGGCACTGGGCTCGTCACCGGGGTCTCAGCCGGCTCGGCCCAGATCACGGCAACGAGCACCGCGGATCCGGCTCGCTCGGCCAGTCTGACGCTCACGGTATCGCCATGTCCCCTGCCCCGAGAGGTATCGGGAGGGCCGATGAGCACCGATGCAACGTGGGAGAATTGGATCGAGCTCCCGGAGTGTGTGGACTATCTCGTGAAAGGCGGGATCACGAACTCGGGAGGGCTCCTGACGATCGAGCCCGGCGTACGGGCCGCATGGGAAGAGGGCACCCTCGTGATTCGTGGTAGCGGCGGGCTCCTCGCGGTCGGTACTGATACCGACCCGATCGTGCTCACAGGAACAGACTCGGTCCGCGGTCACTGGGGCGGCGTGTGGCTGGACGGAACCGCGCACGCAGAGAATCGACTCGAGTACATCACGATCGAGTATACCGGTGGCGGGAATCTGTCGGGATCGATCCGTAGGGGCAGTCTCATTATGACCGGATCTGAGACCTCACTCCTGCACACGACACTCCGTCAGAGCTCCGCACACGGCCTCACGATGAACTCCGGAGCAGTGCTCCGAACGCACGGACAAAACAACCTGACCGAGAACGCTCTCGGACCCGCCTTCGTAAACACGTCACAAGCGCACTTCCTCGACCCGTTCTCCTCCGGGTTCGGCAACGATGTCGACCACGTGCTGCTTCACGGGAACACGATCGACGAGATCGTAACGTGGGTGCCATTCGGAGACGCCTACGTCGTTCGAAAGCAGTCGGCCGAGCACGCCTTCGATGTCGAGGGTGGCACACTGAGGCTCGACCCCGGCGTCCGCATTCTGTTCGAGGAGAACATGGGAATGACTGTTTCTCCGAGCGGAGCGATCGAGGCCGAGGGTACGGTGGACGCTCCTGTGGTCTTCAGCGGCTTGGAAAGAACGCCCGGCTTCTGGTGGGGTGTCCGGATCTTCAGTGCTGACTCGATCAATCGCTTCGACCACGTCCTGATCGAGTATGCGGGCAGCAACAGCCACTCGGGTTCGATCCAGCGGGCGAACCTCTTCCTGGACGAAGACGCGAGTATCGAGATCACGAACTCGTTCATTCTGGACGGATCGGGCTACGGAATTCACGCGCGCCACAACGCCAAACTGCCGGGCTTCGCGAACAACGAGATATTTGGGCACGCCTTGGGCCCGGCGCACGTACGCGCCACCGTGGCCGCCGACCTCGACCCGACATCGACGTACATAGGCAACGCCCGTGACGTCATCGACGTGTACGCCTACACCTCCCGGATCACTGAGCCCACGGTCTGGGAAGACATTGGTGTGCCCTACGTGATCGTCGATACTCCGAACGGACTCTACGTCGACCTAGTGGACTTCACGGTAGACGAGGGCACGGAGATCCTCTTCGCCGGGGACGTCGGACTTCTCGTCGAGGGAGGCAGTTTGACCTTCGATGGAACTGAGACCAACCCGATTCGCCTCGCAGGAGTGAACAACGCGTGGAAGGGGGTCCAGGTCTTCCGGAGTTCCGCCACGTTCACGTACACGACGATCGAGAGCGCCGGATCCTCGAGCTGGGGGGCGGTCCAACCATCCGGGGCGGTAACGATCAACACTGCATCGGATCAAGGCTCGTTCGCCTTCTTCGGAGAAGGCACCGGGCACACGGACACGGCCGGCGGATTGGGGATCGTGTTTGGTGCGGGCCAGACGACCGCGAACTGCGCGCCGATGACGCCTGTCCACGTTCCAGCCGGGGACCTACCGACCGACCATTGCAACTGATCCTAGTCAGGCGAGACGTCTCGCTCGCTCCACTCCCCCTCGGTACGTTGGCGCCGTTTGGTATGATGCCCTCTCGACGGATCCGAGGTATTGTCGAAAAGCTCAGAGAAGACGGCCGCAGACAGCGAGCCGGACATCACAGAGTTGGCTCGCCTTTGGAGCGAAGGAGACGAAGGGTCTCTCGAACGACTGATCGAAGCGACGTATCCGGTCCTTCGCAGTCTCGCCCGTCGGCAGCTCAGCGGGGCTCCCGGCGACGTAACGCTGGATACGACCGCGCTCGTCCACGAGGCTTTTCTACGCTTCGCGCCTGGTGGCCACGATGGGCACCAATGGCCGAGTCGGGCTCACTTCTTCGCCTTCTGTGCTCGTGTGATGAGACGTACGGTCATCGACTTCGCACGCCGCTGCCAGGCCGAGAAAAGAGGGGGAAGTTGGGTTCGGGTGCCGCTCGACGACGACCATGTCGTCCAGCGCCAAGCAGCCGAAGTCCTCGCGATCGAGGAGGCGTTAGAGCTACTGGGCCGCGAGAGTGAGCGAATGGTGCAGATCGTCGAATGTCGATTCTTCGCAGGCCTTTCGATCGAGGAGACCGCCGAGGCCGTAGGAACATCTCCCCGAACCGTCGTACGAGAATGGACGCGGGCACGGGCATACCTCCTCCGTTCGATCGAGCGAGATCCCGGACGTCCGAGCCCATGACGCACGACCCCGACCCAATCTGGCCG
This sequence comes from Longimicrobiales bacterium, assembly GCA_965223235.1. Classification (GTDB taxonomy): domain Bacteria; phylum Gemmatimonadota; class Gemmatimonadetes; order Longimicrobiales; family Gaopeijiaceae; genus UBA2589. The sequence continues at coordinate 454,336 of CBDCVV010000022.1, forward strand.
AGGTGGCGAGAGGTCGACGATCTCTTCGAGCTGCTGCTCGAGACCCCACCGGAAGAGCGGGACGCTCTCCTAGCCCGTTCGTGCGGAGATGATGTCGAACTGCTCGACGCCGTCCAAAGCCTTCTCGTCCTGACATCGCAAGCGTCGAACCTCGACGTAGCGCCAGGTGACGAACTCTTGCGAGCGGTCTGGTCTGACGGACCGGCAGAAGAGGATCTCTCCGGAATGCGGGTGGGTCGGTACGTGCTGGAGGAAGAAGTCGGGCGAGGGGGGATGGCCACCGTTTACTCCGCGGAACGGGCTGACGGCGCGTATCACCAGAAAGTCGCCGTGAAGGTCCTTCGAAGGGGACTCGACACGGACCGCGTCATCCGGCGCTTTATCGCTGAGCGGCAGATTCTCTCCGGTCTAGAGCATCCGAACATCGCCCGCCTCCTCGACGGGGGAAGCACGGAGGACGGACGTCCGTACCTCGTCACCGAGTACGTCGACGGAGCGCCCATCACGGAGTGGGCCGATTCGGAACGCTTGTCCACTGAGCGTCGCCTGGATCTCTTCGACCAAGTGCTCGCCGCCGTCGGTGAGGCGCACCGGAGACTCGTCGTCCACAGGGACCTAAAACCGTCCAACGTCCTCGTCGACGGCGAGGGTCGAGTTCGACTCCTCGATTTCGGCATCGCCAAGCTCCTCGACCTCGATCCCGACGAAGCCATCACGGAGGTGGGCGACGCCCCGCTTACACGGCGGTACGCGAGTCCTGAACAGCTGCGCGGTGAACCCGTCACGGTGTCCACGGACGTGTACCAGCTCGGGCTCCTGCTTCATGTACTCCTCACGGGCCTACACCCGACTGGGCGTCACCTTTCACAGCCGCTCAGCGACCGCCCCCCGACACTCCCGAGCCGAGCACTAAGTGGCACGTCGACAGAAGAAGAGAGTGTTCTCGCACAGCATCGAGGAACGACGCCAACCGCCCTGAGGCAAACGCTGCAGGGTGACCTCGACGTCATCGTAGCGAAGTGCCTCTCGCCGACCGTTTCAGATCGATACCGCTCGGTCGAAGAAATCGCGTCCGACCTCAGACGCCACCGAGACGGACGGCCGATTCGTGCTCGGCCCGCACCGTGGACGCTCCGGCTGCGAAAGTGGACGAGGCGGAACCGGTGGGCCGTCCCGGTCGCGGTGGTCGGAGTGACGGGAGCGTCGATATGGGCGAGTACGATCGTTGTATCTCAGAGGCAGCTGAGGAGCGAGCGAAATCAGGCCCGTGCTGAAGCTCAGCGTGCGGAGCTGATGCGCTCCTTCCTCGTGGATCTCCTTGAAACGTCGGACCCCTTCGGCGACACTGGCGGCAGCGGCGGCCCTGAGCCCAGCATCTCTGACATTCTCGTGCCCGCCGGCGAACGACTCCAAAGCGAGCTAGCGACGGAACCAGCCCTCCAGGCTGACCTTCTCACGACCGTCGCGTCTATCCTCTACGGGCGGCAAGGGCCCAGCAGCAGTCGATCCTTCGTCGACAGCGCAGTCGCAATCCGTCAACGAAACTCGCTCACGAACACACCGGGCTACGCACGCGACCTTGAAACGCTCGCGACGTACGTTCGTGCGGAGTCGCCGGACTCAGCGAACGAGCTCTTGGAACGCGCGATCGCTACGCTGCGCACCACGACAGAGCCTGGGGATGCACGGCTCGCGCACGCTCTGGCCGAGCTGCAGTGGCTCCGAATCAATCACACCGGAGTCGTGGACGGTGCGCCCGGGGAGGAAGCGCTCGCCATTTACGAGAGCGCGGGCCCAGAGCACCAGATCGATCTTGCCGACGTACTGGGCCATCTCTCGTATGTCTATCAAGAAGTAGGGCGCCCGGAGGAAGCACTGGCCGCCGCCGATCGAGCGCATGAGATCATGCAGGGCGCCTTCGGGAATGACCACGCCCGCACCGCCCTCGCAGCCACCAAACTCGGCCAACTGTTTGGGGACCAAGGGCGGCACGAGGAAGCTGAGCCCTTGCTCCGTGCGAGCGCTCTTACACTCGAGGAGACCGCCGGTCGGGCGCACAGCCAGACGCTAACTGTCCGCAACAATCTCGCAGTGACCCTCCGGGCGATGGGCCGTCACCAAGACGCCGTGACTGAACTGCGCGCACTCGTCGAAGCCCGACAGTCGGCAGACGGCGAAACGATCACCCGGGGCCTCGCCGATAACTACCAGAACCTCGCAGCCAGTCTGAAAGAGCTGGGACAGTACGAGGAAGCCGACTCGATGTCCGCGCTTGCCCACACCGTCTACAGCCGCACGACGCCGGAGGGCCACTACCTCCGCGGACTCCCACTCCTCACCAGAGCGGAGATCCAGCTTCTCCGGGACCGGCCCTCCACCGCCTTGGAAACCGCCCGCGAAGCCCTCCGAATCCTCGAGCCCGCGCTCCCCGATGGGCACTACGCCACCGAGGTGGCTCGATGCCGGCTCGGGATCGCCCAGCTTCTCCTTGGCTCGTCCGAGCTCGGACTGACAAACATCGACTCAGCTCTTGTGACGCTCGCGGAAGACGATCGAGCGCCAGAGGCCTATGTCACCGAGTGCCGCCGTGCGGCCGAATCGGGATCGCGCTGAGCCGCACCCAGCAAGACACCGCTTGGGCTCAATCCATCCTGTGATACGACGGAACCGGGCCGATCACACACCGCCCCTCATGCGCTCCAATTCCGTCAGGAGCTGCCGCCCAGCCCGATGATCGGGATGGCCTTCGAGCCACCTTCGCGCAATCTCAAGACCTCTTGTTTGGTCGCCTTGATCGAACACGGCGTACGCGAGGCTCTCGTGTGACGGGAAGGAAGCGGGATGCTCTGTGAAGTTCAGCTCGAAGAGGAGCAACGCTGCAGCTTGACGATCGGAGCGGTATAGCTGCCAAGCGAGTCCATCCAAGACCAACGGTTGGAACGCATCCTCGGGGTGTTCCTCCTTCAGGGCGGCGTAGCGGGCAAGCATCGCTTCGTTCCCACCACTATCGAGGGCTTGAAGTAGCCGGAGTCGCATGAGACCGGCATGCGCAGCCGGATCGTCCGAGTACTCGATGTTCAGCTGGTGCACACGGGCCGCGTCCTCTTCCTCGCCTGACGTGGCGAGTCGGCCAGCTACCTCGATCAGCGTGGAGAGCCGGAAGTCGTATGCGTCGGCCTCGTAGTACCGCGCCCTCGCCGCTCGGTACGTACTCTCGAGCGAAGCGATTCCGCCTTGGTCGTACTCGGAGAGCAGCAGGTCTCCGAGGGGCATGGGATTCAGTCGACCCGCATGGCACGTCGTACATCCGACTTCCACGCCACGCGCACCATCGAGTGAAGCCAGGTGCTGTTCGTTGATCGCACGTACCATCGCCATCATCACGCGGGCCTGTTCCTTGGCCGGCTTCTCGTCGGAAGCATAGTCCCACTCGCTGCGCGGGACTTCGAGCGAACCGGCGTGGCAGTGGAGGCACCCCTCCCCCGCCCGCCTGGGCAGTCCCAGTCCGGCGAGGTGATCCAACATCACCTGGCCGAGTTCGGCTCGAGAGATGTCAGACGGTAGCACGCGGAGGTTCGTGTACCCGTTGTCCTCTTGACCTTCTAGCTCAGCGCCGAAGGCCGTGCATACAACCCAAGCAACGCCCACGATCCAGCTTGTACCCGACCACCTCATCACCACCACCTCCCTGTGGACCTTTGAGCTACATCTTCGGTTCCGCTGTGATATATGTCCACGACGCCCCGAACTCGAACGCGTCGCCAAACGCTCGGTCCATCGAGGCGCGCATGAGTCCGACTCGATCCTCCACAACAGCCGGTGTGGCATTGGTACCCGTGATCTTCTCAGCACCACCGACCCATCCGAGGACCCCCTCGTGATAGACCTTCAAGAAGTCGAACCATTCCGTGACACGCGCAGGAATCCGGCGGTGTCGTACGCTCGAGATCTCGAAACCCGACGAGCGTAGCGCGGCCAGGTAGTGATCGAGCGGCCGCACGGGCAAGAAGTACTTCCGCCGCAGCACGTCATGAGCGGTCATGTACTCCTGATCCTCAAGCACCGCACGGTAGGCTTCGTAGGAATCATCCTCTTGGACGATTCGGATCGCCGTCTCGTGGATCACCTCCACCGTCTCGTCGATGATCCACTCATCATCCGGCAGGTCCGGGTTCCCAATGTTGCCCGATTGGATAAAGACCCGACCGGAGGGGCGGAGGAGCCTACGCCACGCCTCGAGCGTCTCAGAAAGATTGAAGTAGAGATGGATCGCGTTCGTGGACACGACACCGTCGACGCCGCGCTCTACGATCTCAGGGCCAACGACCTCATCCACTCGCTCCAACCTCTTCTCATCCCGTAGATAGCGGATGAGTCTGAACGCCATCCTCGGCTCGTCGCGGAACTTCTCGAGCGCGAGGCGAAGAAACTTCGGCGACGAGTCCACGATGACGACACCCACGTCTTTCGGGCCGATCCGATCGAGGAGCCGCTTCCCAAAGATGCCGGTGCCCCCCGAGTAATCGACGATGATGTCGCCTCTGCGCACGTAGTCGCCGACCTGCTCGACCGTGTGATCGAGATTGGAATACCACCCGTGATTCTCGACCGAATCGTAGTTGAGAGCGAGATCCTCGAGCGATTCGTGAACCCATTCCGACTGCGGGATCCGGGGAAAGGATGCGGGCCAGGTTGCGGTCATGGGTACTCCAATTGGGGGTCGCACAAAGTGCTCGACGGACAACATGACTTGGTGGGCCGAGGGCGCGCGTGCATAGAGAGCCGCTTCACCCCACCTTCTCCGCGCCAGTTATCCAGCACTCACCCCGAGAGGATAGCCCGTGTCCACGGAGCAAGCCACGTCGTCGAAACCGAGCCGCATCGACCGGATGCTGAACGTCATTGAGGCGGTCGGGAACAAGCTCCCTGACCCCGCCGTCCTCTTCGTCATCAGCCTCTTCCTCGTGTGGGGCCTGTCGTGGCTCCTCTCAGGTGTGTCCTTCACCGAGCTCGATCCGCGCACGGGCGAGGCCATCGCGGTTAACAACCTCCTAACCGGAGCCGGCCTCGCTACGTTCCTGGCCGGTATGGTGCAGACCTTCACGACCTTCCCACCGTTGGGGGTCGTTTTGGTGGCGATGCTCGGGATCGGCGTTGCCGAGCATGGCGGCTACATCAATGCCGCCTTGCGAATCGTCCTCGGGGTCACGCCAAAGGCGCTCCTTACGCCCATGCTCATCCTCGTCGCGATCGTGAGCCACACAGCGACGGATGCCGGGTACGTGCTGGTGATCCCCCTCGGAGGCGTGATCTACTACGCCGCCGGTCGGCACCCTCTCGCTGGTATCGCAGCTGCCTTCGCCGGGGTTTCCGGTGGCTTCTCTGCCAACTTCATCCCTTCCGGCATCGATCCGCTACTGCAGGGCTTCACCCAAGGCGCCGCTCAGATCATCGACCCTGCCATGCAGGTGAACCCGCTCAACAACTGGTTCTTCACTTCGGCTTCGAGTGTACTGATCGTGCTCGTGGGCTGGTATCTCACCGATCGCGTTGTCGAGCCCCGGCTCGCCAGCACGACGGTCGACGGGGACGCGGACGAGATGCCGGAGATGAAAGAGATCGACGGCCGAGAACGCAAAGCCTTCTGGCTCGCGACCGCCGTCATGGTTGGAGGAGTCTCACTTCTCTGGTTCTCTGCCGCACCCGTGACCTCGCCGCTCCGCTCTCCGGAAGGGGAGCTCACCGCGTTTTCCGCGCCCCTGATGCAGTCGATCGTCCCTCTGATCTTCCTCCTCTTCATGATCCCGGGCACCGTATACGGATACGCGGCAGGCACGTTCAAGGAGAGTAAGGACGTGATCGACGCGATGACGAAAGCGATGAGCCAGATGAGCTACTACATCGTCATGGCCTTCTTCTGCGCTCTCTTCATATCCGCGTTCGGAACGTCGAATCTCGGCGCCCTTATGGCTGTAAAGGGAGCGAACTTCCTGCAACAGCTCGCGCTCCCGGCCGGCTTCACGATCGTAGGCATCATCTTCCTCACCGGCTTCGTGAACCTTGCGGTCGGCTCGGCGTCTGCGAAGTGGGCACTCCTGGCTCCGATCTTCGTGCCGATGCTCATGCAGCTCGGCATCAGCCCGGACCTTACGCAGGCGGCGTATCGCGTGGGGGATTCGACCACGAACATCATCACCCCACTCATGCCGTACTTCCCGTTAGTGGTCGTGTACTGCCAGCGCTACGTGAAATCGCTCGGCATCGGGACACTCGTTTCGATCATGCTCCCTTACTCGATGTTCTTCATCGTGCTCTGGTCGATCTTCTTGCTCGCGTACTGGGGACTGGGAATTCCACTCGGCTTGCAGGCGAGCTACGGGTACCCGGCGGGATAGGGGGGCAAGAGGGCTCGCACACCCGTTTGCCCGGCGGCTTAGTCCATCCAGCCGAGCATCAGTGAGAGCCCCACGCTGACGTAGGAAGCTCGTGGGTTCAGATTCCCGACCAGGTTGGCACTGATCCCAATCACGCCGCCCTTCAGCCCAGCCTCTGCCCCGACACCCAAGCCGAGGGTGGAGCACCGTCGCCTTGTTCCGGGGCAGGCACCGTCCACGGTGACAAGACCCGGGCCCGCTGAAAGGGCCGCATATGCGCGCCGCCGCCGTTTGGCTCGCCCGTACAGCAGAGCGACTTCCCCGACGAAGTCGCCGCCGGCGCTCGTCGCGTCGAACAGCCCTGACCAGCGGAGGGCCGTATGATGGCGATCCCACTCGGCAACGACCTGGACCGTGCCTCCGACCTCGACGAATAGATTCCTCGCTCCACCGACGAGGAAGCCGCCAGCCAACCAGACGTGAGCCTTCTCGACTTCCGGCGTCTGCCCCATCGCCGAGCGCGGCCCGGTTACGCTACCCAGAACCGTCAAGATCACTCCGGCCATCATCACCTTACTCAACACCCCCACCCCCTATTCCACTTCCGGCGACGAGATCAAAGACGCTCAGAAGCAGAGCGTTGTCCATGTCGTTCTATACACGCTCGTATATATACACTATCGTATTTATGGCTGCGACCGCCGGATCTCTTGGTCGCGGTATTCAATGCGGACGACGACGAACCGATGACGAGGATGGGGACGATGATGAGGAGTGTGTCGTGGGGTGCGGTCGGGCTCTTTGCGGTCGTAGGAGGTTGTGCAGACGGACAAGGCGTGGAGGTGGACGACCGGACTGCCGATATCCGAGCTCTTGCCGAGTGGGTCCAGACAGAGGCGTCCTTCGATCGGACCGGGCGCGCCGCCGCGCTCGCGCGGATCGAAGAGCTCGCGGCGTCTCCCGCCGCAACGACGGAGGCCGGCTTCTATCTGGAGGTGGCGTCCGTTGTGGGAATGGCCGACAACGGTCACTCAAACATCAGTACGCTACCCATCTTCGAGTTGGGAGTGCTCCCGATCCGGGTCTACTGGTTCAGTGACGGGCTCTACATTGTGCGCGCGAGGAACGAGCACGCCGACCTCGTCGGGGCGCGGATCGAATCGATCGCCGGCCTGGCGCCGGACGCGCTCGTAGAGCACCTCGAACCCTACCACGGTGGGGTCGCATCGCACCTCCAGCACTACTATGCCACTCCCTGGTTAATCTCCCCACCGCTCTTACACGCGGCGGGGCTCGCCGCGGACCCTGAGCCCCTACCACTCACAGTTTCGCTCCAGGGCGGCGCACAAGACATCGAGCTGGACGTTGACCGGTCCGGTCCATTTCCTGTACGAACCTTCCCGTGGTGGCGCCTCGTCGACTCGGAGATTCGAGGCGAGAACGGCCAGTGGACTCGTATCCGTCCGACGGCACCCGACACGCCGCTGGCTTTCGCCGCACCCACCGCTTGGTTCCGGTATGTCTACCTAGCCGCGCGCGACGTCGCTTACATCCAACTGCGCTCGAACATCGACCAGGAGGGCGTATCGATCCGTGACTTCGCGAACGATGTACGGGATGCGCTGCACCAGGACCGACCGAGGTCGATCGTTCTGGACAACCGATTTAACGGAGGTGGGGATCTCACTCGCACCGCTGAGATGGCGATGGATCTGCCTGACCTCGTCGGGGCCGGCGGGGTCTACGTTCTGACATCACCTGCAACGTTCTCCGCAGGGATTTACACCTCGTTCTATCCTAAAGCTGTCGACCCGGTCCGTACCGTGATCGTGGGAGAGCACTCTGGTGATCGAACAGCCTTTTACGCCGAATCGAAGGGCGCCTTCCGCCTCCCCCGATCAGGCTACGCCATCGGGCAATCTCTCGAGAAGCACGACATCGGGAACGGGTGCCACGAGGATCAGTGCCACCTCGAAGGGAAGGACCGACTCAACATCGCCGTCGGGTCGCTAGCACCGGACGTCGAGATCGGATGGACGTTCGAGGATTTCATGTCGGGACGAGACCCTGCGCTCGAATATGCACTGGGCACAGGCGGGCTTCCAACCGGACATCGATGACGTACAGCGGCGGCCTCCGAAGAGGCCGCCGCTCCTACCGTCAGCTGCCGGCCAGCCCCCTTACAGCATCCACCAGCTTGCGTACCTTGTCGGCATCCGCAGAGCGACTGGCATCGGAGTTGAGGGCGTCGGCTAACGTCCCCAGAGCGGCTCGACGAGCGGAACCTGACGCCGCTTCCGCGCCGGTTAGCGCCTCGCGGACCGCTGCCACGCGCACAGTCGGGAGCCCACCCGACCGCTCGAGCTGATCGACGTACGCCCGCGCTAAGGCAAACGTGTTCGGCCACTCGAAGATCGGTTGCCCTTGCGAGTTGAGTTCGCTCAGAACAACGGAGTTGGCCGCATCGATCTCGTTCTGCGAAATCACGTCACTCGGGATCAGCTCGAAGATATCCAGCCCCCGAGCGATCTCGGAGCTCACGATAAGCCCGTTGTACCAGTAAACCGACCAGCTTCCTCCGCTGCCCATGCGCGTTCCATCCGTAGGTCCTCGGTCGTGGAAAGCGATCTCGATTGGGTTCGACACGTCTGTGAAGTCGAAGAGCGAGATGCCTCCCTGGTACCACGCCTGGATCATGATGTCGCGGCCGGGGATCGGGATCAGAGACCCGTTGTGCGCAACGCAGTTCTCGAAGGATGTCTGCGGGGCCGGCATCTTGTAGTACGTCTCGAAGTCGAGATCCTCTCCGTTGATCGTGAAAAGCGCGTTGGCTCCCCACTCGCGCGGATCCGAAGCACGACACTTGGGACCACCGCCGCCGCCCCACTCGTCGGTGAAGACGACGGATGAGCCGTCGTTGTTGAAGGTCGCTGAGTGCCAATAGGAGAAGTTCACGTCGGACACGGCCGCCAACCGGGTCGGGTTCGCAACGTCACTAATGTCCAGGAGCAGCCCGTAGCCCTCGCACGCTCCACCCGCCAAGCCGATCGCAGGATAGACCGTGATGTCATGGCACTGTGTCGGCCCCATCTCTTCCCGACCGTCCCCGCCTCCGGTGATCTGCTGTAGCCAAGTCGGGAGATAATCGCGCAACGCCGTACTGTCGGCCGCGGTCGGCGCACCCGACCCTCCTCGTGCTACCACGATGCTGTCCAGCATCCCCGCCACGAACTGATCCGGGAGCACCTGAGCCTGGCCGGCGAACTCGATAACGAAGGCGCCGCGCGCACGAGCATCTTCGATGGCAGCCAAGTCGTCCGGCGCCAACCCATGCGTCTCTGGGGCCGTGAGACCCTCGAAGATCCGCGGCGAACTCACGATCGCGGCGTCTTCCGGTGCGTTCAGCGGAACGCGAATGACCTCGATTCTGAAGAGCGCTGAGTTCGGGTCTTCACTGGGGAGGAGCGAAGAGCATCCGGCCAGCTCTTCGGCAGGTCGCACCGGCGCCGAGCCCGACACATAGATATAGACGTTGGCGTCGTCGTCAGGGTCTTCCACGACGGTGTGTGTGTGTGATCCGCGACACGTCTGAACGTTCGCGACGTACTCCGGATTCCGAATGTCGGAGATGTCGAAGATGCGAATACCGCGCAGCCGGTGGTGGCTCACCGCCTCCGAAATCCCTTCAGAACCACAGTCCAAGCGGCCCGTCATGCCCTCGCCGGAGACGAAGAGCAGGTTACCGTAGACGGAGACGTCACTCTGGGACGCGGGGCAAACGAAGGTGATCACGCTCTCCGGAGCTGTCGGATCGGAAATGTCCCAAACCTGGACTCCGTCATAGTTGCCCTGAATGGCGTAGTCGCCCGAAAAGGCGAGATCGGAGTTCGTCTTCCCAACGAACTCCGGTTGCGGCGGGGTAGCGGAGATGAGCCGCATGTTCCAAATCGCCTCCCCGGCGTCGAAGAGGCCTGCACGAAGTCCGACGCGCGGGTCGGGATCCGGCGCCTCGACCATGAGTGGCGTCACGGTCGACGCATACTGCAGTGGAGGGGATACGGTCGCAGGCCCTGAGCCGCTGCAACCGGCGAGCAGGATCCCCCCAGCGAGGGCGAGGGTCCGCCGCAGAGTAACGATCTGGTTCATCCGATGTACCTCGGTGGTTTGTCTCATTATGAAGTGTCGAGCCAAGAAAAATGGTCAGCGGCCGGAGCCGATCGCCTCCAGCATCCGCTCCATCCGGGCCACCTCGGTCGTTTGGTCGACCTGAATGTCGGAAGCGAGCTTGAAGACGAGGTTGTCCTGAGCCGCGCCGTCCGTGGCGAACAACTCGTGGACCATGGTCACTGCACCGTTGTGGTGCTGAATCATGAAGGTCAGAAAAAGGCGATCGAAGTCACGGCCGCGCGCAGCTCGAAGTTCGTCGAGCTGCGCGGGAGAAAGCATTCCGGCCATCGGCATGTCGGACGAGTGCATCCCCGACATATCCATCGACGAGTCAGCCATGTCGGAGTGGGGCGGTGTCACAGCTCCATCGGGACTGACGTCGGGAACAGGCCGATCTCGGTCACGGAGCCAGCTCTGCATGACGGCGATTTCGTCCGTCTGGGCATTGATGATGCGGCCGGTTAGGACGAGGATCTCCTCGCTCGCTCCGTTGTCCGGGGCTAGATGGGACATGACCAGTGCCTGGGCGTGATGGCCGATCATTCCGGTCATGAAGCGCACATCCGCCTGGTGGACGTTCATCGTCGCGCTGTCGGCACGCGCCCTGTAGAGAGCTTCGAGTGCGGCGAGCGCTTCCGGGTCACGACCCGCGGGCACAGCAGGCGCGGGCGGGTCCGACGATGCCCCGGAGCATCCGGCCGAAACCGCTAGCAGGACCAGCCCGGCCGCGATACCTCTCCGCCGCCACAAGAGATCGATCGTGGATTGTGCGCTCACCTAGGCTCTCCTCACCTCGTCGCCCTCCCGTCCTCGATCCACAGCTCCCGACCGGGAGCAAAGGGACGTTACCACAAGGGCCACGCGTGTGTCTACCTGCCGCCTGTTCCGCGTTGAAGCGCGATCCTAGCTTGCGCCCTCCCCACCTATGGGGACGAGCAGGATGCCTGTCCGCCCCACCCAACGAGAGCTCCCATGATCCGCCGCCGGTGTCTTCTACTCCTCGCGCTGTTGGTGTCCCTCAGCACCCCGTCTGCAAAGGCACAGGAAAACGAGTGCGACACGCTCTGCATCACTCCCACACGCACCGTTTCCTTCGAAGTCAGCGAGGGCACACAGGTCAACCTCGATATCTCTCCTGATGGCGAAACCATCGTTTTCGACCTCCTCGGGGATGTGTACTCGATCCCCAGGGTAGGCGGTGAAGCGACCCGCCTGACCGGTGGCATGGCACTCGACCTACAACCCGTCTTTTCGCCCGACGGGTCGCAGATCCTCTTCGTGAGTGATCGGAGTGGAAACGAGAACCTTTGGGCCATGAACGCCGACGGCTCCGACCCCCACCCCATCACCACGGAACGCGGCGACTATCACTTCGACGACCCCGAATGGTCGAGCGACGGTAAGTACGCGCTGGTCCGCCGAAATGAGGCAGGTAGCCCCAACGCCGGTCGCACCCCGTCGCTGATCCATATCGACGGGGGCAGCGGGATTCCGCTGCACGAGGGGACCGAAGGCATTGGGTTCCGCTGGGGCCCGGACGATCGGTACGTCTACTTCCGCGGAGTAGACGGACCTGGCGCCACTTCACTGCGCGGCAACGGGTTGCCTCGGCCGGCCCAGATCATGCGCCTGGACCGGCGTACAGGGGACATCGCCGCGATCACCCGCGCACCTTCGGGCGCCGCCCGACCCGCAATCTCGCCGGACGGCGAATGGATGGCATACGTCGCTGACATCGACGCGATGAGCGGGATACGGCTCCGGAATCTCCGCACTAGCGAAGACGATTGGCTCGTCTTCCCCATTGACCGCGAGCACTTGAACCGGCGCACGCGCTTCTCGTTCACGCCCGAGAGCGATGCCATCGTCTTCACCAGTGGTGGAGGATTCCACGAAGTCACGATCGAGGACGGCGACGTAGTGGAGATCCCGTTCACCGCGCACGTGGAGAAGGAGCTCGGCCCCAGGGTTCACCACGAGATGCCCTTCGAAGACGACTCCCTGACGGTCCGCAACGTCCGGTACGCCCAGATGAGTCCGGATGGGACGCGGCTCGTCTTCGGGTCGCTCAACCAACTTTGGATCATGGATCTCCCGGACGGACGACCTCGACCCTTGGTGGAAGGCGGCGTGAACCAATATCAACCCACCTTCTCACCTGACGGGTCGAGCATCGCGTTCGTCAGCTGGCACGCCACCGAGGGCGGACACGTGTGGCGAGTTTCTTCCTCGGGTGGCACTCCGTCCCGCCTGACTTCGATACCGGCGTACTACGCCAACCCCGCGTGGTCACCCGATGGAGCCCGACTCGTTTACGTCCGCGAAGATCCGGCCGCTTCGAGGCACAGAAATTCGAACAACCGGGGTTTCATCGAGTGGATCGCTGCGAACGGCGGCGAGCCGCAGCCAGTGATCTCCGCCCCGTCAGACAACGTCTTCACGTTCTCGGCCGACGGCGCTCGCATCACGTACGCCGAGAACGGCACCCTCGTCTCTGTCCGCCTCGACGGCACGGACCGGCGCGAGGTTGCCAACGCGGAAGGTGCTGCCGAGATGGTCCCATCGCCTGACGGCAAATGGGTCGCCTTTACGCTGCGCGAGGAGGTATACGTCGCAGCCCTTCCACCCACCCTCGAGACCGTCACGCTCACACCGTCCTCCGCGCCCGGTCCGCTGGAGCGAGTTACGAGAAACGGCGGGCAGGACCTCAAGTGGAGTGGCGATAGCGAGAGACTCACCTGGGTCTTCGCAAACGTCTTTTCCGAGCTCGACCTCGGGAGCGTCTTCGGAGCCGACGCACCGGAAGAAGGCCTCGACCAGCAAGCCACACCCGTCTCGATCGACCTCGTCGTACCCATGCCGAAGCCTTCAGGGACGATCGCCCTGACGGGAGCAACCATCGTCACGATGAACGGCGATGAGGTTGTCGAGAACGGCACCGTCGTGGTCACCGAGAATCGGATCGGCGCCATCGGACCATCAGCCTCCGTAGATATCCCGCAGGGAGCGCGGGTCATCGACGTCGGGGGGAAAACGATTATTCCGGGACTGATTGACGCTCACGCTCACATACGAGGGATGCCTAGAGATGTCCTGGTGGACATCGCGCCTGAGCCACTCGTGAATTTGGCGTTCGGTGTCACCACAGCACGCGACGTGAACGCGTCGACTGATCAGTTCCACTACCGGGAGATCATCGCAGCCGGTCGAATGCTCGGACCCCGAATCTTCATGACCGGGCCCTCTCAGACCTCGGGCGCGATCCGAATCGACAGCTACGACGATGCCTTCGCAGGAGTAAAGAGGTACGTCGATCGAGGGTCGATCTCCACGAAGCAGTACATGCAGCCACAGAGACGTCAGATCCAATGGATGCTCCAGGCTGGGGACCGGCTCGGCATCAACACGACGGCCGAGGGAGGAGGAGTGATGCGGCAAGTGGCCATGATGATCGATGGCTATACCGCGATCGAGCATGCTCCAACCGACTGGGTGCACATGTACGACGACTTCGTTCAGCTTTACGCCCGCTCGGGCACGATGTATGTGCCGACGCTCGTGGTCGCGTCTCCGAGCACGTACCAGGGCGAACTCTACTGGTATCAAAACACCGACGTTCACGCCGATGAGAAGCTTGCGCACTTCCTGACGCACGACGCGCTCGATCATAAGTCACGTACGAGCCAACGATTCTCGGAAGACGAGTACTACTTCCTGGACGGAGGATCCGGAGCGGCAGCCATCGCCGATGCCGGAGGCCTCGTGGCGTCGGGTGGCCACGGACAGCTCCACGGCATCGCCGTACATTGGGAGCTCTGGATGCTCGAGATGGCCGGGATGTCACCCCATGACGCTCTTCGTGCCGCGACCATCAACGTGGCGACCGGGATGGGGATGGCAGCCGACTTCGGAAGCCTGGAGGTCGGGAAGGTCGCAGATCTCGTGGTACTCGACGCCAACCCGCTCGACGATATCCGCAACAGCACGGCCATTCACCAAGTGATGCAGGGCGGCCATCTCTACGAGGGCGATTCGCTCGACATGATCTGGCCCAGATCAGAGCCGTTGCCAGCCTTCAAGTACACTGACTTCGGGCCGCCACCGAGAACCGAGTGGAAACGCTGAGGAGACTTCGCCCGTGAACAGAACAAGACTCAACGCTGCCATGATGGTGTTCGTGACTGGCGTCGGAAGCCTGGCAGCGTGTGCGGGACCCACCGAGTCCCTTACCCTCGACGAAGCGGTCGAAGCTCTGGACATCGACGCCTTCCTCGGACACATGGCCGCCCTCTCGAGCGACGCCATGGCCGGCCGCCAACCGGGCACCCCCGGCTACGACTCGGCCGCAACCTACATCGTGCGCGAAGCGCGCTCCCTGGGACTCGAACCGGGAGGAGTCGACGGCACGTTCCTCCAACCGATCGTCTTTCGCCGAGCTACTCTGAACGAAGGAAGTACGCTACACGTCGGCGATAATCAGTACGACTTCGGTCAAGACTTCTCGATCTCGGCACGTGTCCTGACCTCTTCGACCCGTTTGACAGCTCCGCTCGCTTTCGCCGGTTACGGGATCAGCGCACCGGATCTCGGCTACGACGACTTCGAGGACCTCGATGTCCGCGGGAAGATCGTCCTCGTGGTCGAGGGAGCCCCGGCAGCGTTCGGCTCCTTGGAGCGCACCGTGCTCTCCAGTCGGAAGGTGCGCGACGCAGAGTTGGTATCGCGCGGGGCCCTCGGAGTCGCCTTGATTCAGTCCACCCTTCGGACCACAAGTCGACCCACTGTCGGGTTTGTGCCTCCAGCTCAAAGCGAAGCCGGCGCCACACGTGACGCTCCGGAGACCAGCTCCGGAGAACTGGGAGCTTCGTTGACCGTACGTGAAGCCGTTGCAGCGGAATGGCTGAGCCGCGCGGGCCATGACCTCGCTGACATCACGAGAAACCTCGAAGCCGGCGTCCCGACGAGCTTCGACATCGGCGCGGAGATCACCATATCCGCAGACTTCACCCACGAGACGTTCGAGAGCGCGAACGTGGCCGCGATACGTCCAGGGACCGATCCGCTCCTCCGAGACGAGTACTTGGTGGTCACCGCCCACCTCGATCACCTCGGGATCGGGACCTCAGTTGCCGGCGATTCGATCTACAACGGCACGCTGGACAATGCCTCGGGTTCTGCGGCCATCCTATCGCTCGCCACGACGCTCACCCAGATGCCGCCCCCGCGCCGCTCGGTGCTGTTTCTATGGGTCACAGCGGAAGAGTCGGGCATGCTCGGCTCGGAGTACTTCGCGCGCTTCCCCTCCTTGCCGACTGGGCGAGTCGTGGCGAATCAGAACATGGACGGCGTCATGGGGATGATTGCCGCAGCCACGGATGTGCTGGCCTTCGGGTACGAGCACTCAAATCTCTCCGAACCCGTCGACTTCGCCGTCGCGCGGACCGGCACCCCAGTCAGTCCGGACCCCACTCCGGAGGAGAACCTCTTCGTCCGGAGTGATCAGTACGCCTTCGTACGGGAGGGGATCCCGGCCATCTGGGTGCAGGCCGGACGAAGTAGCGTCGACCCCACCGTCGACGCTCAGGGCGAACTCGACCAGTGGATCGTGGATCGGTACCACAAGCCGACGGATGACGGCGACCAGCCGGTCGATCTTCTGGGAGTCAGGTACGAGTTGGAGAATAATCTGCTCGTCCTGCACCACATCGCGAACGAGTTGGATACCGTGCAGTGGGACACAGAGAGTTTCCTCTACCGGAGGTGGGGTCGGCGCTGAACGAAGGAGGCGATGAGCCTCTTTCGACCGATTTCTTGTGACCTGGATGAGAGCACGGCCAGACACGTCTGGCCTCACAATAGAAATCGGAGATTCCCATGTTGAGAAGGCTATCGAAACAGAGTGCGTTCATCCTGCTGCTGGCTTCAGCAGCGTGTGATTCGGATACGATCGGGCCGGAGTTTACCGTGACCCCGAGCGAGGGTCTTCCGACCGCCGCCGTCGTCGCGGGCCCCCAGGCTGAGTATCAAGACATCATGGAACAGGGCGAGGTAGGGGTGTACTCGGCCGACGGAGCAAAGATCGTCCGTCAGCCGACCGGCTTCAGCGCGAGCGTCACCATGCCGACCCCGGCTCCTGGCGCGTACACGTACGCTGACGGGACGACCCCAGGTCACCCGGAGATCTTTACGCTCTGGGCTTTCGTCTTCAACTACCCGGAGCTTTGCAACGGACCGTGTAACGGAGACGATCTCGGCATGGACAAGCCTGCCCAGGGCGGAGCCTACAACGTGGGTGGCGTGGTCAGTGCCGGCGGCTCGATGACGATCGCCGGGCGGATCCGCGTGGGTGAGGATCCCTTCCGGTGGGCGCCGCTCGAGCTGCCCACCTCGGCAGAGATCCACCTCGCGGTCGCACCCCACGGGGCCATGGACCCGGCGGATCTCCCGAACGAGCTCCGGATCCCGACCGGAAACGGCGGGTGCGCCTGCTGGTGGGTCGCCATCTTCGAGTAGTCCAGACCTAGTACCCGTTCCGAGAGAGGGGAGGCCCTGCACGGGGCCTCCCCTCATGTTCGTCAGCTGTCTTCAAGTATCGCGCATCGCCACCGACGGATCGGTGCGCGCGGCGCCTCGTCCGGGGATCATGAGGGCGATTACCGTTACGCCGCTCACCACCCCCAGCGAGGCCAGGTGCACGACCGGATCCAGAGGCGTGACCTCGAAGAGCACCGACGCCAGGACTCGGCCGATCAGATATGCGAGTGCACCCCCCAAGGGGAAGCCGAGCGCCGCGTCCCGCATCCCACGTCGCACCACATCCTTCATGACTCTTCGCGCATCGGATCCAAGAGCTAGCCGTACACCGATTTCGCGTCTCCGTCTCCGGACGCCGTACGCTGCGACGGCGTACACCCCGACGGAACCGAGAAGGAGCGCGGTCGCCCCAAGAACACCGATGATCGAGAGGAGAGCCGACTGTGACGCTCGGAACGGTCGGGCCAACTCCTTGCCGGGCATCTCGGAGTAGATGGGCATAGACGGGGCGATGGTGCGAAGAGCACGCTGGATCTCCCCCAACGCCACCTGCTCGTCGCCTCGGACGCGAGCTGCTACGAACATCGACGTGGCTCCGAAACGCACAGTCTGAGCGAAGGGCCGGTAGAGCACTGCAGTGCTGGGTCGTGCCGGGCCGTCGGTTCTCGTGTCGGCCACGACGCCAACGATGGTCAGCGGCTTGTCGTGACCGTCGAGACCCATGGTCACCTGCTCTCCCAAGGGATCCCTCCCGCCTAGCACAGACTGGACGAAGGCTTCATTCACGATCGCGACCTCGGTATCGCCCAGGCGATCGCTCAAGTCGAAGCCCCTCCCCCGCTTCAGCTCGATCCCCAGCGACTCGAAGAAGTGAGCCGAGACGGGCTGCCATCCCGCCGAAGGCGGATCGCCATCGACTTCCTCACCCACCACGAACACTCCGGCGCCAGGGCCCTCACTGAGCGGGGAGTCAGACCCGATCCCAACCGAACGCACCGACGCGAGCCCTTCGAGCTCCGACGCGATCGCCGAGTATGCTTGGACACGCTCCTCATAAGACCTTGCTCGCGCGTCGGGTATAGCGACCCGCAGCGTGGCCAACCCGTCCTCTTCGAATCCGAGGTCCACATCCGCGAGCGTGCGGAGGCTCTTACCGAGCAGGGCGCTCGCCGCGATGAGTGCCACCGTTACGGCTACCTGACTCGAGATCAGGATCCGTGTGCCAGAGCCTTTGCTCCCACGCGCTCGCAGACCGCCCGGTTGAGATCCCCGACGGGGAAGGTACGACGCCGTGGCGAGCCACGTGCCGGCTGCCGCGCCGACCGCACCGGCAAAGAGCGCCGCCGATAACCCAAGCTCGACATCACCTGACCGAGGTACCCAGTCACCCGTCTCGAGCACGGTCGACGCTAGAGCGCCCTGAGCCAGCAGCCAACCCCCACCTGCCCCGACCGCGCCGAGTATCCACCCCTCGAACAGCATCCCACGTCGCACATCGGCCTCCGAAGCGCCAATCGCTCTTCGCACCGCGGTCTCCCGCGACCGGGCCGCACTGCGCTCGAGCGCGAGGTGCGTCACGTTCGCTCCCGCTGCCACGAAGAGAAGGGTTACCACCAGAGCGAGCGCAACGAGCACCGACTCGAATCCAGCTACAGTTTGCTCTAGAAGGGGCACGACCATGGCGCCTGCCGCACGGTTCTCCTCTGGATACGCTTCTCGTAGTCGGGCAGAGATCGTGCTCATCTCGCCAGCCGCCGACTCGACTGTGGACGTAGGCTCCAGCCTGCCCAGCACCTCGAAGTACCACGCGTCTCGCATCGCGGGCAGGTCTCCCTCGAATCCTGGAACCTCGGGCGCTTCCGTTCGCGACCGCAGCCAAGCACTCACGTCGGGGCTGGGGTGATCGAGTCCGGGCGGCATCACACCGATGATCTCGTACGACTCGTCATCGATCAGCAGAGTGCGCCCGAGAGCCTCGACGTCCGCTCCGAAGGCATCGACCCACGCGTCGTGAGCGAGCACTGCAACACGTCGCGGAAAGCGTGTGTCGAGCTCAGGGTCGAATGTGCGCCCCAGCGCTGGTGGCACGCCAAGTACCTCGAAGTAGTTGCCGGAGACCACCCCCACAGACCCACGCTCGGCGATTCCTCCCACCGTGAGACTCACGCTTCGGGTGAGATGAGCCGCGAGGTCGGTGAACGACGACGCCTCGCGACGCCAGTCCAAGTAGTTCGCCGGGGACACAGACCGCTGTGTACCCTGCCGAGTCTCCCACACCGCGACGAGCTGCGGCGAGTCCGGGAAATCGAGCGGCTTGAGGACCGACGAGGCGAGACCGAAGACCAGAATCGTGCCGCCCGTGCCGAGAGCCAGAGTCACGGCCACCCCAACCGCATACGCCGGAGCCCGCACCAACGCACGGGCTGCGAGGCGAGCGTCGTGCACGTATCGCTCGAGAGCGGATCGTGGCGACCGAGCGATCCAACCCGACGCCACTCGCACTGCCTCGCGCCGGTACCATCTCCGAGCGACCTGTATCCCCTCTCGCGTACAGACCCGCTGAAACTCCTCCGCGATATCGCCCAAGACGAACTCGGCCTCGGGCCCTCGCACCACGAGCCGAAGGAGTAGCGAAAGGCAGCGAGGCTCCCGCGGCATCCTCACTCTGCCTCCTGGGCGAGTCGATCAATCCAGCCACCCATACCCGCGGCCATGCGACGCATTCTCTCGAGCGCCACCTGTAGCTGCTTGGCTCCGTGAGGACGGACCGCATAGTGCTTCCGCCTCCGCCCACCCCGCTCCGCCGTCGGCTCCCCTACCCACGACCGCACGAGGCCCGAGCGCTCGAGTCGATCCAACACCGTGTACACCGCACCCGCGCTTACCTCACGTCCCGTGCGCTCCTCGATCTCGCGACGCACCGACGCCCCGTAGGCATCGTCACCCAACGCAATCACAGCGATGAGCACCATCTGCTCGAACTCGCCCAAAGACTTCCCCATCGCTCGCCCTCCCCACCGGACTTCGTTTCACCGACACATATGACACACATTGTGGGGGAAATGGTTGCGAAGAGACAACCGTTAGGGGTGAGGGGCGCCGCGTAGTCCCCCTAGAACGCTTTGAGGTACGTGACCTTCACGACGCCGGTGCGGCGCAGCCAACGGGGATCGCGAGGATCCAGAAGATCCCCGGTGAGATATCCCGTATCGAGTACCACGAAGAGGTCGCTACCCGGCGTGTGAATCCAGTCGATGCGCACATTGGCTTGGAGCACCTTCGAGACGTCGTCCCATTGCACCAACGCGTTCGCAAAGAGGCTCCGTGAGACGGCCCCGAGCACATCGAGGCTTAGCACGGTAGTTGAGAAGTCCCCGTCCGTTACCGGGAGGCTGACATCGTTTCGACTCGTCGACCCCGTGAGTGTCAGATACGGCCCGGTCTTCCACATCAGTGAGCCGCCGACGCTGGTACGGGTTCCACTCCAGAAGTCGCCGACCGACGCGTTGGCGGAGCCCGAGATCGTGCGACTCTGGTTCGTTCGGAACGAACCATCCACCGCGACGAAGTCGTAGTCGCCCGCCGCGAGCGGCCGCCCCTGAATGCTGCTCGCCTCGTCGAGCCGCTCGAAACGCCGTCGCACATTCAAACTGACGAAGTCCCCTGATTGGAACGTCAGCATGTTGTGGGAAAGCTGACTCGAGGATTGCTGATTCCCGTCCTGGCCGTTGACCCGGTCCACCACGAAGGCAGCCACGAGTGATCTCGCCCACGTGCTCCCCTCGAACCGAGGCGTATACGCGGCAGTCCCCGAGTACTTCACCATATCGCGGCGGCGCACAAACCCCAATGAGGGATCGAAGTCCTCGTCGACGTTCTGATAGCTCCCGCTCACGGAGTACCACCGCTCCGG
Source organism: Longimicrobiales bacterium (assembly GCA_965223235.1). GTDB lineage: Bacteria > Gemmatimonadota > Gemmatimonadetes > Longimicrobiales > Gaopeijiaceae > UBA2589. The sequence continues at coordinate 475,324 of CBDCVV010000022.1, forward strand.
TTGGAGTCTGAGCTCCACGGCTCCCGCGTTCGAATTCCCGGCGTTCGAGTCACGGACGTGAGCGAGCCACGCGTCGAGGCTGCTGCTGTTCCAGAACCGGACTTGGGTGTCCGCGCCCAAGACACGATTGTGACCGTCTCCGTTCTGCAGGCTGGTGACGATACCGCCAAGCGTCGTACGCGGCATGACGTCGGCCCTGAGCCGCAGAACCGAGTTGTTGGCACCGGGGGCAACGACCGCTGCTCCGTCGGTGAGATCGTCCGTTTGCAAGCTCAAGACCCCGATCGATAGGGGACCGACCTGACCCGTGAGTCGCCCACCACCGATGATGTCGTTGGTCCGTCCCACTCTCCGACTGAAGAACACCTCGGTATCTCGGGCTTTCCCGAACGAGAAGAGGCCTGCGCGTTCAAGGAAGAACTCCCGCTTCTCCGGAAAGAAGAGGGAGAATCGAGTCAGGTTGATCTGGACGTTGTCCGACTCGACCTGTGCAAAATCCGTGTTGAGCGTGAGATCCAGGGCGAGGTTGGACGTGAGCGCATATTTGAAGTCGACACCGATATCGTCCAGAACATCGCGTTCCTCTCCAGCATTCTTCTGAATGCCGGCGATCACGAACGGCTTCACCTCCATGTAACGCCCGCGTCGGAGATCCTGAAGTCCGGTCAGGGTCGCGTACTGGGACACGGTCATGAATCCGCTGCGGTACTCCTGCGGGATTCGCGGCCAATAGACGTCCTCGTTCTTCCGTCGGATGGCGCGCCGGAAGGCGATGCCCATCTCCGGTGCGTTCGCGTCCGAGAAACGGATCGTTGTAAACGGGATCGCGACCTCGAGCGTCCACCCTTCCTCCGTGACCCGCGCTTCACTCTCGTACACCCCCTCCCAGTTCCAGTCGTCGAGTGTCATCGACTCGTCGTTGAAAAGGGCATCGCCCTGGGTGCCGAACGAGTTCAGCTCGAAGATGTACCCGTTCCGGTCGTCGTTGTACGAATCGAGCCCGATCCAGATGTGGTCGTCCTGATCGATGCGACCCTCGCGGTGGAGGATGCTTCGTCGCAGAAGTTCTGGCTCGGAATCGTACAGGACGAAGCCGAAGTAGAGGTGCCCTTCATCGTACGCGATCCGCACTTCCGTGCGCTCGGTAGGAGGAGCGCCATCGACGGGTTCGCGCTGAGTGAAGTCCGAGATGACCGGGAGCGTCTGCCAGAAAGGCTCGTCCAGGACGCCGTCTATGTCCGGGGCTTGATCGATGCGAGTCGCGAGCGCAGACGGCGGAGTCGTTTGGCCGGTGAGGGGAGCGGCGCCTGCCGTCACGAGCACGGCCGTCCATAAGATCAGCTTCTTCACATCCACCCCTCTCGAATTCGACATCACGGCCGGAGCCGGGGACCGTCGACGGACTCACAGATCGACCATGACGATGTGTCGAACCGTCAGGGACTACAAGGTTCCTTCGGCGAGGAGGTCCACGGTCATCGGAGGGACCTTAGATGCATCTTCGGTCGTCCGACGGCCGTCCTCCCTGGCCGCACGAAGGCGCTGACTTGCCGTTGGAAGAGCTCCCCGGGACTATTCGGACGCACAAAGGGTGCTAAGTAGCGTCCGTCGTCACCGACACGCATTCCATGCCCACCGACCCCATCTCCCTCTTGAACGCGGCCCTCCGAGGTCGTTACCACGTCGAGCGCCAGCTCGGCGAGGGTGGCATGGCGACCGTGTACCTCGCCGGCGACATCAAGCACGAACGGAAGGTCGCGCTCAAGGTGCTCAAGCCGGAGCTGGCCGCGGTGGTGGGAGTGGAGCGCTTCCTCACGGAGATCAAGACGACCGCGAATCTCCAGCATCCACACATCCTTCCGCTCTACGATTCAGGTGAGGCCGACGGCATCGTCTTCTATACCATGCCGTTCATCGAGGGCGAGAGCCTGCGAGACCGACTCGATCGCGAGAAACAACTTCCAGTCGGCGACGCTGTCCAGATCACGAAGGACGTCGCCGAAGCCCTCCAGGCTGCGCACGAGCAGGGCGTGGTCCACCGCGACATCAAGCCAGCGAACATCCTCCTGAGTCGGGGGAAACCGATCGTTGCGGACTTCGGTATCGCTCTCGCCGTAAGCACCGCCGGAGGGGGTCGACTCACAGAAACCGGCCTGAGCCTGGGCACGCCCCACTACATGAGTCCGGAGCAAGCCACGGGAGATCAAGTCGTAGGATCCGCAACCGACACATACGCCCTTGGCTGCGTGCTCTATGAGATGCTAATCGGTGAGCCGCCTTACACCGGTTCGACCGCCCAGGCGGTGCTGGGCAAGATCATTACGCACGAGCCGACGTCCGCGATCGAGCATCGCAAGACGGTTCCACCACACGTCGACGCGGCGATTCTTCGGGCGTTGGAGAAGCTCCCTGCGGACCGATTCCGAGACGCGGCGGGCTTCATTCGCGCACTCGACGATCCGACCTTCCGACACGGGTTGCGACGCTCCCCGGAGGTTAGGGGCGGGACCGGGTGGTGGCGGGTGGCGGCCGTCGGCTTCGCGGTGACCACTATGCTCTTTGCCGGGCTTTGGCGATCGGCGACGAGAGCCCCGACAGCGGCTCCATCAGGAGCCCCCGAGACTTTCGAGGCTCCCTTTCGTACTGGACAAGAACCCACGAACGCGGCCCCCGGGAGCTTTGCACTCTCACCCGACGGATCACTACTCGTGTATCAGGGTCCTGGTGAGCCCGGGGCTACCCCTTTGTGGGTCCGTCGATGGGATGATCCGCAGGCGACGGTGCTACCGGGCTCAGACGGAGGTCGGTACCCGAGTCTCTCCGCCGACAATGAAATGGTGGCCTTCACGCAAGGCGGTTCGATACACGTGCTGCCACTCGAGGGAGGACCGGTAACCACCTGGATCGACGGTGAAGCACCGATCTGGGGTGATGACGGAGCTCTCTACGCGACCCGATCCGGAGGGGTCGTTCGCATCGATGCGCCGGGGCGCGAGCCGTCGACACTCTCTACACCACCGGAGGGCGGGCGCCTTGCGCTGACCTCCGTCTTGGCGGGTAGTTCCCGGGGCTTGGTCACTCTGAACCGGCCGAACGTTCCCTCCGAAGTACACCTGCTGGACTTCGGATCGGGAGAGATGACACGTGTGGTGGCTGGGGAACGCGGCCAGTACGTAGAGAGTGGCTTTCTCACGTTCATGCTCGACGATCAACTCATGGCTGCCCGCTTCGACCCCGAATCGGGCGAGGTCGGTCCGCCCGAGGTGATCTACTCGGGATTGTGGGGTGCAGCGATCAGCGCATCGGGCAGCCTTTTCTATGCGACCAGCTTCAGTCGTGGTCCTCACATTCCAGTTCGGGTCGACCGTAGCGGGCGCTTCTCCCCGATCGATCCTGGTTGGGAAGTGGATGGCAGCTCGAACAACACGACGCTCGCGCTCTCCCCGGACGGGGACCGGCTCATCGTGGCCGACCACGACGCGGTCAGCTTCGACCTTTGGCTCTTCGATCTACGAACCGGGACTCGCTCTCGACTGACCACATCGGAGTTCTACGAAGCTCGCCCCTCGTGGCACCCGAGCGGTCTCTCTGTCCTTTTCAACTCCGGCGAGGGAGGACCAGAAGACGAGCTGTGGGAAATCTCCGTCGACGGCGGGTCCGCCCAGCCGCGTGTGCGTCACCCAGGTTCGGGAGCCCGCCAAGGTGAGTACACACCCTCAGGCGACCACATCGTGTACCGCGCCGCGACCAGTACGACCGGAGGCGATCCTGACCTCTTCATCATCGATCCCGACACGGATTCCGTCGGGACCGTGGTCGTAGACGAGCCATATACGGAATGGGACCCGGCCGTGTCCCCCGACGGGGAGTGGCTTGCGTACGCGTCGGACCGGTCGGGTCGCCTGGAGGTCTACGTCACGTCCCTGCGAGATCCGCGACCTGGCGGCTCGCCCGTGTCGCTGAACGGGGGCCGGGAGCCACGATGGGCTCGGGACACGAGCACACTCTTCTACCGCACAGGACAAACGTTCGAGAGCGTGGGTCAGGAGCTGGTCGCGGCAGAGTACGACATCGTGGGCGGTAGATTCACAGTAGTAGACCGCGAGCCCCTCTTCGTCGCGGATGCATACCTGAGCGCCCCAGGGGTGCATAAGTACGATGTGTCACCCGACGGACAGACCTTCTACATGTTCCGGTCGGTTAGCGGAGCCGCGTTCAAGCGCACTCGCCTCGTTCAGCACCTCGATCGGGAGTTGGAGCGTCGTTTAGATCGCTGAGCTGCCCGAGGATCCGGACGCCCTTGGGCTGGGTCTCCCCGGTCGGCCCGCCCCTTAACTAGCGATCCGAGATCGGCCGCCGATCGAAGATGTCTGTCTCCGGAAACGTGAGTGAGAAGCCGTACCACCGGGTGAAGACTTGCAAGGGCCGGCTTCGCTCCTTCCGTGTACCATCCGGGCCGTACAGGATCCCATCCTCAATGCGATCCCCATTGGACAGCTGAAGAATCGAACCGTCCCAGCTCGCGCCAGATGCGTTCGTGACTTCCGCCATTAGAGCGAACGCGGACGGGTCGTAGTAGATGAGTACGTTCTCACCGTCAAACTCGTCGAACACGATGTTGTCCCACTGGCGCACGACAGGTAGCGGGTAGTAGCGGGCCAGCTCTCCCTGCCAGATTCCGATTCCCATCTCCATCCGGTCCCTCCGGGAGTCCTCCTCACCCATCGTGGCCGGGAACATGTCGGGAACCCCCGTGATCCTCCCGATGAGGCGACGCAGCGTCCCCCCACCATCCCCCGATCTCTGAAGCGCGGCCGGATGCTCGGACCACGCGACGAGTGCGTCCGGGCTCTCGGCGAGCACTTGGGCGACCGACGTGTGGAAGACGTTCTCGATCGGGAGCGTTTCGCCCTTCAGCGGGCCACGCACGGCTTCACCGGTCATGTGGTTCCAATGCGACTCCGTCTCGAGATCGTACATGAGGAAGAGTCCGTCGTATAACCCTTGCTCAGTGAAGGTGTGGACCGTGCCATCTACGCTCGGGATCAGACCGATCCCCGTGTTGCAGATTACTCAGAAAGAGACCATCCACGGTTCACCCGCGAGCTCACCCTGAGCGATGTGGTGGTAGGACATCTGCATCGTCAGAAGGGCCAACGTCGTCTCGCCCCGACGCAACATGAGGAGGGCAGTATCGTCATTGACCCGCCCTTCCCGACGCAAAGTCGAGAGCGACTCATACTCGTCCGGATAGAACGCGTCGAACATCGGGCTCTCACCGAGGTACGCCCGCGATTCGTCGAAGTCGGCGGCCGTCTGAGCCTCGACCATAGTGAGCGGCACGGCAACGAGTAGAGGCATTGCCGCGAGCCATCTGTAGATCTGCTTCATCAGGCCGATTCCGGGAAGGAGTCACGGGCAACGCATGGCAACTGCTCTGCGGTCGCCTCTATTAAAGGTAGGGCACCTTGTGCTTCCCTCCTCCCCTGTACACATTACCCTTAGAACATACGGGGAATGATCTGAGAGGTGATCGTATGGCACCGAAGCTACCGCTGCTAAAAGGCACGCTCGACCTGCTCGTCTTGAAAGCCCTGAGCTGTGGGCCGAGTCACGGGTACGGAATCGCCACTTGGCTCGAGCGGCATTCCAGCGGGGACCTCGTCGCGGAAGACAGTGCTCTATATCAAGCACTCCACCGGTTGGAGGGGCGGGGCTTTGTCGAAGCCGAATGGGCCATCACCGAGAACAAGAGGCGCGCTCGTTACTACAGCTTGACGACGAAGGGCCGACAACACCTCGGCGCGGAGTCCAAGATCTGGGAGCGCTACGCGCGCTCCGTGGGCCACATCCTGGCCATTGATCCAGAAGCAGCGGTCTGACGAAGAAAGGGGGAGGGTGGGAGGAGTGAGGCACCGTCGATTGTTCCGACTCCGCTTCGGCCGCCGGGCCGAGTTGCGGCGTGAGCTGGAAGAGGAAGTGCGCACACACATCGAGATGCGTGCAGACGACTTGGCCGCGGCCGGGATGGACCCCGAAGATGCTCGGAGAGAAGCGGAGTCTCGCTTCGGCAACATCGATACGGCCCAAGAGGATCTGTACGCGTCGGCCAAGCGTCGGGAGAGTCGCTTGCGGTGGGGATCGATCGCTGACGGCCTCGGACGCGACCTCCGTCTGGCGCTTCGCCGGCTTGTACGGACTCCCGGACACTCCGCCGTGTCGATCTCGATCCTCGGTCTCGGGATCGCCCTGACCACCGTCATGTTCGCTGTGGTCGACCATGTGCTGCTCCGACCACTCCCCTTCCCCGAACCAGACCGGCTGGTGTCGCTGCGGGGTATCTACGAGTCAGGCGGCACGAGTGACAACGTTTCGATGGCGAATTGGTGGGATTGGCGCGATCAAGCCACCACGCTCGTGGCGACAGGAATCGCCCGCCAGGACCGGATCAGCGTGGTCGTTGGCGACGCCCCCATGCGGACTATGGGATCGTCCGTCGGGGGTGACTTCTTCGAGGCCATTCAACCTCGCATGGCCGCCGGCCGCCCCCTCTCCTTCGAAGACGGACAAGAGGTCCGGCAGGTCGCCGTGCTTTCCGCTCACTTCGCGACTCAATACTTCGGAAGCGCATCCTCTGCAACGGGAGCTTTCCTCACGATCTCCGGCCGATCATACGAGGTGGTGGGCGTCCTGGCAGACCGGCAGGCGTTCCCCGAGGGCACGGATGTGTGGGTGCCGGTGCACGTCGCGGCGGGGAGTGGTGGGATGCGGAACAACATCAACTGGAGAGCGGTCGCTCGGCTCTCACACGATGCTGAAGCGGCGCGGACAGCGGAGGAACTTAGCGCGGTCGCGGACCACATCCGCTCTTCAGATCCCGATGGCGCCTTCCACTCCCATGGGGTCGTTGTCGACCCGCTCCGCGACGTGCTCGTCGCCGACTCCGTCGACTTGCTTTGGATGCTGATGGTCGCGGTTGGAGGGGTACTCCTTGTCGCGTGCACCAATCTCGCGGGTCTCGGGCTGGTTCGGATGCGACGCAGAGACACCGAGTTCGCGGTGCGCATGGCACTCGGATCAGGCCGCGGAGCCGTTCTACGCCAGCTCCTCATCGAGTATCTGCTCCTCGCTCTCATCGGTGGCGGAGCCGGTCTGCTTCTCGCGTGGCTCGGGGGAGAAGTCGTGTTTCGGACCCTCAGTGACACCCTTCCCCGAGCGGCGTCCGTCTCTATCGACCTTCGCGTCGCATGCTTTGCCGCAATCTTGACGATCGGGTCGGGTTTATCTGCGGGCCTGATCCCAGCTCTCCGTTCGTCGCGCGCAGCGTCACTGAACAGCTCTCGAGGGCGGGTACGTGGGGGACGAGGACTCCCCGGAGGGGCACTCGTGGCCGCAGAGATCGCTTTGGCTCTCTCCATTCTGATCGGAGGTGGGCTACTCGTTCGGAGCCTCCACTCCATCGTCAATCGAGATCTGGGATTCGAACCAGAGGGTGTGGTTGTAGCCGAGGTCCACCTGACCGCGCCGGAGTACCAAACGCGTGACGGCCAAGCCGCGCTACGCTATTGGGACTCGCTTCTAGAGCGACTAACAGCCACTCCAGGGATCGAGACAGCAAGCGTCGCGAACTGGATCCCGACCGGCATAGGTGGGCGCGGCTTCCTCGCCTTCCCGGACAACCCCGACCCTGACTTCGGCGCCGGGTACCGTGTCGTGAGCGACGGCTACTTCCGAGCGATGGGGATGGCGATCGTCCAAGGGCGGTCCTTTGAGGCGATCGACGAAAGCACGGGGGCTCGAGTGGCGGTCGTAAACCGGGCAATGGCCGAACGAGCATGGCCCGGCCAGAGCGCGATTGGCCAGCTGATTCGGTCTCCCAGCATGGAAGATTGGATGTACGCGCCGGACGACTCGCCATGGCTCACCGTCGTGGGCGTCGTCGGGGACGTCCGGCACGACGGATTCGAGTCGGAGGTGCAGCCGGAGCTGTACACACTCTATCGCCAAGTGCCAGCGCGCATCCGCGGCATGCACGTGGTGGTACGCGGAACCGACGGCGGCCAGACGGGCATCGCAGCCGCGGTTCGAACAGCCGTTCAACGGTCTGACGCATCCCTCGCGGTAGAAGTCGAGGGACTCGCAGAACGGGTGGGCGACCTGCTCCGCGAACGCGTGGTTACGCTCTGGATTCTCGTAGGGTTCTCAATCACCGCTGTGTTCTTGACGTGCCTCGGCATCTACGGACTCGTGGCTCATGCAGCGTCACTACGGACCCGCGAGATGGCTGTCCGGGCCGCGTTGGGAGCGCAAGCGTCCGGACTACTGCGCTTGACCTTGGTCGGTGCGGCAAGAGTCATCCTCATCGGCACCGTCGCCGGGCTCGGGCTCTCATGGATTCTCTCGCGACTTGTGGAGTCACTCGTGGTGGACGTGACTACCAAGGACCCGGTCACCTTCGTATCGGCGACTCTTCTGCTCGCGCTCGTCGGCTTCGGCGCCGCTCTCCTCCCATCGGTCCAGGCGTCACGCCTCGACCCAAGCGATGCGCTACGAGCCGAGTAGGTCGTCCTCCCGATGGCGGTATCCTACCGTCTAGCCGACCCTCTCCATCTGTCAGGGTTTTCCCCACCCACCTTCCCGCCGATACCTGACAGGCTAGAGGAGGCAGTCGCATGATCTTTCATGCACCAATTGGTGCATATGGGCTACCCGCCCTGTCCGATAAGGAGGAAAGTCATGAGAGCCAACGGCTTGTTTCGACCCATTCCAGCCCTGGGCGTTGCTCTGCTCGTAGCCTCGGCCTGCGCATCCCCTCCCGAGGAGTGGAAGAACAGGCCGGATCCAGACATCGTGGACTTCCCGCTCGCCGATGCCCAAGTCGTCGAACAGGAGCTGGTCGACCCACCCTTCCTACCTCCTCACGACCAAGTCGCGAGTGGGCCGCCACGTGTCGTGAAGATCCGTATGGAGATCGTGGAGCGCGAGGTAGAGATCGCGCCCGGCGTGTTCGTCTGGCAGATGGCGTTCAACAACCATGTGCCCGGACCGGTACCGGTCGTGTTCCAATGGGATTGGATCGACCTGACCTTGGTCAACGGTACGACGGACACCGTACGGTTCGGGTCCACGGACAACCAGCTGCCACACAACGTCGACTTCCACGCCGCAACGGGAGCGCTCGGCGGAGGCGGACTGACGCACGTCGCTCCAGGGCAAGAAGTCGGCCTCCTCTGGCGAGCGGAGAAGTCCGGCTTCTTTGTCTATCACTGCGCCCCAGGCGGGGCCATGGTCCCCTATCACGTCACCACCGGCGGGAACGGCGCGATCCTCGTCCTCCCTCGTGAGGGGTTGAGAGACGGCTACGGAGACCCAATCCGCTACGACCGAGCCTACTACTTCGGGGAGCAAGACTACTACATCCCGATGCGCGGAGATGGCACTTCCGAGCGCTACTCCAGCTTCGCGGAGCAACTCCCGGGGGTCATGGAGGCGATGGAGACCCTCGTCCCGACGCACATCGCCTTCAACGGCGAGTACGGAGCCCTCACATCGGACATCCGCTTGGAGGCAGAGGTCGGCGAAACGCTCCTCATGCTCCACTCGCAAGCCAACAATCCGTCCTTCCCCCACCTAATCGGCGGGCACGGTGATTGGGTATGGCCTTACGGGAAGTTCAACAATCGACCAGACGAAGGCCTCGAATCGTGGGACGTTGTCGCCGGTGGGACCGCCGCAGCGGTCTACACCTTCAAACAGGAAGGCACGTACGCCTACCTGAACCACAACCTGATCAAGGCGTTCCTCTTCGACGCAAAAGCCTTCATCCACGTCACCGGCGGCTGGGATGACGAAGTCATGACCAACACGTTCGAAGCGAGGCCCATGACGCCGAACTGAACCATCGTCGCGCACAAGCCCAAGACACACCCGGGCGGATCCCCCGTCCGGGTGCCGGAAACCGGGAGCCGAACATGCAAGCCGTCATCCCACTCACCGCGCTGATCGTATCCACGACTCTGTCCTTCGGAGTCAGCGCCCAAGAATTGACCTGGAGCGGCCAACTTCGGCCACGCTTCGAGTTTCGAGACCCCTCGCTTGGAGGGTCAGAGTCGTTCACATCTATGCGCACGCGGGTGGCTGTGGAGGCCGCCCTCGACGGAGCGGTGACCCTGTTCGTGCAGCCGCAAAACGTGCGGGTTTGGGGGGGTGACACCCACCCGTTGTTCGACACGGCTGCGGACGCGGTCGATATCCATCAGGCGTACATCCGCGTCCGGGGGGAGCGACTCAGGTGGCTCACCGCCACGATCGGCCGAATGGAAGCTCCCCTGGGCGGACAGCGCCTAGTCGGGGCCGTCGACTGGGCGCAGCAGGGACAGAGCTTCGACGGGGTGCATCTAGCGGCCGCGTTCGAAGCCGTACGTTGGTCGTTGGTGGCTTTCCAAGTGAACGATGCAATCGCCCCGGGTGTCGGCAACGACCGGACCCTCGCCGGCACGTACGGGACGGTCGAACCTGTCGGCCCGGGGGCGCTCGACGTTTTTTGGCTCTGGGATCGCAACCGCGAATCCACGCCAACGGATGAACACTTCTTCGGAGGCCGTTACGTCCTTGACGGCGAGATCACGGCCCGACTCGAGGGAACGATCGCAACCGGAACCCGCTCCGACCTCGACGTAAGCGCATATATGATCGGCGCTCGGGTCGGTACTGCATCTTCGACGGGACGGCACCGCGTTGCCTTCTGGTATGACTACCTATCCGGTGACGACCCCACGACCCCGGAGATCGAAGTCTTCAACACGCTATTCGCAACCAATCACAAGTTCTACGGCTTCGCCGATCTGTTCTTGAATATCCCGTTACACACGGCCGGAGCGGGGCTTCAGGACTTCGCGATGAAGTACGGATGGATCGCATCGGACCGCATCAGGGGAAGAGTAGATCTGCACACCTTCCGGGCCACTTCGGGGGAAGCGCTCACCGACGGGCACTTCGGGGAAGAAGTAGATATCTCAGTAACACACCGCCACTCGAGTGCTCTGAGCACCACGCTCGGCTACAGCCGTGTCTTCCACGCAGCCGGGCTGAGTGAGGTCGGACGACTGGACGAGGATATGACCTGGCTCTACCTGATGGTAAACGCAGTCTTCTGAGGGCTCGCCGCCGCCACCGGAAACGAGGGCCCGCCAGCCACAGCGGTCAGTTCTTGACCGCCGTCACGATGGACGCGCTGCCCGGACAACTACCTCCCGGTCCCGTCCAACTCCACGCCTCCGTACCGTCCATGGACCGTTCGTCACTCGCGACGGTCAGAGTGTGAGTTGCGGTCGTGGTTCCGCCGTCCTCCGGGTAGCTGCCGCCGACGGTTACCACACCGGCAGTGAGGTTCCCATTCAGGTTCTGAGGCCCGGCGTCCCCGAAGGCGCCCGAGATGGTCACGGAGTTGCCCTGCTGGAGGAGCGTCACCACTAGGGTATCCAAAGGAGCCAACTCCTCGCCGACGCACGCTCCGGTCGCAACCGTCACGTCCACCACCATGGTCCAGCTGCCACTGAGGCCGTCTGCCTCGGGATCCACGAGGTCCTCCGAGCACCCCAGAGTACTCACCGAAACCAACGCACACATGAGCGACCGCATAAGTCTCGAAGGCATACCCAACCCCGTGATCGTAACGACAAACACAACCCAGTCTCGACCTTACGCCGGTGCGCGGCGGCCTGTCAAACGCACGCGGCTCGATCCTGGTGAGAAGGGACTCACCTCCCATCAACCCGATCAAAGACCATGTTGCGGACCCTACTACCGCTCGCCGTGAAACCGGCTACTCGCCCCGAACCATCCCGGACGAATCGGACGATGGGAAGCCATGACCGGTCGCCGCGAAACCGATCTCGAGTTGTCGCAGCGAGAGTCGCGGTCTCGTTCCGCCAATGGTGAGCCACCAATTCGCCGTCCCTGACCGCGAAGTCGTAGGTTGAGTCGAGTTCCCTGCTGCGGTAGGAGCCGACGTACTGCAGCAACTCGCTCTCACTCAGCGCGACCGATGCTTCCTCGGGCTCGTCGGATCGGTCGTCTGGTAAAGCCGCCATCTCGTCTTCGAGAAAGACCTCGGCCACTCGCCTGGCTCTGCCCGCAGGGTCGCAGTCCGAGACGTTACAGAAGACGGCGACCGAGAGGTTCTGCTCGGGAAAGCGCACGAAGTTGGTTCGGTATCCGGCCCAGCTTCCCCCGTGCCCGAAGGTCGGTAGCCCCCGGTACTCGCCCAAGCTTAGACCGTGCGCGTACGGCAGCACTTCGCCGTCATTCAAGACCCCTTGCTCGAGCATGCGGGAGATCAACGCCTCCCCGCCGATGTCGGCCGACTCGTAGTTCTTCATCCACAGGATGAAGTCGTCCATCGAGGTGTTCAGCGAGCTCGACGCGAGCGCCGTCAGCTGGTTGACAGCCCGACGATACCCCCCCTCGGGGGCGGGTGAGTACGACTCTGCTCGTCCCGGAACAACCTCCAGATAGTCGTCGGAGAAGTGCGTGTCGTTCATGCCGAGCGGCGTGAAGATCCGAGCGTCAGTGTACTCGCGGAAAGACTCCCCGGACTGAAGCTCGACGATGCGAGCGAGCAGGTTGTACCCGGTGTTGGAGTAGGAGTACTCCGATCCCGGCTCGAAGTCCAAGTCCTCTTGCCGGTAGAGCATCCGCAGAATCTGCTCGAAAGAGATCACATCGGTGTACGTGACCCCGCCGAGCAGCATCGTATGCGGCCAGTCGCGAATACGACTGGTGTGGTGGACGAGGTGCCGCGAAGTGATGGTCGGTCCGAAATCGGGCAGCTCGGGGACGTAGCTCCGAGCATCGATGTCGAAGTCCAGACGGCCTTCTTCTTCGAGCAAGAGAGCGGCCATTGCGCCGAACTGCTTCGAAATCGAAGCGATGTCGAATACCGTCCCCGGCGTAATGGGAATCCCGTGATCCATGTTCGCGATACCGTAGCCCGCTCGATGAACGACCTCACCACCGAAGACAACGCCGACGACCGCGCCCGGTGCGTCGTCACGGTCCAGGTCCGAAAAGACTGCTGCAACGCCGGGATGCACCGGCCCATCCATAGAGGGAAGATCCGATGCCTCACATCCGACGAGTATGAAGCTGGCGAGCGCGAGCCCGCACGCTGCGCTCGCACGAAGATCGAGTGCGGTAATGATCGTTCTCATGACGTACTCTCTCCGACATCCTGCGAACATCCGGTCGCCATCATAGGTAGGGTGAGGTGGCTCGGACGGCCACCAAGCGGTGAGACACGTTGCCAAACCCCAACGGGCACGACACCGTGACCGGCCCAACTCCTTCCGCGACGAGAGACTTCGTGCGTGCTCTCCTAACTCACATTCCGCATCTCTTCGCAGCCGTGGTCTTCTTCGGCTTCGCCGAGGTCGCCACAACTCAAGACCGCTTCGGGGCGGCCGTCGCGCTGACGGCTTCCGATGAGGTCATAGTCCTAAAGCCTGGCGCCGCCATCGGCCCCGCCGCGGCATTGGTCTTCCGGCATTCTGTCGAAGGAGGCTGGGTCTTGGACTCCCGTCTTTCGAAGCTGGATGGTGGGTACCCGGGAGAAACGCTGACCCCCTCGTTGGCATCGGGCGGACGGCTCTTGCTCCTGGGTGGCGGTGACCCCTTCGGGCGCGAGGCGGGGCACCTTTATGAACGGGTCGGGACTTCGTGGTCCGCACGGTCGCGGGTGCCCGTTGTGCCGACGGAGCGAATCGGAGGTGGCGAACTTCCACCGGGCGGCCTCGACATGCCGACCTTGAATCGGCTTATGGGCCCGCCCCCACGCACCTCCGTGATCTCGCCCGACGGCACCCGACTCGCGGTCGCTGGGGGCACACTCGACCCAGGCGTAGTACATGTCCTGAAACGAGAGAACGGGGCTTGGTCGTTGGAAGCGGCCCTCAGCCTCGCCTCCCCCGACGACCCTCTCTCGGCACCCCACACGACGCTGTCGATAAGCGACCAGCACCTACTCGCCGGAGCCCCTGACCAAGGCCACGGAGGAGCGGTGCACTTCTTCTCGAAGGGGGAAGCCGGGTGGGAGCGTTCGGGGACCTTTCCCACGGATTCGCTAGAACGAGACGCGAGCCTCGGCTTTGCGGTTGCGCTCACCCCCGATGGCTCGGAAGCCTTCGCGTCCGCTCCAGGTCTGGCACGCATCATTCGCTTCCAGCCAGGAGACGACGGAGTCTGGCACCGTGTCGGTGCGGTCCTCCCGGATCCGGCTAGCGGTGTCGAGTCGATCGCGTTCGGAGCGGCCCTCGCCGTGTCCCAGACGCGTATGGTGGTGGGCGATCCCGCGGCGAGAGAAGGATCAGGACGAGCGCATCTCTTCGTGCGCGACGAGTCGGGATGGGTAGCTGATCGGACACTCGAGGCTGACGACCTCCCGCGGTCAGCCTTCGGCGCGTCTGTCGCACTCCTTGGCGAGCGAGTCGTGATCGGCGCTCCGGGGGCGTACGGAGGGGACGGGGTCGCGGGCGTCTTCGACCTCGATGCGAGCAACGTTCCTACCTGGCTCGATGCAGACCCCCGCCTCACGGCGGTGCGAGGCGCGGACCCGGTGAGCTGCGGGGACGGCGAGGCGGCCGGATACGCGTGCGAGGGAGTCGACCTCGTGTCTTTTCTTCCGCTCTCCGCCCTCGGAGCGGAGCCGGGTGAAGGCGTAACCGACATCTGGGGTTGGACGGATCCAGCGACCGGTCGCGAGTACGTGCTCGTCGGGCGGACCGCGGGGCTCGCCTTCGTCGACATCACAGACCCCGGCACTCCGGCCTTCATCGGACTCATGCCAGCGAACCCGTCGCACGCCCGTGACATCAAAGTGTACCGCGACCACGCCTTCATGACCGGAGATGGCGCGGGGGACCATGGCCTTCTCGTCTTCGATCTCACCCGTCTCCGCGACATCTCAGGAGAGCCATCGCTCTTCGAGCCCGATGCCCGCTACGACTTGGTCGCAAGCGCCCACAATCTCGTGATCGACACGGAGTCCGGGTTCGCCTACACGGTCGGCACGAACACCGGGGCCGAATCGTGCGGCGGCGGGCTACACATGATCGACATTCGGAATCCCCTGAGCCCTTCCTTCGCGGGGTGCTTCACAGATACGGAGGGTCTCATTTGGAGCGGCAGGACCCACGACGCCCAGTGCACAGTCTATCGCGGTCCGGACGAAGCGTATCAGGGCCGACAGATCTGCTTCGCGTCGAACGAAACCGCCATGCGCATCGTGGACGTCACAGACAAGACAGCTCCAAAGCCGATCTCGAGCGCCAGCCATCCTGGCACGGCGTACATCCACCAAGGATGGCTCACCGAAGACCACCGATACCTATACGTGAACGATGAGCTCGACGAGATCGTGGGCACCACCGACCGGACGCGCACGCTGATCTATGACGTGGCCGAGCTCGACGACCCGATCTTGATTGGCGAACATCTCGGACCGGATCGAGCCACGGACCACAATCTCTTCATCTCGGGGAATCGCGCCTACCTCGCGAATTATCAAGCCGGCTTCCGAGTACTCGACATTTCGGATCCGGAGAGCCCAGTCGAGATCGGGTGGTTCGATACGACTCCATATGGGGAGAATCCACCCGGCTTCGGCGGGGGCGCATGGAGCGCTTGGCCGTTCTTCGAGAGCGGGATGATCGTGGTCTCCAGCATGAACGAAGGACTCTTTATCGTGCGGCCCCAACGGCCCGTGACCTGAACCAGGACCAAGACTGATGGCAGCAAAGAAACGGCGCGGCCCCCAACCCGCGATGAAAGGTTTCCGACCTGGGAAGGAGCCCGCTCACCTCAAGAAGAGACGCGCGAAGGCTCAACTCGGCTCCGACGCCACGTGGGCTCAGAAGCAGGCAGTCGAGGCCGTGGCCGGCCGGAGCCCGCAGGAAGTCCAGGCGACCGTGAACCGATGGAGCACGGGGCTGTTCGTGGGAGCTGGGGTCCTCGGAGTAGCCGGCGTGCTTCTGTTCAGCTGGTCGACGGCCGCTGCGGTCGCCGCACTCGTCGTGGGAGCCGTCGCAGCTTTCTTGGGCTACCGAGTGAGAAAGTCCGGAGCCGGATTGGTTGAGATGGCTGGTTCCCTCTAGCCCGAGGCCAGTCGCAGAGGTGGCAGGTGACGCACTAGCGCCCTCACGCCGCCTTCCCTACGCTCCGGCCCTCACTCGGACTCTGGAGCATCGCGTGACACACTCTCCCTTCTCCGCGTTGGCACTGGCCTTCGTCTTCGCGGCTCCTGCAGCGACCCAAGACCTGGTGCTGACCAACGCCAACGTGGTCAACATCACGGAAGGTGACGTGTTGACGGGCGCCACTGTCGTCATCGCGAACGGTTTGATCGAATCCATCGATGAGGACGGTGGTGCGGGCCCAACCGGCGTACACACGATCGATTTGGCGGGCCGTTACCTCTCACCAGGACTCATGGACGGCCACGTGCACGTAGAGAACGAGGCCGACGCCCGTCGAGCCCTTCTTTCCGGGGTGACCACCATGAGGAGCATGGGTGCCGCACACTACGCCGACGTCGGCATGCGCGAGCTCCAGCGAGCTGGCTTCGCCTCAACACCCGAGTACCTAGCAGCCGGGTACCACGTGCGGCCCCAAATGGCCGAAGGGTTCTTCCAAGACCATCCTGACTTGGGTCATTTGGACGGAGGCGGAGTCTCGGGGCTAGATCCGGTGCGCGCGGTCACACGAGCACTCGTCTCGCGTGGCGTCGACTTCGTGAAGACCAACGCGACCGAACGAGCCGGCCTTCCCAACACCGACCCGCGGAAGCAGTTGTTCACCGAGGGCGAGCTGCGCGTGATGGTCGAAGAAGCGTCGGCGGGCGGGATCGGAGTTTCTGCCCACGCACACGGGGATGCCGGGGGACGCGCGGCCGTTTCAGCAGGGGTTCGCAGTATCGAACACGGCACGTACCTCAGCGAGACGACGCTGAGCATGATGGCCGAGCGCGGCACGTTCTTAGTTCCGACGATCGCGATCGTGCGTGATCTGACGCTCGCAGGGGGAGACTACGACAACGCGGTGCTGAACATCCGCGGACGCCATATGCTCCCGCGGGTGCAGAGCATGGCGGCCAACGCGCACAGGCTAGGGGTGCGGATCGTCGCAGCCACCGACACCGGCTATGGGCCCAACAGCACCACCACGCTCGCGCACGAACTTCTGGAGCTCGTGACCGTCGGGCTTACGCCCCACGAAGCCCTACAGGCCGCTACGACGACGGCTGCGGAGCTGCTCGGGGTCGACGGTCACACGGGGCGGATAGAGCCCGGACTCGAGGCCGACCTGATCGTCTTGGAGCGAAACCCACTCTCCGATATCGGTACGGTGCAGGACGTGCTCATGGTAGTGAGCGATGGAGAAGTCATCGTCCAACGCGGAGACTGGCCCGGCCGTCCGGTGTCGTAGGCGGGAAGGGGCGGCTATTGCAAGCCCAAGCCGCGGGCTACGAGCCGGACGAGAATTCCTTCGGCGGCCTCTTCTGACGTGTCGAATACGACTGCGTCGTAGGCGGGGAAGCCGGTCGTCATGGCAAAGACGGCGAGCGCTTCCTCCCGGCCCAAACGGCCGTGGGGGATTCCCGAGGCGATCAAGCGGTCGATAAGGACGCCGAACCGCGATCGCCGCTCCCCCTCGAAGTGTTCGACGACCTGCCGAACTTCCGGATCCAACGCAGCGAGGGCCAGCGTCCTGCGTACCGCGAGGGGGCTCACGGCCCATGCTCGACAACTCTCTCGCGTAGTGCGTACAACCGCCTCGGCCGGGTCGATGATTTCCAAGGCAGCCAAGACCCGCTCGAACCCGATGCGGCGACCCTGATCTCGGAACACCGCCTTCAGTAGGTCGCCGCGTGACCCCACTCGATTGTGGATCGTAGCACGTGTGACGCCGGCGACTTCCGCCACTTCCTGGATTGAGAGTCCCCCGCCCTCTGGGCGATCGAGCAAAGTGTGCGCGGCGTCGATAATCCGCCGGTAGGTAGCCTCCGCCCCCTGGCTGCGAAGACGCATGTCGTAGGTACGGGGCACCGTGCTTTCTCGTGTTCCTGTGTGGCCGACTGAGACTCAACGGTACCGGGGGAGTACTGCACCGTCGAGATCTGTCCCCGTACAGGACGTCAGAAGAGCCACCGGAGACCTTCTCGAAGTGAATCTTTGGCATCGAGTTGGATCGGTGCCCCGTGACCGACGACGACTTGGTCAATCGCGCGATCCAGGATCTTCTCGACGCTTCGTCGCGCGGCGTTCCGATCCGAGAAGCCGAGCCAACGAATCGCCCGGCTGAGACCGACCCGGCCGTAGAAACCCATCACACCTGCGTACAAGCGGGTCCAAGCGTCCCGGGGCGTGCCGATGTTGCTCACGAGATCCGTGACGATCAGGGTACGTGATGTGAGGTGATAGAGAACGGTCTCGTGGAGCCGGAACCCTTCGATCGGGATCTCAATCAGGTGGCCCCGGAACACCTTCGGGAGATCTCCGCCGATCGTCCGCCCTATCACGAGGTCAGGCCGCCGAGGGCGCAGCTGCGCTGGGGCATGCACCAACGCCTCTGGGAACTCCGCCACCCAATCTCCGACTCGGCGGTGATGTGTGATGCTCGGTGCATAGAGGTGACGCACCGATCCGAGCTGGCGGACGGCGCGCAGCCGGTCTGGGGTGATCCTGGTAGGCGAGTGAACGAGCAGCTTCGAGTCCGCGAGCCTCACAACGGTCATCGTTGTGGTGAGGGGCATCCCGAGAATCCGCGCCGGAGAGAAGCCGATCCAGATGTCGGGTCCGATCGGCGTCAGCTCTGCTTCGTACGGCATTGTACTCAGCATGGGGTTCCGTGTTATTAATTTGACTATACGTTCAGTCAAACTAATATATGCTCGTGCTCACGTACACCGACGTCCCCACGCCCACCCATGACCTCCAAAGACCAGTCCCTCCGACGGCGCAATTCCAACACGTCGACCAGCCATTCCTCGGGTCTCGTCAGGACCCTCGGGACCGCCGCAGCAGTGGCTCTGGCTGGCTGTGCCTCCGCTGCTCCTGAAGGTACTCGGCCCGTCCCTGCCGTCCTCGATCGAGCTCCCGTTCCGATCGTCTTCGAGCACTGGATCGAATGTTACGAAGTCGTCCGTGAGATCAGGCTCCACACGTCCCGGACGTTCAACAGTTGGGAAGCCTTCGAGCGGGCTCGCGGCATCACACTCGCCTTTGCCGCGGCTGACAAGAACGTCGACTTCGTCGTGGTCACAGCAGATCGCACCGTCCCGCGAGATCTATTCGTGGGGGTAGCGGCACGCATGAGCGACTGCACGCGCGACACCGCGTCCAGGCGGCCCCACCCAACCGGCATCTCACAGCCAGAGGACCGATGAATCGTCCACCAAATCGAGCAACCGAACGCACAGGCCAGCTACTTCTCCTTGCATGGGCGGCATTTCTGGTCTCCAACCTGATCCACAACAACTTCGGCCTCGACCCCGCGATCGTGCCGTCCACCCTCTTGGGTGTGATTTACGCGTGGAGGCGCACTCGTCGCTGGGCCATTGCGTCCGCGCTCTTCATTGCGATTCCCTCCTTCGCATTCCTCGACTGGCCGACGTTAGTCACCCCAGGCTCCCAGAGGGCGTTCGCCAACCACTGGGCTCTCCTCCTTGCCGGAGCCTTGGCGATTCTCACGATCGTGGTAACAGTCCGGGAGACACGATGAACGATCGTGCCGAGCCGAGCGCACAGACGCTCACGGTAGGCCGGGCCCTCGCCGGGGTCTATCGGATCCTGACCCTCCTCATCTTCGCGGGCGTGCTGGCGCAGGTATACGCAGCGGGGCTCATGTGGTACGGGGTACCGGGCGTACACCGTCGGCTCGGATGGATGGTGATGGCGGGGGCGTTCCTCTGTATCCCGACCTCGTTCGCGGCCCGTCCGTACGGTGCGAATCCGCTCTACGCGTTCGTCCTCGTGGGGCTCATGAGCCTGCAGCCCGTCTTCGTATTCAGCCTGGCTCGCGTCTCACCCCATCTCGGAGCGGCGCACGCGCTCAACGCGGGACTGATCCTCGTCTTGTCCGCGCGCATGTGTAGCCGAGCCCTCAAGCGAACATGCCGGCCCGCGTAGGAGCCGCTCCCGTATCCAAACGTGGCGTCAAGCCGACCGCACCCGGTAGTTTGATTGACTGAGACGGACCCGTCTCGCCCCTACCCCCTATTCTTCAACCGGAACGGCATGTCTCGACCTGGCTTCTGGATTTCGTCGAACTTCACGAACCGGTCGGGCTTCGCCTGGCAAGCGTTCTTCCGATCGTTTCGCAGGATCGCAGACGACGTGTACCGGGACGGATGGCAACCCGTCCTGTCTTTTGCCGAAATTGACGGAGAAGTCGACATCTTGAGTCCTAAGACGGGGAACCGGTACTTCGTGTATGACCCGTTGAATCTGTCGATTGCTCAGCTGGCCAACCTGCGCCGGGGGATCAAACAACATCAGATCTCAGTGGCTTACCTGACAGACCTCCCTTCATGGCACTGGACTTATCCCCTCATGCGATGGTGGGGAGTGCGCCGGATCGTGGTACACTCACATATCTCAGTCGCGAGCCCTTATCCGGCTCCACCATCGACGGGCCTTCGCGGCGCCCTCAAGGGGTTTATACAGAATCGACCTTGGCTCAGGGCTGACGAGGTTCTGACGTGCTCCAACTTCGTCAAGCACCGACTAGTGGCTAGTGCGCGGTACCCCGAGAGCAGCATCACAGTCCTCCCCTATGGGCTACCCGAGACCCGGTTCGAGACATCTTCCTATTCGGGTGCAGCATCCGACGTCGTCCGGATCAGCTGCGCCTCGCGAGCTGTGGAGGAGAAGGGCGTAGGACACCTGATCGAAGCCGTAGCGTTATTGGCAAAGCGACCTGATATACCCCCTCACGAGGTGTCGTTCGCGGGCACGGGACCCAAGCTCGATCACTTCAAGTCGATGGCCCGGAGCCTAGGCGTGGATGACCGCTTCAACTTCTTGGGCTACGTCGACGGGACGACTGCTCTACTCGAAGAGTCTGATGTCGTGGTGATCCCATCTGCGTGGGGCGATGCTTTCCCTTACTCGGTCTTGGAAGCCCTTGCCGCCGGCCGGGCAGTCATCGGTACCTCTGCAGGGGGCATCCCTGAGCAGATCGGCCCATCCGGAGAAGCCGGACTGCTCGTCGAACCCAGGGACCCGGAAGCTCTCGCGACAGCATTGGAACAGGTAATCCGATCTTCCGAGTTGCGAGCCCGGCTCGCCGCGAATGCTCGTGCACGCGCGGCTGAACTCTTTAGGGAAGATCGCTACTTCGATGAACTCAGCGCCTCACTCACAGAATCGGTGGGTGCGGTAGCGTAGGATCCTTCAGCGCGCCGAGACCGCCTGGCTCCTGAGACAATTCGACCTGGCCTGCTTCCGAGATCGGCTAGAATTACTCAGACGCGATCGCCGACACCACGATGCGGACGTCCTGGTCACGATACAAAGCCCCGTCATCCGCACGGGCACGGAGGATGTACGTCCCCGGCTCGTCGAACGTCACCGTCGTACGCCAGACACCGTCTTCAGGAATCGGCGGCCGCCGCCAGTTTGGCGCCCACGGCGAATTGGCTCCGTTGCGTGTATCCTCCCACGTCTTCACTTGCGGTGGGTCGAAGTCCGGATGCCCATCTCCGTCGGCCCGGAATAGGAACCACGTCACATGGTGCCAAACAACCTTGTTCACTGTGATGCGCGTCGGGGGGCTCAACTGTCGTCGTGAAAGACGAGGCGGCTCACCACTCGCCGCTGCTGCGGCCGCGGCCTGGGCTTGGCCCTCAAGCATGGCGTTCGACCTGTCAATCGCTGCCTCGAGACCATCGTCCATCATGCGCACGACGAGTTCGAGCGGCTGACCGACCGGGACTCGGTACTCGGTACCACTCTCCACCGAGAGATCCGGAGTCTGGTTTGCACGGGTCTCGGCAGTGCTGGCCCCGATCCCCAATGCGCCCGTCTCCGACGCAATCACGATGTTGTCGATGCGCTGATCGATCCCGAGAGTGCCGTACGCGCGGTTGGTGACTCCGGCGGTCGTAAGCGTCCAGACGAGCTCTCCGTCCTCAGGAAAGTCGGACGGCAGCGGCACCATGAAGACGAACCGATTGCGACGCGGGCGAAAGTGCGTCGGCTGACCCTGATCCGTAGGACCTGGTGAGAGGAAGTTCTCCTCACCGATGGGGACGTTCAGTTCTTCGGCCCAATTCCGGTTCATGTATCCGAAGACCATCGAGATCGAGCCATCGTCGTTCTCGACCCACCCCTCGTATGCTGGCGCGACGTCCTGCCCTTTCTGATAGGTGAGCTGGGCGTCGACGGAGGTGCCGGTCGCGAGCAGCAACCCGGTCGCCGCGGCAAAGCCGACGGCGAACCGGACCCTGAAGAGTTGCCTCATCGGCCGCCGACCGGTACGAGCTGACAGAGTGGACATCCGATTACGTGGTCGTTCGGTCCGAGGTTCAGCCGTTCGCGCCGGATCGCCATCTCTTCCTCGAACTGCTCCTGCGTCATCTGCAAGCGCATTCCGAGGTCGATAAACATGTTCGCGACCGAGCGGTTCCCCGAGCCTTGCCAGTTGCGTGGGTCGGGAATGTTGAAGTTCTCCTCGGTGTTGTTCATGTAACCGGTGATGTGCAGAACAGTCCCAGCGGGAAGGAGAGGCTGGTGATCGTCCTCGAACGTGTATGTCCGGACCCAGTTGTGGTCGTACCCCACACACGAGAGGGTTTCTACGTTGAAGCCCCAGATCGCCTCGAGACACATGCGATCTCCTGGCGCGTGCAGGTGCGGCTCGAAGGAAACGATCTTCGTCGGCGCCTGAAGCACTGTGTAGGCGTGTAGCTCCTGGTCCTTCTCGCCCGCGCGGATGTCGATGTCAGATCCGTTCCCGAGACCGAGGATGGACTCCCGGTATTTCGGCTCGTAACCCACGGGATGGAAGCGGAATCCGAACTCCAGTCGGGCGCGCGTGTCGCGTCCGTTGGAGTGTAGATGGGTCGACTCCGAGACGATGTAAGAACCCGGCTCGAGCAGTCGACCGGCATTCTCATCGAAGACGTCGCCGTTGCGACCGACTTCATGCACCGGCCACGTCTGGCGAGTGATGCTACCCTCCTCGTTTCGAGTGCTCCACACCATGTGGTGGATCACGAATCGACCGCCGACCGTCTCTCGACCGGTGCCCTCGCTGGGGACGTCGTTGATTTCCCGGATCTCGACCGACTTTACGTAGCGGTTCTCCATGATCGGGATCTGCACGGGTGTGATGTCGCCCCACCAGTCCGGCTCACCCGCCTTTACGAGAAACTCGTCCGTGGAAACCACGACGTCGGGCTCGCCCAACGTCCACGCTCCCGAGTCGTCGAACTCGAGGGCTGGCGGTGCATCGGCCGGGTCGCCTTCAGGAGCCCCGTTCTCGACCCATGTGGCGATCATCGCAATCTCTTCGTCGGAGAGCGACGGATCGTTCTTGTAGTGCTGGATGCCTACGTCCTTCTCCGCATACCACGGAGGCATGGTGCCCATCCGGTCACGAATGGCCGTGCGGCGTTCGATTCGGCGGGCGTATCGACGCACGTCTTCGTAACGGACGAGCGGCATGGGAGCCACACCGTTCGGTCGGTGGCAATTCACACAGCTTCGCTGAAGGACCGGAACGATGTCGCGGCTGAAGGTGACCTCGTCGGGTTCGCCACCCTCCTGGGCGACCACCGGCGTGGGCGCGGCAACCGCCAGCGCCACCAACACTCCGGTGAGGGTCAGCGAGGAGCAGCGAAGTGCGTTCGGTATATGCATGGGCCCAATCTCCGACAGACAATCCGAGCAGGGCGGACGCTCGCCGCCAGGACTCGAGGCACGCTACGAAGACAAACGTGGGGGCCCGCCGCGGGGACTGGCAAGGAGCGCGTTGAGACTCGGCCGAGTCGGGCGCGAGAGATGTGTCCTTCCAACTCGTCAGCGAGTAGCTTCTCGGCTCTGTTCGTAGTCGGAGTCGGTGACACTTCAAGTGGAACGAGGAGCCACCGTGAAAGGATCCAGCCCAAAGGAAGGGCTCCGGAAGGAGCTCCGGCTCATGGATGTCTATGCGATCAGCACGGGCGCCATGTTCAGCTCGGGATTCTTCCTCCTGCCCGGACTCGCGGCGGCCCAGACTGGCCCATCCGTGACATGGGCGTATCTCGCAGCGGCG
Organism: Longimicrobiales bacterium; assembly: GCA_965223235.1. GTDB lineage: Bacteria > Gemmatimonadota > Gemmatimonadetes > Longimicrobiales > Gaopeijiaceae > UBA2589. The sequence continues at coordinate 499,633 of CBDCVV010000022.1, forward strand.
ATCGTCATCGTCCCACCGATGCTGTGCGTCGCGGAGCTGTCAACCGCGATGCCAAAGGCGGGGGGAGCGTACTACTTCCTCGATCGTAGCCTCGGGCCTTGGGTCGGGACGGTAGGCGGTCTAGGCACGTGGGTGGCGCTCGTGCTCAAGAGCGCCTTCGCCCTGGTGGGGTTGGGGGCCTACCTCTCGATCTACTTCGACCTTCCAGTCAGGCCGCTCGCCGTGACGCTGACTCTCGCCTTCATGGTGATGAACATCGTCGGGGCGAAGGAGACGAGCGGACTACAGCGCATCCTCGTCGGGGCGCTCCTCGCCGTCATGGCGATCTTCCTTTCCGCCGGCCTGATCCACATCGTCGGGGGCGGAGCTGCCACACCGGGTCCGACAGATGAGCCGTTCCTCTCGCACGGCCTCGCCGGCTTCGCATCCACCATCGGCTTCGTCTTCGTCTCGTACGCGGGTCTAACGAAGGTCGCGAGCGTCGCGGAAGAAGTCGTCGACCCAGATCGGAATATCCCGTTGGGGATGTTCCTCTCTCTCGTCACGGCCGCAGCCGCGTACACGGTCGGCGTCTACATCATGGTCGCAGTGATCCCGGCGGCGTCGCTGTACGTAGACCTCACGCCCGCAGCCACCGCTGCGGCCGCGATCCCCGGCCTGTCCGGCACGATCGGTCAAGCGCTCGTGGTGATCGCCGCGTTGGCGGCCTTCGCTTCCACAGGAAACGCAGGCATCCTGGCCGCTTCGAGGTACCCGCTTGCGATGGCACGCGACAACCTCGTTCCCGGAGAGCTCGCCCGCTTGGGGCGCTTCCGGACACCGATCACCGCGATCGTAAGCACGGCCGGGCTCATGGTCCTGGCGATTCTGCTCTTGCCCATCGAAGAGATCGCCAAGCTCGCGAGCGCCTTTCAACTCCTCCTCTTCTCGCTGCTCAGTCTTGCCGTCGTAGTAATGCGTGAGAGCGGTATCAGGAGTTACGACCCGGGGTATCGCTCACCCGGTTACCCGTGGCTTCATCTGGTGGCGTTCTTCGTCCCCTTCTGGCTAATCCAGCAGATGGGCCACCTCGCCGTCCTATTCACTCTGGGCCTCGTCGCCCTCGCGACCGTCTGGTATCTGAAGTACGCGACGAAGCGGGTCGGACGCGCCGGGGCGATCTTCCACACCTTCGCCCGACTCGGTGAACGGCGCACGTCGTCGCTCGACATGGAACTCCGGTACATCGTGAAGGAGAAAGGGCTACGTACCGACGACCCCTTCCACGAGCTGGTGGCACGAGCTCCGATCCTGGATTTGGACCAACAACTCTCCTTCGATGCGATCTTCGAGCTGGCTGCCGATCGACTCGCCCCACACGCCGACGTATCCGCCGACGAGTTGGCGGCGGGCTTCCGAGAGGAGCTCGACTCGGGCACGATGCCCATCGAGCGCGGTGTGGCGCTGCCCCACCTGCGGATCGACGGTCTGAAGCGTCCTCACCTGGTGCTACTCCGCCCACATGCCGGGATCGACACCTCGGAGCTCCTCGCAGAGAGCGATAGTGCGGGACTCGCGCACCTCGATGCACTCTTTTTCCTGCTCAGCCCGAGCGACGAGCATGGGTATCACCTGCGGTTGCTCGGGCACCTCGCCTCGATCGCCGAGCAACGAGACTTCCTCGATCGGTGGCGAGTAGCGGAGGGTGAAGAAGAGCTCCGCGCCACACTCCTCGATCAAGAACAGCTGTTGACGTTCGTAGCAGCTCCCGGCCGAGCCGCCGAGGGTTGGATCGGTAAGGCGGTCCACGACCTACGTCTGCCGCCGGGCTCTCTTCTCGTGGCCGTGCGCAGAGATACCTCGACGATCGTGCCGAAGGGCGACACGGTGATCCGAGATGGCGACGCGATCACGGTCATCGGCGAGCCCGAGGCGGTTCGCACCCTCGAGGCCGATCTACTCGCCAGCGCCGATTAGCTCGCTTCCAACCGCACCCTTCCGACCAGCGCGTCCAGACTCCAGGAACCCTGCCCTATGAGTGAGCGAAAGAAGGCCACCGACTTCCCCCAGGAGATCCTCAAGCTGTTCGACGGGTACGTGCACGGGTTCGTGGAGCGAAGGGACTTCCTGGAAGGAGCTGCCAAAGTCCTCGGCGGAGGCGCGGCTGCGCTGGCGGTACTCGACGCCCTTCAGCCCGAGTACGCATGGGCCGCGCACGTGCCTGCGGACGATGAACGGATTTCGGAAGAGTACGTGACGTACCCCTCGCCCGACGGCTCAGGAACGATGCGCGGGTACATGGCGATTCCTGCCGACGCGCAGGGGCCGAAACCGTGCGTCCTCGTCATCCACGAGAACCGAGGCCTGAACCCCTACATCGAAGACGTCGTCCGGCGGTTCGCGGCAGCCGACTTCGTCGCGCTAGGCCCAGACGCGCTTACCCCGCTCGGGGGTTATCCCGGGAACGACGACGAAGGCCGGACGATGCAGCGGGAGCTCGATCGAGAGGTCATGATGCAGGATTGGATGGCGGCGTACCGCTTCTTGCGTGACCACGAGTCGACGACCGGCCGCATCGGGGCGGTAGGGTTCTGCTACGGGGGAGCGGTTGTGAACGAGCTCGCCGTGCGCATGCCCGACCTCGGCGCTGGGGTGCCTTTCTACGGGTCACCTCCGGCCCTCGAAGACGTGCCTGCGATTCAGGCGCCTCTGATGGTGAATCTGGGTGGGCTCGATGAGCGCGTGAATGCCCGCTATCCCGAGTACGAGGCCGCCCTCACAGCAGCCGGAAAGGACTTCACGATCCACGTGTACGAAGGGGCCAATCACGGCTTCCACAACGACACGACTCCACGGTACGACGAGGAAGCCGCGGCACTCGCCCAGGCACGGACGATCGACTTCTTCAACCAACACCTCCGGTAGAGTTCACTCCGTCGGCTGGGCCTGACCTAGGCGCCACACCGGTATACCCGTCCGTAGTCGGACCTGCCTTTCGTCAAGGACGCCACACGGGACGCTCTCGCGTATCGGTGTGAAGTGGCTTCCCGTGCCGATCTCGCTCATCTGAGAAGTACCGCACCGTGCGTGGGAGGTACCGCTCATGATCGGGAAAGAGACGGCCGAACTCCTCGCGAACGGGTCCGGAGAAATCCTCCATCTTCAGTCGAGCATGCCGAGCGATGAGCGAATTCGCGAGGTAAGTGAAGAAGTGCCCGCCGACGAACCGATCGTAGGCGATGCTCGCGAAGGCTCCGTCCTCGTACCGGTTGTATTTGTTCAGACTCCCCGAATCGAGACCGACATCCCGTCGGCGGCGCATGTCGATGCCGACGCTCAAGTCGCGGTGCACCAGCCGGGTGATATCCCCGGCCTCGTCGACCTCGAGAAGCAGGTTTTGGCCATGGGGTTCGAGAATGAGTCCGAGGTCGAGGAAGCACGAGATCCAGTGGCGGACCGTCGGGAGCATGACCTCTTCGAGGAGCCATCCGCGCGGGTCAGCTGATTCTGCCAGGGAGAAGATCAGAGGTTCTGCCGACGGGTCGAAGTAGTCGCGACCATAGAGCGCAAAGCCAGGGACCAATCCCCGCTCACCCCCGCTCGTCGGGAAAGGGTCGAGATCCCGTACGAGATACCCCCAACTCTCATCGCGCCCCTTCGCCCCATCCCCTGGCGGGTGCGCGACCCCGATCACCTCGCGCTGGAACGCAAAGGACGGATCCCCCGCGCCATTCCACTCCTGAATCTCACGCGATACGGCGACCGCTTGCTCGACCACCTCCCCACGCATCCTTCGCCCGTAGCGTGACACCCGAAAGGGAAGATGGACCTTCAACGCATGAGGATGCTGCGCATCCGTCGGATAGAGCGTGCGCGTGGAAGAACCGGGCGAGACGGGTTGGGGAGGCACCCTTTTCCCGAGCGCCACAGTGCGTCGAAGCCACGGATCGTCCGACGCCTCCTCGAGCACCTGCGGATGAACAGGAAAGAGGACCCGGTCGTCTGGGAGGTAGCGTCTCACGAGGGCGTCGGGAGGGTCTGCCCGGAACACACGCATCTGCTCTTGGGAGACTTCCCACACGGGCAGCCGGAAGCTCGTCCCCCCTACTGTCGGTTGATATTCCGGGCGGCACTCGGTGTATCCCGCGTGGGCGCTGTACGTGCGCGTGCCTTCGTTCCGATAGCGGTCGAGGTACAAGAACGGCGGAAGCTTCACGGACCGGCGTCGAAGGGTGATGAGGTGCGCGGGCGCCGGCCCCGTTGCGTCCGGGCATACGAATGGCGCGGCCACGAATATGGAGGGGGAGCCGGATCGCGGCACAGCCCGCGATGACCGCGGAGTCGATCCCCGACGCCAAGGAATCAGGGATCGAGAAGGCTCCACAACAGTGAGTGCCCTTTTCAAACTATGCTATCGACAACTATAGTCCCGTTCGTATAGTGGTTCCGGTACCGCCTGCAACCCGATTCCGAATGAGCCAGACGACACCCACTCGCGCTGATGCGCTCCCACCGTCCGATTTTCGTGTCCTCCTCGCCCTCGGAGATCGCGAAATGCACGGATACGGGATTATGCAGAGTCTCGCCGACCGCACGGGCGGCCGAGAGTCGCTACTCCCAGGGACCCTCTACGCGTCCTTGGCTCGGATGGTCGACCAGGGGTTAGTAGAAGAACGCGATCCACCCCGGAATGACACGAGCGGCGGCCCTCGGCGTCGCTACTACCGTCGCACGGAACAAGGTCGCGCAGCAGCTCGAGTGGAGTCCGAACGCCTCCGCGCTCTCCTTTCAATGGCGGTTGAGCAGGACATTCTACCTGCGGCAGGCGGATGACGGACCTGGGCAAGAAGGACACCCACCCCAACGACCGGCTCGGCAGGTGGGCCGTGGCGTTGTATCGCCTGTCCCTCCATGCGTTCTCGTCGAGTCATTTGGATCGCTACGCTCTGGAAATGATTGACGCGTTTGATCAGGAAGTGAGGGCGCGGAGAGCAACCGGTGGAAGTGCAGCCGCGCTCACCTTCACCGGGCGGGCCTGTCTCGACTCTGTTCGTGCCGGGTTCGGCGAGCGGCGCCGGCGCGGACGGAGTAATCCCTCACGCATGCTCCTTCCGGGCCTCCGGCACGACGTCACACACGCCGTACGAGGGTTGGCGAGATCTTGGATCTTCACCGGCGTCTCTGTGCTGTCGCTTTCCTGCGGGCTCGGGATCGCGATGGCGCTTTTCCTGCTTCTGCGTCAGACGCTGGAGCCTCCCTTTCTCGTTGATCAGGACGGGCTCGCCGAGGTGCTCGTCGTCGGTGAGAACCAAGGTGTACAAGAGTGGTCCTACCCCGATTTCGTCGACGTCTCTGAGGCAGTAGGGAGCGCGAGACTCGCGGGATGGGCCAGGTCGGACGGGATGCTCTCGCTCGGGGAAGATAGCGAGGGTCGGCAGATCCGAACCGCGTACGTTTCGAGCGACTACCTCGACGTTCTCGGCTTGACTCCGTTGTTGGGTCGAGGCTTCACCGGCTCGGATCGCGAGTTGGCCGGTTCTACCCCGGTCGTAATCACAGAGAACGTCTGGGAGTCTTGGCTCGCGTCCGACCCTGACGTGATCGGACGTGTGCTGACGATCGACCGGAAGCCCCACGTCGTAATCGGGGTCGCGCCCATGTACTTCCGCGGGCACACGGCAGGCATGAATGCTCATGTGTTTGTGCCCCTCGAGCGGCACCCCGCGCTATCGCCAGACTCTCGAGCCCGATTCGATCGAAGTGCACTATGGCTCGGGGTCCTCGGTCGGGTAACCTCCGGGGCGTCGATCGACGACGCCGACTCCGCCGTTTCATCGGCTGTGGCGGGCTTGGCCGGGGATCATCCCGAGACGAACGCATCGCGGCGTGGGCTCGTTCTCCCGTACCGGTGGCAAGGCGCAGAGCCAAGCAACGTCGAAGGTCTTGTCATCCGTTCGCTCTTTAGCGGAGTGCAGGGCCTCGTGTTACTCATCGTCTGCCTCAATATCGCCGGCATGGTCCTCGTGCGAAGCGCGACCCGTGAGCCCGAGTTGGCCCTGCGGATCGCTATGGGATCCAGCCGTGGACGGCTCATTCAGTACCTGCTCGCAGAGTCCGTCGTGATCGGACTGGCGGGAGGACTTCTCGTGATCGGGGTCCTCAATACAGGCCTCGGCCTCCTAGCCCAGCGTGTAGGGCCCTTGCCACAAAATATCGCCATCAACACGCAGGTTGTTGCGGTCTGCCTAGGGCTCTCTCTGGCCGCATCCATGGCCTTCGGGCTTCTTCCGGCATTGCGTTTTAGTCGGGCCTCTCTCGTCTCATCCATGCGGGATGCCGGCGGGGAGGGTCGCAAGTCTGGACGAATCCATCGCCTGGCCGTGGCCGGTCAAGTTGCACTGGCCATTCCCGTCCTCGTCGTAGCTGGCTCCGTGACGAGAGGTGCCAACTCAATGACGACCGCCGAGTACGGAGTTCGCACCGATGGACTCATTGTTTCCGATCGCCTAGACCTGGCCGTCCAGGGATACGACGCAGGTGACGTCCAGCGCTTCGCGCAATCTGTCCGCGACGGGGTCTCGAGCCTCCCTGGTGTGACGGCAGTGACCGTGTCGGACCACACGCCCCTGGACGGGGCACGGCCACGGATCTCGGTAACGAGCCCTGCTACAGGGTCTACGGACAGGGTTAGGACCACTCGCGTGGACGAGCACTTTTTCGAAGCGATGGAGATTCCCATCGTGCGGGGTCGAGCGATCTCACAAGACGATGTACGAGGCGGAGAGTCCGTCCTCGTCGCCACCCGATCATTGGCAGATCGCCTCTTTCCAGGGGAAGACCCAATTGGACAACGACTGGCTCTTCAAGGCTTGTCGCCGCGTATGGCGGCGGAGACCTCAGGCGGTGCAGTTACCCAGGACTTCACCATCATAGGAGTCGCAGAAGAGGTGGCGGGGGCCTTTTTGGAGTCGGACACCGACAACCTCTTCCTTTCCTACTGGCAGCAACCCGGCGAAGTACTGACAGTGTCCGCTCGGACGACGTCGAGCGACGAGGCGCTGGCCACCGCCGTCGCTGAGACGTTCGTGTCGCTGGACGCCGCTCTCGCGGCCCCGACGATCAGGCCGTTCTCCGTCGTGATCGAAGATCGGGGACGCGATATGCCCGTCTGGAGTGTATTCTTCACCGTCATCTCCGGTCTTCTCCTCGGGCTCAGCGCGCTCGGCATCTACGGAATCGTCGCGTTCTCCGTGGCACGCCGCACGCGTGAGATTGGCGTACGGATGTCACTGGGATCTTCGCGGGGCCGCGTGTTGAAGAGCGTGCTTTGGGACGCGGTCAAGATTGCGACTCCCGGACTGATCTTGGGCAGCGTGCTAGGAGCCGTCATCGGCTTGAGGATCCTGAACCAGATGTACGTTCAGATCGGGTTGCCGATGGCGGAGCCCGGCATCATGCTCGCCGGCGCGGCGGGGGCATTTGGAATCGTGCTTGTAGCCAGCATCTCTCCTGCCCGGCGGGCAGCGAGCGTGGACCCGATGGAGGCCCTACGGGCCGAGTGATTGCGATGAATATCGGAGTGTGATGACAGCCTAGCCGAGTGCACGCCACTGCCGCATGATGGGGCCACACAAGTCACCCCACATCGCTCGGCAAATGCGCACCTGGCTCTTGCTATCCCTCCTGCTCGCGGCCCCTTCGGCGTGCGGCCATGCGGAGCGCGAGCGGGAAGAGGCCGTCGCCGCGGCCATCGAGGCGACCGCCGCGTCGACCAGGGCGGAGACTTTGGCGGAAGTCGAGCAAGCCCTGTCCGCCGCAGTGCTGCGGACGGACCGCATCGCCCGCCGAGCCAACCGCACGCTCAGCCCTCTCCCTGTCATGACACCGGCCGAGGAAGGAGCCCTACGGCGCTTCCGGAACGCAGCCCACGTGCAGAGGGCCCGTGAGGCAGGCCTCCGGGTGGAGGACGAAGCCACGTTGCACTCACTCGTCGACGCAGGCCAGCTGATGCAGCTGGCCGACAGCACGCAGCACTGGATCGTCCGACCCGGGACCTCCCCCGCCTATGTCGTGCCCGAGGTGCCCTCTCTTCTCGGGATCCTCGGGGCACGCTTCCACGAGCGCCTATCCGAGATGGGGCTCCCCGCGTACCGCATCGAAGTGACCAGTGCGCTCCGAACGTCCCAGAGGCAGGCGGAGTTGCGGGCAACGAACCGGAACGCGGCAGCCGGGGTGAGTTCTCACGAGTTCGGTACCACGCTCGACATTTCTTACGCCGCCTTCGCACCTCCGGCCAACCTCCCCCCGGAGGCCACCGAAGGCGTCCCCGAGAATCTGGCGCCGTATATCTCCCGCCTGGCCGACCTCGCATTCGAGTCGGTGTCGGGCCGGAAGTCCCGTGAACTCGGGCGGATCTTCAGTCAGGTGCTACGGGAAGCCCAAGCAGAGGGGCTCGTGCTGGTGATCTACGAGCGGCAGCAGACCGTGTACCACGTGACCGTCGGACCGGCACTCGACGGGTGACGACGAATCTGACCTAGTAGTGCCAAGGGAAGCGAGAGAAGTCCTTCTCTCGCTTCTCTACGAAGGCGTCACGACCCTCACGCGCTTCATCCGTTCCGTAGGCCAACCGCGTCGCCTCGCCCGCGAAGAGTTGCTGCCCGACCAATCCATCGTCTACGAGGTTGAAACCGTACTTGAGCATGCGCATTGCTGTCGGGCTCTTCTCGTTGATCGTGCGCGCCCACTCCAGTGCCGTCGCTTCCAGCTCCTGATGGGGGATCGATGCATTCACCATCCCCATCTGGAGGGCTTCATCGGCGGAGTAGTCGAAACCGAGGAAGAAGATCTCGCGAGCCCGCTTCTGCCCAACCATTCGAGCCAGGTACGCCGAGCCGTACCCGCTGTCGAAGCTCGCAACATCCGGGTCGGTTTGTTTGAACCTAGCGTGCTCCTTACTTGCGAGCGTCAGGTCGCAAACCACGTGAAGAGAATGACCCCCGCCTGCCGCCCATCCGGGCACGACGGCAATCACGATCTTGGGCATGAATCGGATCAGCCGTTGGACCTCCAGGATGTGTAGGCGCCCGAGTCGTGCCTGATCGACCTCGGCTCCACCCCCCTCATACTGATAGCCGTCAGCGCCGCGAATGCGTTGGTCCCCACCGGAGGAGAAGGCCCAACCCCCATCCTTCGCCGATGGTCCGTTCCCGGTTAGAAGCACGCACCCGACCCGAGACGACGTGCGCGCATGCTCGAGCGTCCGATAAAGCTCATCGACGGTTCTCGGGCGAAACGCATTGCGGCACTCGGGCCGGTCGAAGGCGACCCTGACCGTACGGCCATCTTTCGAAGAATGGTACGTGACGTCGTTGAGGTCCTCGAAACCGGGGACGTCGCGCCAGACCGACGCATCGAAGAGTTCGGATACCATATTCGGGAGGGTTTGGAGGAGGCGTCGAGGGAGTCCGGCGCCGCGGCGGAGGCTACCGACGTGCTCTGGGACTCACAAGGGAATCGGCGAGCTCGGAGACTGTAGGACCCGAGCCAGATTTGCCAAGTGCTTGCCGAGCACGAACGATAACCACCGCGACTCCTCTCCTCCCTTCCCTTCGCGGCATGACCTCCCAAGCCTCAGCGAGCCGACTTGGCGATCGCGCCCGAAAGGCAGCGCCACCGGACTTCGAACCATTCGACCCTTCGATGGTCGAAGGCACGATCCCCGAGCGTTTCGAAGCCCAAGTGGCACGGTGGCCGGATCGCCCTGCGATCTCCTTTGGCGAGTCGACCGTGAGCTACCGGAAGTTGGATCTCCTTTCCAATCGCCTCGCGAACCGCCTGGTCGCGGCGATGGCCGAGAGCCCACAGGCGGTGGCTCTCCTCTTGCCCCAGGGCGTCGACTTGATCGTCGCGATTCTCGGAGTGCTCAAGGGAGGGAAGTACTACGTCGGCCTAGACGACACCTCAGCACCGGAAAGCGTGAGCTCGACGATCTCAGATGCTCGCGCACGTGTTCTTCTCACATCGAGCAGCCTTCGGTCGCTCGCGGAGTCCGTTGTCCCTGACGGGACCGCGGTCTACACCGTGGACGAAGTCACGGAGCACGGCGGAGAGGAGCTCCCACCTTCCGTCCCTATTAAACCGGATCACCTCGCATACCTTTTCTATACCTCCGGCACGACCGGTCGTCCGAAGGCCGTGATGGATAACCATCGCAACGTCCTGCACAACGTAATGCGATACACGAACACCCTTCGCATCGCCGCGAGCGACCGGATGACGCTCCTTCAGTCCGCCAACTTCAGCGGATCAGTCTCGAGTCTTTTCGGAGCGTTGCTGAACGGGGCCTGCGCATGCCCCATCGATGTACGCCGCACCACTCCCTACCAGCTCGCTCGGTGGCTGACGCGCGAGCGGGTTACGATCTATCACTCCGTCCCGGCCATCTTCCGCTCGATTGTGGAACACTGCGAGTCGATTCCGGATGTGCGCCTCGTGCGCCTGGAGGGCGACGCCGCCTCACGCGCGGACATTCGACTCTTCGCCAGGCGGGCGCGCGCGGACGCAGTACTGGTGAATGGTTTAGGCACTACCGAGACAGGCCTGGTCCGGCAGTACTTCGTCTCCCCGTCGGACACGATCGAGGGAACGGTCGTGCCGGTCGGATACCCAGTCCGTGACATGGAGGTGTGCGTGCTCGACGAGCATGGCCGTCCCGTGCCTCAGGGCGACGTCGGTGAGATCGCCGTCCGGAGCGAGTACCTCGCCCTCGGTTACAGGGGGAACCCCGAGCTCACCGCGGCACGCTTCCTAAGCGACCCGGACCAGCCGAGCATCCGAACCTATCTCACGGGAGATCTAGGCAGGATGCGCTCGGACGGCTGTCTCGAACACCTTGGACGCGCGGGTCGCCAGCTCAGAATTCGTGGTCGCACGATAGAGCTCGCGGACGTCGAGCAAGCTCTCCTCGATCTCGAGTCGATCAAGGAGGCGGCGGTCGTAGCTTCGGAGTCGGACCCCGAGAGTCAGAGCTTAATCGCATACTTTGTCGCTGAAGCCGGGTACGATCCTTTGGTCAGACACATTCGAGAGGGACTCGAGCGACGACTTCCGTCGTTCATGATCCCCTCCTACTTCCTGGCCGTCGAAGCGCTGCCGTGGACGAGCCACGGGAAACTTGATCGGGGCCAGCTTCCCACAACCGGTCTTCGAAGTCGCGCCCTAGATGCCGGATTCGAGCATCCCCGCAACACGCTCGAGGTGTTGATCGCGGGCATCTGGGAGCAGATCCTCGGCGTGAAGCCGGTGGGCGTGCGCGACGATTTCCTCGAACTCGGCGGTGACTCACTCGCCGCTATGACCATGCTGGCACACGTCGAGTCGGAGCTCGGCGAGGACATCCCGACCGAATGGTTGCTGGATCACGGCACGGTGGAAGAACTCGCCGCCAGGATCTGCGCCGAGCGGCCACCTCCGACCCGCTCAGTCGTATGCATCCAAGAAGGCATCGGCCCTCCGATCTTCTACGCCCACGGCGACTATTTGAGTGGAGGGTATTACAGCCGACGTCTAGCCCGCGAAATCGGTTCCGATGTCGCGTTTCATGCGCTCGTCCCGAGCGGAGCGAATGGCCTTCCCGTCGCGAATTCCTACAACGAGATGGCCGAACAGCACCTGTCGGCGATCCGTGAGATCCAGCCACGCGGTCCGTACCATCTAGGGGGCACGTGCAACGGAGGACTCGTTGTCTATGAGGTGGCGCGCCTACTAGAGTCGGAGGGAGAACGAGTTGCGAGCCTGTCACTCTTCGCGGCTTCGGCTCGAAATGTCCGCCTCCGTGCCTTAGGAGGTCTCCTGACGATGGGTGCGAGCCTGGAGCAGAGCTCCACCGCCCTTCGGCGATCAGTCTTCAGGGCGCTCCGGCGTCTAGATGAATCGTTAGCCCGTCTCGGGTGGACGGGCCTCCTCGTCACAGCCACACAGCGGTTGGTCGGGCCGCTCCGGTCTGGAGTACACGCGATTGACGAGGTCGAGACACCGCTCTTCGACACCCTCCGACTGAGGGATCATTACCAACGGGTGGACGCCGAATACCTCCCCGGTGCGTACAAGGGCCCGATCAACCTCCTTTGGCCCAATGACGAGAAGGAATCCGCCGAAGAGGCCGCCGGGTGGTGGAGGAAACTTTGCCCCGAGGTACGGGTTCGAAGGCTCCCGAGCAGCCACGGTGCTTGTCTCACCACAGACGTGGCTTTGTTGGCCGAGGCGGTTCGAGAGGGCTGGATCGTGGGAACTCGTGAGCGAGGGCAGAAGGACGGTTTCGCGCCCGCGAGTGGCGACACGGTCCGTCCATAACTATTAAGGAACTCTCATAGAGCCATCTCAGCCTCGGAGGCCGAAATCAGCCCTCTGCCCGTAAGACGCATAGCATGCGTCATCGCTCTCATTTCGCTGTGCGCCGGCGGAGACAACGCGCGCGCGCAGACCAGCGCCGAGCTGGACGCCTTCTGGACCGAAGTGTCCCGCACCGTGGCCGAAGGAGACTTCGATAGCTACTCCGCCACCTACCACCCCGATGCGGTGGTCATCTTCGGCATGACCACTCAGCCGATCGCTACGGCGCTCGCCGGGTGGGAGGCAGGGTTCGCGGACACCCGGTCCGGTGCGGCGGAGGCATCGGTGACCTTCCGCTTCTCCGAGCGTCGCAACGACGACACCACCGCCCACGAGACCGGGATCTTTCGCTTCGAAGCGCGCTCGCCGGCTGGAGACGGATCAGCTCAGTACATCCACTTCGAGGCGCTGCTCGTGAAGCGGGACGGGTGGAAGATGCTCATGGAGTTTCAGCGGGATCCCGCGACCGAGGCCGAGTGGGAGGCGCTAGCGAAGCCGACCGACGATGTGAGCGCGCCGGCACCGCTCACTCCGCGACTTCACCGGTAACGCGTCCCTTCCCACTCGATCCATCCGCCCTCTCGCCTGCCCTGCGGGTCGTGGTGCGTCCAGTGGAGTACCCCACCTTCTGCGTTCCATTCGTACTCGCCTCTGATCCTCACCTCGCCACCCACGCTCAGAGGGACTCGATCCGCCAGATCGATGTTGTGAGCGACAAGGAGGGTGTGCCCCGAGCGGAGTCGCACGATGAAACGCTGATGTCGGGAGCCTTCTGTGTCGTCTGGAAGGGCGCGATCGACTAACCCGGATACCGTCACGACGACATCGGACTCGCCGTCATCGAAGAGTTGCTGCACGATGGCATCCCCTGCGGCCTCCTGTGGGACACCGGCCTCCGTTCCGCCGGAGTCATCCGAGAACGTCTCGAGGCCGAACAGCGCCACGATCACAACCGCGAACAGGATCGAGAGTCGGCGGCCCTTCGATTCAGGACCGGGGGAGGTGGCCATAGGCTGACGAGGTGGAGGCAAGGGCGACCGGTGGTCGCCAGGGACGGAGGCTCTCCAAGATCGCATGATGATGCCCCCTCGGTACCAGCGACGTACCCGAGGTCTTTTCAGCGTCTGACGCGACCCTTATTGATGTCAGGCTGAAGGTAGGCGAAGCCCGGGGAATTCCGTGATGAAAGCTGGAGCGGCGGTGGCCGCAGCGAGCGTGCTGTTCGCGCTGGGGTACACCAACGCCCCCACGCCTCTGAGCAAGCCCAGCCCGCATGTCGCTCCCGTCGAAGTGGCCGCCGATCACGGACGGAACTTTGTCGCCCCGCCAACTTCAGAGGCGATGTCGGAGGTCGTGGAGCAGTACTGCGTCCGATGCCACAACGAGCGCCGCCTCATGGGCGGGATGGCGCTCGAAGGCTTCGAGGTCGAAGGAGCCGCTACGAACGCTCCGGTAGCCGAGCGGATGATCCGGAAGCTACGAGCCGGGATGATGCCTCCGCCCGGAGCTCGACGGCCCGCCGGGGACACGCTCGCCATTCTTGCAGCCACCTTGGAAGAGGTGGTAGACGACGCGAGTGACGGCCAATCCAACCCCGGAAACCGGCCCTTCCAACGGGTAAATCGAGCCGAGTACGAACGGCTGGTCGAGCAGATCTTCGGCCTGGAGGTGGATGCGTCGAACTGGCTTCCCGAGGACCAGATCAGCGCGAGCTTTGACAACGTCGCGGATGTCCAGGGGATTTCGGCGACCCTCATGGACGCCTACCTGACCGCGGCGTCCGACGTCGCCCGCCAGGCGGTCGGCCAGTCCGACGCGCCTCCCATGGCTCATACGTACTCGAACGACCCCGCGGTCTCCCAGCACGAGTGGGAAACGGTCGAGGGAGCCCCGTACGGCACGCGTGGCGGGGTCTCCGCACTCCACACCTTCCCGGCCGACGGACAGTACATCTTTACGCTGGGCTTCATGTCGGGGTGGGGAGAACGGTTCCACGACATCGATGTCTCCATCGACGGTACCCAAGTCGCGCTCCTCCGGTATTCCGCGAGTACCGGGCGCCTCATCGACTTCCAAGGACGCCTCGGATATCCGATGCGAACAGACTCGATCTTCGTTCGAGCCGGGCAGCGACGCATCGCCGCCGCGTTCGTGCGTCAGACCGACGGACCGTACGAAGATCTGATCCGGCCGAACGATTGGTCGCTCGCGGGAACAGAAGCGAGCTATGGGACGACATCCCTCCCTCACCTGATGCACCTCACCATCGAGGGCCCCCACGGGCCGGTGGGTGTCTCCGAGACGCCGAGTAGGAGCCGGATCTTCTCGTGCCGACCCACCGCTGCCGACGAAGAGCGTCCCTGCGCTGAGGAGATCATGACGCGCCTCGCGGCGCAGGCCTATCGACGGACCTTAGAAGAGCGTGATGTCGACGCGCTCTTGGACTTCTACGACCTGGGTGCGGAAGAGGGTGGCTTCGAGCTCGGCATTCGCACCGCCATCGAGGCGATGCTTGCCAGCCCGCACTTCCTTTTCCGCATCGAGAGCGAGCCCGACAACGTCGACCCCGGTGAAGTCTTCGAAGTCGATGACGTCGACCTCGCGTCACGTCTCTCCTTCTTTCTCTGGGGAGTCGGCCCGGACGAGCAGCTCTTGGAGGCCGCACGGCGAGGCCGTCTGTCCGACGAAGACGACCTCGAACGTGAGGCGCGACGGATGCTGGCCGATCCCCGCTCGGAGTCGCTCGCGACTCGCTTCGCCCACCTCTGGTTACGCCTCCAAGACTTGGAGAAGGTCCAGCCCGACGCGTTCTGGTTCCCGAACTACAGTCGGCAGCTCACGAACAGCATGCGCCGCGAAACCGAACTCTTCTTCGACCACCTCATTCGGGAAGACCGCAGCCTGCTCGAACTGCTCGACGCCGACTACACCTTCGTCGATGAACGGCTCGCGGCCCATTACGGAATCGACGGGGTCGTGGGCGAGCGCTTCCGCCGGGTCAACTATCCGGCGGGGAATCGGAAGGGACTTCTGGGGCACGGAAGCGTACTCGTCCAAACCTCCTTGGCGAACCGAACCTCCCCGGTCCTTCGCGGGAAGTGGGTCATGGAGGTCCTTCTCGGCGTTCCACCACCGCCCCCTCCCCCAGGGGTACCCGACCTGGAGGAAACGGCCGAGACCGACGGCATGACGATCCTGACGACGAGTGCGCGCATGGCGGCCCATCGTGCCAACCCCACGTGCGCATCGTGCCACAACCTCATCGATCCCATCGGACTGGCCCTCGACAACTTCGACGTGACCGGCAAATGGCGGACCCGTGAACAGGGGGTTCCGCTCGACACGAGGGGGACGTTCTACGACGGGACTGAGATCTCGACGGCAGCTGAACTTTCGGATGCCCTACTTCAACGCCCGATCCCTTTCGTGCGTCACTTCACTGAGAAGCTGATGACCTATGCGCTCGGTCGTCGGATCGGGTTCGAAGATCAACCGACAGTCCGAGCTATCGCGCGCGAGGCCGAAGAAGACGACTATCAGATGTCGTCATTTATCGTGGGCGTCGTGCGAAGCGACGCCTTCCGGCTCAAGCAGGCCCCCGACGTGGCATCGCACTGATGGGTGGTTCCACGACCGAGGTACGACATAGACGGAGTAGCTCATGCACTTCCTGACCGGCAAACACATCGAACGGCGCGCCTTCCTCAAGGGGATGGGTGCCACAATTGGGCTGCCCATGCTCGATGCCATGACGCCGGCCGGGCGAGGGCGCGCTCGAACCGCCGAGCCGCCGAAGCGACTCGTATGCATCGAGGAAGTGCATGGGGTCGCCGGCTGCAACGATTGGGGCTCGGGACAGCACCTGTTCGCCCCGGAAACGGTCGGTCGCGACTTCGAGCTCCTGCCGGGCAACGTCCTGGCATCACTTGAGCCGTACCAGGAACACCTCACGATCGTCAGCAACACCGACGTGCGCATGGCCGAGGCGTTCGCGCCGCCCGAGATCGGGGGTGATCACTTCCGATCCAGCGCCGTCTTCCTCACGCAATCCCATCCGAGACAAACCCAGGGCTCGGACCTCATGGCCGGCACGTCCCTCGATCAGCTACACGCCCAGCGCGTCGGGTCGGACACGGTGCTGCCGTCGTTACAGCTCTGCATCGAGCCGACGGACAAGGGTGGCGGGTGCGACTACAACTATTCGTGCTCGTACACCGATTCGATCAGCTGGTCCGATCCGTCGACGCCCCTTCCCATGATCCGCAGTCCCCGTGCCGCTTTCGACCTGCTCTTCGGGGCGGGAGGAACCGAGAAGGAACGCGCACTCAGAAGGCGTACGCACAGCAGCATCCTGGATTGGGTTGCCCGAGAGGTCGCACACCTGCGTCAGGAAGTCGGCACGCTCGACCAGCAACGGATCGATCGATACCTCGATAGCGTACGCGAGATCGAGCGGCGGATTCAGATGGTCGAAGCGCGTAACAGCAGCGGCGAACCCAGGGCGCTCCCCGGTGCCCCGCCGGGGGTACCCGATTCGTTCAGCGAGCACATGCAGCTGATGTTCGATCTACAGGTGTTGGCTTTCGAAACCGACATCACACGCGTGACCTCCTTCAAGACCGGTCGCGACGCATCGAACCGGGCCTTCCCGGAGAGTGGTTCAGACCGCGGTTTCCACCCGGCTTCTCACCACGGCGGGCGCGAAGAGAACATCCTCGAGTTCAACAAGATCTGTCAGTTCCGCGTGAGCCAGCTCGCCTACTTCGTCGAGCGCCTCAAGGCGACCGCGGACGCCGATGGCTCGCTCCTCGACAACACGGTCGTGATGTGGGGTTCGCCAATGGGGGACGCCAACCTCCACAATCACCGGCGTTGCCCCCTCGTTCTGCTCGGAGGAGACAACGGCGTCCTCGACGGCGGTGTGCACTACAAGGCTCCGGACGGGACGCCCATGGCCAACGTCTTCCTGACGCTCCTCCACAGGCTCGGGCACGACGATGTGCGCAGCTTCGGTGACAGCACCGGCGAATTCCTGCTCTAGAGCGGAAGGCAGATACGGATGACACGCACATCGCCGATGAGATCGATCGTTCGGCCTTTCCTGGTGCTCAGCACCGTGTGGGCCCTCGCAGGCATGACTTCGGCAGCCTCCCCGGTCGCCGATGCGGCCAAACGTGGCGATGTCGAGTCGGTGCGCTCGCTCCTTCGAAGTGGCGCGGACGTGAACGGGGCCCAAGGGGACGGAATGACAGCCCTGCATTGGGCGGCCCACCACGGCGACCGCGAGCTCGCCGAGGTGTTGGTGTACGCCGGCGCCCGCCTCGACGCCGGAACTCGGCTCGGGCGGTACACGCCCTTGCACATCGCCGCGCGCGAGGCGCACCTCGGCGTCGCGGAACTACTCGTCGAGGCGGGCGCCGACCCGAACCTCACGACCACGAATAGTGGTGTTACTCCGCTCCACCTGGCTGCCCGTTCGGGCGACGAATCGATCGTTTCCCTCCTGATCGCGCACGGGGCTGACGCAGATGCGAAGGCCGGCAGCTGGGAGCAGACCCCTCTCATCTTCGCGGCTGCTGCAAACCGCGCAGGGGCCATCGGAGCACTCGTGGCCGCCGGTGCCGATCCGAACGGCTCCTCTGCCGTGGTGGACGTGGTCGAGATGGCCGCGGCCGACAACGCCGCAGAGCAAAGGCTCGAGCAAGCCCTCGACGGATTCCGTGAGCAGCAAGCTGGCGGGCCGGGTTGGCAACCGACACCGAGCCAGGTCCAAGCGGCCGTTGA
Source organism: Longimicrobiales bacterium (assembly GCA_965223235.1). GTDB lineage: Bacteria > Gemmatimonadota > Gemmatimonadetes > Longimicrobiales > Gaopeijiaceae > UBA2589. The sequence goes on from CBDCVV010000022.1 coordinate 517,789, forward strand.
TCTCGCCAGACAGGTCCAGACTCGCTGGTCCGAGATCTCCGCGGCTGAGGAGGCTGAAGCGGCCGAAGAGGCCGAGGAAGCCGACGACGCCGATGCGTCCGAAGCCGACGCAGCCGAGGATGCCGATGCGCCCGAGGAGACTGTCGCGGACTCCTCGGTCGTCGTTGCCGACTCTGTCTCCGGGGAGACCAGTGAGACAAGCGAAGAGGAGGAGGAGCGCCCTCTCTCGTACGCCCAGCAGGTCGGTTCCTGGGGAGGACTCACTCCTCTCCACCATGCCGTCCGTCAGGGACACGTGGAGGCGACGGTCGCTCTTCTCGAGGCCGGCGCCGATATCGACGGCGTGACCGGGGATCACACTACTCCCCTCCTCATGGCTGCCATCAATGGTCAGTGGGATCTGGCGATAGTCCTCCTCGACAAAGGAGCTGACCCAAACGTCGCGAGCGATGCGGGGGCGACCCCGCTCTATGCGGTCATCGAACGCGAGTGGCAGCCCCGAGCTTCGTACGCTCATCCGACCGAACACCAACGACAGGAGACGAGCCACCTCGAGATGATGCGACACCTTCTCGAGGCCGGAGCAGAACCGGACGCCCGACTGTCGAAACACCTTTGGTACATGGAGTACACCTTCGGAGTACTTCGGGGGAGCGGGATCAACCTCAGAGGGGCGACCCCCTTCTGGCGGGCTTCCTATGCACTAGACCTCGAGGCAATGAAGCTGCTCGCCTCGTACGGTGCTGACCCGGACATCTATACGATCAAGCCACCCCAGCGTCGTCGTCGAGCAGCTCCGATGGAGGAAGAGTCGGAGGGGGAAGAGGCCAGCCAAGAACCCGAACCCGCTGAGGTCGAGGCGGGTCAGGAGCCGGCTCCGGCGACCGACGAGGATCCCAGCAATGAGTCCAAAGGCGGGGACGAAGAGTCTGATGGAGAGGAGAACAACGGGGACGAGTCCGGCGACGACGATGACGACGAGTTGGACGATTCCGGTCTCCCAGAAGTCCCCGTCGGTGGTCCCGCCATCCACCCCATCCACGCCGTCTCAGGCGTGGGGTATGGTCAGTCCTTCGCCGGCAACGCCCATCGGTACTTGCCCAACGGGTGGCTGCCAGCCTTGAAGTACCTCGTCGAAGAGACAGGCGCCGATGTGAACGCGCGGGACGCGAACGGCTACACACCCCTTCACCACGCCGCCTCTCGGGGTGACGTGGAGATGATCCTGTACTTGGTGGAGAAAGGCGCCGACGTGATGGTCGTGAGCAGGAAAGGCGAGACGACGGTCGACATGGCGAACGGGCCAGTTCAGCGCGTCCAGCCGTTCCCTGAGGCGATCGCACTTCTTGGAGTCGCTGGGGGCCATCAACAATCACAACTGCGTTTCGTGTGAGTAGAGCTGCTCGCCCCCTTCGAGAGCGTTCCCTCTAGCGCTCTCGAAGTGCCACCGCCGGATCCGTTCCACTCGCCCGCCACGCCGGAACGAAAGACGCAGCCACCCCGACGAGCAACAGTGTAGCCGCAGAAGCTGCCAGACTCACGCCGTCCGTCGGCTCGACGCCGAACAAGAATCCCGCCAGGACCGCCGACCCAGCCATCGCGGCGATCCCTCCGGCGATCACTCCGAGTACGACAGGAACCATTCCTTGTCGCACCACCTCGCCCAACAAGTCCGAGGGGCTCGCTCCTAGGGCCATTCGAATCCCGAACTCGGCCCGGCGGCGTTGCACGGCCTGCGTCACCACCCCATACACGCCTACCATCCCCAGCACGATCCCTAGAGCACTGAATAGAGCGAGGAAGAAGCGAAGGCGGAGCGGCTCCGCCATGGACGTGTCGACGACCTGATCCATCGTCTCGACCCGACCCACAGTCGCGCGTGAGTTCTGCTCGCCCACGATCCGGCGCACAGGCGCAGTCAGAGCCAGCGGGTCGAGAGAAGTCTTCACGACCAGGATCCCGTATGCGGATCGCGACAGGGACTGATCCCACGGGTAGTACACAGCCGGAGGGACCGCACCGGTCAGGTCATCCACTGCTACGTCCCGAATCACTCCGACGATCTCGATCGACTCGTTCGTGAACTGGTTTCCTTCCAGCCGTTGTCCGACCGCGTCCTCGCTACCGAAGATCGACCGAGCGAACGCTTGGTTGACGACTGCGACCCGAGGACCATTCGTTCCGTCGGAATCCAGAATCCCCCGGCCCGCGACCACTTCGATGCCAAGCGCGGTCATCGTCCCCGGGGAGAGAGGGCGAAAGTACGCACCCGGGCGGTTCTCACCCTCGAGGTCGGGGCGACCCGCCACAGAGACCCCGCCTTGCCACCCACCATCGCGAACCGGGATGCGGTTGATCATTCCGACCGCCAGCACACCGGGAAGCGCTCCGACCCGTTCCAACACGGCGTCGTAGAAGGCCGGCCGTGCGTCGACGTTTCCCGCCTCTGGAAGCATGAGATCGGCAGTCAGCACACCCTCTGGATTCAGACCCCAATCGATATCACGGAGCTCACCGACCGTACGAATCAGAAGTGACGCCCCCGTCGCCAACACGACGGCAATCAGCACCTCGCCGATCACGAGCGACCGCTGCAGGCGACTCCGACCGCCCGTCGAACCCGTCGCGGCGCGCGTGCCGAAGGTGCCCGACCCGAAGCGGCCACGCGCCAAACCGTGCATGGGACCAAGTGAGACGACACTGCCTGCAACCACAGCCAGAAGGAGACTCGCGGTCAGGACCGTCCAATCGAGGTGTAGGGTATCGCCGAGATCACGGGGTAGTGGCAAAGACGCCACGAGCACGTCGAACGCGGCGACCGCCAGCCCCATCCCGAACAACCCCGCGATGACGCCAAGCAGGACAGACTCTGTAAGGAGCTGTCTCGCGAGTCGGACGCGTCCGGCCCCGAGCGCGGCCCGAACAGACATCTCACCCAGTCGGTCGCCCGTCCGTGTGACGAGCAGTGCGGCCACGTTCGCGCACGACATCAGCAGGACTAACCCAACCGCGCCGAGCAAGAGGAGCAGCGCCGGACGCACGTCTCCGAGCAGATAGTCTCTCGTGGATAGGACGAATGGGTTCTTCGACTTGTCCCATGCGACGGGGTAGTCGTACTCGTCGCTGAGCGCAGCGGAGAGCCTGGCCAGATCATCATCCACGTGCTCGGGCGCGACCCCGTCGTCGAGCCGACCCATGAGCACCAGCCACCCGTTCGAGTTGTAGTTCTGACTCGCCGGGTCGAGATCGAGAGGGATCCACGCCTCGCTCTCCGGCGAGGGGAACCAGAAGCCCTCGGGCATCACGCCGACCACCGTACGGAGAGTCCCTCCTAGATCGACACGGCTACCTAGCACATCACGGTCGGCCCCGAACTCTCTCTCCCAGAGGTCGTACCCGAGCACGATGACCGGCTCCGCTCCCGGCCTGTCCTCTCCGTCCTCGAAGGTACGACCCAACATGGGACGCGCACCGAGCACATCGAACAGCGTCGATGAACCGACCGAGTACAGCATGAGGCGCGAACCGCTCGAGGTGTGAAGAGTGGACGCGTCATCGGAGTACGCCGCGAGTGCTTGGTACGCGTCCGCGTGCTCGCGGACGAAATCGTACTCGGTTCCGCGCCAGTCATAGTCGGCCCAGAAGGTGACGAGCCGGTCCTCTTGAGCGTACGGGAGGGGTCGTATCAAGAGACCATCGACGACCGAGAAGAGCGCGACTGTCCCCCCGATCCCTAGCGCGAGCGTGAGGACGGCTAGGAAGGTGAAGGCCGGACGACGAAGCAGCTGGCGTGCGGCGAAACGGATGTCGCCGGCGATCCCGAGGAGAGGGGCGACGCCCCATGATTCCTCTGCTTGTTCTCTGAACCTCTCCGGCCCGCCGAACCGGACGCGCGCTAAGCGATGAGCTTCTTCGGGCGAGAAGCCCTCCCCTTGCAGCTTCCTGGCCTCCATCTCGAGGTGAAAAGAGATCTCATCGTCCAACTCCGCCCGCATCTCGGTCCGATCGAACAAGGCACGAAACCGAAACCATCCATCCTTGAGCCACCTCACGTCACTATCCTCCTCGGCCACCCTTCGGGTGGCGCTCCCTAGGCCATCCCCATGATTCGGTCTACCGCGCCGGACAAACGACTCCACTGTTCGCTCTCGATCCCCAACTGCTCTCTGCCCGCGTGGGAAAGGATGTAATAGCGGGCCCGACGGTTGTTCTCCGTGACCCGCCACTCCGACGAGATCCATCCTTGTCGCGTCAGGCGATGCAACGCCGAGTACAGTGAACCTTGGTTCACTTGAAGCTCGTCTCGGGAGAGCTGTTGGATCCGCTCACTGATCCCCCAGCCGTGCATCGGCTCTACGGAGAGCACCTTCAGGATCAACATGTCCAGCGTCCCGCGGATCATGTCCGGTTGCCGCTTCGTCATCGTCACACCGCTCCATCACTCAGGTGGAGCGTCGGTAGCCACTTTGGTCGGAGACGCTCCTCTCGGTAACCAGGAGAAGAATAACCAGACTCCTCCTGTTTAGCGAGAGGTGTTACCGCACGGTACCAGACTCAAGGCAGATCCTCGAGTCGGCCACGAATGAGCTCCACGATCGCGCGCATCTCGTCCATGATCGGGTCGTGACCCGCGCGACCCCCACCCGAGTAGTAGTGCGCACGCTGCTTAGCGAAGAGTAGGATCCGCAGATCGTGGACGGACAACTCCGACGGACCACGCTCTTCAAGTCGGCTTGACGTACGTTCCCAAAGCACTCGCATCGCCCCCGACAGCTTCGTATCCGTTCAGCTTACTCGCGAACTGCAGCACGGCCGCCGTCGACGCGCCCGGTCCAGGGAGGTCGTCGGATCGTAGCTCTTGGGCTGGACTCACGGGGTGTCACCGAGAATGCGTGAAACGGAGTGGAGAGGGAACCTCCCCAAGCAGGGGACCAACGTACGGAAGTAGATCCTCGTCCCGCCACGAAGCGAACGGCAATTGCCCACGAATCCGCCCCCATCCGTTTGACTTCACCGCTCCGAGCCGCCAAGTCTCGTGCTCCCCCCTCGGAGGCCCATGAAGCCACAACGCGTGTTGCGGACAGTCCGTTATTCCAGGAGTTGGAAGCGCGGCTCGGCCAGCGTCGAGAGTAGCAAGGTCGCGATCCATAGAAACGGCACAGAGATCCCTGCCACCTTTGTAAGGCCGACCCGAGTCAGTGGGCCGCTTCCGTGCTGGATCGCGATCGGAGGGGTGTCACTAAAGGGCCGCTTTCACCCTCAGCTCGTCCGCTTCACCGAAGCCCTCGCATCCACGGGCGCAGCAGTGCTAGTGCCCAGCTTACCCGAGTGGCGCCGCCTGTCCGTGTGCCCACGAGTCACGCTCCCCACGATGCGCGCCTCCGTCGACTATCTCAACGCTCGCCCGGACGTGCTTCCAGGGTCGTACGGGGTCATCGGGTTCTCGTTCGGCGCCGTGGGGGCAGTGCTCGCAGCATCCCATGAGGAGATCGCGGAGCATATCGGCGGAGCCGTCGTCTTCGGCGGATACTGCAGTCTAGAACGCACGTTGGTCTGCATGCTCACCGGGGAGCACCAGTGGGGAGACGACCAACACCGTTTGCATCCCGACCCGTACGGTCGCTGGGTCGTCGCCAGCAACTACCTGACCCGTGTTCCGGGCTACGAAGATGCAACAGACGTAGCGCAGGCGATGACTCGACTCGCGACAGAGGCTAGCGGTCAGCGAATATCGGCGTGGGAGCCGCACCACGACCCGATGATCCGGGAGTTGCGAGACTCCATCGCTCCCAAGCGAAGGCAGCTCTTCGATGTCCTCGCGACGCCGACCACCGATCCTCGGCCTGGTTCAGAAGAGTGTGCAGACTTCGCGCGCGCGCTCGCCGCTGCGTGCAGGGCTGAGGAGCCCGAGCTCGACCCCTTCGGCCGCCTACACCGTGTGCGTGTGCCGACACAGGTCATCCACGGGAGGGGCGATCGCCTCGTACCCTTTACGGAAGGGATGCGGCTGATGGAGGAAGTACCGGCCGCGTTCCGGCGCGGCGTGACCGTCACACGCATGATCAACCACAGCAAGGACAACGTGCCGGCACATCCGGTCGATCATTTTTGCGAAGCCGCGCTCCTCGTCCGAGCGCTGCACAAGTTGGTCAATACGGTATGAACTGAGGTCCGGGTGGCCGATTCAGCCGATACCCGCCCAAACTGTCGTTTCCACACGCTGTGGCGCTGGGCACTCTGCCTCGCGTCACGCCATGTACCGCACGCACTCCACGAGCCATCCCATGCGTCTCTTCACGACCCTCGCGCTCTTCGTCCTTGCCGCGGCAGCCCCTCTCGGAGCCCAACAGCTCCCCGAGACGTGGCAGGAGCAGCAGAACTTCCGCTCCGGCCCGACCCCCTTCGAGCCGCTCATGGACTTCTGGTACGAGCTCGACGCGATGAGCGAACTCGTGAGCATGCAACCGCTCACCGAGACTCTCATGGGTCGCACGCTGAACCTCATCATCATTGCCGACGACCCGATCGTGAACGCGCAGGACGCGATCCGCTCGGGCAAGACCATCGTCTTCGTCGCCCCATCAGTGCATGGAGGCGAAGTCTCTCCGAAAGAGTCGTTCCAGCTCGTAGCGAAGAGGATCATCGGAGGTGATCTCCGCCACATCCTCGACGACGTCATCATCATCGGTACGCCGCTCACGAACCCTGACGGGGGTGAGGTAACTCGACGGACGAACGAAGCCGGGTATGACATGAACCGGGACTACGTGAAGCTCGAGTCCCAAGAGATCCATGCGTATGTCACCCAGGTGATGACGGAGTGGACGCCCGACATTCACGTCGACGGTCACCATGGCGGGTCGGACCCCTACGTGATCACCTACCAGGGCACGCTGAACCCAGCCGCCGACGCGGCGCTAAGGGCTTGGCCGTACGAGAACATCTTCCCTCGCATCCGCGAGGCGGTCGAAGCTGAAGACTACGCTGCTTTTGACTACTCGGGCGTCCGGACGCAGGACGGCGTGCGCGGATGGGGCTCGACCTCCGTGGAGCCGCGGAAGCACCACGTCTATACCGGACTCACGAACACGATCGGCATCCTCCTCGAGACCCCACGTAACTCCCGTCGTGTCATGCGCGACGGAACGATCGCCGAGATCCCCGAGGACGAGCGTTACTACCACCAAATTCGGGGAGGCGTCCTCGCGCTTAGCACGATCCTGGAGGTTGCAGCCGAGCGGCGAGAGGAGATCCGCGCGCTTACAACCGCATCTCGAATGCGAGCGATTGAGGCGGGCCAGGCCGGCGAGGGCGAGGTGGTCCTCGACTACGAACTCACGAATCGGGGCAATGAGCCCGTCTGGATGCCGAGTGAGAACGCTCCGCTCGGGTACTCCTTGGAGGATGTTCCGGTCTATCTGCGGTGGGTGCCGACACGCACGACGAGTCGACCGGTCGGGTACGTCATGCCCCCGGCGATGGCGGCCGTGGTCCCGATCCTACTCGACCACGACATCGCCGTGTACCGCTTCGCCGAAGAGGCGTCGCTCGATGCGGAAGTCTACTACGCGACCGAGGTCCGTACCGATTCGTACTTCCAGGGGCACTACCTCAAAGCCGTGGAGGCCGAAAAGGAGTCGGAAACGCTCGACGTCGACTCAGGCTGGTTCTGGATACCCACGGCACAATCGATGGGGAATCTGATTACCTACCTGATGGAGCCGGAGACCGACGACAACCTCATCACGTGGAACTGGACCGACCACATTCTCGAGGAGTCTCCGGCGTCGAGGGAAGCGGTCCTCGAGCAGATGCTAGGAGGCCGCTCCTTGTCCGAGCTAGACGCTGAGCAGCGTGAGCGCATCGAAGAGCGCGCTACGCAGATCTTCGAGCGACGGCAGCGCGTTCCGATGATGAGGGTCTTGGAGCACCAACGGATGTCGGTTCTTCGCGTGTGGCCGTTCAACGGCTTTCAGAGGAATCGGTTTTATCGGTAGGACGTAGGCCCTAGCCGGCTTTCCACGACCCCAGGCCGGGCTGCATCCCGAAATCGGAGCGGGAACCGGGGCGTATCCTTGAGCGCGATAGTCCTTGGTGATCCGGCGGCACGGACAGGGGGTTTGCGACATGACGTTCGGCCCATGAGCCGGTGGCGCTCTACGGCGTTCATCTTCACGGCGGTCACCATGCTCACCGGGCTGATCGCGATGACGGCCCACACCTCGGTTTGGGCCCCCGCTCGCGACGGCGTGGCTCGGCTATCGGAGGTTGTCGGCGCGGTGGGGATCGTCGTGGTTGCTGGGCTAGTACTGACGTCGCTGGCAGCAACCGTTCTCCGTCGTCGCGGCGACTCTTCGGACACTACCCCTTCTCGCCTCCGACACACACTCCTCCCCGCCGCGATCGGCGGCGTGGCAGCAATGAGCTTGTTTCAGATCTCATCGCTAGAACTGCACCCCTACCAAGCGTTCGCCAACGCCTCTGCCCCAGACGAGCAGCCCGGGCGAATCGGAACCCGCCTTTACATTGACTGGGGAGGAGACGCGGTCCGTAGGCCCGGAGAAGAAGAGACGGGTGGCGCCACTACCCGCTACGTGCCCCGCACCTGGATCGCCGCCACAGTCGCGGCACTGGCCCTTCTCGGCCTTGGCGGCGCATGGCTCGCAGCCCGGCGACGGTCCAAAAGTGCACTAATCGTGTCACCGGAAGAGGTTGCGAAGGCGGAGCGAGTGGCAGCCCACAATGCGATCGTCCAAGCGATCGATGGGATGCTCGCCGATTCCGACCCGCGGACGGCGATCATCGGAGCCTACGCTCAGCTCCTCGAGGAGTTGGCCGCGAGTGGAGCGCCCAGACACGACTACGAGGGGCCGAAAGAGCACCTTCGCCGGATCCTCGCGAATCTACACGTCAGGCCCGCACCGATGCAGCGTCTCATCGGGCTCTTCGAGGTGGCCCGATTCTCGACTCGGACGGTTACGGACGCAGACAGAGACGAAGCGCTCTTGGCGCTAGAGACCATCGCCGACGAGCTGGTCGAGCCGGATCCGGGATTGGTGACCTCCACGGTCCACTCCGCATGAACCGGGAGTGGATGAAGGCGCTTGGCACGGCGATCGTGCTCGTGAGCCTCGGATTCTTCGCGGCGGGCATCGTCTGGCCTGGCCTAGCCGAACGCATGTTGCAGCTCCAGGTAGTGACTGTTGCGATCCTCTACATCGGTGGTCGCGGCTATCGGTCCCGACTGCCCACACAGTCGAAGCACAAGGCCTACAATCCGTTCGAGGGCGGCTACGCCAACCGACCGGTCCCGACAGCCCCATCCGCGATCCGTAGTTTGGCCGCGCAGCTGGAAGGCCTTGCCGACGTCGAATCAGCTTCACGAGTTCCGATCCCGGACGGCGCGCGCCGGACGATCACTACCGAGATCGAACGCCGTTTGTCCGATCATCGGGGGGTGGCGCTCGACGACCCCGATCATCACGAGACGATCCGAGCTCTCGTCTCTGAAGAGACGTGGCTCTTGCTCGCCCCACTTCGTACCGGGGGCGGCCGAAGCCTTGCGCTGCAGGATCCAGTACCGATCACGCACCTGAACCGAATCCTCACCGACGTTGAGAGCTTGTGAGCACACATCCCGAAACCGTCCCGGCACCGACCCTTCCTATTGAATATGCGGCGGAGTCGGCGCAGCGCCTCTTAGAGGAGGTAGAGCGAGCCATTGTGGGCAAGCGCGACGTCCTCGAGCTCGTGCTCGCAGGATTACTCGCTGATGGTCACGTCCTGCTCGACGATGTTCCAGGGGTGGCCAAGACCCTCATGGCTCGCGCATTCGCGGCCGCCGGAGGCCTCGACTTCTCTCGGCTCCAGTTCACACCGGACATGCTCCCAGCCGACATCACGGGCGCGACGGTTCTGGACATGACAAACAACCAGCCTGAGTTCCGACGAGGGCCGATCTTCGGTCAGGTGATTCTAGCGGACGAAATCAACCGCGCCCCCGCCAAGACACAGGCAGCCCTGCTCGAGGCGATGCAAGAAGGGCAAGTCACCGCCGATGGGATGACTCATCGGCTGCCAGAGCCGTTCCTGGTCATCGCCACACAGAATCCGATCGAATCCGAGGGCACGTATCCTTTGCCAGAGGCTCAACTAGATCGGTTCATCCTGCGGACGTCGATCGGGTATCCCGCGACGGACGACGAGATCGAGATCCTCTCCCGCCGCGAAGCGAGGCGGAAGGACGAAATTGAGCTTACCCCCGTGATCTCAGCCGGCGATTTCCACGCCATGCAAGCCAGTCTCGAGGCCGTCCACGTCGACCCCCGTCTGCGCGAGTACGCGGTGGCTTTGGTGGGAGCCACGCGTGACGACGGCCAGCTCGAGGTGGGAGCGAGTCCTCGCGGGTCCCTCGCCTTACTCAAGCTGTCCCGAGCGGTAGCCGTCCTCTCAGGCCGAGATTTCGTCAGCCCGGACGACATGAGGTCGATCGCGGTGCCCGCACTTGCCCACCGCATCGTGCTGAGACCAGAGGCTTGGGCACGCAACATTTCTCCGGAAGACGTCGTGCGTAGGATCGCCGATACGGTGCCAGCCCCGAGTTGGTCGTGACTGCTCCCTCCGTCAGCGTCACTCGTACCACGACCCTAGAACCCGCGAGAGACAGTCGACTGTTCGCATACGTCGTCGTGGCATTCGGGCTCCTCGCCGCGGCCGTGCTCACGGGAGAAGCGGGGCTCGTGGCGCTGGCTGCCCCGTTTTCTCTCGCACTAGCCCTCGGACTCCGACGCAACGGGCCGGTGGAGATCGACGCCCGTATGGTGCTGGAGTCTGGCCGCGTCCTGGAGGGTGACGTGGTATCGGGCACTCTCGAGCTGAGCTGGGAGGGCGACTTCGACGCGGAGGTGCTCATTCACCGGCTCAAGGGGGTGACGGTCACCTCGGAGAATGAGCTCACTCGCTGGTCGCCGAATGCGAGACAGGTCCGCCTACCCGTGCGCTTCGAGGCATCCCAATGGGGACGCCACCAGCTAGGTGAGGTGTGGCTTCGGCTGACCGTGCCCTTCGGACTCTTGTCGTGGACGGGCAAGCTCATGATGGGCCCTCCTCTGAGTGTCCTTCCGGGCGGCGAGAAGCTTAACCAACTCCTCCGTCCATCGGAGTCTCGAGCATCCTGGGGCGTTCACGGCTCCAGTCGTGTGGGGGATGGGCACGACTTCGCTGAGCTTCGCCACTACCAGCCAGGAGATCGACTCCGGGATCTGAACTGGGCGGCCACTGCTCGCCATCGTCGTCCCTACGTGAATCGACATCATCCCGAGCTAGCCGGAGACGTAGTCATCGCGCTCGACGCCTATGACGACGGATCGGCTCTGTCGACAAAGGTCCTCACCCGGATGGCCCGTGTGGCGTGGGCCCTGGCGTCCGTACACTTCAGGTCGTACGACCGGGTTGGGTTGGTCGGCCTCAGTGGGAGCACTCAATGGCTCCCACCGGTGGGCGGGCGCTTCGCTCAGTACAAGTTGATGGACGTCCTCTTGCAGATCGGAGGGGACGCCGCCGACCAAACCACCGTGTCTCCGCGGTCTGTCGACATTCCGTCTGCGGCACTCGTCATTGCGCTGACGTCACTTCACAACCAGCGCAGCGTCGACCTTCTCGCATGGTGGCGGAGTCGAGGAAGAGCCGTGGCCGTCGTCATGATCGATCCCACAACCTTGCTCGATCTGCCAAAGACCGAAGCTGACCAACTCGCCCGGCGAGTCTGGCGGTTGGAGCTCGAGCGGAGGGTGGCAGATCTACGAGGGTTCGGTGTCCCGGTCGTTCCGGCCCCCGTGGATGGCGCCATCGCTCCGGCACTCTCGGCGTTGCGCCGCGCTCGGCGCTCAACCTTCCTGAGGCGCACATGACCCTGGATCGTCGCGCAATCCTGGCCCTCAGCTCAATCGGCATCGCCCTGTTCGTCGTGGGCGCGGCTATCCTCCTCGGGCCAAGGGCGGTTCGGTTCTGGATGATCGTGTCGGGCGCCATCGGCCTCGCCCTGTGGGCCTCGAGTCTGACCGCCGAGCCTTGGGAGCTGCTTCCAGCACTAGCCTTCTGTCTGCCACCGGTTATCGCCCTCGCTTCCAATGGCGCACCTTTTCTCTGGGTTGGCGGGTCAGCGGCTCTCCTGCTGATGGCCGCGGAGCTGAATGCCATGAGCTGGGAGTGGTCCAGCCCCCGGACGAAGTTCCGGTCGAGACCCCTCCTGTGGCTTCCGCTCGCGCAGCTCGGCCTTTCGGCTTTCGCGGCGTCGACACTCGTCGGCGTGGCGTCGACGATCACCCTGGGGAGCGCTACGCTCGCGGTGGTCGCGGCGTCCGCCGCCTTAGTCGGAGTCGGCTGGCTGACGTTTCGACCGAAGGAGTCCGCATGAGACTGCCGCTAGCCGTTTTCACCTTGGGCACTGCCTTCGCTGCCACGCCCGCCCAGGGACAGGCCATCTGCCAAACGAATTGGCGACTCTCGGAAACACTCCGCATCGGTTCGATCGAGAGCAAGATCCTCCAGATGGGTGTCTCGAACGTCGAGATCGGGCCGAACGGGCTGATCTACATCACCGAGTACCAGACGCCGCACGTGACGGTTCTCTCCCCTGATGGTGCTCCGCGTGGCCGAATCGGTCGATCGGGCCAGGGGCCGGGAGAATTCGAGTTCGGGACAACGGGCATCGGTTGGGCCCGGGATACGCTCTGGGTGAGCGACACGCGTAGGATCCACTTCTTCGGGCCCGACGGCACCGAGGTGAGACAGCTGTTGGCCGGCGCTCGCGTGCCCCATGCCGAAGCCGACTACCAGATACGCTATTCGATTCCGGCGACCGACGGTTCATTGATCGGATTCGACGGAGACGTCTATGGGGGCATCCGACGGGGCTTTCATCCCCTTGTTCGCCTCAGTATGGACGGCGAGTTCATCAACGAGATCGCTCGAGTCGTCGTGCCCGGACGCTACATCGAGTCGGAGGAGATCGGCATTTTTCACAGTCCGTTCGAGTCACTGCCATTTCCAGTGATCGCTCCTGACGGTGCGGAAGTCGTGCTCGTTGCTCAAGACGACCCCTCCGACCCCTGGTTCGACCTCGTTCGGATTGGAGTCGACGGTGACACTCTGCTGAACCGACGCATCCGTACCGAGCGCCTGCCGGTGACCCGCCGCGCCGCCGAGCGAGTCATGTCGGACTACCTGACATTCCGAGCGGAAAACCGGGGACAGTTCGAGACGGCCACGCCGGCTCGGGTCGCGGCCCTGATTCGCGACCTGGTCCCGGTCCCCGACTACTTCACACCGGTCCGACGAATCGTCGGGGGCCATGACGGCTCGATCTGGTTGCTTCGTGAAATCGGGCCCGAGGGTGAAGATCGTTGGGAGGTGTACGACCCGACGGGCGAGCTAGAAGGTGTCGTCACGATCAAGGATGGGAGGTCCGCAACCTTCCCGAGAGAACCGAGGCTCCGCATCGTCCGCGCCACACGTGACGAAGTCTGGGGTGCGACGATCGACGAGCTAGAGGTGCCGTATCTCCATCGGTTCTCGGTGGACCGAGGGTGTGAGTGAGTCGGGCGACACGGCTTTCGCGAGACTGCGGCCGCTCCCCCTACCACCCTCCCCCAAACCGATCCAACCCTTGTGACACCTCGACCCTAACACCTGCCGGGTCGACGAAGAAAGCCACCCAGACCCCCACCTCATCGATGAGGAAGGGTTCGACCTCGAATTCCACCCCTCTGCGCCGCACCCTATCCGCGAACGCATGGATGTCGTCGACCTCCAACCCGACGTGGTCTACCGCCGTACCCGCGGTCGGGTGAACGCCGTCAGCAGGTCCGAACGACAGATTCGTCCCCGGCACGTCCATCGTCGTTTCGATTGAGCCACGTGCCGTCCGAGATCCGTCAATAAGATCTACCCACCACTCGAGGTGCTCGACATGCTCAGGCGAGTAGAAATGCACGTGATGCATCTCGGATGACCTGGTCAGATCGGGCACGCCAGCGAGCTCAACGCGCGTCCCGTTCGGGAGCGTGATGTACGCCTGCGGGAAGCCCTCTCCTCCGACGAACTCCGCGTCGACGTCGTACCCTAGACTCCTCCATCGCGCGAGCGTCTCCTCCAAGTCACGCACCTTGAAGCCGACGTGGTCTACGGTGGTCTCGATGGAGGGATGCGTTGGAGCGTGCTCCGTCAGGAAGATCAACGCGCCCGGAATGCTGATCGCTTCGAAGTCACCCTGCCGGACCACAGCACCCTCGAGGAGATTCAAAAGCAATGTGCGGTGTAGCTCCACCTCGGTGACGTTCAGGTGGATATGCGAGAAGGTCATTCCCGCGGGGTTGGCGGGCGCCAGCTGGGCGACTGCGAAGGTGGGAGCGAGTAAGAGCAAGCCGACAACCGCAGGGCACCGACGGGCGATCATCGTTCAACCCTCGGAACGATCGGTAGCACCACGTGCGAGTGGCGGGCCACGCCCCTCCGTGGTGTGTCGTTCGCCCCATGTGCCTCGGTCACCAAACCCTCCGGTTCCTCCGTATCGAAGTTCGGACCGAAGTGTGGGTAGTTGCGCAATAGGACGAAAGACCCGTCTCGGACGGCTGGTAGCAGGTACTGCTATCCTACCCTCGCCGCTTCCCGTACCGCCTTCGTCGAGGTCGCGAAGACTGCTCACCGTCCTTCGACTTCTGCTGCCCTCCCTCCGGTCGCTTCTTTCCGCCTCTCCCGCTCGCCTTCGGCCCACGCGGGCGGGGCCTCTGAGACGCAGAGCGGTGAACCTCAGGCGTCGCATCGTAGGCGAAGCCGTCGAGACGGGCTCGTTCGATCCTAGCACCCACCGCCCGCTCGATCTTACCAAAGTCGGCCATCTCCTCGGGTGACACGAGTGTGAACGCCTCTCCCGTCAACTCGGCGCGGGCCGTGCGACCGACCCGATGGATGTAGTCTTCGGCCACGTTGGGCACGTCGAAGTTCACGACATGTCCTAACGCTTCTACATCAATCCCCCGGGCCGCGATATCTGTGGCAACCAGCACCCGGAAGTCTCCCCGCTTGAAGCCTGCGAGCGCCTTCGTGCGCTGCGGCTGAGAACGGTTTCCGTGGATGCGCTCGGCAGAGATACCCTTCCGGTTGAGCAGCTTCGCCAGACGATTCGCTCGATGCTTCGTTCTGGTAAAGACGAGCGCATCTTTGATGCGACCGTTGCGAAGCAGCTCCACGAGGAGCGTGGTCTTCAGGCTCGACGGAACCGGGTAGGCGAACTGAGTCACACCTTTGGCGGGTGCCGCCTTACGCTGCAGCGCCACCTTCGCCGGCCGATCGAGAATCTCGCGCGTGAGCTTCTCGATCGCGGGAGGCATCGTCGCGCTGAAGAAGAGCGTCTGATTGGGCTTCGGGACGTGCTTCAAGATGCGACGAATATCGGGGAGGAAGCCCATGTCCAACATCCGGTCGGCTTCGTCGAGGACTAGGTACTCGAGCCCAGCGAGCCGCGCGTAGTCGTACTGGAAGTGGTCGAGTAGGCGACCCGGCGTCGCGACGATTACGTCGACGCCTCGTCGGAATGCCTTCTCCTGAGGCCCCATCTTGACGCCGCCGTGCACGGCGGCGGCGGAAAGGTCGGCGAATCGAGCCAAGGCCTTCGTGTCGTCCACGATCTGGAGCGCGAGTTCTCGGGTCGGGGCAAGCACGAGCGCACGCGTTGTCCCTCGTGGCACGTGAATCATCTGATGGAGGAGCGGGAGAAGGAACGCTGCGGTCTTCCCACTTCCGGTCGCCGCGCATGCCAAGAGGTCTCGGCCTTCGAGAGCAGGGGGAATCGCTTCCCGTTGGATGGGAGTCGGGTCTGAGAAGCCCAGAGCATCGACCCCTTCGAGCAGGGTCTGGTGCAGCTTCAGTGTGGCAAATGCCAAGGTGTACTTCCGAATGGGAGACGCCCGCAGGCCGGCCGTCCAAACAGTGGCGGCTCGAGTAGGCGGGCGCAGAATCGAGAGTGAGGGCCGGCTCCTGGAAACAGGGGCTCGAGGCCAGTCTCACTGGGGAGAATGTAACGGAACACGGGTCAGCAATGGTCAACTTTCTTGACCCGGACCCGATATCAACAGATTGTATAGGTACAAGTTGTACCTATCTGATGGTCGACATCCCGATGACAGAGACACTCGACTCCCGCGCGCAGCGGTTCGTCCCGTTGCGGCCTCCCGTGCTGGAGATCCTCCTCACGCTAGCAGAAGGGCCACTTCACGGCTACGCGATCATCCGAGCCCTCCGCGACGAAGACGGCGCGAAGATCCGGGTCGAGACCGGTCCCCTCTATCGCCATTTGCGACGTCTCTTGGAGACCGGGCTCGTTTCGAAGTCCGAGGACCCACCGCCTGGCACCGAGGACGACGAACGGCGTAAGGCGTACTACTCCCTAACCCCGCTCGGCGAGGCAGTCGTGAGAGTAGAGGGGCTTCGTTTAGCCGGGCTCGTGCGGCAGACGCGCCGTCTCGGGTTGCTGCCGGACGGAGCCGCGTGAGATGAACCGACTGTTTGCTCTGCTCCTCCTCACCTATCCGCGTGCCGTGCGGGAGGAGCTCGGAGCCGCGATGACCGAAACCTTCGAGGAGGAGTGGGCGGCCGTCCGTGCCCAAGGTGCGCTTCCGAGTCTCTGGTTCGCGTTCCGCAACGTCGTGCGAACCCCCTTACTTGGACTCGAAGAGCGGGTCCGCACGTCGGTGGCCGCGGTACCGTCGGGGGGCTGGTCGGTCGACGTTCGCCACGCGCTTGGTTCGGTACTCCGGTCCCCAGCCTTCTCTTTGGGCACTGCCTTGACCGTCGGGCTGGGAGTCGGTGCCACCGTCTCCATCTTCACGGTCGTCGACGCGACTATCATTCAAGATCTTCCCGTGCTCGATCCCGAGCGCCTCGTGCGCTTCGCGGAGGATCGCGATCGGTATCAGTCGGTCGGGCCCGAGGGCCCACGCATTCCGGTCGAGCGCTATCAAACGTTACGGGACGCGCTGACAGGCCCGGTCTTCACCGGCTTCGTCGGTCACGCAAAGAGGAGCGTATCGATCCGTGCCGACGGGCCCTCCTTCTCCGCGAGAGGGGCGTTGACCACCGGCAACTACTTTGAGGTCCTCGGTTTACGACCTGCGGTGGGCCGATTCTTTTCCGTCGACGACGAGCCCTCCATCGTCCTCGGTCACAGGCTCTGGCAGAGCCGCTTCGGCGGTGACCACGGGGTAGTCGGGCAGAGCATCTCGATCAGTGGTCGACCATTCACCGTGGTCGGCGTGGCACCGGCCGACTTCGCCAGCACAATCGGCTTCCTCCACATGGACTTCTTCGCTCCCGTCGAGGCGCATGGCGGGGAGGGTTGGCCGGGTGCTCGACTGGCCCTTTTTGGTCGACTCATGCCAGGTCTGGAGCCCCAAGCGGCCGAGGTCCGAGCTTCGTCGATCGTGACCCGCTTTCCCCCCGAGGTCGACACGGGCGCGCAGCTCCGAGGGGCGGAGCTAGCACCCATGACGTCGACTCCGGCCTCCGAAGCGAAGGCACTGACTGGATTCCTGGCCATGCTCCTCGGTATGGCAGCGCTCGTCCTCCTCATCGCGGGGGCGAACGTTGCCGGTCTTCTCCTGGCTCGGGCGGCACGACGAGAGCGCGAGACGGCCGTCCGCCTAGCGCTGGGGATCGGTCGAGCGCGGCTCGTTCGACAATGGATGATCGAAGCCGTCGGGCTCTTCGCCGCAGGCGGGCTTGTGGGAGTCGCGATCGCTGTCGCCGTGGGGTCTTGGCTCTCGCGTATCTCCCTGCCTATTGAAGAAGGGCTGGTGATCGACGCATGGCCCGGACCGCGGTCCGTTGTGTTGGCGATTGGCCTGGCCGTCGTCGCCGGCCTGGTCTTCGGGATCCTTCCCGCGATACACGCGTCGCGAGCTCAAGTAGCTTCAGGACTCCGCGACGGAGGGTACGGCACGAGCCGGCGCACCTCTCGCACCCGCCGCATCTTCGTAACCGCCCAGCTCTCCCTGTCCGTCGTCCTCTTGGTCGCCGCGACGCTCTTCGTTCGAACTGCTCACACCAGCATGGCCGCAGAGGTCGGGTTCAATCCCGAGAACGTCATGATCGCGGAAGTGAATCTGGCTTCGCACGGCTACACCGAGGCGGAGGGCCGCATCTTCTTCGACCGCCTTGCAAGCAGTGTAGTAGCGACCCCGGACATCGAGTCGGCATCACTCGCATCGCTGACGCTCATGACGGGCGCGATCTCGAGCTACGGAGGTTGGCGTCTGGACCCGGATGACGACGGAGTCAGTGTCCGGATGAATCGGGTCGACGGGAGCTATTTCGAGACAATGGAGATCCCGATCGCCGCCGGTCGGTCTATCGAGGCCAGCGATGCAGCCGGGTCACCCGACGTCGTCGTCGTCAACGAGAGTTTCGCCCGCCGCTTCTGGCCCGACGACGATCCCCTAGGGAAAACGATCCTTCGGGTGGATAGACCCTATGAGGTCGTCGGTGTCGTGGCCGATGGGCGGTACGTCGACTTCGATGGAGCCACCTCCGCCTTCGCCTTCCTGGCAATCGATCAGCACTACACTCCGGCGAGAACCCTTCACATCAAGAGCCGCTCCGAAACAAGAGCGACCCAGCTGATCCAGAATCTGCGGAGCCAAGTCGCGGCGCTGGACCCCGACGTCGCTGTCGTCCAGCCCATGCGGCTGGAAAGCGCCATGGCTGTCCTTCTGTTTCCCCAGCGCTTCGCGGCGACCCTGATCGGCGTCTTTGGCATCATCGGCCTCTTTCTCGCCGCCACCGGAGTCTACGGCGTGCTGGCACACCACGTCGTGCGGAGGTCTCGAGAGTTTGGGGTGCGCATCGCCCTCGGAGCGAAGCCCAAACGTCTACTTGTGGCCGTGCTTCGGCACGCAGCGATACTCGCCGCGATCGGGGCGACGATCGGGCTCGCGATTTCTGCGGGCGTCAGCCAGCTGCTCTCGGCCCTTCTCCTCGGGCTCGACCCCTTTGATCCGGTCGCCTTCCTGGGGATTCCGCTGGTCCTCGGCGTCGTTGCTCTAAGCGCCGGACTCTTCCCCGCACTCCGTGTTCTGCGTCTGGACCCGGTAAAGACGTTGAAGCAGGAGTAGTCTCGGCGCCCCCCGCTTACCCGAAGCCCGCTCGCCCTACCCCACCCCCCCCGCGTGCGGAGGATTCACCCCGTATCGTCGGTATGTCGGCGACGGATCGTGGGATACGCCGAAGAGCCGCAGTGAAGCCTGCATGGTCGGTCCCATCAGCACGGCGAATATGAGCGTACCCCACCCGATCGATCCGCCCAGCAACGCCGCTGCCAATAGCACGGTCACTTCGACGCTGATGCGCGAGGCGCGCAGGCTCTTCTTGATTCGACGCGAGAGGCCCATCGCCAACCCGTCCCGTGGGCCAGCACCGAGGGACGCGCCAATGTAGACCGCCGTGCCGATTCCGAGGATCGGGATCGCCACCAAGAACTGGACGAGGCCTGGCCCAAAGCCGCTCGCGAAGTCGACATGGGGACGGATCACGTCCACCCAGGGACCGATCAGGAGCATGTTAAGGACGGTCGCGATCCCGGGTCGCACGGAAAGCGCGACTCGACTGCCAACGATCAGGAGTAGGCCCGTCACCTGCGAGATACGGCCAAAGCTCCAACCCGAGCGTTGGCTCACGACCTCGTGGAAGGCGGACCAAGGGTCGAGGCCGATCTCTGCCTCGAGCATTAGCGCGATCGCGAGACCGAACAGGAAGAAGCCGACCTGTAGACGTGCGATGTCGAGCCAAAAAAGGCGAGATCGAAGTAGCGAGAAGATCATCTGTGCGCGAAGTCTCGCGCTACCGCGAACCTCCGAACAGCCTCAGCTCGGCCGCCTCCACGGCATCCCTATACGCTGCCCACTCACTACTGAACCACTCACCCGCATTCGACTCGAGCTTCGACACCGCTCTCTCGGCCCGCTCGAGCGCCCGGAGCGCCGTCTGCGTCGGCTCCTGCCAACGACCCGACCGAAGAGTAGACGACGCGGCGCGTAGTCGATTGGTGGTCACCGATGGTGAGTTGACCCGCCGCTGACCGGAGGGACCCACGATCGACTCGTACAGCTCTTCGAGGGCGTCATCTACGCGGGCTCCGTGAGCCTCGAGCGAATCGGCCTCCTCCCCATCCCGCTCTTGCAGCAAGTCATTGACCCGCGTGACGGTCGCGCGCGCCTCCCGAACGCGGTCCGCCACGCCGGTCGCCCGACGCTCTGCGTCAAGGAGTCGATTGTGGAGTTGATCCACGGTGCGTGCCGTCGAGAGGTCGAAGTCGATGCGCGGATCTGGGAGAAGTCGCAGGCTTGCCTCCGCCGTGTCTGCCGCGAGGATGACTCGGACGGTGTAGTCGCCGGGCAGCGCGAGTGGACCGCCAGGTTGAGGAGCATTGTCGGGATCGTCGGGCGCATCACGCGAGGGGGGGCGCACTCCAGCCCGCTCCATCCCCCACTCGACTTGTTGCACACCAGGCTCGGCGGGTCCAGACAGACGACGGATGATCTCGCCTCCCGAGAGAATCTGGATCGTGACCTCGGAGGCGTCCGACTCGTCTTCCGCGTCTTCGGCATCGCTTTCACCTGCGGCCCCACTGACATCCGGCACCCAGTATCGGATGCGCGCACCGAAGGCGCGATTCTCTGCTTGGTAGAGGAAGTCGCCCGGGAAGATCGCCCCGGGCTGCTGCGCGATCTCGACTTGGTGCGCGTCAAGGACGGGGTAGACGTGCAGGCGCTCGGGAGCGGACCCGCGCTGCGCCAGGGTACGCAGTGGACGGATATCGTCGAGCACGAGGAAGGATCGGCCGAAGGTGCCCATGACGAGGTCGTTCTCTCGGTGCTGGATGACCATGTCTCGGACCGGGGTCGCCGGGACACCGTGCGTCCACCGTTCCCAACTCTCCCCATCGTCGGCCGACACCCAGAGCCCCCGGTCCGTGCCGACGAAGATCAACTCGGCCACCTCTGGATCCTGCACGACCGAGAGTGCATAGCCATCCACATCATCCGCGATCCGGCGCCAAGACGCTCCGAAGTCTTCCGTGTGATAGACGTACGGAGTCCAATCATCCCGTCGATGGTCCTCGATGACGACGAACGCCTCTCCGGCGGCGTGGGTCGATGCGTGGATCTGCGGGACCCAGGCACCGGACGGTGCTCCGGGCATCCTCTCGATCCGATTCGTCCACGACGCTCCGGCGTCCCGAGTGATTTGGACGTTGCCGTCGTCGGTGCCGACCCACACCACTCCGTCTTCGACCGGACTCGGCGCAATCGCGACAATCGTGGTGTTGTTCTCGGCGCCGGTCGCGTCGGTCGTCAGCCCACCGGATTCCGCCTGTTTCTGCCGTTCGGGATCATCCGTGGTGAGGTCCGGGCTGACCGTGCGCCACGTCAGTCCGTCGTCATCGCTGACATGGAGAAACTGAGAACCGAACCAGACCCTGCCGGGTCGAAGAGGATCGAGCGCGAGAGCTGCGTTCCAATTGAAGCGCAGGTCGGCCTCCTCCGGGTGCGAAGGGACCACGCGGCGGAAAGTGGAGGTGTTGCGATCGTAGCGTAGCAGCGCTCCGCCCTGGTGCATGACGTACCCGAAGCGGTCGTTTCGCGGATCAGGAGCCATGTCGAAGCCGTCCGCACAGCACCCGAGGTTCTCCCACTGATGATTCCGAATTCCCTGGAAGTTCCACGCGTACGCCGGACCCCGAAACGAGTCGTTATCCTGCGCTCCGCCGTAGATGTTGTACGGCGTCTGGTTATCCACGTTGACGTGGTAAAACTGACCGATCGGTAAGTTGTGAAAGACCTGCCAACTCCGGCCCCGATCTCGAGAGATCGCCGCGCCGCCGTCGTTGCCGTCGACGATGAAGCTCGGGTCTTCCGGATGGATCCACCACGCATGGTGATCGACGTGAACTACCTCACCGGACACCCACGTCTCGAACGTCTCGCCGCTATCCTCCGAGACGTCGATGCGCCCCGCCACACGATAGAGGCGCGTCTCGTTGGACGGGTCGACGAAGATGTCCGCGTAGTAAAAGGGTCGCGGGTTCACGCCCTCTTCCGAGTTCACGACTTCGAAGGTGCGGGCGCCGTCCTCGGATCGGAGTAACACGTTCTTGGATGCTTCGACGAGAGCGTACACGATGTCCGGATCGCTGGGAGCGATGGCGACTCCCATCCGGCCGAGTTCACCATCGGGCAGACCGTCTTCTGCCGTACGCTGCGTCCAGCTCTCGCCGCCGTCGTACGTCACGTGCAGTCCCGACCCGGAGCCGCCGGACGTGAACGTCCACGGCAGCCGCCGATGGCTCCACATCGTCGCGATCAGCTTATCGGGGTTACGCGGATCCATGACCAGGTCCGCGGCGCCCGTTCGCTCGTCGACGAAGAGCGTTCGCTCCCACGTCTCACCCCCGTCCCGCGTCCGGTAGACACCCCGCTCCTCCGAATCGCCGAAGGGGCTACCGACCACCGCGAGGTACGCGACGTCGGGGTCCGCCGGATGCAATAGGATGCGATGGATCGCACGCGAGTCCGGCAGGCCTAGATACGCCCACGTCTCTCCGCCGTCGATCGACTTGTAGACGCCGTTGCCATGGTTCACAGAGTTGCGCGGAGAGCCCTCGCCTGTGCCAACCCAGATCACGTCCGGGTTCGACTGATTGATCGCGATCGCCCCGATCGATTGCACCGGCTGGTCGTCGAAGATCGGCTCCCACGTCGTGCCCGCGTTCTTCGACCGCCAGACTCCCCCCGCGGCCGCTCCGACGTAGATCACATCGGGGTCGCTCACGAGCACGTCCACTGCGTTGATACGACCGCCCTGCCCAGAAGGGCCCACGCTGCGGGCCTTCATCGAGGAGAGTGCGTCGAAGTCGGCCTGGGCCGACGCCGGGCTCGAGGGAGCGAAGGCAGCCGCGACGGCGACGACTAGAAGTGGGGCGAAGAAACGGACCGGCATGAGGGGTTCCGGGTCAGGTTGGTCAGGGTGCCGGCCTCGTGCGGGCCGCCGGTGGACAACTTGGCGGGGGAACGGGTGGTTGGCACGAGGGCGGGAGCGAGCATGGAAAATGCGAACGTAAGCGGCGACTGCAGCTTCTCACCGCCACCGTCGATCACTCGGCCTATTGGCTCCGCGGGCCTCGGGATGTGCGTCGTAATATCGCTCAACCGTTGCCTTACACGCCTCTTCATCACGGATCTCCACCTGGATCCCCCGCCCCTCCAGAAAGTGCCTCGTGTCGGCTGCCCTATAGGAGGTCACTTCGGCCACCACCACCGCAGCCAGTCCGAAGCGAATGATCGCTCCCGCGCACATCTCGCACGGCATCATCGTCGTGTAGCACGTTGCACCGGTGAGCAGCTCGAGTGACCGCGCGTCTCGGGTCCGAGCGACCGCGTCTCGGATGGCTTCCATCTCGGCGTGGCTCGTGGGATCACCCGTCTGGGAAAAGCGGTTGCGACCGGCGCCGATTATTCGGCCGTCTTTCACGATGACGGAGCCCACCGGGAAGCCGCCCTCCCCGATCGAGGCCACCGCTTGCTGGTGTGCAGCGGCCATGTGGGGGTCGGTGATGGGAGGTGGGTTGTCTGATGAAGACGGCATCGGCGGTATGAATGAGAAGGTCCTGATCGACGGGAGCATCATACTGTCGTGACGCACACCGGCGCCGCGAACGTGTTTCAGCGAAGGCGCCCCACGTTCACCCGTCCCCCCCGCTCCCCTGCGGTGAGGTTGTGACCCGCGGTGGTACGCGTGGGGTCTTCCCTACGCCACTCACGACCGCGAGCACCGTCGCGGCAACTACCCACGCCACGCCCCCCCACGCCATCGCGTTCATCGTCACTCCACGATCGATCAAGGCCCCCATGAGCACGGGCGAGGCCGCGGTCCCGAAGACCATCACACTCTGCGCCATCGCTCGGATCGATCCTAGGTGGAGCACCCCGTAGACCTCGGCCCACATGGCTCCGACCACCGCCGGGCCGAGGCCGGCCGTGATGCCCAGGCCCAGCATGAAGCCAGCCGCGACCCAAAGCGGCGTCGCGACAGCCAGAAGCAAGAGACCAGCCCCCATCGGCAACGTGAAAAAGGCCAAGAGCCTTCGACCCCCCATGCGGTCGACCAATGGCCCGGAGGCCACCCCCGTTACGAGTTGTCCGACGGCGAATACCACGAAGCACGTGGCGAACCACTCGGGTGTCCAACCCTTCACGGTCACGAGGTGGTTCTGGTGGAAAAAGAAACCCGTCACGATGAAGCCGGGGGCGACCACAGCGGGCAAGATCAGCGCGAAGCGATGATCTCGTACCACTTCGCTGAGCGTCCACTGTTTGGAAGCTGACGGAGGTGTACTGGACTCCGGTGGGGGCGCAGCGACGGCGTCGGCACCCGCGTCGGGCCCACGGGTACCCTCGGCCAACCGGCTCCGAAACGCCCGTTCTCGGTCTCCGTGCCCCACCAACAGCAGCTGGGTGACGGGGAGCGCGACGACCACGAGGAACGCGGCAGCGGTGAGCCAGGTGTTCCGCCACCCCAGCGCTCCGATCGAGGTAACCGCGAGTAGCGGAAGAACGGCCTCGCCTAATGGAAAGCCGAGGCCCGCGACACTCATCGCCTTCCCGCGACCGTCGTCGAAGTATCGGGCCATGCTCGTCAACGCGGTGTGGCTGAGGAGCCCCTGGCCGGTCAGGCGGAGGAGAAAGAAAACGGCGAGGAGCGAGCCGCTGCCCGCGACGAAAGCCATTCCGAACGCGGCGGTGCCGAGCGCGAGGCACAGTGCCGCTGTGAAGATCCGCAGGTCTGAAGAGTCTAGCCGCCCACCCACCCACGCGAGGGTAAAGCCGCTGGCGAGTGTGGCCAGGGAATACGTAGCCCCGATACTCCCATGGCTGAGCCCGAACTCCGTTCGGATGCTGTCGTTGAACAACGAGATGAAGAAGGTCTGACCGAACGAACTCAGGAACGTCAGGCTAAGACCGAAGCCTAAGAAGCGGCCATGGCGCCGGATGAGCTCAGAATAGGTGACCCCTTGGGTCGTTTCGTGGCCTGCGCGAACGCTCATCTCGGGCGGAGGCCCAGTCTGGTAGCGCTCGCTGCCTTACTCCAAGAGCGTGAAGACAATCGCTCCGTCCACCCCGGTCACGGTCACATGGAGTTCCTCTCCCACTCTTCGATAGACGATCCGGTCAGGGCTCACTTCGTTGTGCGCTTCAAAGACCAGCTCATGAGGGCCCGCTGCAGTAAGGACGAGCTCCATCGGCGGGCCGTCACCCTCCCATGTGCTGTAGTCTCGACGGAAGTGGTTGAACCTCATGATCACGCCGGCGTCCTCCGACGTCACCTGGATGAACTCGGAGAATTGGAGCGTCTCGTCGGCGACCGAGCGGAACACGGCTTGCTGGGAATCTCCGTTCGCGGGCAACCAGATCTCTTCGACCGTCCCCCCGAAGGCGTGGGCGACCCAATGGCCTTCTAGCCACGCCATGTCGGCCAGCTCGATCGAGCTCGGTGACGGGCCCACGGTCATGATCATCACCGCGACCGACCACATACCTCGAAACATCATCCCTCACCTCCTCCCTGTAGGTCCTGGTACAACATGTGCCTGTTGCCATCTGGATCGAAGAAGGTGGCCAGACGCACCATACCTGGGATCGTCTGGGTCTCACCGTCGAAACGGACGTCGTGCGACTCTATCTCGGCGCGTGCTCGGTCGATGTCGTCGACACCCCAAGTTAGGGTGGCGCCCCCGGTGGTGACCGCCTTCTCGACCTCGCCGATCCCGAGTTGCACCTGGCTAACGGGCGTGCGCAGCTCCGCCCAAGCAAGAGCGTCTTCTCTAAAGAGCAACTCGAAGCCGAGAACATTCTGGTACCAAGCCAGGCTCGCATCGAGATCGTTGCACTCCAATGCACAGGTAAGGCCGCCGTTGAATCCCAGAGTCACTCGTCCCGTCATCTTTGCCTCGTCGCTGAGGAGGGGTGGGTTGCAAGAGTGACAATAGTATAGTACCTATACTTTTGTGACAAGCGTTCAAACCCAACCCGACACGACAGCCCTGGCGGCTCTTGTACGGCTGTGCCACCACCGCTGGGTCATTCCAGTCGTCGCGAACATGGGAAGCGGCCAACGGGTGGCGGTCCTTCGCTCCACTCTGGACACGAACCGACAGTCCCTGCGACGGGCACTGCTCGCGACCGGTGAACTGGGTCTGACCGTCCGGAACCCGGGATACGGGCATCCGCTTAGACCGGAGTATCTCCTGACGCCGCGGGGGGAGGCGATCGCGCCTCTCGCTCGCGACGTCGTGCGCGCGGCACAGCGCGGAGGATGGTCGGAGGCGATGGCGAAGAAGTGGTCGTTGCCCGTCCTCACGGCGGTGCATTGTGGAGCCAACCGGTACTCGCGTGTCGCGGCCGCTCTGCCGGCGTCGACTCCAAGGGCATTGGCCGGAGCGCTCGATGATCTGATCGACGCGGGTCTGCTCGCGAGGGAGATCATCGATGAGAGGCCGCCGCGTCCCATCTACGAGGTCACCGGTGATGGTCGGGAGCTCGCGGAATGCGGTGTGGCGCTGGGGGAGGCCGCGCGCCTCCGAGTGGGGTGAGGTCTCGGCCACTCCCTAGGAGGAACCTCCTCCAGGGCGCCGGGTTGCCCGATCTGGTGGCACGCGCGCCTTAGACGCCTGCTCGTAGTCATACGCCAACCCGAGCAACAACGACTCGGACCATGCGGTCCCGGCGAAGGTGATACCGACGGGCAGCCCATCGACCCTGCCCATCGGGACGGAGATGAGCGGATAGCCGGCCACCGCTGCAACCACCGTCAGGGACGGTGGCCGCGTCCCGCGCGGGCCGGGCGGGATGGGTCCGTCGCGAGGCGTTCCATCCGGCTCGATCTCGCTGGCGGGGAGGCCGGTCGCGGTGATCAGAGCGGCGACCGAGTATTCGGAGAGGAGACGGTCGATGCCTTCCTCGCGCGTCAGCCGGTGACCCTCACGGAGCGCGGCCTGGTACGCCGGGTCCGCGCGACCTCCGCTCGTCGCCTCGGAGTCGTCCCAGTAGTCCATGGTGTGCATCTGCTCACGCGGGTCCTCGCGACTGAAGTCGATGAGCTGCGCGAGCGATCTCGTGGAGATAGCCGCCGGGGTCGTGGCCAGGTACGCGTTCAGATCGACCTTGAAATCCTGGAGCAGGACAATCCGCATCTCCGGGCGCGGATCGATCAGCTCCTCTGCGGGGATCTCCACAACAACCGCGCCCTGTCGCTCCAGAACCCCCGTCGCCGCATCAAAGAGGCGGCGGACACCGCGGGCGTTCGGCGATGTCGGTCGAATCACACCCACGCGCACACCTCTCAAGGCCGTGGTGTCCAGAGCCTCGACATACGACGCCACATGCTGATCTGCGTCCGCGGACCAAGGGTCTTCTGGATCGCTTCCGGCGATCGCGTCGAGGACCATCGCCACATCCCGGACCGAGCGCGCCATCGGCCCGGACGAGTCTTGGTTGAGGCTGATCGGCACAATCCCACGGCGGGAGACGAGAGCGATCGTCGGCTTCATCCCGACCACGCCATTCGACGACGAGGGTCCCACGATCGAACCAGCCGTCTCTGTTCCGATCGTGGCTGCCGCAAAGCTCATGGCGGTCGCAATCCCCGAGCCGCTGCTACTTCCCGACGGGCTACGTGAAAGGTCGTACGGGTTCCGCGGGCTGCCTCCGACCGTGCTCCCGTTGAAGGCGGCCGTGTTCCGGAAGCCGGCGAACTGCGAGAGGTTGAGCTTGCCTAAGATCACAGCCCCCGCCTCCCGTAGCCGGCGCGTCACCTCCGCGTCCCGGCTCGGGGCGTTGGCCTCCAACGCCCACGACCCCGCCGTCGTCGGCATCCCGAGGGCATCGATGTTGTCCTTGAGGAGGATCGGCACACCGTCGAGAGGTCCGAGCGTGGCTCCAGAGTCCCGCCGCGCGTCAGATGCTGCCGCCTGCTCGAGGGCATCCGGAGCGATCGCGATGACGGAGTTCAGTTCGCCATCCATCTTCTGAATGCGGTCGATGTACTGGCTTGTCACTTCGACGGACGATGTGCGGCCAGTCGCGAGGTCACCCGAGACCTGAGAAAGAGGGAGCTCGGCGACGGTGTACGACCCGGGACTTGAGGGTGGCGGCTCCGCATTGGAGCAACCGACGAGACCGATCGCGAGCAGCGTCAGGGGGCCGGTGGTTCGACGTGGGGCGCGGGAGGGACAGGCGGCGGGCATCATTAGGACGAAGGAGCCTCTCTTGAGGGCGCTAGGGAATGGAAGAGGGGAGCCAACGTAACCGGTATAGACACCCGGGAGGAATTGCCTACAAAGCGTCGAGCGCGGAGACTTGGGGTCGCTCACCGGTATGCGCCTCGGTGCCCACGCCTACAACTCCAGCTCTACCCATGATGACCGACCCCGCCCTCCTGAAGCACGCCCTCCGCCACACCCTGCCCTCAGTCCTCCTCGTGGTGGTAGCACTTTCGACGACGTCCGTCTCGCTGAGCGCCCAGACCGCCCCACCGCAGGCCGACGCCCGTATCTACGACATCATCGAGGCGTCGTCAGCCGACCGTATCGAATCGGACATCCGGACGCTGGTGAGCTTTGGCACACGCAACACGATGTCCGACACGACGTCGGCGACACGTGGCATCGGCGCCGCCCGCCGTTGGATCAAGGCCGAGATGGACCGGATCTCTGCGGATTGTGGGGGATGCATGGAGGTCTTCTACCAGGAGCGCACGTTCGGCCCTGAAGACAGCCGACGGCTCACGGAGGCGGTCAACGTAGTGAACGTCGTCGGGGTCATCCGCGGTTCGGTTCACCCCGACCGCTACGTGATCATGAGTGGGGACATCGACTCCCGGGCTTCGGACGGGTCGGACGGGGTCACCGACGCCCCGGGTGCCAACGACAATGCGTCGGGGATGGCCGGCGTGATCGAGGCCGCCCGCATCCTCACACAGTACCGCTTTCCCACGAGTGTCGTCCTCGTCGGGCTCTCGGGTGAAGAGCAGGGCCTTTGGGGCGGCCAACACATGGCAGCGGTTGCAGGTGAAGAAGGCTGGGACATTGTCGGGGTGCTGAACAACGACATGATCGGCAACATCGAGGGCATCAACGGCGTCATCGAGAACAACACCTTCCGCGTCTTCTCGGAACCCTTCCCCATCACCGCGAGCGAGGCGGAGCTGCGCAGCTACCGAATCTTCGGCGGCGAAGTGGACGGTCCGTCCCGGCAGATCGCCCGTTACGTCGACCGGATCACCGACGAGTACTTCACAAACCTCGACGCCATCATGATCTACCGTCTCGATCGGTTCGGGCGAGGCGGGCATCACCGCCCGTTCAACGACGCCGGCTTCCCCGCGGTTCGTATCATGGAGACGAACGAGCAGTACGAGCGCCAGCACCAGGATATCCGCGTCGAGAACGGGATCGAGTACGGCGACGTTCTCGAGGGGGTCGACTTCGACTTCGCCTCGCGCCTCACTGCAGTAAACGCGACCGTGCTCGCTTCGCTCGCCTGGGCTCCCCCGCAGCCCGAGAACGTCGCGATCGGTGGAGCGGTACGGCCATCCACGACGCTCCGCTGGGAAGCCGTCGACCACCCGGACCTGGCCGGATACAAGATCTACTGGCGAGACACGACGGCACCGCAATGGACACACTCCCGCTTCGTCGGCGACGTGACCGAGTTCACCCTCGAGGGCATGGTCATCGACAACTACCTCTACGGTGTGGCATGCGTGGGCGAAGATGGCCACGAGAGCCTGGTGGTCTTCCCGTCCGAGAGGATCCGGTAGGAGCGATCGGGTGCGGGGGCACGGATCGGGCCAGTCCATGACGCGACTCGGTCACCTCTCCACGCCAGGGCTCTTCCGGTGAGCGCGGACTACCGGCCGATCCGGACGATTCCGGAGTGGCTCGGGAACGTTTCCCGTTTGTGATTGGGGTGACGGTAATTCCGATCGCCCTATCCCTACGAGCGCTTCGTTCAGCCAACCCCACCGGCGATCGCCCGGAGCTTATCCGGATTCGTCACGATAAACAGCGCCTGAATCAGGCCGTCGGCGACCTCGAGTGAGATCGCCGCGATGGGGTCACCGTTCGCCGAGGCGACGAGTCCGGGTGATCCGTTGATCTCAACGACGTGGTTCGCGACACCGTCGGGCACGAACTTGGAGACCGCCCCATGCACGAAGCGTGCTGCGTGGTCTCGACCGTGAATCGGCCGGAGTGCCGCTCGGGCCCGTCCTCCGCCGTCGGTGTACACCACGACGTCCTCCGCGAGGAGTGCCATTAGGGCGTCGAGGTCGCCCTCCCCGCTGGCAGCGCGGAAGCCTTCGAGCAGTCGTGCTTGCGCCTCCGGGCTCGTCTCGAAACGGGGGCGACGTGCCCGCAGCTCGGTCCGGGCGCGATGTAGGAGCTGGCGTGAGGCTACATCCGATACTCCCACGATGTCTGCAATCCGCGCGTGAGGAAGGTCGAAGACCTCGTGCAGGAGGAAGACCGCACGTTCCTTCGGTGTGAGGCTCTCCAGAAGCCACAAGAAGGCGAGCGATATCGACTCGTCGAGCTCGACCGCCTCTTGAGCCGATCGACGGTTCCCCGTCCCAACCGGTTCCGGTAGCCACGTCCCCACGTACTGCTCTCGCTTGACTCGAGCGGAGGCGAGATGGTTCATGGCCAGCCGGGTCACTACGGTGGTGATCCACGCCCTCGGAGACTCGATGGCGTCGTGCTCCACGCTCTTCCAACGAATCCACGCCTCCTGGACGAGGTCCTCCGCATCCGCGGCGGAGCCGAGCATCTGGTAGCCGACCCGGAAAGCGTGGCCGCGGAGCTTATCGAAGGTCTCGTCGTGACGGGTCACGTCGTCGCCCCCTGACGATTGCGTACGATGCCATGGTGCGTCGCCCACCCCAAGATGGCGCCGGCGACGCTCTCCGGATCACCCTCGTGCGGGAAGTGGGCCTCACCGGGGATCACGACCTCGGTAGCAGCATCGAGGGTCGCGGCCAGGCGACTCTGCACCCCTACTCGCCGAACCGGATCATGCTCGCCACAGATAAGGAGCACGGGGAGCCCCATCGCCGTAAGGCCGTCGGCGACTGTCGTCAGAAACGTCGTGTTGTGTCGGAGATCTCGAAGGGGCGTTAGCACACGATCTCTCCGCTCCGCGGTATTGAAGTGACGGTCGTACTCGAGGCGCTCATCTAGCGAGAGGCGCCGGCCTCGCCCCCCGAACCGGCTCACGAGTCTCGGCAGAAGGTTGAATCGTCGGTTCGCGGCGGCAAAAGGTCGACTCGTCACCAAGGTGAGCATCCTCCGCACGGCCGGGTAGTCGTCGACTGGGAAGACGAAGGTGTCTGCGATCACCAACCCGACGAAGAGCTCCGGCGAACGCTGGACGACGCGTACGCCGGATGACCCGGCGGTGTCCATGACCGCCATCGTTACTCCCTCGAGACCCAATGCTCGGACGAAGCCCTCCGCCACATCGGCAAGAAACGGGAGAGTCGGCTCGACCCCTTCGATTGCAGGGGAGCTTCCCCACCCGGGGAAGTCCGGGGCGAGACAGCGGAATGAGGAACGGAGGTGTGCGATCACATGACGGTACACGTACGACGTCGTCGGGGCTCCGTGGAGAAGAACCAGCGGAGGACCGGAACCCTCGTCGATGTAGCGAATCGTAGTCCCGTCGATGTCGACTCTATGGTATCGGTGGTGCATGCCCGGCTCCTCGGTTGAGTGGATCACCACCTAGACCGGGTACCGTCGTAGAACGTGACGCGGACGCTCGAATTCCCACCCACCAGGACGGCCATCTCGTGTGCGGTCACGGCAAGCAGCTACGCACGATCGTGCACATACCACCGCTTTATCTCACCAAGCCGACCAATTTGGTATGATGTACGCACGATGGTGCATAAAGCGATTGACATCGGTAGTCGATACGCTGATACTGTGACGAGGATGCACGATCGAGCACATTCGGCAAGGAGGTACCCACGTTGTCGAAGACTCACGGGGTGGCGGAAGCCGTTCGCAAGCGAAGAACCGCACTGGATTTACGGCAAAGTGATCTGGCCGACCTCGCGGGTTGTTCGACTCGGTTCGTGCACACAGTCGAACAGGGAAAAGAGCGGCTGCGCCTCGACAAGCTGCTCGATGTACTCGAGGTGCTCGGTCTCGGGTTGATGGTCGTGCCGGGCCACGGTGAGGTCGAAGTCTCGATGGACGGTAAGCCAGCCGGGACCTCGGACGGATGATCCCGCTCGAAGACTTGGTTGGCGTAGAGCGGGCCACGGTTGTGAAGGCAGGCGACCGCGCCGGCACTCTCGAGCGACGACACAACGCGATCGCCTTTCGGTACGACCCCACGTACGCCCGGTCCGACTCTCCGTCGATCGCGACGACGCTACCGAAGACCGAAGCCGAAACGCTGACCCACGCGGCCGGCGCTCTTCCTCCCTTCTTTGCCGGGCTCCTACCGGAGGGGCGACGCCTGACCGCCCTTCGCAGAGCGGTCAAGACATCCGCCGACGATGACTTCACGTTACTCCTCGCGGTCGGAGGCGATCCAATCGGCGACGTCCAGGTCGTGCCGGACGGCGTCGACTCCGCCGACCCCGAGCCGCTCGTGACCGTCGCGAAGTGGAGCGACGTCCACTTCTCGGACCTCCTACGGCGATCTCTGGGAGGAGGCGCGGAGGTAGATCGGGTCGCTCTGCCGGGAGTCCAAGACAAGGTCTCCGCACGCATGATCAACGTGCCTGTAGCCCAGGCGAACCGTCGCTTCCTCCTCAAGCTCAACCCGGAAGAGTTTCCTCACCTCGTGGCCAACGAGGCCTTCT
Source organism: Longimicrobiales bacterium (assembly GCA_965223235.1). Taxonomy (GTDB): domain Bacteria; phylum Gemmatimonadota; class Gemmatimonadetes; order Longimicrobiales; family Gaopeijiaceae; genus UBA2589. The sequence goes on from CBDCVV010000022.1 coordinate 550,768, forward strand.
TTCTGGCGGCCGCGAGACGATCAGGGCTCCGCACTGCAGACGCGCAAGTCGTCTTCGACGCCGGGGGGGTGCCGGGTCTTCTCGTTACTCGATTCGACCGCGCGGAGACTCGAGAAGGGGGGGCGCAACGTATGGCTCAGGAGGACGGGTGCCAGGTCCTCAGTCGATACCCTGCGGACAAGTATCGCGTGACTACAGAGGAGGTGGTCTCAGCACTCGCGCAGACGTGTCAGGCGCCACGCGTCGCCGCGAGCGAATTGATCCGGCAGTTCGCTTTCGCATATCTGACGTGTAACGGTGACGGACACGCGAAGAACTTCTCGGTCCTCAAGCAAGGACATGAGTGGCGGGTAACGCCCGCGTACGATCTACCCTCCTCGTACGTGTATGGGGACTACACTATGGCTCTGACGCTCAACGGGAAGAAGAAGGAGGACATTGGTCGAGCGGACTTCGTCGCTCTCGGCGATGCAACGGGCGTCCGAAGTCGAGCCGTCGTCCGCATCCTCAATGACCTGTGCGAGCGGACAACCAGTTGGATCGGGGAGCTCGAGACTCTCCCCTTCGATCAGGGGGTCGTGTCGAAGTTTCGCAGGGCTGTGGAGTATCGGCGAGGACGACTGAGTAGCGAAGCCTGACCGCCAGGGGCGCTCAGAGATTAGTGCGCTGGAGGATGCACGTCACGACCGCGTCACCCACCCCACACCTCGCCGAACAGTCGGTACCAATTCCCGCTCATGATCTTTTCGGCATCGGCCGCACTATAACCGCGCCCAAGGAGCCCTTCCCAGATCGTCTCCATCCGGCGCGGGTGATTCAGCTCCGAGAGAAAGAACGGCCACCGCACCGGTGGCATCGTCGTCGGGTCCGGGTACAGGCGGGAGAGCTCGTCGACCAGCTTCTGGCGCTCTTCGTCGGTGTCCGGGACCGTGCGGTGCTCGCGGTCGCTCCCGATGCCCACGTGATCGATCCCACAGACGTTGACCGCATGATCGATGTGGTCGAGGTAGTCGCCGAGGTCGTTTCTCTCACGTGACCCCAAGTAGGGGTTCAGTTGGACAATTCCGATGACACCGCCGCCGTCCGCCATCCCCCGAAGTGCCTCGTCGGTCTTGTTCCGCGGATGGTCGAAGACGGCCTTGCAACCCGCGTGTGTGATGGCAACCGGTGCCGCGGAGAAGCGGATGGCATCGAGCGTTGTTTGCTCCCCCGAATGTGAAACGTCGACCAACATTCCGCGGGCATTCATCGCCTCCACGACCTCGATCCCGTACTCCGAGAGACCGGCGTTCGTGCGCTCGGAGCTACCGTCGCCCAGCAGATTCCGGTGGTTGTAGGTAAGCTGGAGGATGCGGACGCCCATCTCCCACAGCGTATCCACGCGCGCGGGGTCCCTCTCCAGCGGAGTCGCATTCTGCGGATAGTACACGAGTCCAAGCCGACCTGACTCCACGGCCCGATCGATATCCGCTACCGACCGCACGCGCATGAGACGGCTCGGGTGCGCATCGATATGGGCTTCGTACTGAGCGATCTCGGCGGCCATGTCGGGAAAGGCATCGGAACCATAGAGGCCGGGATTTCCGACGGTGACGACGCACGACCGCATACCACTCCCGATGATCTCGTCCAATAGGGCGGGCTCATAGTCCAGTCTGATCTCGCCCAGGCCGTCGATCGAGACTGGGCGTTCTTGGCGCAGGCTCAGAGGTTGCTGAACAGGTAACGCAGTGGGGAGAGCCCCGGCGAGGGGGAGTGCGGCGGTAGCCCGGAGGAAGTGACGGCGATCCATAGTCCACTGGGGGAGGAGGGGAGCCGGATGGGAGTGGGTAGTGTGGAGAGTGGGACGGGCCGGCGCCACGGTCGCCGCTTCCCCCCCCTCTCCCGAATTGACGCAACGCTCCCCGATATCCACTCTCAGTCATCCCCCGTTCGACTCTCGCTTGGAGCGCTTCATGTCGGTTCCCGCGTCGCACGCCCTCAGGCCCCTCGCCATCGTGTTCGCGCTGACCCTCGCGGCCTGCACGGGCAGCGCTGACCCGCTCCAGGAGCTTGCGAGCACCTCCCTGGCACAGCTCGATGGCTCCCTCGATGTGCCGGGCCTGAACGCTCCGGTCGAAGTCATCCGGGACGAGTACGGCGTGCCGCACATCTACGCAGAGAACGAGGAGGATCTCTTCTTTGCACAGGGATACGTCATGGCCCAAGACCGGCTCTGGCAGATGGAGATGTGGCGGCGTTGGCACGAGGGTCGGTTGGCGGAGATTTTCGGCCCAGAGGCGCTCCCGTACGACCGCCGCACGCGGCTGATGATGTACCGCGGTCCCTTCGACGAGACCGAGTGGACGAGCTACCACCCGAATGCCGAAGCGCTCTTCACGGCGCACGCGAATGGGGTGAACGCTTTCGTGGAGCAGAACCGGGACAACCTACCGCTGGAGTTCCAGCTCACCGGGGTGCAGCCAATCCCGTGGACGAAGGAAACGGTGGTCCTCCGCTGGGCGGCGCTGGCCGTCCCGAGCGTCCGCGGCCATGCGATCAATGAGGTCCAGCTCGCCATGGACGTCGCACGCCTCGGCGCGGAGGAGGCGAACCGACGCTTCGCGCCCGACCCGTGGGACGACCTCGAGGTACCCGAGGGCCTCGATGTGAGCCTCTTCACCGACGAGATGCTCGCGGAGATGCGCTCCGGAGACGGTGACCCCTTCGTGACAGGTCGCCTACCCGCGCTCGAGATCCTCCCTGAGTACGCCGATGCGATGCCGCCGATGCAGGTGGCTCAGGTGCTTACGCGCGACATCGCGACGGAGGGAAGCAACAACTGGGTGATGAGCGGGGAGATGTCGCCGACGGGCGTGCCGATTCTGGCGAACGACCCGCACCGCCGCATCGAGATGCCCGCGCTCCGCTACTACGTGCACCTGAACGCGCCGGGCTGGAACATCATCGGTGGTGGAGAGCCACCCTTCGCAGGTACGGACGCAGGCAACAACGAGCACATCGCGTGGGGCTTCACCTTCGCGGGGACCGACATGGTCGATGTCTTCGTCGAAGAGACACACCCCGACGATCCGAATCAGACACTCTTCCGAGGCGAGTGGGAAGAGATGCGTGTGATCGAGGAGGTGATCGGCGTGAAGGGTCAGGACCCCGAAAGGGTCACACTCAAGTTCACGCGTCACGGCCCGGTCTTCTACGAGGATCCTGAGAACAACAAAGCCTATTCGGTGCAATCGGTCGTGCAGTTCCCCGGGACGGCCGCCTACAAAGGAAGCTTCCAGCTCGCGCAGGCCGAGAGCTGCGAGGACTTCTTCGAGCGGGCGAATCACTGGCTCGTCCCGACGCACAGCCTCATCTGTGGCGACGACTCCGGAAACATCGCGCTTCAAGTCACCGGCCTGACGCCGAACCGGGTGGGGTGGAACGGGCGCCTACCCGTCCCCGGAACCGGGGAGTACGAGTGGGACGGCTTCCGCGAGGATCTCCCGCGGGAGTTCAATCCAGAGCGCGGCTACATCGCGACCGCGAACAACAACGTGCACCCTCCCGGCTACACCGACGCAAGCCGCCCCGTCTTCTACCACACGCTACGCGGAAAGGAGACGTCCCGGATCATGCGGCTGCACGACATCTTCGGCGAAGGAGGTCCCTTCTCGATCGAAGACCACAAAGCCGTGCAGTGGGACAACCACATTCTCGCGGGCGCGCGAGACGTCCCGCTCTTCCAGGGTTGGACCTCGGCCGATCCGGAGGTCGAGTGGGCGCGTGCGGAGCTCGCCGAGTGGGACGGCAATCTCGATCGGGGCAGCCTCGCGGCGGCGCTCTACCGGAGGTGGAGTGACGGGGTCGACCGGGACGGTCTCGACGGCGCGACGTCGGCCGCAGACGAGCAGGAGTTCATCGAGATGGGTCTGGCGGCCGCGATCCAAAGGCTTACCGGCGAGCTCGGCGAGGACCGCGGCGAATGGCGGTACGGCCGACTTCACGTGAGCCCCCTACCCCACATGTTCGCGTCCACCTTCGATCTCCCGACGGTCGAGCGGCCCGGCGGCTTCGGGTCCGTGAACGCCACCGGGGCAAACTTTCGGCGGATCATCGACCTCTCGAACATCGACAACTCGGTCGCGACCAACGCCCCGGGACAGTCAGCGCAGCCCGGGAGTCCGTTCTACGGCAACCTCGCCGAGAGTTTGGGCAATGGTGAGTACTTCCCCCTGCTCTACTCGAGGGATCGGGTAGAGAGTGGAGCGGTGCATAGGCTGACTTTGCGGCCGGGAGGGTGAGGACAAAACACCGCGCACCGTGCCTAGTGTGAGATGTTGCGGAAGTCGTGCGGAAGTCATGAACTGCTCTGGATACGAATCCCCACTCCCACGCAACGACTCACTCGCTGGCGCACCCACCCTCGACTACGGGCGCCAGACCACCGATGCTGCCGCGTAGTGCAGCCAGGCGAAGTTGTATACAGACTCGACGTCGGCCCCGCCCTCTACCGTGCGGTAGCCGGCCCGGATCGACCAACGATCATCCACGTCGAAGCCCAGCTTCAGCGAGGCATCGACCGCACGCCCCGGTCCACCTGCAAGTGCGTCGGCGTCGAACGTGAGGTGCCAGCGGGAGCCGAGCCGCCGATCGGCCGCGAGATGGAGCAGCGGTACGAATCCCAAGTCGTCCTTGCGACTCGACGCAGGGCCTTGGGCCAAGGCGATCGTCGCGTCGCGCACCTTGGCGGTGAAGCCGAGCCACGCCGTTGATCTGCTGCCGGAGTGCAGACGCCACCGGTACGACAATCGGTACGAGTTGAAGGTGTACGTCGCCTCGAGCGGCGCCGGGTCGTAGCGCGAGCCGGCGAAAGTCAGGGGTTCGGCAGGCGTCCCTGTTTCGGTCACCGACAGTGGCGCGTAGAGGAAGCGAAGGGCGTGGTTATCGGAAACGTCCCAGGTCAGATACACACGTCCCGTGGGCCAAGGCCCGCTACCCACCACATCCGTAAGAGCAAAGCGGGTGGCGGTGCCGTCGTTGGGAATCTCGACGTCGTTTCCGATCTGCCATACGAAGCCGCCTTCGACTTCGACCTCGAACGGCAAGGTCTGAGCCACCGACGCGGTCGGGAACACTGCGGCCGCCAAAAGAGCCGCGAGGAAGGCGCGCGCAACAAATGGCAGCTTGGGCACTAACACAGGCGTCGAATTCTTGTACGACTCGTACTCCGGATCCCCTCCCCACTTCGCGTCAGCTCGCTCTTCGAGGAGGTTGATCCCGCTCACCTTCGTGAGCAGGAGCGTCACGAACACCGGAGAAACGAGGGTCACGTACTGCCACCCCTGAAGTGCGGGGGTGGCGATGATCGCGACCCCGGTCCAGAGAACGATCTCTCCGAAGTAGTTCGGGTGCCGCGACCAGGCCCAGAGCCCAGACGTGATGAAGTTGTCCCGATTCTCTGGGCGGGCCCGGAATGCGCTCTTCTGTCGGTCTGCGATGACTTCGATTCCGAAGCCTCCGATCCAGAGTGCCAAGCCCCCGAGAGCGACGCCGCCCAAAGGAGCGGGTCGCGACGAAGTCATCGCGGCGAGTGCAGCCCCGGCCGTAAAGCAAATCCAGACGCCTTGAAGGGTCCACGCGACGAAGAACCGCGAGAAGGAGGTCTTGATCTGATCGAACCGTCGATCCGACCCCTCTGCGCGGATTCGTCCGAAGAGGTAGCTCCCCAAACGCGCTGCCCAGACACCGACCAGCGCGGCGAGCAGTCCGGAGCGCCCGTCTGCACCCGGCCCCAACCCCATCGCGACCGCTGTGACGGTCAGGTACGTCAGACTACCTGTGAGGTCGAAGAACCGCTCGGTGCGCATTCTGTATGCGGGCACGAAAGCGATCCATTGGATCCCGACCGCCAGCGCCACACAGAGCGTGAACAGGGGGATAGTCCCCACAGCCACGCCACCCTGGCTCCCGGCCCACGCCAGACCCGCCACGGCAGCGAGGGCGAGGGGCAGCAGGGCGAGGCGCTTGTCAGTCGCCCGCGGCACTGGGCCAGCCCTCGATCAGTTGGTTCTCATGGTGGAACGTCGATTCGACGAAGCGGACGAAGATGAACCCGGCCTGACAGATATTCGCGATTAGCGCGGTGACATACAGAGCCTCGGCGTGGCGGTCCGCCTCGATGCCGTACGCCGCCACCCCAACGGGAAGTAGCGCCGCGGCCACGCCCGCCACGCCGCTGGAGATCACCAAGCGGAGTCGCAAGAGGTCGTGTACGGCGTCCGCTACCCGGTCGCTGTCCGGCCGAAGGACACTCACCAGAGCCGCGAAGCCGGCGAAGGCAGCGCAGATCTCGGCCAGCGCGAGGAGGGTCTCCGTGTTCGGCATCGTCACCGTTTCAATCTCTGTGGCCGTATCGTGCCGCGTTGTGTACATCGGTACCCAACCGGCCATTTGTCGAACAATAGTTATACAAATGCTAGACACATGGCAATGTTGTGGAGAATATCCAGGGGTTAGTCCTGTACAATGGATATACGAGATGCCGGCACGTATCTCCTCGAGGAGGCGGCGTAATGGAGGGAGTGTCCACGCGAGTCCGGCGCCTCACCGACCACTCTCCACGGACGGACGGTTCGTACGTCTTGTACTGGATGACCGCGACTCGGCGTATCGGGTGGAACTACGCGCTAGATCACGCGATCTCCATCGCCGAGTCGCTGGGGAAACCGTTACTCGTGCTGGAAGGGCTACGGGTCGACTACCCGTGGGCATCCGATCGCCACCACCGCTTCATCCTCGACGGAATGGCGGAGCACGCACGGGCCCTGGAGTCGTCGCCGGTCGGCTACTACCCCTACGTGGAGCCGGAGCCAGGAGCCGGCACCGGCCTCCTCGAGGCTTTGAGCTCCGACGCCTGTCACGTGGTGACCGACGACTCTCCCGTCTTCTTCACACCGAGCCTCCTTCGGGCGGCCGCTCGGCGCGTCGATGTTCGTCTCGACGCCGTCGACAGCTGTGGTCTGCTTCCCGTGCGCAGCGCTGGAAGAGCCTTCAGCGCGGCATACCACTTCCGTCGCTTCTTACAACGGGAGCTGCCGGCCCACGTCGGTGGTCCGCCGCGCTCGGATCCTCTTCTGGCCGTAGCATTGCCCCCCTTCCTCGGCATAGACGGGAAAGTGCTCGAACGCTGGCCGACCACGACAGCGGCGGTGATGGAAGCGCCGGATTTCATCGCGGCCCTGCCCATCGACCACTCCGTGCCCGCAGTGGGCGCGCGTGGGGGGAGCCGAGCCGCTCGCGAACGCTTGAAGCGCTTCATCACGTACCGGCTGTCACGCTACGCCGAGGACCGCAACCACCCAGACCTCGAGGTCGTGAGCGGACTCTCTCCTTGGCTTCACTACGGGCATATCTCCACGCACGAGATCTTCCAGGCTATCGCCGACCATGAGTCCTGGACCCCGCTCCGCCTGTCGGAAACCGCCGATGGGCGACGCCGAGGTTGGTGGGGCATGAGCGAGTCGGCCGAGGCCTTTCTGGATCAACTCGTGACGTGGCGAGAGCTCGGATTCGGATACTGTACCTTCGAGCCCGAGTACGCCTCCTATCACACCCTGTCCGACTGGGCGAAGGCGACCCTCGAGCACCATGCGGCCGACGTGCGCGAACATATCTACTCGCTGGACGACTTCTCGGCCGCCGAGACGCACGACGAGCTTTGGAACGCGGCACAGAGGCAGCTGGTCGACGAAGGCGTCATCCACAACTACCTGAGGATGCTGTGGGGCAAGAAGATTCTCGAGTGGACCAAGGGGCCGCGCGAGGCGATCCACGTCATGGTCGAGCTTAACAATCGGTATGCGATCGACGGGCGCGACCCGAACTCTTACAGCGGCATCTTCTGGTGTCTCGGCCGCTTCGATCGAGGCTGGCCCGAGCGCCCCATCTTCGGCAAGGTCCGATCGATGACATCGGCCTCGACCCGTCGCAAGGTGTCGCTGGACGGATACCTCGAGCGGTGGGGTCGGTCGAGAAGCTCCAGGTGAGGTGAGGGAGAGAGCTTTTAAGGAGTTGCGAGCAGAAGACCGGTGACGACTCGCCACTTCACAAGCCGGAGGCGCGCCCCCACCTTCTCCCGCCCCGGTTCACCGCACACGGCGAGGCCGGTGATGCACTAACGACGCGGTGGCCGTTGCCGTGCCACAGACCCTCCCCGCCCGGACTCACGTCCCCGGAGGCCATGAGCGACCCTGACGCGCAGCCGCAGCCTTGGATCGACGCCTTCCTCAGGTCGTACTACGAGCACCATCCTGTACACGCGACGTTCATCGGTGTCCATCGCTACGACGCAAGGCTACCGGACCCCTCCGAATCGGGGCTCGGAGACCTCCTCGCAACGGCGCAGACGCTCCTTTCAGACACGGCGACCCAAGGGCGCGTGACCGAACTCACCGCCGAGACCGGCGCGTCGACACGATTCAACAGGATCGACGAGCGCCTCGCCCGCGGCTTCCTCCGGATACGCTCCTGGGAGCTCCAGTCGGAACACTTCGAGCGGGGGAACCCGAGTCACCACACAGGGGAGGCAGTCTTCGGGATACTAGGTCTCTTCCTGTCCGACTATGCCCCACTCGCGGAGCGAGCCGAGTCGGCGATCGATCGCATGCACCAGGTCACTCCCTATCTCGAGACGGCACGCGCCTCGGTCCAGGCCGCGCCATCTGAGTGGACGGCGCGCGCAATCCGGGAGTGCGACGGGGCACTCGCCTTCTTCACCGAAGGCGTCGAGCACCTGGCAACCAAGCTGAGTGGTAACGTCTCGGCCTTCCGAACCGCCGCGGGCCGAGCGGCGCGCGCCTTCTCGGATCACCGTGCTTGGCTCGAACACGATCTCCTGACCAAGCCACACGAGCGGTACGCCGCGGGACCAGAAGCGCTCGCGCTCCACATTCACGATGGTCACTGCCTGCCCGACGAAGCCGACGAGATTGCGCGCTACGCCGAGGCCTGCCTCGCCGAAGCGGAGGCACGGCTGTCCGACGGTCTCCCCACCAACCTCAGCGCAGCGCAGGGTCACGTCCCGCCGGACGAAGCCCTCCAAGTCCTACACCCGTCTGCGGAGCACTACTACCCACGCTATCAGGAGCTGTGGGACGACGTCCGTCACCTCGCGGAAGAGAAACGGCTCGTCACTTGGCCAGACTTCCCGATCCGGTACGTGCCGCGTCCCGAGTGGTGTAGGGCAGCGGCCCCGTTCCTCTACTTCCTCTTCTACAGGTCGCCGGCGGCCTTTGGACGTCCGGCAGTACACAACTACCTGGTGGCGCCACTCCCCGAGGGCGACCGCGCCGACTTCCTACGCGCCAACAACGACAGCGTCATCAAACTGAACCATGTGATCCACCACGGCGGACTCGGGCACCACGTCCAGAACTGGCACGCCTTTCGGTCGGAGTCGCGGATCGGCCAGATCGCGGCCGTCGACTGTGCGGCGCGCACCGCCATGCACTGCGGCGGAACGATGGCCGAAGGCTGGGCTTGCTACGCGACCGACCTCGCCTCCGAGGCGGGGGCGCTCACTCCTCTCGAGCAGTACGCGGAACTGAAGGGTCGGGCGCGCATGGCGGCGCGTGCGGTCGTGGACGTGCGCCTCCATCAGGGCCGCATGTCTTTGAACGAGGCGGCGGTGTTCTACCAACAGCGGGCAGGGATGAGCCCTAGGGCCGCTCGCGGCGAGGCGGTGAAGAACAGCATGTTCCCCGGCGGCGCACTCATGTACCTGATGGGCACAGATGCGATTCACGATCTGAGGTCCGAGATGGTCAGGATCCTGGGCGCCGACTTCGACCTCTGTTCCTTCCATGACGAGTTCCTTTCGTATGGCTCGATTCCCGTGGCCGTGATCGCCGAAGAGATGAGGGCCGATCATGCTCAGTGACGAAACCCTCGCCTACGGAGCGCGTGCGACGACCGCGCTTCTAGGCGTCGACGCGCTCTATCGGAAAGAGAGTGGGGATCCCACGGGGCTCGCAGTTCTAAACATGGACGTGGAGGGTCGATACATACCGGACACGTTCGAGGACTACGGGCAAGCAAGGCACTCCCTCCGCGAGCTGCGCGAAGATGCCGCATCCCTACCGGAGCCCGATCGCCGCCGGTACTACGACCAACTCTGTCACTCGACACTCGCCTTCGTCGAGTGGCGCTACTCAGGCCTCGACTTCGACGCCCGGCTTAGAGACTTCCTGCACGCCCCGGCCGCACCTGCGCCCGACGCGATCCTCGAAACGCTCCGCGCCAGGATGCGCACACTCCTCGACGCAATGGGATACTCGGGAGATTTGGCGGAACAGGCGTCCGCATGGGAGGAGCAAAACCGCGTCGCCCCTGATGCAGTCGGGGAGGTGCTCTCGGGTCTGCTGGACGAGGCTTGGGATCGCACGGAGACGGTACTCGGCGGAATGCCGGGGCCGAAGTCCGACGGCATGGGTGTGCGGACCGTCACGGGTGTGGCCTACAACGCTCGTTGCGACTATTCGGCACGCACCATCGATATCAACGTCGACCCGGTACTCACACGGCCGGGACTCAAGCACCTCGCCGTACACGAGGGGTACCCGGGCCATTGGCTGCAATTCAAGCTCCGGGAAACGATGGCGAGCGACGGGCGGGCCGCGCCCGACGTCCTGCTGTCGGTGGTGAATAGCGCGAGTTCGTCGGTCTTCGAGGGCATCGCCGACTATGGCATCCATCTCATCGACTGGGTCGACTCTGACGACGATCGGCTGCAAGCCCTCATGACCGTGTACCGCGCGGCGATCGGGACGGGTGCCGCGTGGCGGCTGCACGGCCTGAAGTGGAGCGAGGCGGATGCGACCGCTTGGCTCCGAGAGCAGGCACTCACGGGGGGCGAGGGGTGGGTGCAGAATCGGATGGCGTTCATCGCCGCACCATCGCGGGCCGTGCTGATCTGGTCGTACTGGTGGGGAGAACAGTCGGTGGCGGCGGCCTTCGAGCGGATCGACGAAGGCGACCGCCCCGCTTTCATCGACTACCTCTACGGGCGCATGCACTCGACCGAGACCGTGGCCATGTTCGAGAACGGAGCGAAGCGATGAAGACGGAAGTGCTTTCAGTTGCTGCCAACTTGGTGGGCCCCGTGCGAGCGGCGGCACTCACCGTCGTGACCGCGACCACGCCCCTGCTCGTCCTCGGATGTGCGAGCGGTGAAGAAGCTCGTTCGCCACTCGATCAGGTCGACGGGCGATCCGTTCTGCGTGTGGCGTACAATCGTGAGATCGACGTCCTGAACGCGCTGACGAGCCAGAATCTGGTCGACATCCAGTTCAGCATGGTCGAGGGTCTGATCACGACCAACGAGAACAACACGTACATCCCGGTACTCGCCCGCGAGATCCCTACGGAAGAGAACGGGCTGGTTCAGGTCAACGCCGATGGCACCGTCACGATGACATGGCAGCTCCACGAGAACGTGCGATGGCATGACGGGGAGCCGTTCACCTCTGAGGACGTCTGCTTCACCTGGCGCTTCGTCACGAGCCCGGGATCTCAGGTGTACAACCGACACCAGTACCTCGGGATCACAGAGTGCGACGACTCGGTCGAGAACGAAGTCGTCTTCACCTGGGCGGGACCGCGCGCATACTACGCGGGCATCTTCGAGGCGATCCTCCCCGAACACGTCCTCGGCGATCTGACCGCTGAAGAGATCGTCAACTATAGCCCATACAACCGGGGTGACGAGCTGGTCGGCACAGGGCCGTTTCGTTTCGCGGAATGGCGGGCCGGGGAGTACATCCGCGTGGTTCGCAACGACGACTACTGGCGGGGTCCGGAGTACCCGGCGATCGACGAGATCGTCTGGTCCTTCCTCCCGGACTCGAACACCCGACTGAACGCGATGAAGGCAGGACAGCATCACTTCGCTCAGATCGAACCGACCCAAGTCACGGAGCTGTCGGGGATCGAAGGCTTCGACGTGCACCTCGTGAGCCAGAACACCTTCATGCACTTCGACGTCAGCCTGAATACCGAGCGGGCGCGTGCACTCTTCTCAGACCGAGCAGTCCGGCAAGCGCTCTTTCACGCGATCGACCGGCAGGCGATCGCGGACCAGCTCATGCAGGGCACCGTCGAGATGGCGAATTCACCGCTCAACCCGACGGGCCCCTATCACAACCCCGACGTGCCCGGAGTCGTCTACGATCCTGAGCTCGCCGCACGGATGCTGGAAGACGCGGGTTGGATCCCGGGGGGGGACGGGATCAGGGAGAAGGACGGCCAGCGCTTTGCCTTCACGATGTTGAACCGCGCGGGCACTGCGGAACGGATCGCGATCGCTCAGGTGATTCAGGCCCAGCTCAAGACGATCGGCGTCGAGATCGACTTCGAGACACTCGAGAACGCTGCATGGACGCAGCGTTGGCGCAACGGGGATTGGGAGGCGCTCGTGAGCGCCTGGTTTCTGCCCGCCGACCCGTCGATCACGGGCCTCTACGCGTGCGATGGGCCCAACAACATGACCGGCTTCTGCGACGCCGCGCTCGACGAAATCATGGAGGGCTCCGACGAATACCTGGCCTTTGAGGGCCGGAAGAGCGCCTTGGACTCGGCTCAGATCGCTCTCGCCGCATCGGCGCGCATGCTCCCGATCTACTACAACGTGGTGCCGGAGGTCGTCAGCGACCGAATCGAGAACTACCGCGGCTCGGGGACCAACTTCGGGAGCTTCTGGAATCTCTGGGAGTGGACCCTCGGTGGGTAGAGCGTGACGGCGTACATCGGGCGCCGACTCCTGCAGATGATCCCGCTGCTCCTCGGGATCAGCGTGGTCTTGTTCGCCGTCATTCAGGCGGCCCCGGGTGGCCCGGAGGGGGCGCTCCTGGAAAGCGGTCGCTTCATCGACCCAGACGTCATCGAAGCTTACCGCGAGCGCCTCGGTGTCGACCAGCCGGTTCCGGTTCAGTACGTGCGCTGGCTGACGAGCGCGCTCCGCGGTGACCTCGGCATCTCCTTCTCGACGACGCGACCCGTCCGTGAGATGATCGCCGAACGCCTCCCCGCGACACTCGAGCTCATGGGCGCATCCTTCCTCCTTGCCGCCATCCTCGCCTTCGGCATCGGGACACTGAGCGCGGTGCGCCAGTACTCATGGTTCGACCACATCGGAACGGGCTTCTCCTTTCTCGGGATCGCGATGCCGGTGTTCTGGTTCGCGCTGATTCTCCAGCTCGTCTTCGGGGTGTGGCTTCAGTGGCTCCCTGTCGCCGGGACGGAGACCGTCGGCGCGACCTCCCTAGGAGATCATCTCCGGCATCTAATCATGCCCGCAACCGTGCTTTCGCTTCGCTACGTCGCGGGGTGGTCGCGGTATCTGCGCTCGAGCCTTCTCGCGGCCCTGCGCACCGACTACGTGCGCACGGCTCGCTCGAAAGGCTTGTCCGAATGGGTGGTCATCGGGGTGCATGCCACCCGCAACGCGCTCATCCCGGTTGTCAGTGTGATGGCCCTCAACATGGCCGGCCTCTTCTCCGGCGCGGTCATCACGGAAACGATCTTCGCCTGGCCCGGAATCGGGCGGATGTTCGTCCAGGCCATGTTCGCCCGCGACTACCCACTCCTCATGGGCATCCTCATGCTCGGGTCGGTGATGGTCGTCTTCTTCAACCTCGTCGCCGACATCGTCTACGGGGCGCTCGACCCGCGGATCCGCTATGAGTGAGCGGGCGAGCACCTGGCTCCGCATGCGTCGCCACAAACTCGCGGTCGCTTCCATCTTCGCCCTCGCCGTGATCGCCGTCGCGTGTGCTGCCGCACCCCTCGTCGCGGGGTACGACTTCGACGCAATCGACCTGAGCAGCATCCGCACCCCTCCCTCTCTCGACCATTGGATGGGTACCGACGACCTAGGACGGGATCTCTTCACGCGCATGCTCTACGGTGGACGCGTCTCGATGCTGATCGGTCTGCTCGCCGCGTTGATCGGCACCGGAGTGGGGTCCACGGTAGGCGCCCTCGCGGGCTTTTACGGCGGGTGGATCGACAACGTCCTCATGCGGGTCACGGACATTGTCTACGCGATCCCCACCCTGCCCTTGCTCATTGTCCTGGCTTCGTACACCGCCGCGACGGCAGGCTCGATGGCGCTCGTGATCGGCCTCCTCAGCTGGATGACGACGGCACGCGTCGTACGCGGAGAAGTGCTCTCGATTCGGGAGATGGCGTACGTCGAAGCAGCGCGCAGCTTGGGTGCGACGAATGCACGCATGATCGTGCATCACATCCTTCCGAACGCGGTCGGGCCGATCCTCGTGGGTGCTACACTGACGGTCGGCAACGCGATCATCGTAGAGTCGTCCCTCAGCTTTCTCGGTCTGGGCGTACAACCGCCCACACCGACGTGGGGCAACATGCTCATGGACGCCCAGGCGACGATGGCGACAAAGCCGTGGCTGACGATCTTCCCAGGCTCGGCAATCCTCTTGGTCGTACTCGCCGTGAACTTCGTCGGGGATGGATTGCAAGACGCGCTGGACCCGACGGGACAGGAGGCGTGATGTCGGCCTCCGATCTCCCTGATACCATCCTCCAGGTGCGGCACCTCACGACTCGGTTCTTCACGCGCAACGGGGTCGTGCGAGCCGTCGAAGACGTGTCGTATTCGCTGTCGCGAGGTGAGTCGATCGCGATCGTAGGTGAGAGTGGGTCGGGCAAGAGCGTCAGCGCCCTCTCTCTGATGGGTCTGGTGCCACCCCCCGGACGTGTCGTGCGGGGCGAGATCCTTCTCGACGGTGAGCCTATCCACGATTCGTCTCCGTCCGAGTGGCGCGCGCTTCGCGGGGCCAGGGTCGGCATGGTTTTCCAAGACCCGATGACATCGCTGAATCCGGTGCTCACCGTGGAGCGCCAGCTTACCGAAGGCATGCGCCGCCACCTCGGGCTCGCTCGCGCCGAAGCCATTCAGGAGGCCGTGCGACTACTCGACCTCGTCGGCATCCCGGACGCCGAAGCACGGCTCAGCGACCACCCCCACGAGTTCTCGGGTGGGCAGCGCCAACGGCTCATGATCGCGATGGCCCTCGCCTGTCGCCCTACGGTCTTGATCGCGGATGAGCCCACCACGGCTCTCGACGTAACGATCCAGGAGCAGATCGTCCACCTACTCCGGCAACTCCAGGCGGAGCTCGGCATGAGCATCATCTGGATCACCCACGACCTTCCCCTCGTCGCCGGTCTCGCTGATCGCGTACTGGTCATGTACGCCGGCTCGATCGTCGAGGAGGCACCGGTCAAGGAGATCTTCTCAGCTCCGCGACACCCCTATACGCGTGGCCTGTTGGCCTCGATGCCCAGTCTCGCCGACGAGCCAGGCGGCCGTCTCACCACGATCCCCGGACGCCCTCCCGATCTACGCACCGACTTCGGGTGCTGCCCCTTCGAGGACCGATGCACGGAGGTCATACCCCGGTGTCAGGATGAGAAGCCGCAACTCGAGAGCGTCGGGGGCTCGCGGGTCGCGTGCTGGCGAGCGGAGGAGCAGTGAAAGGAACGTCACTTCCAGAAGCCACGACGGCGATCGCTGACCCTCGTGAAGTGCTTGTTCAGCTCAAGGACCTCCACACCCACTTCCCTCTCAGACGAGGCCTACTGCAGCGTAAGGCTGGCGCCGTCCGCGCGGTCGACGGAGTCACGCTGGACATCCACAGAGGCGAGACGCTCGGACTCGTAGGAGAGAGTGGGTCGGGGAAGTCGACAACCGCCCGGACGCTCCTTCGGCTTACGCCGGCGACCTCCGGCTCCGTGCTCTTCGCGGGGGAAGAGCTCACGACGATGAACGCCGGCGACATGCGCTCCGTACGTCGACGGATGCAGATGATCTTCCAAGACCCGTACGCCTCGCTGAATCCACGCCACACGGTCGCGCGCATTGTCCGCGAACCGCTCGACATCTTCGATATCGGATCGCCGGGCGCGCGCACGGAAAGGGTACTCGAACTCCTGGATCTCGTCGGTCTCGAGGCCGAGCACGCCGATCGCTACCCGAGCGAGTTCTCCGGCGGTCAGCGTCAGCGAGTCGGTATAGCCCGCGCTCTGGCGACGAGCCCCGAGCTCGTCGTCGCGGATGAACCGATCTCCGCGCTGGACGTCTCGATTCAGGCACAGATCGTGAACCTGCTCGCCGATCTCAAACATGAGCTCGGGCTGACGTATCTCTTCATCGCGCACGATCTCTCGATGGTCCGACACCTGAGTGACCGTGTCGCGGTGATGTACCTGGGTCGACTCGTCGAAGTCGGGCCGACGGCGGAGGTTTTCAGTCGTACACTGCACCCGTATACGCGG
Source organism: Longimicrobiales bacterium (assembly GCA_965223235.1). Classification (GTDB taxonomy): domain Bacteria; phylum Gemmatimonadota; class Gemmatimonadetes; order Longimicrobiales; family Gaopeijiaceae; genus UBA2589. The sequence continues at coordinate 567,112 of CBDCVV010000022.1, forward strand.
GGCTTGATGTCCGCGATACCGGTCGCCGATCCGGCACGGATGGCCGAGCGACGCCAGCCGTCGATACGCGGGGACATACCAAGCGCGACGGATCCGCCCACCGGGTGTCGGTTCCATCCTCGATGTGCATTCGCCACGGAGCTCTGCACCCAAGAGGATCCCATCGCACGTACGGTCGCCGGGCACCACCCGGGACACCGCGTCGCGTGTCACCACGCCGAAACGATCTCAGACATTCCCCATACCCGAGAAACCATCGCATGACCGACCGTCTTCGCGTCGCAGTGATCGGAGCCGGCCGCTGGTCGCGCACTGCTCACTTACCCGGCTTCCACCGTTCTCCCCTAGCCGAGCTCGTGGCGATCTGCGACCTCGACCGAGGCCTGGCCGAAGAGCGCGCTGCCGAATTCGACATCCCGGACGTGACAACCCAGGTGGACGAAGTACTCGCCCGCGACGACATCGATGTCGTGGACATCGTGACGCGCGGCGATCACCAGGATCTCGTCTTCCGGACACTCGAGGCCGGACGGCACTGCCTGGTCGAGAAGCCCGTGTGTCACGACTACAGGGACGTGCTTCGTGCCCACGAGCTCGCGCGCTCCAAAGGGCTCAAGACGAAAGTGGGGCTGACCTTCCGGTATGCGCCGGCCGTCATGTACATGTTCGATCTCATCCGCGACGGATTCATCGGTCGACCGTTCATCTTCAACGGGTACGAGCAGAATTCGCAGTGGCTCGACCCCGACAACCCGATGGACAAGAGGATTCACAAGACCAAGCCGGAGGGTGAGGCCCCCTGGGGTACTGACCTGTCACGCGAGGGGATCACCGTGTCGTCGCTCGAGGGATACGGCGCACCGACGATCGACATCGGCCTCGAGTGCGTCGGGTCCGACTTGGTGAGCGTGGTTGGCGTGCTGGCGAACATGGTGCCCTTCCGGCGACGCACGAACCTCGACGTCGAGCGGGAACGCATCAACATCGACGACGCCGACATGTTCATGGGCGAAACCGCAGATGGCGCGCTCTTCTCCTTGCAGTCGAGCTACGTGACGGTCGGCAACTACCCCGGCATCGAGGCACGGGTTTATGGGGAGAAAGGTGCCATTCAGGTGCGGCTCGTCGAGGAGTTCGGAGTCATTCAAACGATCCATACCGCGACACCCGATGCCGTCGAATTCGTCCAGAGGGAAGTTCCGGAGAGGTACTTCGCACCGGGAGCCCAACCGGACGACCACTGGAGCACGGCCTTCTACGGCAATCTCGTGCACGACTTCTGCGAGGAGATTCTCGATGGGGGAGACCGAAACCAGGGCGATTTCGCGCAAAGCGCCCGGGTGCAGGAGGTCATCAACGCCGCAGCCCTGTCACACCGGCGCCGCGCGTGGGTCGATCTACCGCTCGGTGACGAGGAGCCGGGCGGTCAACTCTCCCCGTATTGAGTCGAGGCCTCGGAGATGAATTATAGAGAGCTGCGGTGGGGCATCATGAGCACCGCGAACATCGGTCGAGCCGCAGTCATTCCCGCGATCGCGGCGTCGTCGAACGGTCGAGTCGTCGCCGTGGCGAGTCGAGACGAGGCACGAGCGTCCGACTTCGCCGCCGCGAATGAGATTCCCCACGCCCATGCCTCGTATGATGCGCTCCTCGAGGATCCCGATGTCGATGCACTCTACATTCCCTTGCCCAACAGCCTACATCTCGAATGGACGATTCGCGCGATGGAGGCAGGCAAGCACGTCTTGTGCGAGAAGCCGCTCGCGCTGACCGAGGCTGAATGCCAGAGAATGTGCGCGGTGTCCGACGATACCGGCATGCGCCTGATGGAAGCGTTTATGTATCGCTTCCACCCACGGACGCAGCGGGTGCTCGAGCGGGTTCGGGGCGGACACATCGGAGATCTACGGCTTATCCGCAGCTGCTTCACCTTTCGACTCACCAGATCGGACAACATCCGCTGGGACGCCTCCCTCGGCGGCGGCGCCCTCATGGACGTCGGGTGCTACTGCGTGAACGTGAGCCGGACGATGGCTGGCGCGGAGCCGATCGCAGCGCAAGCGACCGCGAATTGGGCGAAGAGCGGCGTGGACTCGGAGATGATCGGGACGCTGCGCTTCCCCGATGGCGTGCTCGCGCACTTCGACTGCTCGCTCTCGATGGAGCGGACCGAGGAGTACGCGGTCGCCGGCACCGACGGCTCGCTCGTGGTGCCGCACGCCTTCCTGCCAGGCACGGAGGACGCGCCCATCCACCACCAGCGTGGCCGCGCCGCGGGCACAACGGAGCTCATCTCCGGCGTCGATGAGTATCGGCTCATGGTCGAGCACTTCGCAGCGTGTGTCGTGGAGGGGCGACCCTTTCGCTATCCCGCCCGGGAAGCCGCCCTCAACATGCGAGCGATCGATGCGCTCTACCGGTCTGCCCGAGGTGGGGGCGAAACGGTGGTGATTCCTCCTGAGGGGTGAGTCTGAGCCGAGAGTAGGGATGCTGGCGGAGGTACGCGACCATCTAGGACCGGAACACTGCAGCGACGCCGTTGCCGAGTGCCGTCAGGCCGGTGGACAACTTCTTCTCGAAAGGACCGCGGAGGCCGCCGCTCTGGCACGGCTCGTCATCGTCCTCGTCATATGGATGAAGCGCTAGCGGTAGCTCCCCCCAGCGCGCAGCTCACTCGGCTTTTGATCGATCTCGTCCCTGACCGACCCCCACGAGCGTCCCCGACTCAAAGCAGCTGTAGGGGGGAGCCGACGATGCGCACTCGACTCCACGCATCGCACACGTTCGTTCCTCCGAACCGAGTGACCTGGGCATCAACCGAGGTCGCGAGCTCACCCAGCGTTCGAGCTCCCGCACTGAGTGCCGTCATGAGGTAGTCGGAGATCTCCTCCAGGGCTCGGAGATCAAGGGAGCCGACTGCGCCCAGGAAAGCGCAAGCTCTTCCCGATCGCACCCACCGGACTCCGAACGGAAGCCCTCCGTCGCGCGGCCGCCCAAGGTTGTGGCAAGTAAGAGAGACAAGAGTGCCAGAGGGTCGTCGGCTCGGGACCGCATCCACGTGCCGCCACCGCAGTCCACGATATCCGGACCAGCCTGTGCAGCGTCCGTGCCCCACATAGAAGACCAGTCGGGGCCCTGTAGCCAGCCGTCGGCAAAGATCTTCCTGCGAAACCTCGTCAGCGAACCATCTCTCGACCCCCGATCGCTGACCGGCAGCGCTGCCGCTGAGGGCCTCCGCGAGGCGCTCAGCCCATCGAAGATAGAGCGGTTTCCACATCGACAGCACAGCGGTCCCGCCACCTGGATTTCTGGCGTACCAGTCGACCGCCTGTAACCAAGGCTCAAGGTGCTCGGCCTTGTCCGCCGGTACGACGCCGACCGGCGTACCGTGGACGACGGGCCCACCGACGACCCTATCCATCGCCACCGGCTCAGGCACGATTACCAGGACGCCATCCACTCCTTCCCCCTCCGTTCTCACCACCTCGGCGATCCCGTACGGATCGGTCGCGCAGCTCGACGGCGAGTGAAGCGGTCGCGCTTCGACGCCACCATATGCTGCTGTCAACCGAGATCGGACCGTCGCAGCGATGGGTTTCGGCCCGAGCACCAGGAGTCGGCCGGTCATGCCAACCCCGTCATGCGGCGCCGCGGACGTGGTCGACATACGGCTGCCACGCGGCCGTGTCCGCGGCCTCCAGAACGGTAGTGCCGTCATCCGCCAGAATGTCCGCACCTGCGCCGAGGAGCTGATCGCGCACGAAGAAGTGCATCATGATCTGCCCCTGCTCCTCCCGATTGAACGCTTCGAAGTCGCCTCCCGCGGCGTTGAGGGCAGCCGCGCCGCCAAGACCTGCCAGATACCCGGCATCGAAGTCATCCGTATTCGCAGCGTGGTCGATGTCCACGGTTAGGTCGGTGACCCCCTCGTTATACCCGTAGTTGTATGCTGCATCGCCTTCAGCAGCCTGGGCACCGACCGCCTGAATGAGGTACTCCGGACCCTCGGTTTCGAACTGCCACACGTGCGTAAGCTCGTGGATGAGCGTATGACGGGTGATGCCGTCACCCGGGTCGAAGTTGATGAGCGTGTTCGTCACGAACGCCCGCGAGTCGGGGTCCCCGCGGACGAAGTCCTGCACCCCGAAGATGACGTCGTTTAGGACTCCTTCCGTCGAAATTTGGATCGCCGAGTAGTCGATCGCGTCTCCGAAGACGGTACGCGCGTCCTCGATCTCCTGCGCTGTCAGATCGCGGTATGTGCCCAGGGTCGCGAGCAGGATGCTGATCACCGTCGCGACGGCGCCTGAGAGGACCCGCCCTGCGGCCATGAGTATGTCGACGACGGCCTCACCGATCTCGAGAAGTGCCAGGGCGACGTCTTCCATGAACGCTTCCGCAGTCTCGACGATGGCCGCTTCCCAGAAATCGTCGAGGGTATCGCCGAGGTCTCGCATGGCCCGAAGCACGTTGGGTAGGAGGTCTCCGGGATTGGCTAGTGTCTCGGCAATGAGCACACCGATCGTGGTCCCAATATCCCGAAGGGCCCGCACCGTCTCCACCACCACGTCCAACGACGCTTCGATGGCTAGTGCGATCACCCGAGAGACAGCGAGCCCAGCCCGCACGGCGCCCCGCACGAAGTCGAAGATTCCCGGAATGAACGAATCCTTCAGGAAGGCCCAGACGTAGCCCACTGAGTTCTGGATCCGCACGGTCGCCTCTCCAATGAAGTCCCAAATCTCGACCGCGAGCTCCGCGGCGGCTTGGTACAGGTCCTCCAACGCTTCGCCGATTTCCTCCCAAGCGCGGACGACCGCCTCGATGGCCGCCGCGCCCTGGTCTAGAGCCCACTGGAGGCCACCCTCGAACCAATCGGCCACCTCTTCGAGTCGATTCTTAGCGTACCGGATGGCGAGCAGCCCCCGTCGCCAGAGCTCATCGGTGGCGTCGGCGGCCAAAGCGGCTAGCGCTTCCAAGACATCACCGATGGGACCAAGGGCCTCGACGAGGCCATAGATGATCCGCCGAAACCGGAAGTAGGTGGCTCCCACGACCTCCGCAAGGATGTCGGCCGCGGCGATTCCGGCCCGAATAAGCGCTTGGACGTACCGAGATGCCGTCTCATACACGGCGACGACCGCCACGGCCACGAACTCCGCAATCGCCGTTCCGGCCTCGACCAACGCGGCGAAGAGGTCACCGAGCTGATCGAGTGTCCATTCCGCGGTTTCGCGAAGGAGGTCGAGGGCCGCGAGCCCGGCATCTTCGAGAGCGTCAATCACTGCTTCGATCTCCTCGAGTAGCGCATCGACCCCTTCTTCCAGAGTATCGAGGACGAAGTCGGCCGCGTCTCCCAAAGCATCGACCACCGCACCCGCCGTCCCGGAGGCTTTGACGTTGTGCTTACGAAGTACATGGCCGGCCGATCTCAGCCAGAGCGCGATCGGCGCGGTGGACCCGCCCACCGATACGTAGGCTTTCATGAAGGCGCGCGCGTCGGTCCGGGTCATGCCGGCGATCTCATTCACGAGGAGGAGCCCCCCCGCTTCTCCTGCCTCGGTGACGATTGCCTCGGCTACGAGCCTCCGCTCCTTCTCTTCGTGCCGCTTCGCCCACGATACCAACGCTTGGCTGTCTCCGAGATACTCCTCACCGTCTCGAGCCGTTCGGAGGACACCGCATGCGAGGGTGAGGGCCTCGGCACGTGACCGACTGTAGGCGACTGCTAGCGCCGGACCCATGTCGCGTCTGGCCGGGTCGAGCTCCCTGAACTGAGTTCCAGTCACCTGCGCATCCGTAAAGCTCAATCCTCTGACCTTCTTCTCTAGGTTTCGCATACATCCCTCCTCACAGGGCGAAAGCCGCTCGCCATTCATCTGTTAAATCGTCGAAGCTCGGTATCATCGGACCGAATCGGTGAGCCCCCACCGTCCTAGTGGGAGGGCTCGACCAACTCGTGGGTACGGAACGGATCAGTCGGCATCTGACTCCTGCACCTTCTCCATCGTGTTGATGCTCACGTGCGGCCAGCGGATCAGGCCTGGGGATCCGTCACGCCGAGGGAAAAAGTCTAGGATCACAACCTGCAGATACTGGAGCCTCAGCTTCGGCTCACCGTCGTCGTGCAGGTCCGCCAATTCTTGGATCCAGAAAGTCGATTTCATCGTCGCGGCGTTGGCCTGCCGGACAATGAACGGGATGTTGACGATCCCTCCGGTCGCGATCGTCGAATCAACCTCCAACACGGTTGTCCTTTCGATATCGACGCCTTGGTTCGCGGCGTTCAGAAGAGCGCTCGGGTCGGTCGGGTCGAAGAGATTCTGGAACGGATTGGTCTGGAAGTGCTCGTAGGGCGCCAGGTATGGACTCGACAAGTCCTGGTCGACGCCTATGGGCAGTCCGCTGATTGACGGAACCGTGACGGGGCCATCGATAGGCGGCTGACTCCGCCCCAGAGCCAGAAGGGAGTCGCCGTGCGGGATCGTCCCCAGACGCGCGATATCCAGCCCATCTGTAGTCTCGTTGGTCATGTGGAGCCACAAGCCGGGCTCATGATGGATCGGAAGACCTTCACCACCAGCCTTGTCCGAGGGTGGAAAGTCCTCAGCCGCGATCTGGGTGATCGTCTGTTCGTAGTCGAGCGCCACCAAGAACTGATCCGCGTCAATCGTTACGCCATTTCGCTTGATGCCCCGATTCGGGACACCCTTGTCCACAAGGGAGAAGCGGAGTTCCTCATTGTACTGATTGAGGAGCAGGCGGTAATTGAGCCGGCTACCAGGCGTCGCGAACGGAAGCGCAATCATGTTCCAGCCCCTGCCCGGAAGGTTCGGCAAGTTACGCCACACCCCTGGCAAGAGTTCGAGCGGACCCAAATCTGAGTCTCGTGTCTGAGCAGGGCCGATATAGCGCCCTCTCTTCTCCAACTCACGCACCTGTTGCTTGTTCAGCATATTCGCCTCCGATGGCGGTGTAAGTAGCTTGTGCCGACAACTGTCTGGACCGCTCCCGTCAGGACACCACGGGCCCCGCTCATGGCCCGGACGGGAGCGCGAGCAAGGCGCGCAGGGCGTCTTTCCACTGCCCTGCTTCCATCTCTTCTATTAGGAGCTTTGCATCAGCCTGCTGAGCCTTGAGCGAGCCGAGTGTCTCCTTCGCCACGGACACACGGTACCGGGTCGGGATCTTGGCGCAGGACGCCAGAATCTCGTTCGCCATCTGGGCCAGGTTGCTCGACGTCGGGGGAACCTTCGCGCGTAAGGCGTGGGCACTGGCGAGGACAGCGCCGACCCGTGGCAACACCTTGGCCACTCTAGGAGACTCGATCTCGACCGACACTCTCCGAATCAGGTTCTCGAGCTCGTCCGCAGCTGCGACGAGCTCCGGTGCCTTACTGCTGGCGGCCTTGGTGCTGAGTCGCGCAGCCTGCTCACGTGCCTTGTGAAGCGTAAGAGCGACATCCTGGACGCTCTTCACACGAGTGCGCTTCTTGCTCGCTGCTTCCTCTAGAGCGGCCGCTGCTTTTCGTGCTTCGCTGGCAGATTTCAACTTGCCGACAATGTGTGCTGATAGCCTCCGCCGGTACTGGGCGTACCGCTGTCCAGCGATGAAGACCGCGAGGATCGCCAGCAAACCCGCAGAGATCGACCAACCCGCACCGGCCACGGGGTCGATGTAGGCAAGGATCGCAAAGAGACTCAACGGCAGTACTAGGCTGGCCATGATCTCGGCGTATCGGTAATACCCATCGACGATCTTCTCATGCTCGTCGCGGGTGATCACCCCCATGCCGATATAGAACGCCGGCGGATGCTCCAGTTGGAGCCCGGTCTTCCGAAACGCCATCTGTGGCTCGAGCATGGCCCTGCCGAGGGGTTGCAGGATCGAACCCAGAACCAGTCCGAGGAGGGTCAATACCACCACCCCGGATGCGAGCGAAGACGCGCTCGCACCCATTCCCGTGACTGCACTTCGTTGGAGGATGATTGAATCCTGTCGGGCGACTTCTCGACTCAACCGATCGACCGAAGCGGCAACGACTTGCCTTCGCAGGAGATTGACTCGGTCTCCGTCAGAAGGGGACAAGGGGATCTGGTTCAGGCGGCTCTGGATCTCGCTAGAGATCGAAGCCACTCGACTCGCGCCACTGGCCAAGTCGTTTCCGTACTCAGCAACGAGTTGAGACACGATGCCATCTCGAACCGCGACCTGTCGGTCGTATCGAGCAAGGGCCGCATCTAACTCGGCCTTTCGTGCCCGGGAGTTCCCAAGCTGCAGAGTCAGGGCCTCGAGCCGCGACACGTCACGATCATACCAGCTCTGAGGCGTTCCGCTGAGAATGCTCGAGTAGTACAAGACCGGGAACGGCGGTGGACCTCCGTCACTATGGAGCGAGACGCCGTACGCCAGGGTCATCGCCATAACGACCCCTGGGATCACGGTCCCAACGGTCTTTTTGAGGTTGACGTACCCGAGCACGTCCTTGATGAGACCCACGAGGCTCATTCCGTCCAACTCCAGCTGATTGGCGAAGTGCCAGCGGGCTCTGAGTGCGCCCCGCTCGACACACGCAGACAGTGGCGTCGGCCGATCAATCCAGAATCAAACGGAGCTCAGGCAGAGACGAACGAGGGGTCGGCAGGAATGCCCCAGCCCGTACGGAGGGATCGTATCGCGTTGCGTGACAACCGCTTGATAGATCCTGAGGAGGATTGATTCCCTCGAGGCATCCGTCCCGTCGGGACCTGCTAAAACCGTGTTTCGCCCTTCGCGAAGAAGCGCCGCGTCGGGTGCAACACTTCAAATTTGATAGGACGTTGCGACCCTATCGGCGTTCACCGGGCCCACATTGCGGCCCGACCACCTTACTTACGAGGCAGACCCCCCATGGCAGCGCTTCACACAATCAACCTGGACGGCGGGACACTTTCCCCCATGCTATTACGCGCCTTCGCCGAGGCCGCGGACGGCTATCGGGGTAAGGGGCCCCTTTGGATCGTCGCGTCCGAGTCGGCGATCCACGAGGTGCGAACTTTTCGAGGAGAGAGCGCCGAGTTTGACGCCGCTCAGTTTCTCGCTGGGAAGGACCCAGAAGAGGAGTGGTTCCTGCTTGGGCCGGTGGATTCGTCTGCCACCTGGACGGACGCATTACCGACGATACCCGGCATCGGCGGTGGGTCCGGCCAACTTCCCAATACGCCGGACCGCGAGATCATCAAGATGGACCTGCGCTTCAGAATGCACGATGGGACTGAAGAGGACATGGAAGTCGACCTGGACGAAGTAGACGCCGTGTTCGCCAGCCTTTCGGCGATCGAGAAGTTCGTGATCCCGTATTATGCTCGGCTCTACGGCGCAGGTTACGCAGAGGCGCTAAGGGCCGCCCACCAAGCTGGGACCATTCGGCTCGACTGCCACGGACCGGGCAGTATCCCGTGGACGGTCTAGCTCGTTCCTGATGCCACCAGCTCTTGGAAGTCGGATCGGGGCCGGAGGGCTTCGAAGGTCAGGTCGCGTGAGACAAAGCGCTTGTACTGGGGGTTCGCCCTCAAGTAGTGGGCTAAGCTCTCGACGGCCCGATCCGGCTCCCCGAGTAGGAGGGAGACGCGCGCCTCGTCGTAAAGCAGCATCGCGCGGCCCTCGGGCAGCGGGTCAGCCGACTCTTGGGCGTTGGACAGCACGACCCGGGCACTGTCAGCCAGTCCGGCCCGGGCCAGCGCACCTGCCACTAGGGCGAGGTGGAAGGGAGACCGAGTCCCCCTCTGCGACGCCTCTCGGTCGAGCAGCCGTTGGTACTCACCCCACGCAGCGTCCACGTCCACTTCGCCTGGGCCGGGATGACTCATGAGAATCAGTCTGCAGTCATCGAATAGGTACCCCCCAAATCGCTCTTGACCCTCCTCACAAGCGGCATCCGCCGAGAGGTAGTCGGCGGTGCGTAGGTGGGTGTGAAAAAGTCGGAGGGAGATCGCTTCGACTTCGGAGAGATAGACGTCTCGTTCCAACGCCTTCTGGCCCGCCTCCCTCGCTTCCGCGAAATCGCCACGAACGAATAGTGCGAGACTCAGCTCACTCCAACCGGTTGCGAGGGATTCATCAGCGGCCGTAGCGAGGCGAATGTCAGAGATCGCGCGTTCGAGCATCTCCTGAACACCCGGCGCGAAGTGGGACCTGGTCCTGATCAAGGAGAGGCGCAGTGAGCCGCGTAGCTCAAGGGCGCGAGCGCTTGATGGGTCCCTTGCGAGCGCCTCCGCCGCGTACGTGAGTCCCCGAGAAATGTCGGCGTCAAAGTCGTCGGCCAGAGTCCCGGGGAGCAGAGCGCGATCCCACGCTAGTCGCCCACGGCGAAGCGCGGGCTCAACCCATTCCTGATCTGCCTCCATTGCCTCACTCAGCACACTGTCCGCTGACAGCATCATCTCACGCGCGCGCGCCACCCCATCTACGTCGGAGCCTGCGCCGAGTTCGATCGCTTCCCCGCGCAGAATCGTCGCCTGCCTCACAAGCGAGAGGGCCCGCTCGGAGTTGGTGCCATCCCTCCAATCAATGCGACGGACACTCTCCCCCAGTTGGACCCTGAGGAACCTCGCGACGGTGGTCGCCAGGTCATCTTGCAGCAAAAAACGCTCGCTACCCGGTCGCGTGATGGAAGTATCTGCCAGGAGCGCCAACGACTCACCATCGATCAATGACACGCCTACCCGAACGGCATCGCCCGAGCGGTCGATCTGGGCAGAGACGATCGTACCGGTGGCAAGGTCCTGCGCCACCGAGTCGAGAGGCGACGTTGGCTGGACTTGCCTGACTGACCACAATGGCGCGGGCGTAAGCCCAGATACGGTCGCGAGATCCGATATCAGCACTGAGGTCAGACCGAGCGCGAAACCTCCCATCGACCCGTCTTCAGTGAGGTCCTCCACCGGCAGCACCGCGATGGCATGCGGATCGAGTGGTGTCGACGATGATTCGCTTTCGCGGGTCTCAGCCAGGAAGGCGAAGACCAACACGACGCCGGCCAGCGCGATCAAGGCGGGACCGACTGCCGGGTGACGAACTGAAGTGCGGTCGGTCGATGACGGGAGGGCCTTCGCAACCGGCACACGAGCCGGGCTTCTCGCTCGCAACTCTGCGACAAAGTCTGTCACGTGTTCGAGCGGCTCCACATCGAGCTCGGTCCGGATCCGCGCGGAGTATGACTCGAAGTGCGCGATCGCGTCTGCGTCCCGGCCACAGGCCGCCAAGGTGCGAATCAGCGCCTCATGCGCCTCGTCGTCGAGCGGCGCGACGTTCGTCCAGTGGACACACGCCCGCTCAGCCGCCGTCATTTCGGACCCCTCGATCAGTTCGTTGAGATGCTGCCGAGCCACACGCCGGTAGACTCGCTCCAAGCGCAGCCGTTGGCGCTCAACCCAGTGCTCGAACTCCGGGCTCTTGCTGGGATTGGCGTTCTCCAGCAGGTGCCCGGTATAAAGGTGAAAGGCCTCCTCGGGTCGGTCGTCCACGGCCTCCTCGAAGCGACTGACATCGACCTCGACACCATCGGCAAGATCGAGCCGAGAACCGGCGGCCTCGAGAATTGGGTGAGCTACGTCTCGGCGTAACTCATACAGTGACTGATTGAGACTGTGGCGAGCCTTGCCGGCTTCTTTCTGGGCCCAGAGGAGTTGCGAGAGTCGACCTCGGTCAACTCCCCCTTCGAGCGCTGCTACAGCGATCGGAGCGTACCGGCGAGGGTGCGCTAGCACCCGCGACACATCCACCTCCCCGATCGTGGCAGAAGGAGCCCCCAAGAGTCCGATCCGGATGGTCAGCTACGCCTCCACACTCGACCGCTGTAATGGTCGACTCAGCCCTCCCAATGGGCGCCAGCACAATCACGTGGTGAGATTGGAGGCAGCCCTTGCCTTGGTCAAGCTAGGAGTGCGCCCGAGGGCGGACCGTCATCCGACTCACCTCTAGTCTTCAGTGGGACTCACACCGCTCCACACCCTGACACGCATCAACTCGTCCTGAGACCAAGACTGTAACTCGTTCTTCACGAGCGTTGGGAGGCCTTGCCTCCCCCTGCCCCCACCCCGCTCAAGATCGCGTCCGCTCGACCCTGAGCCTCCGACAAGAGCTGCGCGGCTCGCTCATCCGCCTCCTCTTCGATCGTGGTCGCTCGCTCGTCCGCTTCCCTACGCAATCGGTCCGCGACCGGCTCGGCCGCAGCCCGGGCCAGCGGGTTCGTGGCTCGTGACAGAACCTCTTCCGCGGCTCGATCTCCCTCCTCGCGCACCGTCGCAGCGGCACTCGCAGCCTCTGCGCGGATGGCATCCGCCTGCCGTGTGGCCTGCGCCATGACGCTGTCCGCCCGGGCCTGAGCCTGACGCCGCGCTTCGGCCTGCTCGGCGTCGAGTCGGTCTCGTGCCTCGTCGATCCGCTCGTCGACGGCGGCCTCGGTGGCTTGGGTAGCGGCCGTCCGGACGCTGGTCGTGGTTTCCTCGAGCGTGAGCCCCAGCGTCGGTTGTGCGACCGTGCCCGTGGCGCGTGCCGCGACGCCGACGGGATCGGTAGCGGCCAGGGCAGCTCCGAGGGGACCGGTGCGGGCGGCCAGGTCGGTCAGTAGACCCTCCGCGAAGCTCCCACGTGGAACGCTGAGTCCAAGCGTGTAGTCTATCGAACGATCGATCCCGTTCGACCCCGATATCGTCGCCGGAACACTCCCGACTTGCGTCTCGAACGGGTCGACGAAAAGCCGCCCGTCACGCACGCTCAAACTGGAGCGGATGGCACGCACCGTGGGGCTCGCGAACTCCGGGAGGCGCATCGTCTCGCCCAGCTCGACCAACAAGGGGAAGTTGTCGAGCGATACGTCGGAGGTGGAGAGGGTACCGTCGGCGTTCAGGGCCTCCAGAATCGGAGCCATGTCTCCACCGAGCGTCCCGCTCATGCTCAGCACCGACGAGTACTCTCCTCGTGCGTACGGCGCGACGGGTACCAGTGCCTGTACCGTGGACAGCTCCGCGGACGGAGCGATGTCGAGGCTGTCCAGCACGAGTCCGAGCTCGAATGCGGGGGCCGCGTCGTCGAGCGTCTCGTAATGACCGTCGATGCCGATTCGCCCTCCCAGCCCCGTGAGCTGGACACCCTCCAGCGACACCCTCCGATCTCGCACCACCGCCCGCCCGGAAGCACCGGTCCACGACCTACCGCCGAAAACGACGTCGTCGACCGTGCCGTCCACGGTCATGTCGAGCATCGCGGGCACCGGGACGGCGGCCAGCTCGTCGTCCGATCGCCACTCGTCCAGCACCAGACGGTCGCTATCGAACGTCAGCGCGCCTCGAAGGACCTCCTGCCCAAGCGCAAAGCCCAGGAGGTTGTCGAGTCGGCCATTCGCCCGGAGGTCACTGCTGCCCAGCTGCGCATCGAGTGCGGTCAGCTCCGCTGCCTGGGGGGTCAGTCGCAGCTCGGCGTTTCGCACGTCGACAGGCTGCCGAAGCGCTTCGGAGCGCACCGTCACGTCACGAGCCGCTAGCGTGCCGGCCGCATCGACACGATCGTAGCGGGCAGCGTCGAGATCCGAGCGTCGAGCACGGACGCTCGCGTCGGCTTCTACGACGCCAGCGAAGTCGGGCCCCGCTTCGAGCCGCACCGTCTGGGCGAGCGCCGAGAGGTCGAGAGTGCCCTGCGCGGTAGCGTCGACTTCGGGGTCGGAACGCGGCGTGCGGATGGTCGCGGTGGCGTCGAACGGCTGACCGTCGATCTCGACGTGGAAGTCGGATAGGTCCACGACCGTGAGGTCCGGGTCTCCACCGGGATTCGTGACCGAGAGGTCCGCGCGGATGGACTGGGCGGAGAACGGTGCGTCTGCGTGCCGGAATGACCCGTCACGGACCGACAGGTTCATCGATAGCGAAGGGATGCTCCCGCCCCCGAAGCTTCCCGCAACGGTGCCATCGAGCGCGATCGTGCCGCCGGTCTCGAGAGAGGCGAAGTCACCTGCGTAGATCCACGGCACCAGCGAGAGGATCTGGCCGAAGTCCGTACTCGGAGCCTCGAAGGTGAGGTCCGTATTCCATCCCTCCGGCTCTCGAGACACGGCCCCATCGAGGCGCACCAAGAGGTCGTTGAGCCTCACTTCGTTCTCGATGAGACGAAAACGTTGTTCGCCCATGTCGACGTCGATACCAGCGTCGAAGTCCAACGCGACGCCACCCACGTACGGCACCCCGGCGAAACGGACCGTCAACGTGTCGGCGTGCAGACGCGTCTCGGCCGCGAGTGATGTCCTCGAGAAGTCACCCCGGAGCGAATGCTGGAGGCCACGCGCCGCGACGAAGAGCCCCGCCGAAACGTCGTCCAAGGTGAGGTCGCCGTCCGTGACTTCGAGCGTCCGCAGGAACACGGCGAACTGTCGGTCGCTCGAGGATTCCTCCGACGCCTCCGCCGAAGCTGCCTCGGAGGACTCCTCTGCCGTGGTCGCCGGAGTCCAGTTGGCTACGCCGTCCTCATCCACCCGCAGCCGCAGGCTCGGTCCTTCCACACGCACCGATCGGACCGTGAACTGGTCGCCGCCGAGGAGCGCTCCGAAGAGTGATGGTCCGTCGACGGTCAGGCCGGCGCTCCGCACCACCGCGACCGTGTCCGGTCCGAGAGCGTCTGGGCGGACAGCGGTCAGGCCGTCCAACGAGAACGTCGGGTGCGGAAAGCCGCGCAGGAACGAGAGGCCGAACGCGTTCCAGGTCACGTCCAACCCCGTGGCCCGCGAGACGCCCGCGCGCACGCCGTCCTCGATTCGGGTAGTGAAGAGCGCGGGGACGACCGCCATGAGCACGACGAGGCAGGCCGTCGCCGCGACCGCGCCGAGAGCAAGCTTCCGAGGTCGGGACATAGGGGATGATACGTGCGGGGCACGCTCGTTCGCGAGGATGGAAGTCTGCGAGCGTGCTTCAGCCAACGGCCCGCGGATTCCACGCTCGAAAGTGGAGAGCCCCCCTCGACGATCAGCCTCCGCTTGCCGCCACCCCAACCGTCGCGGCCAACCGGCGCCTCAACTCGCGTGCCTCCTCGCGGTCCGGATCGACATTCTGCGAAAAGAGGATCATCGAGCCGGACGATCCTCCGGCCCACGCGTGGCTGAAGAGGAAACCGCGGTCGGTCGCTCCCGAGGACGAGCCGCGTTCGAGATACCCGTCGCGCGCCGCGCCGGTCAGGATCTCTCCGTCCTTCATCGCCTTGAGGAAGGTGTAGAGGTCGGATGGGGTCGAAACCATGCCCCCGCTCCCTTTGATGAGCCACGACGTGGGTCCCCAGTTGGGCGGGATGTTGGGGTCGCCGACGCCGTAGCCGCCGTACCCTACGGCGAAGTCGTCCAGAGGAAGACCCAGGTCGTCGCCATAGGGGCCGGTCCGAGTGATGCCGAGCGGAGCGAAGAACTCGCTCCTCAGGAAGTCCTCGTAGCTCTGACCGGAGGCGTGCTCGACGATGGCCGCGAGTAGTCCGAAGCCGGAGTGCGACATCGACCGCTCGGTGCCCGGCTCGAAGAGGAGTGGCTGACCCAGGATGCGTTGCTCGGCGGTCTCCCGATCGATCCAGCTGAGGTCCCAATCCGCGTCCGAGGAAACGTGATGGAAGTTCGGCAGACCCGACGTCTCCGACATGAGGTGCTCGATCGTCATCGATCGCTTGTCCGCAGGCGCGTCCGGGTAGAAGCGAGTGATCGGATCGGACATCGCGAGTTCGCCCCGCTGCACGAGGAGCCAGATCGCCGCTCGGGTGAAGTCGATCGGCTGAGATCCGATGTCGAAGACCGTCTCGTTGTCGACCGCTCGTCCACTGTCACGATTCGCGAGCCCGTACGACTCGTGTAGCACGACCTCTCCCTCTCGGACCGCCAACACCGTGCCAGAGAAGCCCCAATCCGACTCCGCCTCGCCAAGCACCTGGTGCAGCTCCGCCCATGGGATCGGAGAAGCCGGTTCAGCTCCGGCGCCCGCCGATGATCGCTCCACGTCGAGCTCCTCGATGAGGTACGGTTCGTCTTCGCCGACGAGGACCCTCACCGTGGTCATGGTGCCACCGCCCTGGAGACGGAGTACTTCGTACGCACCGTCTCCGTCGAGCATCACTCCTCCCGCAGAGGCGGCCGCGCGGGCGACCTCGCGGAGGGTGACCGCCATCTCGTCGGCCCGTGCCCGGAGATCGGGTGATAGCCGCTCGTCGATGAAGACGGCAATCGCATCGTCCGTCATCCCGAGTTGTTCGAGCGCCATCATGTGGTCGTCGACCGAGGTGCGTCGGTCTCCCCCGCCGGCGTCATCGGCGAGGAGCTCGATTCGGCTGAAGCGTCCGGACGTCTCATCGAGTGTGATCGAGATCGCCACCCGCTCTTCCCCCGAGAGCGACAGGCGCAGCGACCCGTCATCCATCCGGTCCACGCCCATGTTTCCATGTGCCCGCCGCGTCGTCTCTTGGAGTGCGCGTACGTGCGGCACAGCCCCTGCCCCGAGCCGGGCGCGATACGTGTCCGTCAGTCGCTCTGCCACGAACGCCCGGGCGCTCGGCTCGTCCCCGGCTTGGAGGGTCGTCACGAGCGAGCGGATCGCTTCGCGGACGGCGGGTGGCGGGCCTTGGGCGGCGACGGGCGGCGCTGAGAATCCAGCCCAGAACGCGGCTAGTGACGTGATGATGAGTGTGGTGACGGACGATCGCTTCTGCATGCCCCGCTTCCTCGCGGTAGGGGAAGTGAACTACGGTTGTAGATCAGATCCCCTAGTGTGGCTAGGGGTTGCTCGGGGGGCTGATGCCCATGGTCCCATTGGAAGGAGGAAGCCGGGACGAGAGCACAGTCTGGCTGGCCCAGTGGATCGGCTCCTCACTCCCGGCTGGGTCACACGGCTGGGCAGCGGCGCCTAACCCACCAGCGTGAACATCAGAATCGCAGGGAAGGGATCTTCGGCAACCACGTAGACGCGGCCACCGGAAACCGCTCGGACCACGCCCGGAACAGGAAACTGCGCTAAGACTTCGCCACTCCCCGATTCCAGGACTAACGCCCGATAGCGGTGCTCGAGCGTGGCGCGAGTGTACTCACTGTAGGTGATAAAGAGACGCCCCTGACCGTCGGGGACAACTGCCCACGCTATCGAATAGGTACCCGTGTCAGGGTCAGGGATACCCGCCATGCAGCACGCCCCACTCGAGGTCCTACGGTATTGGCCCTGCACGAAGCCCGGGAGACCCGTCCGCCACCTTTCTCCACCTGAGATCGACTCCGCTCGAACGATCGGCTGGCCGCTATGCATGAGCACGACGGTCTCGGAAGGTTCGTCACAGGCCAGAGACAAGGAGTTGTAGAAGAGGTGATCTTGGCCACCGAAGATCTCAGCTAGTTCCCTGGGGGGCGCTTCCTTCCGCATGAGGCGACTCAACGAGACTCCGTCTCGGTCCACCTCGTGGACCAGCTCTTCTCCCAACCCCCGCTGCAGAATCCAACGCCGTCCCAGCATCCCACAACTCTCTAGTGGAAAAGCTTCCGTACGCACATCCCGCTCAAGGTGCAAGCTGTCGTCAAGCAAGCGGAACTCGCTGATCCGCACGTTGCCCCCATCGGAGACGTGGATCGCGCCCGTGTCATCCATGAACGCGTTCAGTTCCTCCATGAATTCGCCCGGACCCGAGCCGAATCCGCCAACGGACGCGATGTGTGCCCCATCCAGCGTGAACGCTCGAAGTACCCCAATAAGGTCATCGAGGACGTACATCGTTCCCGATTCGACGACCACGTCTGCGATTCGCCCGAAGACCTCTTCGGTCGGCGTACTCAGCGCCCCGATCCGACCGACTTGCTCGCCAAGGGATTGGCCGGGGAGCCCGCGTGGAAGCAGAGCAATCGTCGTGATCGCCAGCAGGGTACTTGTTTTGGGCATTCGCTAGTGCCGTTCGAGTTCGGGGGCCGCCTAGTCTAAGAGTAGCGACAGGTCGCCCCGAATACTCGACCGCCCTATGGTGTCCGGATCATCGTAGCTCGATCGACCGCACCGTCGGAGATGTCAGTGACGCAGGAGACGGACGTGACCGAACTTCTCCGTGAGTGGAGTCGCGGAGACGAGGAAGCGCTCGACCGGCTCCTTCCCCTGGTTTACGAGAACCTCGAAGCGATTGCGCATCGGCAGCTCGCTCGGGAGCGAAAGGATCACACGCTCAATACTCAGGCCCTCGTCCACGAGTCATACCTCGGGCTGGTCAACGCCAAGGTCGGCTGGCGGGATCGAGGTCACTTTCTCGCGGTAGCCAGTAGAGCGATGAGACAGGTCCTCATCGATCACGCACGCAGACGGAAGGCGGGCAAGAGGGGCAGCGGACTCGTGCCCATCACGCTCAATGAGACGACCGATCGTCCAGCGAACGTGACCGATGACGAACTGCTGCTGGCCATCGATGAGGCGCTGCAGGGCCTCGAGCGTCACGATCCACGTCTGGCGCGGGTCGTGGAGTGTCGATTCTTCGCCGGGTTGACGGCACGTGAGACAGGAGAGGCGCTCGGCGTCTCGCTGCGGACGGTCGAGCGCGATTGGACTCGCGCCCGAGCCTACCTGAAGCGGGAGTTGGCCGACGCTTCCCCGTAGAGACTTCAGGAAAGACCGATGACACCAGCCGACGACCGGTGGGCCCAAGTCGACGAGATTTTCTCGGCCGCGTTGGACGAGCCTCCGCACCGCCGGGCCGAGCTGGTACGCGAGGCGACGCAGGGAGACGCCCAACTCGAGCGTGATGTGCTCGAGCTCCTTCGAGCCGCTGAAGACGAGGACTTCCTCGGTGTGCCCGCGATCTCGAGTCCTTCAGGAGCGTGGACCCCGAAGGAGGAGCCGGACGACGCCCTGGTCGGTACTACGCTGGGGGCGTTCCGGATCTCACGCCGCGTCGGGCGCGGGGGCATGGCCTCGGTCTACCTGGCGGAAAGGACCGAGGAGTTCGAGCAACAGGTCGCCGTCAAAGTGCTGCGCCGAGGGATGGACACCGAAGACATCACCCGGCGCTTCCTGACGGAACGCCAAATCCTGGCCGAGCTCGACCACCCGAGCATCGCGCGGGTCATGGATGGTGGGAGCACGCCCGATGGACGCCCGTACTTCGTCATGGAATTCGTCGACGGTCTGCCGATCACCAGGCACGCCGATGAACACAACCTCGACGTGCCGGCCCGTGTCGAGCTTCTGTGCGCGGTGACGGACGCCGTCCAGTACGCCCACCAGCGGCTCGTGGTGCACCGCGACCTGAAGCCGTCGAACGTCCTCGTCGACTCGGACGGGCGGGTGAAGTTGCTCGACTTCGGCATTGCGCGGTTGATCGGGCCCGCCAGCGATGGCTCAGCCCGAACGGCGACCGGAACTCGCTTACTCACGCCCGCATACGCGGCCCCCGAGCAGCTGTTGGAGCGACCGGTCACGACCGCCACGGACGTGTATCAGATCGGAGCACTCGCCTACGAGCTTCTGTCGGGTTGCCGCCCGTTCCCAGAGGAGGAGACCCGCCTCGACGACCCGCGCCGGGAACCGGTCCCTATGGCGCACGCGGTGCGGTCGAGTTCTCAGGCGCCGGGCGCCCTGGTTCGAGAGCTGAGCGGAGATCTCGGGATCATCGTGTCAAAAGCTCTCTCGAGCGACGTCGAGCGTCGCTATCCGTCGGTGGGGGCCCTGGGAGCCGACCTCCGGAACGTGCAAAGGAGTCTTCCGATCTCGGCACGCCGCCCTTCCGTCGGATACCGGCTCCGACGCTTCTCGCAACGACACCCTTGGTTTCCGCCCGTGGTCGTCGCGTCCGCCGTCGGGCTCGCGCTGTACCTCGGGAGTGTGGAGCGACACCAACGTGAACTGACCGTGGAGCGCAACAGCGCACAGGCTGCCGCCGCCGAGTCGGAAGCAGCCACGGCCTTCCTGGCATCTGTGCTCGGGTGGGCTGACCCATGGGCCGGCGGCCAGGCGAGCGACGTGACGCTGGCCGAAGTGCTCGACGCCACCGAAGGGCGTCTCGAGCGTGAGTTCGAGGAACAGCCGGACGTCCAGGCGCGGCTGCAGGCCGTCCTGGCCGCATCACACACCTCGGCAGGCCGCTTCGACGACGCGGAGCGGCTTTGGCGCCGGGTCGTGGAGCTCCGCTCCGAGGCGGCAGGGCCCGGGTCGACCGACGCGCTCGATGCCCGTACGCGACTCGGACGAGTCATCGTGGACTCACGGGGTCCCGAGCATGCCGGGCGGTACTTGGACTCCGTGGCCGAGTACGTCGAGTCATTGCCCGAACCCGACACCAGAGCCGTTCGGCTGGCAGAGATTGCCTGGGCGCATGCCTACGCTCGCAGGGCAGCCTCCGACTACGAGGGAGCGTTCTCGAACTACGCATTGGCTGACTCACTCTTCGGTGAAGCGTCGAACGGCGACCCTGAACGGTACGGAGCACTACTCGCGGACTATTCACGCGTGTGGCGGGAAGGTGGGGGCGAGCCGGGGCGGGCCGTCGCGCTCGCTCGCCGGGGTGTCGCGATGCTGTCCACCGTACTCCCGGAGGATCACTTCGAGCGCCTGGAAGCCGAGGTGGACCTGGCCGGAGCGCTGAATGCCGCCGAGGAGCCCGAGCAGGCCTTGGAGGTCTTCGACCGGGTAGAGCCACTCTTCCGGGCCCAACTCGAGGTCGATCACCCGAGTCTGCTCGCGCTCTTGAACAACCGGGCCCTCGTCTTGGACAGGCTGGGCCGTCCCGAAGACGGCCTACGTCAGCTCCAAGAGATCGGCTCCGTTCTCCGCACCAGCGAGCGCGTGACGGAACGTCAAAGAGCCGACCACGACCAGAATGTGGCCGCGGTCCTCGAGGAACTCGGGCGAGCCGACGAGGCAGTGGCCGCGGCCGGGCGAGCCTTCGAGCGATACCGGGCTCTCTACGGAGAGGCCCATCACCTCGTGGCCTTCCCTCTGCTCACGATCGCAGAGGTCGAGCTCGAGCGTGGCCGCCACCGCGCTGCATTGGAGGCGGCGGGAGATGCCTGGGAGATCCTCTCCGTCACGCTGCCAGCCGGGCACTTCGCGACCGCCGTCGCCGCATGTCGGCGCGGGAGAGCAAGGCTTGGGGTCGGCCAGTCGGCCCTCGGGCAAGCCGACGTCTCCGCCGCGCGAGCAGCGCTCGAAGACGCCGGCCTCCCGCCCGAACACCCCTTAAGGGAAGAGTGCGGTTAGCGCTCCTCGAATCGGATCAGGATCGGGAGAATGGCCTGCCTCGATCGCTCCGCCTCGTCCTCCGAGATCATGAAGAGGACGACGCCCGGCCCGGCGTCGAAGTGGCGCAGAACCATCCGGCGCAACATGTCGCCCGGAAAGAGGGCCTCCGCTGGAAAGAACATGTCGCCGGGGAACGAGATTTCTGCCGGCGCGAACTCTTCAGCCCCGTAGAACATGTCACCAGGGAAAACGCGATCGCCCGGCTCCAGGAAGTCACCGAGGAAGAGTGGGGACGCACCGACGCACGAACCGGCAGCTCGTGACGTCGAGGTCGGGTACGACGACCATGCCCGCACCGGCTCTCCACCGTCGAAGAACGCTCCGACGCAGTGCACCGGCCCGGCCTCGCCCTCGGTCCGCAGCCGAAATGATTCAAGGAAGTCGTGGACCGGTACCTCTCCTTCGACGAGCCCCATCGCACCCCGATGGGTGATTTCGAGAGACAGCGTCGACTGTGCAACAACGGGAAGCGTGGACACGAGTGCCCATGCCGCGGCGGCCAACAGGGGGCGAAGTGGCTTCATGAGTGACTCCTACTGGTTCAGGCTAGAAGTGAATAGAGATCGGTCAGAGCCGCGGTAGGCGGAGTCGGAACGAGCCCGTCATCGGAGATCCATCCTCCAGGACGACCTCGAACCGGCCTTCGATGGCTCGCACATCGTCGCCGACGTCTTCCCACCTCGTGATCTCGACGCTGGGTTTGTGGCCTTCTCCACTGTGCTCGCTGTACGTGTCGAGTTGGCTGCCGGTCAGCGCGTTGTTCCACAGCTGTCGCTGGGCTAGCGGGGAAGACGTGCGCACGTCGTACGAGGCGAAGATCCCGAACCCGGGAACCCCCTGACGCCAGCTGGAACCGGCCTCGGCCCGGAACTGAAGCCACATCGGGTCGTCCGCGTTCTGCCATACGTCCCATCCCCCGTCTGCGGGTAAGGTCAGAGACTGTCCACCCCAATGGATCGTCATCTCTCCGTCGTCGAAGCAGGTACCCATCGCGGTACTCTCCATCGACGATGCGGCGTTCTCCATCGCCGGAGCGGCACTCGCTATCGACGGAGCGGCACTCGTTCCGGAGCCCGGAGACGACGCGGCGCGAACGATCTCGACCCTCCGGTTCTCCTGCCGTCCGGTCGCGGTCTCATTCGAAGCGATAGGCCGTGACTCGCCGTAGCCTCTGGAGTTGAGGCGGGTAGGTGCGACGCCGTGCGCGTCGATGAGATAGGCGCGCACGGCTGCTGCTCGCCGCTCGCTCAACGTCTGGTTGTTCTCCGCCGCGCCTTCGCTGTCGGTGTGCCCCTCGATATCCAGTGCGAGCGTGGGGTACGCCTGCAACATCGCCCCGACCTCATCCAAGACGGCCACCGACCCGGGCCGCAGCCGATCGCTCCCCGTGTCGAATTCCACTCCTTCGGCCGTGAAGCGGCCCTCCCCGCTCCAGTACGTCGTAGAGATCTCGTCCACCCGCCGCGACACGCACGTTCCCGACGTAGATCGGAGCCTCGGATGAACCGTCGAACAGGAGGTGCACTTGCTGGGAACGCTCGAGGCCGGCTGTCGGAACGTTCGCCAGACGCTGGTAGTCCGCATACAACTTCAAATGCTGGCCGTCGACCATGACGCGGAAGCGAACCGGCTTGCGGAAGCTCTCGTCCACGCGCTGCAGCGCGTTCGAAGTACCTTCCGCGGAGATGAACCCACTACCTGCGCGAGCCGGCGCGGCCCACTGCACGTAGGCCTGACCCCGAAGGCCGTTCCGCTCGTTTGGCAGCCGATTGAAGCCCAGCGCCATCCCGTAGGGAGCCCCGGCGTTGTACACGTCCATCTCGATCGTGAAGCGGGGCGGGAGCGACTCTCCGAGGTCGATCGAGAGGGCGGCGTTGCGACTCGTGGCTCGCAAGAAGCGATTCCCGTCAAGCTCCACGACCTCCAAACTGCCCCTCCGCCATGTCCATGGCTCGCGGGAAGTCTCCGATGCGGTCGGCGGCGAAGTTCGTCTCGAAGAGGGAGCGCTCCCCGGGCTCGAAGTCGAATTGGTCTGTGGCGACGCCCGTGGGCGAAGCCATCCCCGGAGCCGCTGTAGTGGTGCCTTCGACGTGCGCGGAGGGCTGCGCGGAGTCGTCTCCCGAAGTTCCAAGCACTGCGTCCTCAGCGCGTTGCGCCGCGCCGTCAATGGAGCGGTCGACGCGCTCCTCCACTTCACGGCCAGTGGCGCGTTCCGCGGCAGTCGTGGCCGCCCGTTGTACCGTGGCGCACCCCGTGGAGAAGAGGGTCACTACAGTCATCGGGATCAGTGCAATCCATGGGCTTCGTCTCACGGTCGCCTCCTGAGGTGGGTACGGTCGGGTACCAGCGCGGCCGCGGGGGCCGGCTAGGAGGCTATGCGTGGTGGGGGTGGAAAACCCGCCATTGGATTAGGGAGGCTTGCTATCTCAAACGAAAAACACATCCTTAGTTCGACTTAACTTATAAATCGAACGATAAATGCGCGGCAGGCTGATCGAAAAGACGTGGAAGTCCAATCCCACGATTTACGCTCCACCCAAATATCGACGGGCGTGTAAATACGAAGCGTTCGTCCCTGATCTATTGATCGGAACCGAATTTGCGATGTCTTCTGCAGTTGCCGCCGCCGTATCCGAAGCAGAAACCGCAATCCTAAAGCTCAACGAGCACGCAAAGCCCGCACTAGCCCCTCTCGCTCGACTGCTGCTTCGGACCGAGTCCATCGCGTCTTCGAGGATCGAGGGGCTACAAGTCGGAATCCGTCAACTTGCCCGCTCGGAGTCGAAGCTCGAAACAGGAGGGAAGGCCTCCTCCACAGTGCAAGAGGTTCTCGGAAACATCGACGCTATGCAACTCGCCGTCGATGACGCCTCGCACGCCGACTACATTGCCGTCGAGCATCTCGTGAACATCCACGAGCGGCTGATGAAGACGGCTCCCAACGCACACGTGGCAGGTCGAATCCGCACCGATCAAAACTGGGTCGGCGGCAACAACTACAACCCGTGTGGAGCAGACTTCGTCCCACCACCGCCCGAGATGGTACCCGAGGGCCTGAACGACCTTTGCGACGCAATGGCGAGCGATGAATTGTCGCCGCTCGTGCAGGCGGCGCTGATCCATGCCCAATTCGAGACCATCCATCCTTTCGAAGATGGAAACGGGCGCACCGGCCGAACCCTGATTCACGTAGTCCTGCGACGCAGAGGTGTCGCAGAAAGCTACGTGCCACCGATTAGTGTGGTACTGGCCAATGACAAGGACCGCTACATCGATGGTCTGACTGACTTCCGCCACGATAGGGTCGAAGCGTGGATCGAACACTTCGCTGTCGCCACGGCGCAGGCTGCTGGCCTAGCCGCCAGATACCTCGACGCGGTGAGCGACCTCATGAGAGCTTGGCGCGACAAGCTGGCTGACAGTGCGGCGCCAAGAGCCGATGCCGCGGCATGGGCTCTGATCGATGTCCTCCCCGCCCACCCTGTCGTCACCCTACCGACAGCAACAGCGGCGACTGGACGGTCGAAGTCATCCGTCAATCAAGCTCTCGAACAGCTTGCCGAGTGCGGAGTGCTAGAACCTCTCTCCACCTCTAGGCGGAACCGGTCGTGGGAAGCCGCGGGACTGCTCGAGCTTCTGGAGGAGCTCGAGGCGGGTCGGATGCCCGGGGGTGGGTGATGACGCAGGGCGCCCGTTCTGTTAGCCCAGCGAACGGGTGCACCGAACTCCCCCCCTACTCTTCCCTCAGGCACTCCGTCGGCTGAATGGCCAAGCCGCGACGCACGGGAAGCACCGTCGCAAGAACACCGATCAAGACCATCAGCACAGCTAGAGCAACGGCCAAGCGCGGATCTCGATCGACCGGGAGGCCATCGATCGAGAAGGGTGGGACGACGAAGGCGATGACCGCACCGATCAGTACCCCGATCCCGAGCTGCTTGCCGGATCGCGACACGACTTGGCCGAGGACCCTTTCCCGGCTCCCCCCGAGGGCCGTTCGGATGCCGATCTCCCGTCGTCGCTGACTCACGTTGAATGAGGTGAGGGCGAAGACTCCCGCTGTGCACAGGACCAGCACACTGAGCAGGATGAGTGCGATCGTCAGGGCCGCGATCCGCATGCCGGCGCGGATGGGGTTTCGCTCCTGCGCGTACGGACCCGAGTTCAAGATCCTAAGGCCGGGGTCGACGTCGACCACAATCCTCTCCAGGTCGGGCACGAAGCCACCGGGGCCTCGAGGGACGCGCACGGTCAGGTAGCCACCCAACAGATGCGACGGGTCGAGCGGAGAGAAGATCCTTCCCTGCTGCGTCCCGGGCCTGAACGGGTTCTCCGCGAGGGGGGCGACGACACCCACGATTTCGCGCCAAGGCTCGGGGTCGTCCCCCGGGGGCTGATAGGCCCGGACTCGCTGACCGATCGGATTCGAGCCGCCGAGCTGCTGGTCGACGAACGCGCGATTCACGATCACGGGCGCGATTTCATCCGTGTAGTCGGCCGCCGTGAAGGCGCGGCCCGCTTCAACCGTAATCCCCAGGAAACGGAAAAAGCCGGGTTCGACCCGAGCAGAGCCCACCCGGTGGTTCGATTCTCCAAGAGGTGGCGGGAAGCCGTCGATCTCAATGCGATTGAACGCGTAGAGCGAGACGCTGAAGAACTCGTCGGGCAGTCGATCGGAGGCGATGACCCCTTCGATGCCCGGCTCACGCTCGACTCGGTCCATCACCTCGGCGATCGACCGCGATGGGTCATGACCCACGGTACCGGATCCACTCGGTGTAGCGACGAGGCCGACACTCAGTAGATCGTCCGTCGGGAACGTCGCGCGTGCGACGCCCTGGCCCAGTGCATCCCACGCAACCCAGCCGGCGACCGGCAGGAGGGCTACGGTGATCGCTACCTGAATGACGACCAGGCTCGTCCAAACCCGCCCAAGCCGCATGGCACTCGCGCCCGTCCGGCGCTTCAAGCCCGCCTGCACATCTCTGCCCGTCGCCTTGAGGCCCGGCACCACACCCACGATCACGGCCGCGCCGATCACCAATACACCGAGGTAGACCACGGTCGGAAGGCTCCGACCCTGCTGTGCCCAAAAGGGGAGGGACGCTCCGAAGTGCACGGACAGGAAGTTCTCAATCCTCGACGACACGAACAGAGCCAGCCCCATACCCACCGCTGATGAGACCACTGCCAGCACGAGGGCTTCGGCAAATAGCTGGCCGACGACTCGGGCACGGCTAGCTCCGAGCGCGGCCCGGACGGCTATCTCGCTCGTACGGGTAGCGGTTCGTGCATAGATGAGTATCGCGACGTTCGCGAACGGGATGAGGACCACGAGCGAGAAGATGAAAAGGATCCCCCGCACAAGTCCGTCGTGCTCCTCACCGACATCGGTCATCCCCGTGTGGGGATCCGTGTACGCCATCACCTGGCCGCGAAGGTTCCTGCTCACCGGGGAGTGCTGCGCCTCGGCCTCGGTCAGAGCGCTAATCTCCGCCTGGGCCTGCTCTCGAGTCACACCCGGAGCCAAGCGCGCGAATGCGTAGTACCGATGTCCTTCGTACGGCTCATACTCGTCCGGATCATCTCTAAGGGGCGTCCAGAACGAGTGCGCGTAGGGGAAGCCGAAGCCCTCCGGCATCACACCCACGACCGTGTGTGTGTCGTAGCCCATCCGCACGCGACGGCCGACGATCTGGGGATCTGCGCCGAATCGATCGACCCAAGCATCATATCCGATGACGAGCACCGACTCCGCGCCCGCGACCTCGTCACGCACTGCCAGCGTGCGACCAAGCAGGGGCGGGACGCCAGCGACCTCGAAACCGGACGCCGTCATCACGGCAATGTCGACCATGTCGCCGCGGCCTTCATCCGAGATGAGGTTCCCCCGCGACTCCCTCCACAACCCCACCGCGTCGAGTGAGGCGAGTTGGTCTCGCCACGCCGTGTAATCGTGAAGGACCCGACGTTCGGCGCGCGAGACATCGGTCCGTCGCAGGCCGAGCGACACGATGCGTTCGCCCTCGGGCAGTGGCAGCGTGGGACGGAGGAAGAAGTCCTGGAATACGGCGAACATCCCGACCGCCGTCGCCACCGTGACTGCGATGGCAAAGCCGCTGACGACGGTGACGAGAGGGTACTTCGCCATCATGCGAAGCCCGAGCTTCATGTCCAACCAAGAAGGAAGTCCGAAGGCCTTCGGAGCGAAGGCGCGCTCCGCACGGTCCGCGGCCCCCCTAAGGGAACGGGCAAAGAGCGCGTGCAATACCGCGGCCCGCGCTTGGCGCCGATACCAGCGACGGGCGACGGCCTCTCCTTCCGTTTGCGCACGACGAAGAAAAAGCGTGTCGGCGTCATCGACGAGGGCCGGGGTGGCCAGCCGTCGCGCAGCCCACGTCAGACACCCTCGGGCAACGCGGGGCGGCTCGTGGCCCGACGGTGTCACGAGGTCTCGTTTGGGTCGGGCATCTCGAATCCGTGCCAGACGCGATCCCACATGGCACGGAAATCGGCCAATGCGCGTACCCCCTCATCCGTGAGCCGATAGTGTCGACTCGGGCGGCCACCGTTCGGAGGCGTGTCTCCGGTCGTTGAAGAGAGGAGCCCTTTCTCCTGGAGTCGTCGCAACGTGACGTGAATGGATGGGAGGCTGATCGTTCGGCGCGACCGCTCTTCGAGTTCTTCGTACACGGCGGGGCCGGTCGCTGACGGGCCGGCCCAACCGACGCCTGCTAGGACGAGCGCTTCGAGCTGTCCGAGGTGGTCGCGCTTGGTCACTGCGGGGCTCTTGGGTCGAGGGCTGCACGGATACAGCGATATAACAAAGTTTTGTTGTGGGGGAAAGGGGATCAAGTGTGTCGAGCTCACTGCGCGTCGCTCCTCTAGATTGGCGACCCCATCTCTTATGACCTGATCCTCATCACGGGTCGATGGGTGGACAAAAGCGGACGTTATGTCCTATTTTGTCCACAACTTCGAGAGGGGCTATGCCCGGCAGAGAATACGATAAGGTCCTGGAAGTTGCGGTCGACCAGCATGGGTACGTCACGACGGCGCAAGCACGAACGCTGGGCATCCATGGCGACACTATACGGAAGATGGCAGCACGGGGGGCTCTTGAACGCGTGAGCTGGGGCGTCTACCGCATGCCCACGTTCCCCCCGTCGCCTTTCGCCCAGTACATGGAGGCCTGTCTCTGGCCAGCGGGGGTGGTGGGTGCCATTTCGCACGAATCTGCGTTGGCAATTCGTGGGCTCTCCGACGTCAACCCAGCGAGAGTCCACCTCACCGTACCGAAGAACTTCAGGGTGCGAAGAGAGATTCCACCACACATGGTCGTTCACAACGCCGACCTCTCGGAGGAAGAGCTGGTAAGCGTAGAAGGTGTCCCAACGACAGCGGTCCGCCGAGCCATCGAGGACTGTCACGGCAAACACCTCGGCCCGGCATTACTTCGGCAGGCGATCGAGGAGGGGCAACGTCAGGGATATCTCCGGGCGGCTGATGTCCGAGAGCTGCGCGAGCTCGTTCTCGGATGACCGCCGAAAGAAAGCAGCCGCACTCCGCCCGAGTGCTGGCGAAGTGGGTAGACGCCCACGCACGTGAGCGTGGCCTCGCCCCGAAGCGTGTACGCGACTGGATCTCCTACATGGTCCTGGCCGGTCGTCTGGAAGAGGCGAACTCGGAGCTTCAAGATGCCACGTTCACGATCAAGGGAGCGGTGGCTCTCGAGATGCGGCTCCCCGCGAGGGCGCGCGCCACGAAGGACATCGACGTGATCGCGGAAGCGGAAGACGAGCGCGGACTGGGCGAGGTGCTAGAACAAGCCCTCGTGGCGGGCTACCAGAACTTCACGTTCAGAATGAAGGATGACCCTTACGTGATGCCCAACGACTCTCTGCGGTTCCAAGTGGCGTTGGAGTACAAAGCGCGGAGCTGGAGCACCGTTCAGGTAGACGTCTCCCGCCCGGAAGGTGACACCACCGAGGTCGAGCTCGTGGACCCACTGGCGCTCGGACCATTCGGGCTCGACACCCCACCGGCACTGCCCTGTCTCTCTCTGCGCTATCACTTGGCACAGAAGATCCACGGGATGACGCAACCACCCAAGGGAGAGGAGGAGGCCAACGAACGATTCCGCGATCTTTCGGACCTGCTCCTCATGCGTGAACTGGCCACCGACCTGAAAACTGTTCGCGAAGCCTGCATCGAGGTTTTCGCGCTTCGCGGCACACACGCATGGCCTCCCGCAGTGGAGCCACCGGAGGGGTGGAAAGCACCCTCGCGGCTCTGGCGGCGGAGCTGGAGTTGCCGGTGCGTACGCTAGCGGAGGGCGTCGCGGCGGCCGTCGCGTTCATCGACGAGATCAATGCAGCGTAGAGGCTGATCGCCCGAGCCCCCATCGGTCCGCTTCACCGAATCGCCCTCCGCACGATCTCCAGGATCCGTTGGCGCAAGCGAGATGGATTTGCAGGAGAGCTCTGCCACATCGTGACCACGATCGTTTCTGTGCTGGGGTCCACCCAGAAGTCGGCTCCGACGCTGCCGTTCCAGGTGAATTCTCCAGCCCGAGCTCCGTCTCCGTCTTCCATGCGCACGGAGGCGTTGGCCATCGACCACCCTCTGCCCCCCCGCCGCGTAGCGCGGATCTCGTCAGAGAGCCCGTTGGCGACGAGCTCCGATGTGGTGGCTTCGCTCAGAATGCGGATGCCATCGAGTTCGCCTCCGTTGAGGAGCATCTGACAGAAGCGTAGGAAGTCGGGGGCCGTGGAGAGCATTCCGACTGCGCCGTCGTTCAGTGCGGCGCGGCGGGTAAAGGGAACGTCCTCCGTCGCGAAGGCTTCGAGTCCGCCACCGTCGAGCTGGCGGTACGGGGTGGCGAGGCGCCCGACCTTTTCGGGCGGAACCCAGAAGCCCGTGTCGCTCATCCCGAGGGGGTCGAGCACGGCTTCGCGGATGTACTCGTCGAGCGGCTGGCCTGAGGCTGCCTCGACGACCGCGCCCGCGATCGTCGAGCCGGTCCCGTAGCGGAAGCGTGTGCCGGGATCCTCATAGAGAGGGAGGCTCGCGAGACGGGTGACGAAGTCGTCCAGAGTCCGATCTCGAGAGCGGACGTCGGCGGTCCGATACTCCTCGGCGTTTCGGAAGTTCAGCCCCGCCGTATGGAGCAGGAGGTCGCGCACGGTGATCGGGCGGGTGGGCTCACGATCGGGTCCTCCCTCTTGCCGCACGCGAACGTCCTGGAACGCAGGGAGGTAGCGATGAACCGGATCGTCGAACGAAAGCCGACCCGCGTCGACCAGGGTACCAATCGCCACCGCGGTGATGGCCCGGGACATCGAGTAGATGCGGAAGATCGACTCGTTGCGCATCGGCACGTTCGTTTCGATGTCCTGGAGTCCAGTCGCCTGGAGGTAGGCGATCCGTCCGTGTCGGGAGACGGCTACCACGGCACCGGCCAGCTCCTCCCGATCGATCACTTCGACGATTGCGTCGGTGATCTCTGCGAGGGTGGCGGCGTCCAAGCCTGGGGTCTGGGTCGGTGCCTGCGCGTGGATCGAGGGTGAGAGCGTCGCGAGGGTGGCGAGGGTTGTGGCTAGAGCCTTCCCCTTCATGGCCGACTCCAAATGGGCACCGGTGGGCGCCCCCTACCCTTCCACCCGGCTGGTCACCACGAAGCGGGTGCCCTCTGCGTTCACGTCGTACTCAGGGTTGTAGGACGTCATCATGTTGTCCGCGCCCATCCCCACCTGGGCCCCGGTGAAGAGGCGCGTGGGTGGGTCGAAGGAGAAGCCACCTTCGTCCCGGAAGCGTACGACCATGAGGTCGTTGCCCTGCCAATAGAAGAGCTCGTCGTTACTCCACTTGGGCCAGGTACCTCCGGTGGCCGACACCTTCCACCTCGCGTCCGAGGCCGGGAAGGTCGTGACGTAGATCTCCATCTGGCCGTCCTGGTCGGACTGGTACGCGATGAACCGACCGTCACGAGAGAGCCGGGCGAGGGCCTGGATCCCGTCATCGCCGACCACGACGTCCGTCTCTCCTGTCGCGGCGTCGACGGACCAGAGGTCGCGCGCCTGCGTTTCCGGGTTATTGGTGTGAAAGACGAGCGTCGAAGCATCGGGCGTCCACGACGGATACCACTTGTGCATGCCTTCGCTCACAATCAGCGGTTGATCCCCGCCGGTACCGTCCGCGGCACGAATGAAGAGGTTCGAGACGCCGCCGGCTTCCTGGATCGAGTACGCGATCCGCGACCCGTCGGGCGACCAGATCATGTGGCGCTCGAAGCCCTCGTTCGACGTGAGCCTCTCTGCCTCCGAGCCCTCGAGGATGTAGAGGTAGTCCGTCTGACCTTCGACCTCTCGCCCGCGCACGGCGATCCGCTCGAGGTCCGGCGAGATCGACGGGTCGAGGATCGAGTTCATGCGCGGGCCGATCGACTCCAGCACGGCTCCTGACCGGTCGACCCAGACGAGCTGTTGACCCGCCGTAGGATCGACGTCTTCGGCAATGGGCACGACGTCGTCGGGACTGTCCCCTCCGCAGGCACTCGCACCCATGAGGAGGAGGATCGCAGGGACGAAACGAGCTGTGGGGATGAGCTTCATGGTCTGTTCTCGATGGACGGCTAGGCGCACGGGCAACATCGAGTGGGTGGAGCGATCCCGCTACCCATCGTGCGGTCCCACTGACCAGTAGCAGGCGCCCTCGACCAAGACCCGAGAGAGCTTCGAGTGGGCCCGGGTAGATTTGAGCTGCGGGTAACCAGACAGCCTGAAGGCGCCGCCTTCGGCGGACGCGCACAGCCCCTCGCGCCCCTCCGCGGGTCACCACCAGGGCGCTTCCGTACACCCCGCTGCCGCTCCGGGTGAACGACCGACCAGCGACCGCTTCGCGGTCGCGAGGTCGGTAGCGGGCGGATACAACAAACTCCCCCGGCAATCGTGGCGACGCGAGAACGACCCGGCGTCACACGGCGCCGTACGGCCCGAGAGGGAGGCGCATCCTCGCGGATGAGTTGCGCGAAACCCGAACCCGACTCACGCTTGCACCGGCTCTGATGCTCACGCATCGACGTTGTGTTTCACAATTCCAACGGCTGAAGGGGCAACGTGGCAGACACCACCTCACCGAGACCGGACGAGACGCCCAGTCAGGATCGGGGTGACGAAACCTCCCGGAGATACCGGTTCCAGTGGATTCTCGCGGCGATCTCATGCTGCGATCTGCTCGATGATACGCGAGATGTCCTCGAAGTATTTTGCGAACAGCACGAAGATGTGCTCCTGAAACACAACGATGGACAGTTCTCAGGCCTGCAGATCAAGACCAGGGGGCCCGGTCTGGGCCCGTGGAAGACCCGGGACCCCGAGGTGCAGGGATCGTTGGTGCGCTTCGCGAGGCTTGAGAACGACTTTCCCGGGCAATTCAGGCGATTCTCCTTCCTGACGAACAAGGACATCTACCGGGCGGAGAATGGCCAGGGGCTGCAATACGTGTTGGGTCGGATCGAACAGGCAACTGATTCAGACGACCTGGAGCCGGTGGTACGAAGGGTCGTCGACCGAGTAGCTAGCTTGGCGGAATGCTCAGTCGGAACCGCCTTCGCGGCGCTCCGCAAGACGAGAGCGAGAGACGACCTTCCGAAGCTAGACGACGCCCATGTACGCCTTGTGCAGGCCGTCACCGGGGCCTGGAGCGAAGCCACCTCGATTTCGTATCCAGCCGTGGTTCGCGCGGCTCACGCCCTTGAAGGAGAGTGCACCCGAGCGTCGTCGCTGGCCCATACGGACACGCTTGCCGGATACGTTCCCAACATCCCCGAAGCTGACGACGCCGGGCTCCTTGCGAGGGTAGAAGGGAAGCGCTTCGACGCACAGAGGGTGAGAGGGATCTTGGAGCGTAGCATCACCGAAGTCGCTCCCCTCTATGGAGATCCAGGGGCCGTCGAAGATCCCAGCTCCGGCCTGTCGACCACGCTTCGGACCAAGCTGGACGCGGGAGGCTTCTCAGCAGTATCCCTGAACTCGGCCGAAGACCTCCGAGACAAGGCAGAGGTTCTCGCGCTGATGTGGCAGCAGAAGTGGGGAATTGAGGAAGGGCTTCAACGATACTCCCATGTCCAGAGCATCGTGCTGGCGGACGCTGCTTCGGCCTTCGAAGAGAATAAGGCCCAGGGGGATCCGTTCGGTGTACCCATGCTGACGACACTGCGCTCCCGCCTAAACGAGCGGCTGGAAGCCTCGCGGGTGTACGACTCCAGCCTGGAGCACCTGGAAGGCTTCGCGTACGGGTTAACAGCCCAATGCAAGGCATCGTGGAGTCTGGCTCGGCCTTGGGAGGACGAGTGACTGACGTTGTCCAAGCGGTAGCAGCTCTGGAACGAGCCCCAGACCTTCATGTCGCTCGCCTTCTAATCCTACTGGAGGCGTTCGCTGGTGAAGAAAACGAGGCAGTCGAAGGTCTGACTAAACTCGCGAAGCTCGACTTCCTGCTTCGGTACCCGGTGATGTTGGAGCGGGCGCTGGAAGCGAAGGGCCGGTCAACCTCCGGCGTCGATTTGGACGATCACGAACGGGAGAGCGTCGAGTCGGCGATGGTTCGATACAGATTTGGCCCCTGGGATCACCGATACCGCCAGTTTCTGAATTCCCTGGTCGCTAGGGGACTGGCCATCGTCAGCGTGGAGGGCCGCACGGTAGTTGTCACGCTCACCGAGCGAGGTCGCTTGACTGCTAGGCGACTCTCGGACGACGAGGCGTTCAGTGCTTACGTCGAGCGAGCAACGATCCTGAAGCGACACTTCGACAACACGGCCACGCACCTGATGAAGTTCATCTACTCCACCTTTCCGGAGATCGTATCCCTTCGCTCCGGGGCGTCTATTCCGACATGAGACTTCGGCTTCAACAACTCGAGCTACGCACCAAGCAGTCCGTCGAGCACGTCGACTTCTCCCGAGTGACGTTCATCCACGGACCGGTAGGGACAGGCAAGTCGACCGTCGCGCGGCTCGTCGACTATTGCCTTGGGGGCGCCCTGGAGTGGACGCCAGCCATCCGACATCAATTCCTGAGCGCTACTCTCTATCTAACGCTCGGAGACTTCGACGTCGCGTTAGAACGGGGAGCGACGGACAACAGCCTTGTTCGGGTGTCATGGTCTGGGTCGGATGACAACATCGGATCAGTGAACGCTCCCCTAGCCGCCCAATCTACCAGACTAGTTGATGCTGAGGTCTATAACTTTAGCGATCTAGTCTTCTACCTGGCGGGCATCGAGCCGATCAAGGTGCGAAAACGCAGTCGGGATTGGGAATCGCCGATGGTCCGGCTAAGCATCCGAGACCTATGGGCCTTTTCGTACCTGGATCAGACGCATCTTGACTCATCGTTCTTCCGGCTCGGCGACCCGATCCGTGCTCGTAAGAGTCAGGACGCAATGAAGTTTTTCACGGGCCTACACTCGAAATCTCTCAGCAGGCTAGAGAGCGAGTTGATGCAAGCTGTCGACGACCAGCGCACCAAGAAGCAGACGGTCGTTCAAATCCGACAGTTCATGGAGCAATTCGACCTCGGATCGGAGCTCGATGTGGAGGCTCGACTAAGAGAGCTAGAGCAGCAGCTTTCGGAGCTACGGGCGCGACGCACACAGCTCGAAGCCACGCGCTCGGTCGACCTGCACCCCACGGACAACCTTCGCAACCGGCTTAGGGCCCTCGGAACTACCGTGGCCGAACTTGGATCGGCTATCGCCGATGCTGAGACGGCTATCGTGGAGCAGAAGGCCTTACGGTCTGAGCTGATTACCGCGAAGACAAAGGCGGTGAGGTTGGAACGCGCGGGACAGCTGCTCGATCAGGTTGACTTCGATCAATGTCCACGGTGCGGTTCTGACGTCACTCACCGTCCTCCTTCCGACGATCAGTGCAGGCTCTGCGGTACCGAAACAGCGGTCGACGTCGAGGGCAATGCCGAAGAGCTTGAGGCGGTCCGTCGTGACCTCAACACGCGCATCGACGAGATCGGTGACTCTGTACGACGCAGGGAGACCGCGCTGGCGCGTACTCGCAGGCAGCTCCGAACAGCTGAGGAGGACAAGCGGCGGCTCGATGATGAGCTCGCAGAAGAGCTGGCCCGTTATGACTCGGCGTTTGTGGAGAGCATCCGAGCTACGGACAGAGAAATCGCCACACTCGAAGAGCGAGTCGCATCCTTCCTCCGACTACAGGAAATGCCGCGAGCTATTGATGAGCTGCAAGACGCGGCAGCCGCGCTGCAGGGGAAGATCGAACGGCTTAGAAAATCGGAAGACGCGGAGCGTCAGAGGCTCCGCAAGGCGGACGCCAACATCGCCGCCATTGCCGACCGGTTTAGAAGTACGATGCTCGCGGTGGGCTTCCCAGGCGTTTCAACGGAGGACGAAGTCCAACTCGACCCCCGCAATTGGCGCCCCAGAGTTGTGCATGGTGATCAGGCATGGGATTTCTGGGATACGGGGAGCGGTGGCAAGAAGACTCTGTTCAACGTGTGCTACGCCCTCGCGCTCCACTCAGTCGCGGTGGACCGAGAACTGCCGATGCCAAGCGTTCTCATCATCGACAGTCCGACCAAGAACATCAGCGAGGATGAGAATCCGACGCTTGTGCGATCCCTGTACGACGAAGTCTATCGCCTAGCATCGACCGATGGCGGCGAGGGTGTCCAGTTCCTCTTGATCGACTCAGACGTAGTTGAGCCTGAGGATCCACTGGATGGCTTCACCGAACGCCGCATGGCCGGAGAACCAAGCGCACCGAGCCTAATCCCTCACTACCATGGGCCCTGAGGGAGGCGGCAGAGAAGTAGTAATCCGGGCCATCGCCGGCGCACAGCCTCCGCAGGAAGTTCGTCACAGAGCGCAAGGACGCCTCGGTCGTGGATCTCGCTAGGCTCGGAGGCCGGCGCGGCCCTCAGACCCTGTTGGCCGTCTACCAACAACCCGATGAAGAAGGAATGCGCCGGGCCCCACTCGGTCGAAAGCCGCTGACGGAGGGTTCAGTCTGCCCCTAATCTGGCACACCAACGCGGCACACTTGAAAACCTGAACTCCGGAAGGAAAGAGCCCCACTTGGCCGCAAAACCAGGTGGGCTTCATCTTTCGTACAAGTGGGCCTAGGTAGATTTGAGCTGCGGGTAACCAGACAGCCTGAAGTCGCCGCCTTCGGCGGACGCGTGCTGACCCTCGCTCCCCTCCGCGTGTCAACTTCCAGGCCGCTAGCGCGGCAGACCTCCTCTGCCGCTCCGGGTGAACTACCGACCAGCGACCGCTTCGCGGTCGCGAGGTCGGTAGCGGGCGGATACAAAAAACTCCCCCGGCCATCACAACCGAGAGAGTTCTAAGTGGGCCTGGGTAGATTTGAACTACCGACCTCACGCTTATCAGGCGTGCGCTCTAACCAACTGAGCTACAGGCCCTTCAAACGGCCGCCACAGGCGTACCGACCCTCCTGCTAGACCGAGCCGAAAAAGGTACCCACGCCGACCACCCCGTTCAACGGTCTCGAACGCCCCTCTCGCCACAGTCAAACGCACGCCCCCAACCCGGCTGCCCAAACACTCACCACACCACGGCTCCACCATCCACCCCGCTAACCGGCCAGGCGCGGGCCTCGGATCCCCTACCCGCCACCGAATCCCCCACGGACTACTCGGCGCGCATCGTGATCATGGGGTCGACCCGGGTACCGCTCCGGGCCGGGATCCAGCAGGCGAGCAGGGCGGCGCCTCCGAGGGTCAGCATGCCTACCGCAATGGCCACGGGGTCGAGGGGAGTGACTCCGTACAACATGCCCTGAAGCACCCGACCCGAAGCCAGTGACGCCGCGACGCCGACGATCAGACCGGTGAGCACCATTCTCATGGCGTTGCGCACGACGAGCGATACCACATCCTCGGGATCGGCACCGAGCGCGAGCCGGACTCCCATCTCTCGCTTCCTCTGCGCGACGGAGTACGACACTACTCCGTAGATGCCCACGGCGGCGAGGAGGAGGGCGAGTGCCGAGAAGGCGCCAAGGAGCATCATGGTGAACTGCCGTCCGGCCACGGAGGCCTGGATCAACGCGTCCTGACTACGTACTTCCACCGGTACGTCGGGGTCGAGCCCCTGGATGGTGTTTCGAAGAGCAGTCGCGACACCAGCGGCGTCCCCGGTACTCGCTTCTGCAACGACGTTGGCGGCGAAGCCCAAGCGCCGAGGGCGCTGGGTGAACGGGAAGTAGATCGTGGGTCGTGCATCCGCACCGAGTTGGCGGTATCGCACATCCTCAACGACCCCTACGACCTCTGCGAAGCGGCGCTCCTCCCAGAACTCGTCCATCCCTCCCCCGGTCAACGTCCGACCGATGGGGCTCTCACCCGGCCAATACTCGGCCGCGAAGGACTCGCTGACGATGGCGACGTGGGGCCGGTCCGGCATGTCCGTCGCCAGGAAGCCACGGCCCTGGGTCACCTCCACATCGAGCGCCTCAAAGAGGCCCTCCGATCCGACGACGTAGCTCGCCTCGGCGGTCTTTTCGAGGTCGCCGTCAAGCTCGATCCGACCGTTGGGGAGGAAGCCGGTCATCGGAATCGTCGTCGAAACGCCTGCGGAGCTGATGCCCGGGTACGCGTTGAGTTCCTCGAGCGCCTGAAGCCAGAACGCGGTGTGGTCTTCACC
The DNA here is from genome assembly GCA_965223235.1 of Longimicrobiales bacterium. GTDB lineage: Bacteria > Gemmatimonadota > Gemmatimonadetes > Longimicrobiales > Gaopeijiaceae > UBA2589. Next base: position 605,070 of record CBDCVV010000022.1, read on the forward strand.
GGTCGGGTAGGTGATCCGGGAGAGCATGACCGTGGTGGTCATAACGTCGCTTGCGTCGAATCCGGTGTCTTCAGCGAGTAGGGTCGTGAAGGAACGGACCAGAAGGCCGGAGCCGACAACGAGGACGAGCGCCAGCGCAACCTCGGTTGCCACGAGCGCCGTCCATGCTCGTCCCTGTCCCATCGCGTTGCCCCTGCTACCGCTTCGCGACGCGGTGCCTGCGTCCTCTCTGGTGAGCCGAATGGCAGGGAAGAGCCCGAAGAGCACGGCGGTCACGATGGCGATGACGGCCGTGTACAGGAGAACCGCCGGACTCAACGACACGGTCTCGATTCTCGGGATTGAGAGTGGAGCAATCCGGCGTACGAGCTGAAGGAGGCCCGCTGCGAGTACCAGTCCGGCGACCGCGCCGGCGCCGGCCACGAGTATGCTCTCCGTCAGCAGCTGACGGACGACCCGGCCACGCTGCGCGCCGAGGGAAGATCGGAGCGCGAACTCGCGAGCCCGGTTGGCCCCACGGGCGAGGAGCGTGCTCGCCAGATTCGTGCACGCGACCAAGAGGACGAGACCGGCTGCTCCGAGTAAGAGAAGGAGTGTCTGTCGCGATCCCCCAACCAACCGATCGAGTAGCGGCTGCACGGACGCGCCAGCCGCAAGGAAGTCGAGATCGTCCTGAGGCTCCCCGGCAACGATTCGACGGGTGAGGGCGTCGAGTTGCTCACGCGCCGTCTCCACCGGGACGTCGTCGGAGAGCCGGCCGACAACCTGCCAGTTGTGGGCTGTGCGACTCGTCGAGGGATCGGTGATCTCGAGCGGGTACCACACCGCGGTCCCACGGGGGAAGTCGAAGGAGGCCGGCGCAACACCGACTACCTGCATGATGCGGCCGCTGATCTCGAGGGTGAGACTCTCGAGAGGCCGCGCACCGAGCTCGTTCCTCCAGAACCGTTCGCTGACGACCGCCACGTCGGCCGCCCCCACTCTGTGGTCACGCTGCGTGGTCAGCCGTCCGGCGACAGGTGCGACTCCCATCGTCGACCAGAGACCCAGCGTAGTCACCGTGATTTGGGCGGTATGTGGATCTTCGCCCCCTAGAACCGTGGTGGTGTTCGGACGATAGGCAAACATTCCATCGAGGACCGAGTTCTCTGCCTGCCAGTCGATGAAGTTCGGCCACGCCACTTGCATGCGTCCACCGCGTTGTCCGGTCTCTTCGACGACGACCAGCTCATGCGGTTCCTCAAAGGGAAGCGGGGCGAGCAGGACCCCGTGAACGACGGAGAAGATTGCGGAGTTCGCACCAATGCCCAGCGTGAGTGTCAGTACGGCCACCGCGGTAAAACCGGGGTTCCGCAACAACGTCCTCAATCCGAACCGCAGATCCTGCATGAACGCATCCATCGTCCTCGCTCTCCTCACCGCCCTGTGATGACTTCGCACGATTCGCACACATCGGTCCACGATCGACGATCGGTTCCCGAGCAGTCGGCGGGCCTCGGCCATGGCTTCGTCCCGGCCCACACCTGCCGCCTCCAGCTCTTCCGCACGCATCTCGATGTGGCTCTCGAGTTCACGTTGCACGTCTTCTCGAAGGGAGAAGCGCGAGAAGATCGGCCGTTCCTCGCCGTCGCGTGGTCGGTTCATCGGCCCGGAACGTTCGCCAGCACTCGTGACATCGCGTCGACGTATCGTTCCCAGTTTCGAACGCTGCTTTCGAGCTCCGCGCGTCCCCCCGGCGTCAGCTCATAGAAGCGCGCTTCGCGACCCGTTTCAGTGCGACCCCAGCTGGCTTCGATGAGCTCCTTCTTCTCGAGCCGACGAAGGGCGGGATAAAGAGCGCCTTCCTCGATCGAGAAGCTCTCGTCCGTGGTTTCGCGCACCCATCGCGAGATGCCGTACCCGTGGAGAGCGCCTCCGCTCAACGTCTGCAAGATGACAACGTCCAGCGTTCCTCTAAACAGCTCCAGCGGCTTTTTCACTCCCCTCTCCGTCGGTGCGGGTGTCGTCAGTGCCGACTTGCCTATCGGTTCTTATGCATAAGAACCATAGGTATACACTGAGACGTGTCGAGTGGGCAATTGGTTGCAACGCCCCCCGACTCACCACACCAACGCCGCTCGCACGACACCAACTCCCCAGTACGGGGCGTGGCGCAGCGGCGAGGTCACCACACTTGCCCCGGGCATCCCACCTCGGGTGGGCTACCCCCCAACGATCACTGCCGGCGGAGTTCTGGCGTCACGAGGTCCAGAAACGGGACGCCGTCTTCGTCCTCGCGGTACCGAACGATCAAGCCAGGTCCTGGCACGAAGCCGATCACGACTTCATCTAGACGACGGCGGGCGATCGTCCGGCCTGCGTCCGGATCGACGAGTTCGACAATGCCGTCCAACATGTCGTTCCATGGGTCGGTTATGGGTCCTAGATCGGCGGGTCGTCGCGCTTCCCAATCCGGGTCGGGGGCGTGCCCTAAGATCCAAACGCCGCTCTCCGTCTCCCCTACGGCGATGACGATGGGCCTGGGCATGAGGGCGTGATCCTCATCATCGAACCACGCAGCCGTGCGCTCAAAGACGACCTGGGCCCGATCCTCCTCCAAGTCCCAGCGCGTGAGACGCATCGCCTCCATCTCCACAACCCACGCTCTTGACCGGGACCCGCCGACCGCCAGGGTAGATGGTCCCCGGGGTGGTCGCTCTGCCTCTCCAAGTGAACGGACGGAGCCAACTGGACTCATGAGATGCAGAGAACGGCCGGCGTCCGCCTCGGTGGGCGTAAGCGCGTAGAACAGCACCTCCTCGGTGTCGAAGGTCACGGCCGATGACACCTGCCCTCGGAGCTGGTCGGTGCGGACGACGGAGAAGTCCGAGTCGTACACGGTCCGGCGGGCCGCAACGGCGTCAAATACGTGAACCAGGTCAGGTCCCGCGCTCACGTAGCTGATCGATTGGAACTCGCCGGGTCCCTCTCCTCGCCTCCCCACCCACTGGAGGAAGTCCCCCTTCGAGTCGAAGACTGCGATCCGGTCTGATAAGAATCCGCCCCCGATCCACAACCGGCCTTCACCGTCTTCAGCCACCTTCGTGGAGAAGGAGATGGCCTCGACCCCGGGTCCATCCATCCCTCCGAATGTCATCTCCGGAACGAGTTCGATGCTGCACTCCGGACACGCTACCGCATCGGAGAGTGTGGTTGTGTTCTGTTGATCCGCGACAGGGCGCGGGTCACCACATGCGCCTGAGGCGAAGCTCGCGATGACGGCAGCAACACACGCGCGGCGGAACCCGTCAGAGCTTCGACGATGTCGCCCCCCTCTACGACACAAGCTCCCCCCTAGCCTGCCTCAGCAGCGCCGTCACCCGATCCAGCGCCCGCGCGATCCGGTCCATCTGTGGCTCGACCAGGTGCCACTCCCGCTGCTCGATCGCCTCGCGGATCCCGGGCAGCGTCTTCACCCCATATCCGGTATAGAATCCCGGCGCATAGATCGTGTGACGGAACCACGGACGTCCGGGGAGCCCGTCCGTATCCGTCATCGCCTGCTCGACCTCCTGCAAGATCTGATTGATCTCGGCCATGCGCGCGGGCGAGAGCGATCCTCTCCCCAACCCGGTCGCGAGCTGCGCGTCGAGCGCCGCACCAGCCGTCTCCAGGCGGGCCAGAGCGTTCTGGACCGGGGCGAAGTTGAAGTAGGGGACGTCGTCGAGTCGTTCGGGGGCGATGTACGTCTGCGTGGGATCAGCGCGCAGGTTGAAGGCGTCCATGTCGACGAGCCGGTTGTGGCGAGCGGTCTCGGTACGCGTCGTCTCCGCGAGCTCTTCGACTTCGCCTAGGTAGCGGCCCACGGTTTCCGTGTAGTTCGCCATGCGCATGGGGAGGACGTCGGCATTGGCGAAGCGGAGCGTGAGTCGGCCGGCGACCTTGGCGAGCGCGACCCCGTACGCAAAACCGGGGTCACCGAAGCGCCGATAGTGGTCGTACGAGTCGAACTGGGAGTGGTACGAACCGCCTCCGTTCTCGCCCCCAAAGCCGATGTTGAGCGACGCGAGGCCGAGGTGCTGCAGGAAGGGCGTGTAGTCCGACCCGGAACCGAGCGGAGAGATGTACAGATCTCCGTCTCGTAGCGCGCTCGGGTCGCCGTTCACTGCACGCATAGCGCGGGCGCGCTCCCAGACGGAGGCACCGGTCTGCGGGTCTTGGACGGCCTTGGCGACCTCGTTGACGACGCGTTCGAGCGTGTGCGAGCCACCGGCGTTGAAGAATCCGCGTCCGTTCCCGTCGGTGTTCAGGTAGAGAACGGCTTTCTCGTGGAGTTCGTCGCGGCGATGCTCGGCCCACTCCGTCGATCCGAGCAAACCCGGCTCTTCGGCGTCCCAGCCGGCGTAGACGATCGTCCGCTTGGGACGCCACCCCTCACGTGCGAGCTCTCCGACGACGCGCGCTTCTTCCATGAGCGCGATCATCCCTGAAGTGGGGTCGGCTGCACCCATCGCCCACCCGTCCCTGTGGTTGCCGCGCACGATCCACTCGTCGGGGAACTCCGAGCCCTCCATGACGGCGACGACGTTATACGCGGGCGTCAGGTCCCAGTTGAACTCGAGCTTGAGACGGACGCGGGCAGGGCCTGGTCCCATGTGGTACGTGATGGGGAGCGCGCCACGCCACGCTGGGGGAGCGACGGGTCCCTCCATCGCTCTCAGGAGGGGAAGAGCGTCCGCGTACGAGATCGGGAGCACCGGGATCTTCATGATCGTGGGGGCTTCCTCGACAGTCAGTCGCTCGGCGTCTTCGGTCGCGCCCTCGAAGGGCGTGAGGGGATCGCCGGGGTACTGCGGCATATCCTGCACGGCGCCTCGCTGCACTCCGTGCTCCATCCGGTACGGGCCGTCGGGGTAGACGTCGCCCTGCCAGTACCCATCGTCGCGTGGGTCCGAGTAGAGGATCGTCCCGATGGCGCCGTGTTCGGCAGCGACCTTGGGCTTGATGCCCCGCCACGATCCGCCGTAGCGCGCGATGACGATCTTACCCTCGACATCGATCCCACGACGTTCGAGCTCCTCGTAGTCCGACGGGATCCCGTAGTTCACATAGACGAGCTCGCCGGTCACCTCGCCGTCGGCGGAGTAGGCGTTGAACGTCGGGAGTCGATCTTCCTCGATCCGGGACGTGCCATCTTCCTCGAGCGCTGGCTCGCGTAGTTGGGCGGTGTACCGCGTCGGCGCGATCAGCTCCAACTCACGAATGCGCGGCGTCGGGTAGAGGACCTGGTACTCGTCGAGCCGTGCCTCGAAGCCCCAGCTCTCGAACTGCTCGACCATCCAGTCCGCAGTCTCCTTGTTGTGCGGGGAGCCGGTGTAGATCGGCTTGGATACGATGTAGCGCATCCACTCCTCGAGGTTCTCGGCCCGGAGTTCCGCGTCGTATCGGCGCTCGAGGTCGAGTTGGGCGGCGCTCGACTCAGGGGTGAAGCCGAGGATGGGGGGCGCGACTTGCTGGGGGGTCGCGGCGAGGAGGGCCACGGCGGCGAGAGCCAGGATTGCTGCACGCGGTCGAGCGGGAACGAAACGGGACATCGGGCGGACCTCTAAGAACGTTCTCTGAATCATCAGCGAGCGCGGCGCACATCGCATGCGCGGACCGCGCCGTGCTCAGCCGAAGTAGACTGCCACGCCCTCTGGGTCAACTAAGCCACCCTCTAGAACTCCCACCGAAACCCGATCGTCGGCAGTATCGGAAGCAGCTCCTCACCATCCCCGCGGATCGTCCGCACCTGACCCTGCTCCACCTGCGCGTAGTACCCGTAGCTCCGCAGGTTCGCGCGGTTGTACAGGTTGAAGACATCGAGGTACGCCTGGAGCACTCCGTTGCCGACGGCGAAGTCCCGTGACACGCGGAAGTCTAGCCGGTGGTACGTCGGGAGCCGATCGACGTTGAGATCACCTACGACCCGGGCGAGCGTCACCGTGCCGTCCGGCTGCTCCTCGAGCACATACGTCGAGGGGGTCGCTGGCCACCCGGTGTGGGCCTGGAACGTCCACGAGAATTGCCATGCGCCTCCGGGACGATACGACGAAGTGAGCCCCAAGGCATGGCGCTGATCGAGCGTACGGGGCACCCATCGGTCATCGACCCGGTCTTTGGCCTCGGAAAGCGCATAGCTCGCGGACCATGACCACCCACCGCGGTCGAACGCCACGAGCGCCTCGATGCCCCGGGCCAAGCCGTCGTCGGCGTCCAGGCGGACTCGGTCACCCTCAGCCTCGGGAAAGGCGTCGATACGCCGGTCGGCGTTGAGGAAGCGCGGACGTTGATCCCCTACTTCGCGACGGTACGCCTCGAGCCGCAAGCTGAGCGCATCGTTCGGTCTATGCTCGATTCCGACAGCGACCTGGGCTGCTTCCTCCGCCGGGAAGTACAGCTCTTCGCCATCGCCCACCTCGAGCTCGTGAATGCCGTGCGACTGGGCGTAGCGTCCCACGCTCGCGCGCAAGCTGGTCGACGGAGCAACATCCCACGATGCGAGCACACGGGGAGACACGACGTCGTCCCCGGTATGCGTGATGCGGTCGTAACGGACACCGACCTCGGCGACGAGGGCATCGAAGGGTCGAGCGCGCACCGCCGCGTACCCGGAGTACTCCCGCCCCGTGGGGGCGAGGTTCACGTCGACGGAGCTCTCGAGGTCGCCCAACGACCCGTCGGGCAGGAGCGCCAGCTGACGCACCTGGTTCTGATAGTCGAAGTCGGCGCTGAGTCGCTTCGCCTCCCCGCCCACCTTGAGCAGCAGGCGGTCGGAGAGGTCGATACCGATGTCTTCCCGCACCCCGACGAAACGAAAGTCTCGACGGTCGTCGACGGTCAGAAAGTTCGGACTGAGGAGTGCTCCGGGATCATCGATATTCCCGTCCCGTCGGCGATCGAGGCCGCCCACGAAGGCGAGCGTCGTCGCCGAGAATCCATCGAAGGCCGCCTCCCACGTCAGCCAGGCGTAGCTGCTCGTCCAATCGCTCTGCACCCGACCCTCAGGCGCGACGAACGTCAGCTGGTCGCCCGCGTGGAGCGCGCGCGCGCCGATGCGGTGCCGATCGGACAGCTCGTAGCTCGCCTTTCCGAAAACATCGAAGTACGAAGGTGAGAGCTCCTGGTCGTCCTCTCCGCTGTTGGAGAGCGCCAAGAGGATATCGAGGTAGCCTCGCCGCGCTTGGAAGAGCCAGTCGCCGCGCCCCTCGGCAAACGAGCCGCGTGTCATGACGGAGGCGTTCGACACGCTCAAGCCCACGGTCGTCCGTCGACCCTGCACCGGAGGCCGTCGACTACGCATCCCGAACACGCCCGTGAGCTTGTCCCCGTACTCGGGCCCGAATCCTCCATTGAGAAGCTCGATACCACCGACGGACTCCACATCGACGATCCCGAAGACCGCGTCGAAGTCCTTGAGATGGTACGGTTCGTACAGCTCCACCCCGTCGAAGAGGTGGAGAAGTTCGGCATCGGTACCCCCTCGTACATTCAGCCGGGTCGAAATGTCTCCCACCGCGACGCCGGGGATCGTGCGCAGAACGCGAAAGACGTCTTCTCCCACCTGCGGGACTGTTTGCAAGTCCTCGCGGGTGAGGGTCTGCTGTTGGCGTACCGAGGCGTTGCCCATGACCCCGAATCGTCCGGGACTCACCACGATCTCGCTGAGCTGGAGCACCGCCGGCTCGACGGAGACGACAAGCGGCGGGGCCCCGCTCTCCCCCACAGTCACAGCTACTTCGTACACCCGATACCCGAGTCGATCGACTCGCAGCGTGTGCGTGCCCTCCGGCACGTCGACGAATGTGAATCGCCCTCCGGAGTCGGTGAGCGTCCGGAGACCGCGCTCTACGAGAGAGACCTCGGCAGCCTCAACGGGGGCGTCCGTCGAGGCATCCCGCACCACCCCGAGCACCTCCTGACCCACTCCTTGGCCCGCCACTCCGGTGGGTATGGAACACACGACAACGAGCCACAGTAGCCGCCCCTTCCGCACACGCCCCTCCCTCTGTCGAGCCCTGGTCTCCGGCTCCTCTCTACGATGAGATCGGCGCTGGGTGACAGTCGCACACCGCGTCAGTGCACGATGTTCCTGGGACCTCCCTCCTTACCCCCTCCGTTCCAACTCCTCGAGGAGCGCCTCGACTCCGGCCCCCTCCGCTCGCAACGCGACCAGAACGTGATACACCAAGTCTGCGGACTCCTCCACGGCGCGCGATCGGTTCGATGTCGCGAGCGCGGCCACGAGCTCGGCGCTCTCCTCCCCGATCTTCTTGAGCCTGAGGTTGGGGTCGTCCAGAAGCCGCGTCGTGTAGCTCCCCTCCGGGCGCTCCCGCGACCGACTCTCAATCGTCGCATCGAGTCGACGCAAGACGGCAGATCCAACCGGAGGAGCGTACCCAGTAGGCTCGGACCGCCGACCGAAGCAACTCGACTCGCCGGTGTGGCAGGTAGCCCCCACGGGGTCGACGAGGGCAAGCACGGCATCACCATCGCAATCGAGGTGGAGAGCCTGGAGTCGGAGGACGTTTCCGCTCGACTCGCCTTTCTGCCAGAGCCGCCCTCGCGACCGAGACCAGAAGTGAAGGAGTGATCCCTCTAGCGTGGCCTCGAGCGCCTCGCGATTCGCATAGCCAACCATGAGAACGCGACCGGAGGTAGCGTCCTGCGCTACGACGGTCACGAGCCCCGCGCCCTTTGCGAAGTCGACCTGCTCGAGATCTTCGACCGAGTTGATTCGGCGATCGGTGCCTTCTGCACTAGGCGATGTGCCCGTCATCCTCGTACTCCTGTGGGTGGGGGGCGGACGTCGATTCCGAAGTCGAGGAGCTCGGCCTTGAGTGCGCGGACGGTGGTGACGCCGTCGTGGAGGATACCCGCCACGAGCGCCGCAGATGCTCCGCCCTGCTCGAAGGCATCACGGAGATGGATCGCCGCACCCGCTCCACCCGACGCAATGACGGGAACCGAGACGAGATCAGAGACGGCGCGTGTCAGCTCCAACTCGTACCCCGTGCGGACACCGTCGCGGTCAATCGAGGTCAGGAGGATCTCTCCTGCCCCCCGTTCGACACACTCCCTCGCCCACTCCGTCGCGCGGCGTCCCGTCGGCTCAGTCCCGCCGTGGGTGTAGCAGAGCCAATCACCGCCCTGCCTGGCGGCGTCGATGCTCGCGACGATGCACTGGCGGCCGTAGCGCTCGGCCCCGCGCGTAAGGAGCTCTGGATCCCGGACCGCGGCACTGTTGACGCTGACCTTGTCCGCGCCGGCCCGGAGTAGCGGCCCGATATCCTCGGCACTTCGCACACCCCCGCCAACAGTCAGCGGGATGAAGAGTGCCTCCGCCGTTCGCCTCACGACATCGAGAAGGGTGGCGCGCTCCTCCCGCGAGGCAGAGACGTCGAGGTAGACGATCTCGTCGGCTCCCTCTTCTTCGTACCGGGTCGCGAGTTCAACCGGATCCCCGACGTCTCGGAGATTTTCGAACCTCGTCCCCTTCACCACTCTCCCGTCTTGGACATCGAGGCACACCACGACGCGCGGCTTCAACATTCGTCGACCCGTTCGGTCACGACAGCGCCCTTCGTGCTGAAGACTTCGGGCCGGGGCGCGAGCGCTTCGCGCAGCGACATCGCGGTCGCCTTGATCGCCGCCTCGATCACATGGTGCCGATCGGAACCGCGGATCACACGCACGTGCAACGTCGCCCCAAGGTTCATCGCTAAGGAGTGGAGGAAGTGGGTGTAGAGCTTCGAGGGGATCTTCCCCACGTAGTACGGACGCCCTCCCACATCGATCGCCGCCTGGACGAGGGCTTCGTCCATCGGCATGAGGCACGACCCGAAGCGGGCGATCCCCTCCCCCAACTCCTCGGAGAGCGCCTGACCCAAGACAATGGCGACGTCTTCCACAAGGTGGTGCCGGAGATCGCCGGTCGCCTCCACCTCGATATCGAGAGACGCGTACCGAGCCAACGTCTCGACCATATGCGCCAGGAATCGATCGGTGATCCGTACGTCGGCGACTCCCGTGCCTCGTCGCACGCTGGCCACGATCGTCGTTTCCTTCGTCTCTCTACGCAGCTTACCCATGCCTGCCTCCCCAGCGGCGCGCTACGCCGCTCGTGTCTAATGTTTCGGTGTATATCGCCATACCGAGAACGACCTCCGCGGCGCCGACTTCTTCGAGGAATTCGAGTTCCTCGATCGTGGTGACTCCGCCCGAGATGCACACGCGGTGGTCTGTCGCTTCGATCACGCGGGCGCAGCTATCGCGGTCGATTCCTCCCAGCCGGCCCTCGCGTCCGACATCGGTCGAAAGCACGCCCGCGAGCGGGAGGTCCTCGATCTGGTCGAGATACGAGACAACGTCTCGTGAGGTACTCTCCGTCCACCCCTTCCGAAGGACCTTCCCTTCCCGTGTGTCGAGAGCGGCGACGACCCGCCCCGGCCATCGCTCCGCGATGGAGGCCAGCCACGGCACATCGTCCAGCGCCCTCGTCCCGATCACGACCCTCGCGACGCCCTCGCCGAGCAGAGCATCGACGCGGGCGTCTTCGCGGATTCCTCCACCAACCTGCACTTCCGTGCGCACGGATCGAACGATACGCCCGACGAGCTCCGTGTTGTCTCCACTCCCGAGGGCAGCATCGAGGTCCACCACGTGAAGGGTCCCGAAGCCCACGGTACCCCACCGCTCCGCCACGGCGAGCGGGTCGGGGAGCGAAACGCGCTCGGCATCAGGCCGACCGCCGACGAGTTGCACGCAACGCCCTCCACGGAGGTCGACGGCTGGGGTCGCGATCACGACGGGGACTCCTCTCGGATGCGGTGCACCTCCTCGACGAAGTTGCGGACGATCCGAAGTCCCGCTGCCGAGCTTTTCTCCGGGTGAAACTGCACACCCCACGTCGGTCCGCTCCGCACCGCCGCGGCGAAGGTCGCCCCGCCGTACGACGTCACACCGATGACGTGCTCCTCGTGGGTGGGCTCGCAGACGTACGAGTTCGCGTAGTACGTCACCAGCCCGTCGACTCCACGAAAGAGCGGGTCGTCCGTCGTCTGCACATCGTTCCAACCCATGTGGGGCACGACCGGGTGATCCAGCTTTGTGACCCGTCCCCCGATTCGGCCGATGCCCGCGCCGCCTGCTTCATCCGAACCATCGAGCAAGAGCTGCATCCCGAGGCATATGCCGAGACACGGCAGTCCGCCGTCGAGCGCCGCACGGACGCGGTACCTCTCCGACCCCAGAGCTCGGGCAGCGGGCCCGAATGCACCAACGCCGGGAAGCACAAGCGCGTCCAGCGCCAACGCCTCATTCCAGTCATCGGTAATCGCGACGGACACGCCGGCGGACTCGAACGCCTTGTGGAGCGAGTGGAGGTTGCCGGCGCCGTAATCGAATAGCGCGAATCTCATGACCCCGCCTCTCCGAAGATGTGGTCGATCGCGGTGAGAAAGCGCTCCATGAGCGGCCAGGGACCGACAGTCACCCGTACCGCTTCTCCAAGCCCGGGTATGTCGGAGAAAGGACGCACCCCTACCCCGACCCGCCGAAGTGCGGCTACCACTTCCTGCGCGGACGGGGCCGGCATCGTTACGAGGAGGAAGTTGGCCCAAGAAGCTTCGGTAGCGTACCCGCGACTCGCGAGCTCCGCGGCGAGCCGTGTCCGATTCCGGACCGTGAGCTGCACGATCTCCGCCATCCATCCACTCTCGTCTCTCAGCGCTGCGGCTGCGGCCTCGCTCGCGAGGCGAGCGACCTTGTACGGGCCTCGTGCCTTGTCGACCTCGATCGTGACGTCAGGCGAAGCGACGGCGTAGCCCACGCGCATCCCGGCGAGGCCGTACGCCTTTGAAGCAGTTCGGGCGACCACGACCTTCGACAGCGTCGGCGCGTCGGGGAGGAGAGTCTCGCCCGCGAAGTCGGCATACGCTTCGTCGACGATCACGAGGGGGCCGTCCGGCCCACGTGCTTCGAGTAGAGCGTCCATCCACGGTCGGCCAGCCAGATGACCCGTGGGATTGTTGGGTCGGCAGAGGTAGATGACGTCGGGATCGGATCGAAGCAGTGAGGTGACGTCCCCCTCCGCCTCCGGCCAAGGAGTTCCGACGGGCTCCATGCCATTCATCAACCCGAACGACTCGGCCATCGAAAAGGTCGGGGCGGCGTATGCGAGCCGACCACCCGGAGCGGAGCACGCCCGAACCACCGAGTCCAAGACATCATCGGATCCAGCGCCGGTCGTCACGCACCCGCTCGGAACACCGAAGCGTTCGGCGACCGCATCACGGAGCGGATCGGCATACAGCGACGGGTATCGGGCCAGATCATCCGCAGACACAGCCCTCACGCGTCTCAGAGCATCGGGGTGTGGACCCCACAGATTCGTGTTGTCGCTCAAGTCGATCTCCACGGGCACACGGCCGGGGTCGTACCGCTCCAGCGATGCATAGTCAGGCCGGGGAAATGGCGTCATGACTCCGATCCGCCTCCACCAGATGGGATCCTCGCCCGGGCTGCGGCCGCGTGCCCCGGAAGCCCTTCGACGTCGGCGAGCAGGGCCACATCCCGCGCCAGCGCAGCCGCCCCCACCTCGTCGACTTCCTGGGTCGTGAAGGCGCGCAAGAAGTGGTGGGTCGCCAGACCCGAGAAGGAGCGAGCGAGTCCTCCGGTCGGAAGAACGTGGTTCGCCCCCGTCATGTAATCGCCGAAGGCGACGGACGACGTCGCTCCGACGAAGGTCGTTCCGGCCGATGTGATGGAGCGGGCGTCGTCGTATGCGTCTCGGGTCATGACCGAGAGGTGTTCAGGAGCGAACACCTCCGCGAACGCCACGGCATCGCTCATCGAATCGGCCACGAGCACGCCCCCCGCAGTTGCGAGCGACGCTCGGGCGATCGCGGCGCGCGGTGCGTCGTCGAGAAGGCGACGCACCGCTTCTTCGATGCTCGATGCGACCTCGGCCGAAGTCGTGACCGCGACGCATACTGCGTCGACGTCGTGCTCGGCCTGAGCCATCAACTCGACGGCAACGAGGTCGGGAGGCGCGGTCCCGTCGGCGAGAAGCAGGACCTCGGACGGGCCCGCCGGTGCGTCGATGATGAGCGAGCCCGCGACTTGCTGCTTCGCCTCGGTCACCCACCGATTCCCCGGCCCCACAATCACGTCGACGGAAGGCACACGCTCCGTCCCGTACGCCATCGCAGCGATCGCGCCCGCGCCGCCAATGGCGAAGACCCGATCGGCGCCCGCCATCGCACACGCGGCGAGGACGGCCTGCGGGGGTTCGCCACTCGGGCCCGGAGGCACACAGACGATCACCTCTCGGACTCCCGCGGCTTTCGCGGGGACCACCCCCATGAGCACCGAGCTAGGGTACGACGCCGTTCCACCGGGAGCGTACACGCCGGCTCGCTCGAGCGGCACCCATGAACGGGTGATCGTCACGCCGTCCTCGACCTCGACCGTTACATCGGAAGGGAGCTGGGCCTCGTGGAAGGTCCGGATGTTCCGGCTCGCTCGCTCGAGCGCGGCGCGTACGTCCGGGGCGAGCGTCTGCAACGCATCGTTCCACCGCCCACGCTCAACCTCGACCCCGGCGAGGTCGACTCCGTCGAAGCGACGCGCCATCTCGAGGAGTGCGACGTCGCCCCGGAGTCGGACATCCGCCATCAACGCGGCAACGGTGCTCGAGAGCTCTTGGTCCCCACCCGTCGTCGTCGCGCCCCGGCCCTCGAGAACCTCGTCGCGCGCCGCGGCGAGCTCACCCGTCCACGCCAACATCGTCACGGCATCAACCTCTCGATTCGCGTAACGAGAATCCCTTCGGCGCCGAGTTCCTTGAGTCGTCCGATCGTCTGGTACACCTCGTCCGCCCCGACGACGGAGTGAGCGGCGACCCACGCCCCACCATTGAGGACCTCCACGATCGTGGGGGCGGAGAGCCCCGGGATCACTTCCCGGACCTCGTCGAGCCGATCGCGGGGAACGTTCGCCATGAGATAGCGCTTCTCGGACGCCCTCAGGACCGATTCGAGGGCATCGGAAAGGTTCTCGAGAACCGCTCGCACATCAGGTTGTTCAAGCGCTGAGCGGCGGGCGACGAGCCGCGCCGACGACGTCATGATCGTTTCGACCTCTCGAAGCCCGTGCACGCGCAACGTCGAACCCGTCGACACCAAGTCGACGATGACATCGGCGACGCCGAGGTGCGGCGCGATCTCGGCTGCGCCACCGACCGGTACGACCTGGATCTCCGTCCCCAACGCGCGGAAGTGCTCTCGGGCGATGCGCGGAAAAGACGTCGCGACGCGGGTCCCCGCAGGAAGTGAGGCCGCGTCTCGCACCCCGGAGTCGTCTCGAGCGGCCACCACGAGTCGGCACTTCCCGAATCCCAGATCCAACAGTTCCTCGACCCCGGCATGGCCGGCCTCGGCGATGAGATCTGCCCCGGTGACGCCGACCTCCGCGGCGCCGTCGGCGAGGTACTCCGGGATATCTCCGGCTCGAACGAAAATGGCCTGGAAGTCGTCGCCGAGAGCGGCGAGGAGCGCTCGATCAGCGCGGAATTGGGCCTTGAGGCCCGCCCGCTCGAAGAGCTCGAGCGCTCGTTCGGAGAGACGGCCCTTATTCGGGAATGCGACTCGTACCGGGCGACCGAGGTCGCCGATATCGAGAGCGGACGATTGAAGCATGGGTACCTGTCGGAAAGGCGAGCCATCGAAGCCGACAGGGCGAAAAAAAACGCGCCCCGTCATCGACGGGCCGCGAGAAGTGTTCGGTTCGCTTACGTGCTAGACGCGCGACACCCTCTCGCCACCCGGTCGGGTCGCGTGATGATGATGGTGTCGAGTATGCGTCGGCGTTGTCATGGGCCGGGAAGCTCTATGAGATGCCGAGATCGGTCAAGTGCGGGCCGGCGAACCGGCCATGGGTCAAACTGACCCACTACCCCGCGACCGCCTCTCAGTGCACGATGTTCCGCGCCCTCAGATGGTTGATGACCGCGCCGACGAGTAGAGGCCGAATCCGGTACTGGTGCTCCTCGTTGATCTCGGAGCGCTTCGCGCCGTTGAAGCCCGCGCGAAGCCCCACCCCGGAAGACCCGTTCGTAGCGGACAACACCGGCGCAATCAGATGCCGATTCCCCAGCGACTCGAAAATCTGATAGCTCTCGTGGCGGGGGAGCCGGAACACCTGGTCGTGCTCCGCGAGCGTGAGCGTGCGGTGCTCGAGGAATGCCTTCAGCGTGAAGTTCTGGGTGAGCGAGAGCGAGTCGAGAACGGAGAAGTCCGGGCGCTGTGGCTGGGGCAGCGTAACACCCTCACCCGCTTGGAAGTCGGCCGTGGAGAGCCACTGATAGAGCGCGAGGCGAAGGTATCCGGACGACGTGCGGTACAGCTGCTCGAAGAAATCGTTCTCGATGAGTTGCGCGTACGCCGCGTCATCGCGCACTCGTAGAAGACGCCGACGGAGTCGGTTTCTGCGGCTCGGCGGCTGGACGAAGTTCACCATGAGCCCGCTTCGTCGATGCCGGACCATGACCGCGTCCTTGAGGTCCGCGATCGCGAGTGGCTCCAAGTCCAACGCATCGACTTGGGAGACAGCGGTCGGCTCGGACGCGGTAATGAGCTGCCACGCCGACGTCGTGATGCCCCCAAACCAGAAGATCTCAGGTTGGGTCTCGGCCATGAAAGTCAGGAAGCGCTCGATGAGATCGCTCCCCTGAGGTACGCGCATGTACACGTGCTCGAGGTTGTCGACCATGACCGCCGTTGGCGGCTTGGATCCCTCGATCAAGATCTGTTCGCTGAGCTCGTCGAGCGTCGTGGTCGCTTCCAGGCCGAGGCTCGCGGCGAGGTGAGCGGCCAGGCACGCCTCATCCGCCATGCGCTGATCGAGCGTCACCCGGCACACGCCTCCCTCCACATCTTCCTCGACGACTCCGGCGACGACGTTGAGAAAGCTCGTGATCCCCGACCCCTGCCGTCCGGTCACGATGAGCGGGACGCCTTCACCGTCTTGCCACTGTCGCCAAAGGGCAGTCGCCTCCGTGAGTTCCGCACCCCGGCCCTGCAAGAGGGCCCGATCCGAGACCGGATCGAAGGTGAAGAGGCGCTGGTAGACGAGCGGGAGACTGTCGGTGAGCGCGGTGGTGTCGGCGAGAGCTTTCACCGAGCGGGTCGACGCCACCCCCGCGGGCGCGGCCCCGACCATCGCACTCCCAATCCGAACCCCCCGCTGGACGAGTCGGCGCAGCATGCGCGCCCGCACGACAAGCGCCCGAGCCGCCTGATCCACGGGCGGCCCCCACGTCTCATTGACCCAAGCTCGTGCCTCGGCGAAGCGTGAGCTCGCGGCCAAGAGACGCGCGGTCATACGGCCCGCGGCAAGCCGCTCGATGAGGGCTAACGATCCGCCCGACACTTCGGCCGACAGCCTCCGGAGCGCGGCATCGAGTCCGTCCTCGAGCTTGCCGGCTTCGGCGCGCAGCCCTTCGGCGATGTTGTCGATCGCTTCCCCGAGCAACTCGCCCGCTCGGCCTTGGCTCCCTTCCCCGCTCTCCTCGATCTCGGCACGGGCCGCATCGTAGGCGAAGGAGAAGACGTTCTCGAAGTCCGCGAGGTCGTTACGGACGACGGTGACCGCGTCGGCGAAGCCAAGTGTGGAGGCCCGGATGCGGTCGGTGCGTAAAGCGTCGAACGACTGGCGTGTCAGATCTTGAAGCGCGAGAACCCGCGATTCGACGGGACGGGCCCCACGCGGGAGCATCGCGTCTTCCGCATGCACGCGAAGCGCCGTCGGGGTCTGACGCACAATGGCGTATACAGCCTCCACGGTGGAGTCCGCCCCACTCTCCAAGAGTCGCTTCACCCCGTCGGCGTCGGGTACCGCGTCGAGCGCGGGGGTCATCGCGGTGCGCACTTCCTCTGCCAACGTCTCCAGGCGGGCCTCGCTCCAGCCGCCCGCCGAAGTCGTGGAACGCACGTCGTTGCGCACCTGGGCGACTTGCTCGGCCGCTGCCAGGAGACCCGGGATTCCCGCCAGAAGGCCGTCCCGGAGACGAGCGCCGACACGCCTCTGGACTCCGGTCACCCCGGCCAGGAGCGACAAGATCGCTTGGTACTGCGTCAATCGAGCCGCGATCGTGGCGTCCCACGCCTCGTGTGCCTCCAGCACGCGATCGGTCCTCTTGAGTATGGGCCCCCGGGCGGGTGGGACCGGCCGCAAGAGAAAGCTGCCCACAACAGGGGCGTCCGCTTCCAGACGTTCTGTCGGAGCCTCGAGTCGATCGACCCCGACGTTGCGAGGCGCAGCTGCAATGCACGCACGCAGATCTTCTTGAAGCTGGAGTCCCGCTTGAGCTACTGCCTCCCACGGACCGCTCGCTTCTTCTTCAGCCGTCTCGAGCTGCTCGGCCTTCACGAGCTGCGGGAGCGCCGCGTCACCCCAGTGCACGAACGCGACTTCGACGCTCCGTCCCCACTCGGCCCACGCGCGCGCTGCGTCGACGATCCCGTCGTCCACCGCGGGTGCGATCGCCTCCGTCAGGTGCGAGAGCGCGAAGGCTCGGGCGTCGACGGTGCGAGTCGTCCCCGCCTTGCGAGCCGACGAGAAGACGCGAGCGAGCGACTTCCCCCACAGCCGTCGGGCCCTGTCTACACTGCGCGAGTCGAGCGCGCGCTCCGGCCACATCGCCTCGAACGATCCCGAGAGCCCACCGCAGCGCGACTCTACCTCATCGAGGGTGCGGCGCAACGTGTCCGCTACGCTCGCTGCCGGGGGCGCCTCGTTGTAGGTGGTCAGGAGCGGTTCAATGAGGTCCATCCGCACCGAACGCCGGTACTCCAGCAGAGCATCACTTCGCTCCAGCCAGGCCACCGGCGCCGGACCATTCAGTCCCATCTCTTCGACACACGCTTGGTGGCGGGCCAACCCCTCGGTCAGCGGCACGACGAGTGTCTCGTGCAGCCGCTCGTCCACTTCGCTCCACGCCGAGCGGATCGGGCGGGCGCACGCCTCGTCGATCGCGGCATACAATGCGTCGCCGACCGGCTCGCTCGGTGGTACCGACTCGTCCGGCCTGACCGGGGGCGCTTCCGCTGCGTCGCCGCTCACAGGCTCAGCCATCGTCACCCGCCGACTCTGCCGTCACGTGTAGGGAGTCCGCACCTACGTCGTCCGCCTCTTCGCGGGCGGCCTCCCGCCGCTGCTCGACGGCGGGAGCGGCGTGCTCCATGAAGCGACGCTCCATATGCGCGACATCGAGTAGCCCTGCCTCTCGAAAACCGGCCCGGGCGCGCTCCGTCACGTCGCTCTGGAACATGAACTCGAGGCGAGGATCGAGGACGTACGCTTTGACCCGCACTCGTGTCAGGAAGGTCTCCTTGAAGACGTCCGAGACGAGCACGACGATCGGCTTCTTCAGGTAGACGTACTTGGAGCTCGTGGCGGCATCGAAGGCGATCCGCTTGGCCAACGCCTCGTCGGCCCATCCGGGTAGGTAGAGATCCGTCACGACTTGGCTGTTCAACTCACCTGCGTTCGCGTTCGCGACCTGTTGGTCGACGACTTGCGCATTCGGCACCGACACGAGGTTGTCGTCGGGAGTGACAATCCGGGTGGATCGCAGTCCGATCGACACGACCTCGCCGTACGTCCCGTCGACCGAAATCTTGTCGCCGACCTGGAAGGGTTGATCGAAGACGAGGATGATGCCGCCGAAGAGGTTCTTCAGAAGATCTTGGGCCGCGAAACCGATCGCGACACCGATGGCGGCCGCGGCCGCAAAGATACCTTGAGCGTTCACGCGGAAGATCACGCTGACGATCAGATACGCGGCGAAGACCCAGAGGATGATCCGGACGATCGGGACGAGCCGCTTGTAAAAGAGGCGGCGACTGGCGTTTCGTTCGGCGAGGGCATCGAGAAGCCACACGCTGCCCCGCACCACCCCGTTGAAGACCAGAAGCACGATGAGCGAGAGGATGATGCCGCGTCCGAAGCTCCGTACGCGCAGCCCCGCCTCACCGAGGACCTCGCCCCCGGTCGCGGGGTCGATGGCTTGGCCTCCGCTCCCCGTGGCGGGGGTCGTGGTCGCGGCGGGCGCCGGCGACGAGGCAGCGGCCTGTTCGACATCGGCCTCGAGCGACTCCAACCGACGGACGAGCGCTTCCTGTCCGGCGAGTACGGCGTCGAGGCGAGAGGTGAGGTCGGATCGCTCCTGGGTTGTTGGAGTCGTTTCCTGCTCGGCAACGGGGTTCGTCGGAGTCGCGGTTGCGGGCGCAACCGAGTCGCTGACGTCGACATCGCCCGCCCCCTCCGCAACGGAGTCCGGCACGAGAGAGTCGACGATCGCCTCGATGTCGTCGACGGCATCGTCCGCGACCCGGACGAGCGGATCCCTCACGGTGGTCGACGAAGAGTCGACGACGGGGATCAGCGTCTCTGCAGATT
Organism: Longimicrobiales bacterium; assembly: GCA_965223235.1. Taxonomy (GTDB): domain Bacteria; phylum Gemmatimonadota; class Gemmatimonadetes; order Longimicrobiales; family Gaopeijiaceae; genus UBA2589. The sequence continues at coordinate 624,549 of CBDCVV010000022.1, forward strand.
CAGAAGGATCAGCGTCGTCGGCCATCCAGCCGCACGCCGACATCGTAAGCGCGGCCAGAACCAGAGCCGGACGGTAGAGTCGGCTCACCCGGAGCACGCGGGAGCGCGCCCGAACGAGGCTCACAGAAACCAGTGGGGGCTTCGGCATGCCGACACGATGGCAAGAAGGGCGCGACAAGGCGAGTCTATTCGCCGGACCGCGTCAAAACACCCGCCCCACGCTCACCGACAGACGTCCCTTCCCACGGTCGGTAGCCCGCGACCACTGCACCATCGCAGGACCGACCAGCGTCTCCACTCCGAACGCGACCCCCCACCCCACGACGGGGTCTTGGACCGGGAAGTCCCAGACGTCCTGGACCCCTCCGACATCGGCCCCCAAGCGCACGTGCGCACCCCTCGGGAGTTGCACCCGGAGTCCTACGCGACCGACCTGGACCGACCGACCCACGAGTTCGTCCGGGTCGAGACCGAGCTGAGGGACTTTGGAGTTCCGGAAGACGACCGATCGGTGTGTGCCTCCCAGATAGAATTGCCGATGCTCGGGCAGATCGGCTCCCCACGCTGACCCGGCGAAGAACCCGACATCGAGTACGAATACTTCGTGGAGCGGGACGAAGCCGAGCCCGGCGACGGTGACGACAGCAAAGCTTCCTCCCGCGGAAAGATCACTCCCGCCCACCTCCCATCGCGCCGTGGCATCGATGCCGCTCGTGGGAAAGTCGATGCGGTCGAGCGACTCGAAGTCGAAGACTCCAGCACCCGATACAAGGAGCACGTCCGGGGTTACCGTCCCGTCGGTGACGATCCACTCGCCACTCGCTTCGAGACCGAGGAAGCTCGAACGACCGCCGACCAACCCGAGGGTCGTCGTCAGATTCGTGAGCTCGAAGCCGACCTCGGTGGGAAGTGTGCGGGGGAGCGTGAGTCGACCCTGACTCCAGCTCAGCGTCGTGCCCCCCTCGAATCGGCCGTTCACTCCGTGGCGCCTCAGGTACGCGAGCGACGCCCTCGTCTCTTCACCTACCCGCAGGTCCACACGGGTCACGGAGCCGTATCGCACCCGGTTGTGCAGAGTCGTCGTGAAGAGGAGAGCTGCCAGGAACTCGTCGTCGTAGCGGACGCCTACCCCGAACCGATCACGAGGCCTCTCCTCGACTCGTACCGTGAGGTCCGCACCGTCTTCCGCACCGTCCTCTGCACCGTCCTCTGCACCGTCCTCTGCACCGTCTTGCGCGGGGTCGAGTCGATACCGCACGAGGCCGAAGAGGCCGGTCGCGTCGATGTCGGCCAGTCGGTCCGCGAGGAGGGGAGCCGAAACGTACGCGCCGGGCGCAATGCGTAGCTCGTCGCGCACGAACCGATCGATCTGAGGGCGCTCCGATCCTTCCACCGACACGGACCGTATGCGAACCGAGTCGCTTAAAAAGCCTGGGGCTGGATCGCCATCGAGCGCGGTTCGGGAGGCGCGCCGACCTCCTCGTGCTCGGCTCGCGATGGCGGCCAACGGAGCCCGCGATGCCTCGGCCGCCATCGTGCCCCGTTCCACCCACTCCGCATACTGCTCGAAGTCCAGCGCAGAGAGTCCTTCGACGTCGGGAGTGATGAGGATGTCGCAGAGTGCCCTCTGCTCGGCTTGGGCATCCTGCATGAAAAGGGTGATCACCTGATCCAACACGTCGACGACGTTGGCGAGCTCTTCTCCGTCTTCGAGGGGGTTCGAGACGTCGCTACAGATGACGAAGTCCGCCCCGAGGTCCCGTGCATCGGAGGCGGGGAGATTCCGCGCCAGGGCACCATCTACGAGAAGGCGACCATTCAACTCGAACGGCTCGAAGCCTCCAGGAAAGCTGATACTCGCCCGCATGGCATCCGCCAGAACACCGCGATCGAGGACGACCGCCTCCCCCGTCTCGATGTCGGCTGCCACGGCGACGAAGGGGCGCGGCAAGTCGCGGAACGTCCGTACCCCCGCGGCGCCCCACGTAGCCTGCTCGGCCAGTCGGTACACATTGGTGCCGTCGGTCGCGCCCGTGGGCAGGCCCACTCGACCGTCCCGAATGGGTAGGGTCGCGATGGTACGCTCGTCGAAGCGCCGCTGGTGGAGGAAGCGCCGCTCTCGTTCGGCGTCGTTTGCCAAGACGCTTCCCCAATCGGTCGCGGCCACGAGCGACTCGATGGAGTCTGGCGTCAGACCCATCGCATAGAGGCCACCGAGTACGCTGCCCATGCTCGTCCCAGCGACTACGTGCACCGGCACACCGAGCTGCTCCATGACCCGCAGCACGCCGATGTGGGCGAAGCCCTTCGCACTTCCCCCGCTCAAGGCAATCCCGATCGTGGGGGCAGTTCCAGTGTCGCTACCGGGGCGCTCTTGAGCGAATGCGGGGACCGCCGCTACCGACGAGGCGACGGCGGTCCCAGCGATCACCACGAGCGCGATGCTCAGGCGACGAGTGAGGAACATCACGGTGAGGGTCTACGCTTTGGACTCGAGTCTCGTTCGACGCCCTGTGTACCCGCCTCCCACCCCGTAGCTCCCCTACCGATCGTCGCTGCCGAGCTACTCCTCTCTCAGCACCGTTACCGGATCGACCCGTGTCGCGCGACGCGCCGGAATCCAGCACGCTGCTACCGCAACCAGGGTCAACACGAGCGGCCCCAAAAGGAAGGAAGCAGGATCCCGTGCATCGATGTTGTATAACATCGACTCGAGCAGACCTGTGAGCCCCCACGCGCCCGCGATTCCGATCACGAGGCCGACGAACGCCACCTTGAGTCCTTCACTCAAGACGAGCTTCTGGACCGCCCCGGCCTGGGCGCCCATCGCCATCCTGATGCCGAGCTCTCGACCCCGCTGCGTGACGGCGTACGACATGACGCCGTACGTGCCTACGGCAGCGAGCAGAAGGGCCAACGCCGCGAAGGCGGCCAAGAGCGTGGTGAGGAATCGAGCCCGTGCCATCGCCCCACCCATGACGTCCGTCATCGGCTGAAGGCCGGATACGGGGAGCGCTGCGTCGCGAGCCCAGACGATACGGCGAGCGGCCGGAGCAAGCTCGGTCGGATCGCCCTGCGTACGCACGACGAAGTTCATGGTGCGGGGCGCGTTCGCGAAGACGACCTGAGGGTAGTGGAAGTAGAGCTCGGTCCCGACGGGTCGCTCGAGTCCGGCGTTCTTCACGTCCTCGACGATCCCGACGACCTCCATGAAAGGATTCGGTCCTCCGAAGCCCGGCCTTAGCCGCTTCCCGATCGCACTCTCCCCGGGCCAAAACGTCTCGGCCAGCGTCCGATTCACGAGGGCCACGGGGAGGCCATTGGCATCGTCACTCGGCTCGAAACCACGCCCCTCGACCACCGAGATACCCATCGTTTCGAGGTAGTCGTGTGTGATCGTCTGATAGAAGTCGACGTTCTGAGGCGGCGAGTCGTCCGTCACGACGAAGTTCTCGAACTCGGTGTCGTTGGCGTTCAGCCGTCGCGCGGGGGCGAGCCCGGACATCGCCGCAGCGCCCGTCACCCCCGGCTCGGCTCGGAGCTGATCGAGGATGAGTTGGTTGAATGCGAGCTGGTCTTCGGCGCCCGGGTACGTCGCCGACGGCAGAAAGACCTGGTACGTGAGCAAGCCGTCCGGCTCAAAGCCTGGCTCGACTGCGTTCAGGGCGCCGAAACTCCGGATCATCAAGCCGGCCCCAACGGCCAAGATGAGCGCCAGAGCGGTCTCGCTGATCACGAGCAGTGAGCGGAGTCGTCGTTGTCCGGCGCTCGACGTCGACCGCGTGCCCCCGTCGCGGAGTGCGCCCGCGAGGTCCCGCGTCGCTACGTGCCGGGTCGGTGCCAACCCGAACAAGACGCCGGTCAAGATCGCGACCGCCGTGGTGAAGAGCAGGACGGTGCCGTCGAGCTGGACCTCCGCGAGCCTCGGCAGATCACCGGGGCTCGCCGACTGGAGGAGCCGCAGCGACCCGAATGCGAACGCGGTGCCGAGCAAGGCGCCCAGCGACGCGAGAACCACGCCCTCCGTCAAGAACTGACGTAGGAGTCTGCCGTGACCCGCGCCCATCGCCGAGCGAACTGCAACCTCCTTGTGTCGATCTTGAGCGCGAGCGAGAAGTAAATTCGCGACGTTCGCACACGCGATGAGGAGTACGAAGCCCACGGCACCCAAGAGTACCATGAGCGCGGGCCGCACATCCCCAACCACCTCTTCCTGGAGTTCGACCATGTGGAGCGGGTGGTTGTCTGCTGAGATGTGGCCCGACTGGACATCTTCAGGCCACCGCTCCACGAAGGTGCGGAGTTCGGTCTCCGCAGATTCGACGGTCATCCCGGCCGCCAGCCGACCGACGAGGAAGAGGTAGTGAGAACCGAAGTTGTTCCGATTCCCCCAATCGAGTTGGAGCGGTACCCAGAGCTGCGCGCCCGACTCGTTCAGGTCGAAGTTCTCCGGCATGATACCGATCACATCCGTCATCGTACCGTTGAGGTCGATCGTGCGACCTAGGATATCCGGGTCGCCGCCGAACGATCGTTGCCAGAGTTCGTGGCTGAGCACGGCGACATCGGGCCCGCCGGGCTGATCTTCGTCTTCACCGAAGAAGCGGCCCATTTGCGGGGAGACGCGGAGTGCCTGGAAGAGCTGCCACGAGAAGGCGGCGGCATCGACACGCTCCGGTTGGTCATCGCCCCCGATGCTCGCTTGGAAGGTGTTGTACGCCCCTAGCGACTCGAAGGCCCGCATGCGCTCGGCGACCTCCATGTACTCCGGGGGGGAGATCCAGAATCCCTCAAAGCCCATGCTGGGGAAGGAGGAGGTCAGCAGAACGAGCTGATCGGAGTCCGGGTACCTGAGCGGCTCCAAGACGACTCCGTTCACGACGCTGAAGATCGCCGTATTGGCTCCGATCCCGAGTCCCAGCGTGAGTACTGCGATCAGCGTAAATCCAGGTCGCCTCAAGAGACCGCGTACCGCGTGCACCACTTCTTTCGTCCACCCGTCCATCGTCATCCCCTCGAATCGAAACGTCATGGCCGCCCCGGCAATGCCCAGGGCGAGTCTGGTCAGTTCTCCGACGCCGGCGCCTGTCTCGGCGACGTCGTCGATATCCGCAAGCCACTCCTCTCGCCACCGCGCGCGTTCGCCGGCAGGTACGAGCACGCTCACGACGTGCAACCACGCGGTGCAAAGGAACCGCACTAGGAGGCGCCTGCCCCCGTGGCGTCGGCCGTCCCCAACCCCCCGTCGAGGAGGACGCGCTGCGTGTTGGCGAGCCGCTGCCGCGCGAGCTCGGCGACGTGCTGACCCGACTCGGTCAACTCGTAGACCCGTCGACGGCGGCGCCCCGCTGCGGTTGCCTCCTCCGGGTTTTCCCACATCGACGAGACGGCATCTTCCCGCTCGAGACGGCGAAGCACCGGGTACACTGTGCCGCTCGGTAGCCCGGTTACCTCCATGATCTGGAAGCCGTGCTGTTTGCCAGTAGCGATCGCTTGAAGGATGAGCGCGGTCGCGTGAGTGAGCCGAATGGGAGACATCGTGAGCCTCGGTTGATCTCTACCTATTGTTCTCTACATATCGTTCTCTACATAAGCAGGCCGAAGGGCCGTTGTCCAGGCTTCGCACCTGCCGACCCCCCGCGTGAAGTCCATTGTGGGAGCCCCCTTACCGCTGTAGACATCCGCCATGCTCGAGAACGAACAGGAGCGATGCGCCTCATGTGAGGCGGAGCTCAACGGTGCCTACTGCGCGTCGTGCGGCCAGCGTCGCATGCGCCCTGACGAGTACTCGGTTCGGAGACTGCTCTCCGACGGCATCAGCGATGCCTTCTCTGTCGATGCGAAGCTGTGGAGGTCGTTCTGGACACTGTTCGTGCGCCCAGGCCGACTCACCGTCGACTACATGGAGGGGCGCCGAAGCGGCCGGTTGGGCCCGCTCCAACTCTTCTTGGTCGCTAACCTCGTGTACTTCTTCGTGCAGCCGTTTTCAGGGTTCAGTGGGTACAACACGCCGCTGAACTCGCACATGGAGCGGCAGTTCTACAGTGAGGCCGCGGGGATCGCTCCGATCGTGTTGAACGAGCTGGAATCGCGCATCGACGCCCGCGTCCGCGTGGAAGGGCGAGCGCGGGCGGCGCGGGGAGAGGCGTGGACCGAGGCGGACTCATTGAGGTTCCATGAACGCGCGTCCGCGGTCGAGCGCGAAGTCTATCCGACGTCTTTCAATGCGCGAGGAGAGGTCCTCGCTCGTAGCCTCGTCATCGTCATCGTCCCCCTCATGACGCTGGCGCTCCTCCTTCTGTACGCCTGGCCCGTGCGCCCACTCGTGCAACACGTCGTCTTTGCGACGCACATCGTGGCGTGGGGGCTCACCTTCATCAGCTCATTCGCACTGCCCATCTGGTTGCGGGCAATGCGATTCCTTCAGCGAACGATCGGCACGGTCGGCGGGGAGGCCGGGCAGGAACTGGTTACGAGTGAGGTGGGACGTAGGGTCTTCAGCATGGCCGTCGAGAACGGGTCGATGATCCTGCAGCTCCCCTACCTCTACATCGCGCTTCGGGTCGTGTACGGCAGCGGACGGATCGGGTCGATCGGACGGGTCGTTTTTCTGATCGCGTGGGGTCTCTTCGCGACGGTGAGCTACCGCTTTCTCCTCTTCTGGCTGACGTTCGCCAACACGTAGGGGGACGGCTCAGAACGGAAGAGCAAGTCTCCCCGCCCCAAACGAAGTGGAGACCCGCACCCCGAAGGGCACGGGCCTCCCATCGACGTTTCCGCGAATTGAGACCGAGTGGCTCTGAGAAGAGCGCTACCGATTCGCTTCCACGACGATGTCGATGTCGACCTCGTGACCGACCACCAAGTTGGCCGCCCAACTTCCCGTCCCCACGTCATAGTCACTTCGGTCGATTTCGAGTCCGGCCTCGAAGCTGGCGATCCGCTCCAAACCACCGAGCATCTCGCGCATCGGGCCTTCGGGAATGTCCTGGATTCCCAGGAGTGTCACCGGTAGCTCGACGATGTGCGTGCGGTCTTTGATCGTCAGCGGCCCGCGAACGATCAGCTTGTTCCCCGCCGCCCCGACCACCGACTCCGAGCGGAAGGTGATCTCGTCATACCGATCCGCTCCGAAGAAGTCCTCCGATAGGAGGTGCTCGTCTCGGCGGTCGTTCCCGGTGTTGACGCTGGAGACGTCGATGCGGACCTCGACAGAACTCTCGGCCGGATTTTTCTCGTCGAAGACCAGATCGATCTCGTAGCGGTCGAAGTGCCCTGCAACCGGGGTGAAAAAGTGCTTCACGCTGAAGGCGATTCCGCTATGTGAAGCGTCCACATTCCAGTCCAACGCGGCGGGACCGGCCGCAATCGTCAGCGAAGCGAACGCAAGCGTCGCCCCGGAAATCATCCTCTTCATCATCATCCCTTCCTCATCTATGTCGAACATGGAGCGCCTCGCTCCATCTGATTGGCTTGCGGTCCAAAGCCGATCCGGTGTGCTATGGTTCCCGGGTCCCATAAGACCCCAGGGTTGGGAAATGATTTCTTCTCGTCGACAACGCACCGCCTTCGCCTCTTTCGCCCTTGCCCTGCTCGCTTTGGGTACCGGAAGTCGTCCGATCCAGGCTCAGAGCGACGATCCCGCGGCGACCGCGGAGGCCTTCCTGCGCGCGGTGCGGGCGATTCGATGGGACGCGGCGAGTACCCTGCTCGCCGAACAGACGCTCCGTCGATTCGCGGAAACAGTCTCGATGATTGTGGAAGCGGACACGTCGGGCGAGATGGCGGAGTATCTGACCGACTCCCCACCTCGAGCGGTGGGCACCATCGACCACGCGTCGCTCTTCGCGCGGTCGATCGGGGCGGTCATCGATGACATGCCGGGGCTCATGCACTCGATCTACGATCGCGACGACGAGATCATCGGAGCCGTGCACGAGGACGGCGACCGGGCGCATGTCGTGTATCGCACGACCGCGCGCATCTCCGGAGCCGTTCCCGAAGTGAAGGTGATGCAGCTCGGGCTGGGTCTAGACGGGTGGCGGGTGGTGTGGAGCGACGAGCTCGAGGTGTTGGATGCGGCGCTGCGAGGGGTGACACGTCGTTACCCTGGGCCTACGTCATCGCTACCTGCCGACCGGGGAGGTTGACGGAGGGCCGCCGCGACCGCGTCGACCGATCATCCGGGTGAAGACTCACCTCGCCCGGATCGGCTATGAAGCGCTCCGTACCTTCCATCACACATGCGGCACTCCTGCTCCTGCTCGTCGGTCCTCTGACCGCGTGCAGCGCCTGGCACACCGTCACACCGGACCAACTCGTGCCGAAGGACGATCGGGTCGTCAGGACCGTCCACGAGGACGGGACGGTCACCGTCTTCCGCGGCCCCGCTATCGACTCCACGGCCACCGCGCCGAACGTCGTGGGCGAGTCCATGCTGATCGGAGCCGGAATCGGCCTGGGGTTCGGCCTACTCATCGCTCCGCCCGGCGCGTGTACCAGCGAGGGGGCCTTCATCTGCCACGCGATCCGCTTGGTGACGACCGGCGCCGGAGGGTTCTTGGGGATGATCGCCGGTGTAGTCCAGGGTGGATCATGATGCGGGGGTCGGGGGCGCGTCGGCGCGTGGCGCTCAAAGGGTTCGGGTTCGTCGCCCTCATCGCGACGTCAGGATGCGCCACGTGGGAGCCGATCGGCGTCGGGCAGATTTCGCCCGACAACAACCCACCCCTCCGTGTCACCGGAGGCGGTGAGGTGAAGGTGATCGTCGACGCGACGGCGGACTCCACGCACGTCCGCGGCGAGCGACGCCGACCCAGCTGCTACGAGCGACGCGATACGTCCGAGCACTGCCGTGTGGTGGGCGAAGACGTCGCCATGCCACTAGTCGAAATCGAGTTCTTGGAGCGTAGGGAGTACATGTCTGTTGGAAAGACCACTCTGGTCGGCGCCGGCGTCGGGGCAGCGGCTAGTGCCGTGGCGATCGCATCGTTTCGCGGACCGTGCAGTGGCGATGGCGTGAACTACTGCGTCATGCACGCGATCATAGGCCCTACCAGTGGCGCGATCTCCGGGATGCTGCTCGGTGCAATCGGGCGTTTCCTCCAAGGCGCCGGGTGGTAAGCCGCTGGGGCCTTCCTACAGTCGATCTCCTGACGCTACTCCGGCAACCTCAAGCTCAGGTGCAGGTGGTCCGCCGTCCCGACGTGCCGTAACGAGTGGAAGCCGAGGAGCCAAAAGCCCACTTCGACCGCCTTGTTGCGCCATTCTGGACGACCGCGCGTCCGTAAGTCGAGCGCGTGCACGTACCCGCTCTCCTGTTCGAAGTGGAGGGACGCCTCGTTCGGTGGCAGGCCCATGAGCCAGTAGTCCTCTTGGGTCCGTCCGGCATCCGTGATGACAGACTCCGGATCGACGAGCGTGAGGGCGCTCGTGGCCAACCTCAGCAACGGGTGGACGGTGGTGTACTCCTCGCGGACGTCTTCCGACTTCACATTCTCGCTCGCAACGAAGACGAGCGCGTACGCGACGTAGGCGATTGCGACCCCGGCTCCGAGACGGGTAGCGACCTTGCGCACGCCCTCTCCCGCTCCGAGGCGTCTCGTCACGACCCACGCATAGCCACCGAGCAGAAGGGCCGTCACCCCCGCCGCGAGTGCGAGAGCCGGCCAAGTGCCGACACCCCACTCCCGGTACGCGAAGACCCCGCCCCGGATGAGCAGCGCGAAGGGGAGCACCGCCATGACAGCGATGAGCACCACCCAAGAGAAGAGCGCAGCCGGCAAGGAGCGGAGGCGTTGCTTCCGCTCCTTCTTCTGCTCGGACTTCTTCTTCCCCTCGTCGACGATCCCGGACAGCCCGGAGTAGTCGATTCGTAGATCCGTCATCCCCTTACCCCCCTCTCAGCCTCCCACTACTCGATCGGCGGAACCGCCTCCATCAACAGCCGGAACGCCTCGTCGAGGGCATCCCCCCCGGCCTCGGCACCGGTGTACTTCCCGAGTCGAACGACCACGAGGCCGTGCGTCGGGATGATCGTCGTGCTCTGTCCTCCGGCTCCTCGCATGCTGTACGCCGTGGTCGGCAGCCCCTGACCTCCTTCGCCGTTCACCCAGAAGAAGGCTCCACCGTAGATGCGCCGGCCGTCCGCATTCCATGCAGGTGCGACGGTAGACGCGTACTCGACGTACCCCTCGGGAAGGATCCGCTCTCCCTCCCAGACGCCATCTTGGAGATAGAGGTTTCCGAGGCGCGCCCAGTCGCGGGCCGCCATGAAGGCGAGGCCCTGCCCGAGGAAGTTCCCGTACGGATCGGTTTCGATGAGCCCATCACGAATCCCGATCCGGTCGAAGAGCGCCCGCTGCGGGAAGGAGTGGTACTCCTCGCCCTGACCTTCTACTCCCAGTCTCACGAGGTATGAGGCGAGTACTGGATCCGTGTTCCGGTAGCGACCGATCGTGTTCGGCGGCCACTGCTGGGGACGGGTCGCCGCGTACTCGTACGAGTTCACCGTCCCGGTGTAGAGATAGTAGTGGTCGGCGTACATCGAATCGTCGTAGTCCGGGTCAGCCGGAGCGTTGATTCGGATCCCACTCGACATCTGCATGATGTCGCCGATACGGATCGCACCCCGCGGGTCACCCTCCCCCTGCCACTCCGGGATGGGCGCCGGATCCCAGAGGTCGTACACACCCTGCTCGATGAGCACGCCGAGGAGCGTCCCGGTCAGACTCTTCGTCATCGACCAGCTCTCGAGGGGCGTGTGGATGTCGACGCCCGGGTCGTACCGCTCACCGAGAATGCGGCCGTTGTACGTGACCACGAGTCCCAAGGTGCGGGCCTCGGCCGGTCCGAAGCCGGCGTCCAGTGCCGCCTCGACCTTCTCCATGTCGATCTCGGCCGGCCATGGGTCATCCGAGAGGACGTCACCCATCGGCCACGGTGTCGTCGCGGCGGGAGGCAGATTACGCGCAACCTCGCTTGGGGTGAAGTACACGTCGTCTTCGCCAATCGGGTGCGCCACGCACCCCTGGTTACCGTAGCGACGGGCACTCCGTGTCACCCCGTCCGGCAGGGTGAGTGACACCATCTGACGATCGAAGTCGACCACGGTGTCCACGACGTGGTGACGCTCCTCGAACGGACTGATGAAGCCACCGACGTTCGCGGCCGCATCGTCCGGGTCGAGGCCCGTAATGAAGACTCCGGAGCACAGGATCTTCGCGAAGCCAGCGGTCTGGTGATGCAACGCCTCACCCGGCGGTGGGACGTACTCGGTGTCGAGTTCAAAGGAAGCAGCGCGTGCCAACAACGGGTCGGTCGGCACATCCTCGCCGGGGAATGTTCTCATCTCTTCGCTTCCTCCACATGCCGCTAAAGCGAGCAGGGCCAGCCCGGCCCCCCGACGAATGACCTCGCGCATCTCGATCTCCTGTACTCCATGTAGGCGCCTCACACTCCGCCACCCCGCGCCAACGTGCAGTTTCAATGGCCCTCGCGACAGAGGAGGAGCCCGCCCGGGAGGCGTTTCCGCGCGGGACCTGTGGGGCGACTTTAGAGTAGGAGACACTCCTCCACAACGAACCCCCCGTACGTCATCGTCAGGAGCCCTCATGAGCCCGTTGTACATTCTTGGCCGCGCTGGCCGTGCCGCGATCACCCACTCCGCGATGGTCGCGTGCGCTGCGCTGCTCCTGGCCACGTCGGTCGAGGCTCAAGTGGCCCCCGCTGCCGAGCAAATCGCCGCAGCGACGAGCGCGGCTCCTCCGATGGACAAAGAAAAGGCAACCGTCTTCGGATTCGCGGCTGATGGTTCCATGACCACGCTTCGAGAGGGCACAAACGACTTGATTTGCTTGGCGGACGACCCTAGCCGGGACGGCTTCAACGTCGCGTGCTACCACAAGTCGCTCGACCCTTTCATGGCACGGGGCCGTGAACTCCGCAGCGAGGGCGTGACCGACTCCGGCGAGTTGGCGACCCGTCGCTGGGCCGAGGCCGACGCCGGAACGTTGGCGATGCCTGAAGACCCCGCCATGCTCTACGTGATGACCGGAGACGGCTTCGACGCCGCGTCAGGAGAGGTAGCCAACGCATTCCTTCGTTGGGTCATCTACACACCGTGGGCGACGATCGAGGAGACCGGGCTTCCGCCGGCACCGACCGGCCCAGGAGCACCGTGGTTGATGTTCCCGGGAACGGCCGGAGCGCACATTATGGTGACGCCGGAGCTACCCGGCTCGGGGAGCTGAAGGGAGGGGAGGAAGACGGTATGCTCGATCGCAGACGATTCATCCGGGTGGTCCCTGCGGGCTTGGCTGGTGCCGTATGGATGCGGCCATCCATGCTGACCGCGGCCATCAAGCACCCTGAGCCCCGAGAGGGGATCGACGGGTCCGACGTCCTGCCGCACGAAGCTTTGTCGGCCTTCGGCGATGATGTCAGAGCCGTCTACGATATGGTGCGGGAGATTCCGCACATCGCAGACGGGATCGGTTGTGGCTGTGGCTGTGCGGCACTCCCGACGTACCGCTCGCTCCTCACCTGCTTCCACGAGCGAGGGATGGCGATGGGCTGCGCAATATGTCAGGGCGAGGCGCGCTTGGCGTACCGCCGGTATCAGGAAGGGCAAGACCTGGACCGCATTCGCCGAGCGATCGACGCTCGCTTCGGATGAGCAAAAGGGCACCCTCGCACTACCTACGTTGGGCTCCGGGCGCACTCCTCTTCGCCGCACTCGCCTTCCCTGCGCTCGGCAGTGCACAAGTGAAGGCGAGTGAGGCCGCGACGCTGTCGCAGACGATCGACGGCACGACCCTCACCATCGAGTACAGCCGCCCCTCGTTGCGAGGTCGGTCGGCAAGAGACGACCTCTTCGGGTCGCAGATTCAGTGGGGCTACGTGTGGACGCCTGGCGCGAACCAAGCCACGACGCTGGAGGCTGACCACGACTTCTTTCTAGAGGGCCACTCAGTGCCGGCAGGAAAGTGGTCCGTCTGGATGGTCGTCAATGAAGACAGCTGGGAGCTGATCCTCGACCCGAACGCGGATCTCTATCACACGCAGGGTCCGCGAGAGACGACAGAGGGCCAGATTCGCATGCCGGTTGAACCGGTCGTGGCGGCACCCGAGGTAGAGACGCTCGCCTGGACGATGCCGGCCGTGCGCACCGACGGAGCCGACCTCCAGATGCAGTGGGGTGACGTCGCCGTCCGACTCGACGTCACCGTCGTCCCGACCATGAGTCTCACCTTCGAGCCCGAACGGGCAGAGCGTTACGTCGGCCGGTATGCGGTCACACGCTTCGCCACCTCCTACAGCCCGGAGATGGAGTCGGAGCTCGAGATCCGGTACGAAGACGGCTATCTCGTCTCGGAGATGAAGTTCAGTGAGGACTTCACCCTCGACGTGGCTCTGATACGTAAGGCGGACCAGGTTCTCACGATGGCGGCCTGGGTCGGCGACGAGCCCGTAGGAGTCGACGAGTACACCTTCTTCGAGTTCGAGGTCGATGACGACGACCGGGCTATCCGCTTCGAGCACCGAGGCGGCGAGGACGACAAGCTGCTCGCCGTTGGGGAACGGATCGGGGGCTAGCGAGCACCGCGTGGAAATAGCGCGCGCGACATCACTCTACGGTGAGTCGGGCGGAGCCCGCGGTAGCGTCCGCCACGAGTTGGCGAAGCGCATTGATGCCCGATGCAGGGACGGCGAGCCGCAGCGTAACCTCAGCTCCGAAGTGTTCGTCACGGAGTAATACTTCTTGCTCGTCGATGAGGCGATGGAGCGTATCGACGTGGGAGTATCCCACCGTCACCGAGACGTCCGCCCGCTCGACCTTCTCTTCGCGAGGGAGCGTCTCCAACGCCAACACGACTCCCCCTGAGTAAGCCCGGGCCAGCCCGCCGGTACCGAGCTTCACACCCCCGTAGTAGCGGGTACTCACGGCGACGACTTCCCCGACATCAGAGTGGAGGAGCGCCGTGAGCATGGGGCGCCCCGCGGTACCGTGCGGCTCCCCGTCATCGCTCATGCCCATTCGCATCGTGGAGCCGGGCGGACCGGCCACAAACGCCCAGCAGTGGTGGGTCGCGTCTGGGAACTCGTCGCGGATCGATTGAACGAAGGCGTGCGCCGCGTCCGCGTCGGGCGCGCGAGCCAGCGTGGTGATGAAGCGGCTACGCCGGATCGTCTCCTCGACTCGATGGATACGAGCCGGGATCGGGAAGCGCTCGTCGGTCGCTATTGCGCAGACATCCGGTCCAAGAAGTCGCGCTCGTTGTCCGTGAGGCTACCGGGCCCACTCCCCTTGGCCTTCGCCAAGAGCCGCTCCACCTCGTCTCGGTTGAGTTCATGGAGTGACGCCGTCGATATCCCCTCCCAACGAGCGAGAGCGAGGGTATCACCCGCGAAGCCACGTGGAGAAGCATGGGGCTTCAACTGCTTCTCGAAGCTCCTCTTCCCCTTCCCCCGACGCCACTCGAGCCACTTGAGAAACGCGAAGCCCGCGGCCGCTCCTCCGAGGTGTGCGAAGTGGGCGATTCGCCCCCCTCCCCCACCAAAGCCGCCGAGGAGTGAGATCACGATGTACCCGATCGCAACGAACCGGATCTGCACCGGAATCGGAATTGGAAATAGGATGATCGACTCACGCGGCCAGAAGTACGCGAAGCCGATGATGATCGCGTAAACGCCGCCCGACGCACCCACCATGAAGGAGCCCGGAGCGAACACGGTCTGGAGCAACGCACCCCCGATCCCGGCCAGGAAATAGAACGCCAAGAAGTGCTTGGCGCCGAGACGTTGCTCTAGTCGGGGCGCGAAGAAGAACACGCCGACCATGTTGAAGAGGATGTGCCGCAGGCCATCGTGAAGGAACATGTACGTGACGGCCGTCCACGGCTGGAGCAGCGCCCGGGGCGGATAGAAGGCGCCGTACTGCACGAGCAGGCTGGAGCCGTTCAGGCGGAAGGCTCCGCCACCGGCGCCAGCTCCGTTCGTGAGGAAAAAGATCACCACGTTGGCGATCAAGATCCGTTGTACCCAGGGCGTCATTCCGTACATGTGCAGCCCTACCCCATGCGCAGCTGAAAGTGTTTCAGGAGTCTAGCGCCCATTCGGCCGGGGTCGAGGGCTTGACCCTATGTAGATACACATATATGTATCTTTACACCTATGGGAGGAGGGGATGAGGATGGCGCAGCTCAGCTACAACGCGACGCTCGTGCTCCAGGCGCTGAGCCAGGGGCTGGGATACGGCTTCGAGATCATGCGGGCGACGCACCTACCGAGCGGAACCGTCTACCCCCTCCTTCGACGGCTTGAAGCCTCGGAGCTCGTGGACTCGAGCTGGGAAGACGCCGCCACGGCCCACAACGAGGGGCGCCCACCTCGTCGCTACTATCAGGCGACCGCAGAGGGTCGGGTGGCTTTGGCCGAAGCTCGGGAACGCATTCGATCACAGCAGGCGCTCTTCGGTGACACTGGGCTTGCCGGTGGCGAAGCCGGGAGCTGACCATGAAACGATCCATCGCACTCTGGATTGTGCGGCTTGCTTCATTCCGAGCACCCCCGACTGAACGCGAGGCCCTCCGGACCGAGTGGAGCGCCGAGCTCCTCCGCGAAGTCGCGGCTGGGGGCGGATGGCCTGTCGTCCTCTCGGCGCTCGGAGCTTTCGCCGACGCCCGCGCACGCCGCCAGATCGACCGCGCAGCCCGCACCACTCGCCCCGATGGAGTCATCGCTGCCTGGCAACAGACTCTCGTCATCTCCATCCGGAGCTTGGCGCGGTCACCGGGCTTTGCGATCACCGCGATCGTGACGCTCGGGATCGGTCTGGGCAGCACCGCGATGATGTTCACCATTCTCGACCGTGTCGTTTTCGACCCGCTCCCGTATCCGGACGCGGAACGTCTGGTCAACGTCGAGAATCAGGTACCGGGAGTCGCGCCGGACGAAATCTGGTGGTTGTCGATGGCCCAGTGGGTCTACTACACCGATCACGCCAGCGACTTCGAAGAGATCGGGATCTACAATCGAAATAGCCTGAACGTCATGACGGCCTCTGGGCCCGTGCGGGCCCGCATGGCCTCTGTCACCCGCGAGGTCCTCCCTCTCGTCGGTGCCCAGACGACGCTCGGCCGGCTCCTCCGCCCGTCGGACGACGTTCCTGAGGCAGAGCTCGTCGCGGTGGTGTCTCACTCTTTCTGGCGCGACCAGCTGGGCTCGGATCCAGCCGCCGTGGGAAGTTCACTCTCCCTCGACACCGGACCCGTCGCGATCGTCGGCGTCTTGTCCGAAGACGTGCGCTTGCCGCAAAACCGATTCGCCGACGCCCCAGAAATCTGGTTGCCCATGCGAATAAATCGGGACGGTGCGTTCGCCAACAGTCACCGCTACCAAGCGATCGCAAGACTCGGTCCCGGGAGCACGCCCGACGGCGCACAGGCTGCACTCGCAGAGCTGCGAGCTCGACTCCCCGAACGCTTCCCGGACGCATACAGCGAGGGGTTCTTCGAGCAGTACGGTTTCCGTACCACCGTCGAGCCCCTCGGGAAGAGCGTCGTGGGAGAGACGGCCACCGTGTTGTGGATCCTCTTCGGGGGCGTCGCCTTGGTCTTGTGTATCGCGTGCGCCAATGTGACGAACCTCTTCTTGGTACGCTTCGAGAGCCGCGGCCGAGAGCTTGCCCTCCGCGTCGCGCTGGGGGCGGAGCGTGCCGACGTCGTCCGGTACGTGCTCTCCGACGGACTCGTGCTCGCGGCGGGGGGCGCCCTCCTGGGCCTGCTCCTGGCCGCGATCACGCTCCCCACGATGATCGCCTTCGCGCCTGAAGAGATCCCGAGGCTCGAGGACGTCGCCCTCGGCTTGGACTCCGTGCTCGTGACAGCCGGTTTGGCGCTCGCGGTCACGCTCGTCATTTCGGCATGGCCCATCGCCCGGGCAGCGGTCCACCGGGGGGGACGGGGGGCGAGCACCCGCACCACTTCTTCGTCACGGGGGCACGCGCGTTTGTGGGGCACGCTGATCTCAGGTCAGATCGCCCTGGCTGTGTCGCTCCTGGTTGGATCGAGCCTACTCTTCGAGACGGTGGATCGACTCCACGCCACCGATCCGGGCTTCAACGAAGAGAAGGTCGGAACCATCGAGGTCTTCGCGTCTCCCATCCGGTATCCTGACGACATCGCGCTGTGGGGATTCCACCGGGAGATCGTGGAACGAGTCGGGAGGTTGGACGGTGTAGTCTCGGTCGGGATGGGGGAGGAGGTTCCGGTGTCTGGCAGCTATGGCTGCACAGTCCAAGGGTCCGACGATGAATCCATCTACGACCGCATGCGCGAGCGGGGGCTCACGACGTGCGCCGGTCAGACGCGCGTGACGCCAGGCTACTTCGAGACGTTGGATATCCCCCTCCTCGAGGGGCGACTCCTCGAGCCCGCCGACTACGCCGACCCGAACCGCGCCTCCGTCGTCGTGAGCCGAGCACTCGCCGACCGGTTCTGGCCCGGCGAGAGTCCGCTGGGGCGTGGCCTAGGACCCGGTGGTCGTACGATTCCCCCCTTCTTCACGATCGTCGGGGTCGTTGGCGACGTCGCGAAGGAGGCGGCGGATGGACGACCCCCGTTCGCCGACCCCGCTATCGCGGTGTACTACCCCGGAGTCTATCCGGAAACCGAGAACCGGTGGGGAGGCTGGTGGCCAGGCCGAATGAGGTTGGTCTTCCAAACCGCCGGGGATCCCTCTCGCCTCTTCGCAGAAGTGCGACGGGTGATCCACGACATCGACCCAGAGGCTCCGGTGACCAACCCGCAGCTGATGGAAGAGATCGTCGGAGATGCTACGAGTGAGCTGACGTTCGTGAGTCTGCTCCTCGTCATTACAGCCATGACCGCACTCCTACTGACCGCTGTCGGGCTCTACGGTGCGGTGTCGTGGGTTGTGGGCAGAAGAACGCGCGAGATCGGGACGCGGCTCGCTATCGGGGCGCACCCGGGTTCAGTGGTACGGCAAGTCTTGTTCGGCACCGCTCGCTTGGCGCTCATAGGGTTGGTTCTCGGACTCCCCCTCGCGCTCCTCACGTCCCGCGCGGGCCAGTCGGTCCTCGTCGGGGTGTCTCCAACCGAACCAAGGGCGTACCTCGCGGGCGTTGTAGCCATATTGGGCGTTACCCTCGCGGCGGCGTGGATTCCGGCGAGGCGCGCTGCGGGAGTCGACCCATCCACCGCGCTTCGGAGCGAGTAGCGCCCTCGAAGAGCCCACAGCGTAGCTTGGGTCCATGAGCGCCTCCCAAGCAGACTCGGCTTCGAGCGCGGCCGCCGGATACACTCCGTACGCGGCCGCGTCCGTCGTCGTAGCGAACATGATCGGGACCGGAGTGTTCACGAGTCTCGGGTTCCAGCTCGTCGACATCGACTCGACGTTCCCGCTCCTCCTCCTCTGGGTCGTAGGAGGGATCGCTGCGTTCTGTGGAGCAATCAGCTACGCCGAGCTTGGCGCGTCCTATCCGCGCTCCGGCGGCGAGTACACCTTCCTCTCGGAGATCTACCACCCAGCCGCAGGCTTCATCTCGGGATGGATCTCCTCGACCGTCGGCTTTGCAGCACCGACCGCCCTCGCGGCGATGACGTTTGGCGCCTACCTGGGGTCCGTCCTCCCTCCCCTTCCGGGCCTCCCCTTCCTCACCGAGCGGTCACTCGCTGTCGGGTTGGTGGTGCTGCTCACCGGAATCCACGCCACAACGCACAAGCGTTCAGGTCTTCTCCAGACCGGCTTCACGACACTCAAGCTCCTTCTCATCGCCGCCTTCGTCGGCGCTGTTCTTCTCATCACTCCCGACCCGCAATCGGTTCCCCTGCTCCCGAAGTCCGGGGACGCCGGACTGATTACCGGAGGCGCCTTCGCGGTCTCTCTCATCTACGTCTCGTACGCCTATACGGGATGGAACGCCGCGACCTATCTGACGAGTGAGATCGAGCGTCCGGCCCAACGCCTCCCTCTGATCCTCGGCGGCGGCACCGCGCTCGTCATGGTGCTGTACGTCGCACTCAACTACGCCTTCTTGAGGGCCGCTCCCATGTCCGCCATGGAGGGAGAGGTCGAGGTCGGCTACATCGCTGCGACGTACGTCTTCGGCCCCGTGGGCGCCGACATCATGGGTGTAACCCTGGCGCTCCTCCTCGTTTCGACCGTCAGCGCGATGATCGTCGCAGGGCCACGAGTGCTGCACGTCATCGGTGAAGACTACCCGGCGTTCCGCTGGCTCCGCGTCACCAACGACGACGGGATCCCCGTCCGAGCCGTCGTCACCCAAGGGGCGCTCGCCATCGCGTTCATCCTTACGGCGAGCTTCGAGTCCGTACTCGTGTTCTCGGGATTCGTACTGGGGGTGAACAGCTTCCTCACGGTCCTAGGGCTCTTCGTCGACCGGCGTAAGCGACCGAATGCCGAACGGCCGTACACGGCTTGGGGCTACCCGGTCACACCGATCGTCTACCTCGCCCTCACACTCTGGACTCTCGCATACCTCGCCGCCGACCGACCGCAGGAAGCCGCAGTAGCTGGTCTCCTCATTGCGATCGGAGCCATGGTGTACGCCGCGTTCGGACGTCGGCCCTAGGGCTTCTTCGGGCTGGCCGACTGCACAGCCCTCCCGCGGGACTCGGGACGCTTCGCTCGGACGCGTTGCGTCCGACCCCTCGCTCCGCGGGAGGGCGGTGCAGTCGGCCCTCCCCGGTCGTTAGGCCAAAGATGCGGGGGGCGGGCGACACATTGGGAAGAGCGTGCCTAGTAGCCGCGGTCACCGCCCAAACCGGTGGGCGTCCCGGCCCCGGCCGACCCGCACGCCCACACCTCACCCTCTCGCACCAGACGCCCACCAGCCCACGTTGGCCCCACTCGACGACCCGACCGCCCTTCGGACGCCGCAACCGGACGGTTTGGGGGTGTCCACCGTCCCCCGCCGAGCGAGGGGTCGGACGCCCCGCGTCCGAGCGAAGCGTCCCGAGTCCGGTGGGGGACGGTGGACACCCATCCCCAAAAACAGCCAGTTAGTCGTCCGCCCAAAGATCGGACTCGTCGATCCGATCTTCTTCGTCGTCCCAGTCGTCGTCGTCGTCCCAGTCCTCGTCGTCGATCTCCTCGTCCTCGTCGAGGTCTTCGAGATCATCATCGTCGAAGGAAACGGTCTCGGGTTCGTCGAGGTCGATGGACGACTCTTCCCAAACGCTCATCTGCAAGCCTCCGCCGGCAAATGGGCCCCCAGCAACGACGGCGAGATGCCTCCGCGGGAGGGGCCGTTCTCGCGAAAATAAATCGGCGGCCTAGACAGTCAATGCACTTCACGGCCATCAGCCGGATCTCGATCCACCCCTGGAACAGGCGCCACGAGACCGTTCTTTTCCGTCCCGATCCGCAATCCCCGCCACGACTCGAGATGACCCGCGACACGAATCCGCTTCTGAGCGGTAGTTACCGCATTCCCTTCCACGCCATCGAAGCTCCCCACGTCGAACCCGGGGTCCGCGAAGCCCTCGAGGCAGCGGAGGCTACGATGGACGAGATCGCAGCCGAGACGAGCGTCCCGACGTGGGAGTCGACCCTCGGCCGAATGGAGGGGGCGCTTCAAGAGCTGTCCGAAGTCGTCAGCCCGGTCGGCCACTTGGTCTCGGTCGCGGAAACGCCGGAGCTCCGCGAAGCCTACAACCAGATCCTGCCGGAGATCTCCCGATTCTGGTCGAGCATCCCCCTCAACGAGGGCCTGTGGGAACGGATCAAGGCGTACGCGGCGACCGAGGAAGCCGAAGCACTCACAGGTATTCGCCGCCGCCATCTCGACAAGACGGTACTCGACTTCCGGCGCGCAGGGGCGGAGTTGCCCTCGGACGAGAAGGCGCACTTACAATCGCTCCAGGTGAAGCTCGCGCAGCTCCAACAGAAGTTCAGCGAGAACGTCCTCGACGCGACCGCGGCTTATGAGCTCCTGATCCAAGACGAGCACCGCCTCACAGGCGTTCCGGATGCTCCCCTCCGTAGATTCCAGAAGAAGGCGACGGAGAAGGGGAAGCTCGGATACCTCCTGACACTCGACTACCCCTCGGTCGAGCCGATCTTCAAGTACTGCCAAGATCGATCGCTACGCGAAGAGATTCATCGAGCGTATGTGACGCGGTGCCGCGACGGCGAGCTCGACAACCGCCCACTCATGGCTAGGATCCTCCGTCTGCGCGACGAAATCGCCCACGTGCTGGGGTACGAAGGATTCGCGGACTACAAGCTCGCCGACCGAATGGCTGGATCTGCCGAGCGCGCCATCGCCTTCGAAGGGGACATGGTGCACCGGACCACGCCATACTGGGCACGAGACGTAGAAGAGTTGAACGCCCACGCCGCGGCGCTCGGGATCGATGAGTTGGCTCCCTGGGACGTCTCGTTCGTGATGGAAGACCTTCGCAAGACGCGCTACGCGATCGACGACGAACAGCTCCGGCCGTACTTCCCCCTCTCGTCTGTGCTCACGGGCATGTTCGAGATCGTGCGCAGAACCTTCGGCTTCACGATCCGAGAGGCGACGATCGACGAGGTTTGGCACGACGACGTGGCCTTCTACGAGATCTACGACGAGGAGAACACGCTCGTCGGTGGCTTCTATACGGACTGGTTCCCACGCAAAGAGAAGCGGCAAGGCGCCTGGATGAACAACTTCATCACGGGTGGACCGCGAGCGGGTTCCTTCGCCCCCCACCTCGGGGTGATGTGCGGCAACTTCACACCCCCAGACGGCACCGGTGACGCACTACTCACACACCGTGAGGTGCAGACCACTTTCCACGAGTTCGGACACCTGCTCCACCACTGCACGTCGCGCGTCGCGATCCCGTCTCGAGCGGGCATTCACGTAGCGTGGGATTGGGTGGAGCTACCGAGTCAGATCATGGAGAATTGGACGTGGGAGCGAGAGGCACTCGACCTCTTCGCCAAACATCACGAGACCGGCGAGTCGCTGCCCGACGAGCTGTACGACCGAATGATCGCGGCCCGCCGCTTCATGGCTGGGTGGACGCAGATGCGTCAGCTCTCGTTCGGTACCGTCGACCTCGCCCTTCATGAGGAGCTCGCCCCCAACCTTCGTGAACGCGCATCCTCGTCGGAGAGCGAGGAGACGGACGGCCAGCAGGGCGCGGAAGTCATGTCGTTCGGCGAGCAACGGTTCCGAGCGTTTGTCCCGAGCGAGCTCTTCGCGACGCTCCACGTCCTTCCGACCTTTACGCACGTCTTCGCCGGCGGGTATGCCGCCGGATACTACAGCTATCTCTGGTCCGAGGTCTTGGACGCAGACGCCTTCACACGCTTCCGCGAAGAAGGGATTTTCAACCGCGAAACTGGAAGAGCCTTCGTCGACACGATCCTGTCACGGGGCGACTCCGCCGATCCGGACGACCTATTCTTGGAGTTCATGGGGCGGGCTCCGGATCCAGATGCCCTGCTCGAGCGCAACCTCGGCCCGCTGGCCGCGAACGCCTCGGCGTGACACGTCAGAGGCGTGGCGGCGTATAATCGTCCGCGGACAGGGTGCCATGAACCTTCACCGAATACAGCGATGAAGAACCACAAGATCGGTCTCGCACTAGCGATAGCTGCTATCTCTGCCTTGTCCGCGTGCAACGACAAGCCGATGAGCTACGGTGATGTGAATAGCATCATCGCGGTGATGTCCCCGGAGCAGTGGGAGGCCGTCGAGACGAACGTGTACGAAGCGCTCGAGCCCACGATCCAGACGGTGCGCGCCGAGAAAACGTTCACGGTCACGTACCAGGAGCCCGGGGCGGAGTTCTGGGATCGACTGCGGCGCTTCAAGCAGCTCATGGTCGTAGGGTCTGCCAACGACGGATACGTACAAGAAGTCTTGGCCGAAGCCGATGACGCGCCTTCGGGTGTCGGCCTCCACCAGGTCGACAACGTCTGGGCGAACGGGCAGACCGTGACGCTCGTCCTCCTAGAGGACGGCTGGGGGCCTTCTGACTTGCAGCCGTACCTCTCCGACATCAACGACATGCTGGACGGGCAGTACCGACGGTACGCCCAGAACCGCATGTACGTCTCCGGTATCGATTCGGCCCTCGCCGACACGCTCGCGCTGCAGGCTGGCTTTACCATGCTGCTTCCGGAGGTCTACCGGTGGAGTGTCACAGACTCGACGTACACCTTCCGAAACGACAACCCGGACCCCTCCGAGCTCATCCGCCAAGTCGCGGTGACGTGGAGGACACCCGCACCGGGCTCGTTGGATGATGAGGCGCTGCTCGAATGGCGCGCCCAGCTGGCGGACGGTTATAACGAACCCCAGATGGTCGTGATCGAGGGAGCCGACTACCGAGTCATCCACGGGCCGACCGGCGAAGGTGTCGAGCTGCAGGCGCAGTGGCGCAACCCGCCGGATCAGAACTGGCCGGCTGGAGGCCCGCTCATCACTCGCAGCGTGACGTGCGATAACCAAGACCGGACGTACATCATGGACGCTTGGCTCTACGCACCGGGCAAAGAGAAGTACGAGTACATGATCCAACTGCAGACGCTGCTGGACACGTTCTCCTGCGTTTCGTAGCGACCGGGTAGCCCTGACCAAGAATCCCGCCGACTCCCTAGTCGCGGCCGGGAACCCACAGCAGAGAAGCCGGATTGGTTCGGTTGCCCACCACGGGCAGTCGGTTGCAATCGAG
Source organism: Longimicrobiales bacterium (assembly GCA_965223235.1). Classification (GTDB taxonomy): domain Bacteria; phylum Gemmatimonadota; class Gemmatimonadetes; order Longimicrobiales; family Gaopeijiaceae; genus UBA2589. The sequence goes on from CBDCVV010000022.1 coordinate 648,263, forward strand.
ACATGGAGTTCCGGTCATGTGGAGTCGCACTTTGGTGATCACCGCCGCTTTGGTCGCCGGCGGGTTTGTCCCCGTAGAGGCACAGCCCCGCGCGAGCCAGCACGGGATCGTCGTTCAGGAAGTGAACACCACCCGGATCACCGTCGAGTACGACCGGCCTGTACTCCGTGGACGTTCGGTGTTTGGCGACATCCTCGACTACGATGTCGTGTGGACGCCGGGGGCGAACCGCGCCACGTGGATCGACGTATCCGAAGCAGTCGAGATCGAGGGAGCCTCACTCGAGGCCGGTCGATACGGTATCTGGACCATTCCTCAGGAAGACTCTGCTTGGGAAGTGATCTTCGTCCGAGAGTGGGACGCGCATCACTCCTTCTTCCCCGTAGAGTCGGAAGCGGCCCGGGTCCGCGTCATGCCTGAGAGCGGCGACCACATGGAGGTGCTCGCCTTCTACTTCCCCGTCGTGGGCCCGTACGAAACCACACTGCGCTTCCACTGGGGGAACGTCGTGCTGCCGCTCCGCATCTCGGTCCCCGAGTAGGTCGGAGCCGCGGGAGACCGCCCCCTACTCCCCTCCGTGCACGAGCCGCCGAAGGCCCATGTAGTCATGAAACGCCAAGCCGACGAAGGCTGGCTTACTCGACAGGTGGCGGATGATGTCTCCCGTTACGGAGCGCATGCTTTCGGCACCGAGGTTGTGGAACGATTGCAAGTCAGCGGCCACGCGGGTTGGCCTTCCGGCGGGCCAGTGGCGTAGTAGCGATGATCCAGCGGTCCGCTCGCGCAGCTCTTCCAGTGCGGCCGCACTATCCACTACCCAAAGGCGACTCCGGTCGTCCGATCCGTGCTCGAGCACGACCCACCGGGCATCGGCATGGGGAGGCAGGCCGTCGCTCACCGGTCCGTAGAAGGTCAGAAGATCTTCGTCCGGAAGGAGCACGGTCTCGACACCGATGAAGACATCGACCGAGCGAGTGCGGGCGAGCTCCAGCTCCCCGAGAGAGTGAACGACGGCTCCATTCGCCCCGAGCGCTTGGGTTCGGTAGTCCATGATGGCGATGTCGTCGACCAAGGACATCACGTGCTCCATGATCTTCGCCCGGCGGCCGTCTAGCACTGCCTCCATGTAGATCCCGGTTTCCTCGTCCGGCGAGTCGAACCAGAACGGCACGTCGACCGCTACCGCGAGCCCACCGTCGCGTGCGAGCTCCGAGACGCCAGACAGCAACTCGACGTACCCGTCCAAATACTCCTGACGGTGAGGTCCTTGAAACCCTTCCACCAAGTAGGGCTCGATGTCGTAGCGGACCCCGAAGAAGCGCTCTTCCGCTGGACGGCTGCGATTGTGCTCGACCAGCGCCTGGACCGTGCGGTACACGCCGTCGTGGTTCTCGGGACGGACGTAGTCTTTGTCGCCGTCGAGCGCGTACGCGACGGCCCCCGCTTCACGAAGCTCCGCGAGGAACGGGCCGAACTCGTCGCTAGAGAAGGGGATATACCCGGAAGCCGGACGCTCCCCCTCGGCGGCGGCCAGGTACAAGAACACCCGGGTGATTCCTTGTTGACCAATGAAGTCCAAGAAGGCTTCGCGCTCGACCGGGTCCCGTAGGATGCGAGCGGTCTGCCACACCCAGAGCGCCGTCTCCCGGGTGCTCGGGTGTGCCATCTCGACCGGCTCCGGGGTGGTCGGGGGGTCCGGATACTCGATGCGAGGTTGTACCGGGTCCGTGCGCAGGTAGTAGGGCACCAGACGGAGCCCGTCGTCCCGGTACACGACCGATAGACGCCCCCGACGGATCTGCTCAGGACCGGACATGCCGTACGCGCTCGGGTCGACCTCGACGCTCAGAAGGGGGAGTGCGTACTCCTGTCCTTCAGCGGTGTGCACACCTGTGACCCCCACTACGACGCACCCAAAGACCAGCGATGAGAGGGTGGACAAGACCGATGATCTCGAGGGCACTGGGGCGAGCTCCGGGGCGTATCGCGATGGGGCATCGGGCTACTACCCGCATGAGATCTGAAGGTGCGTCTCGAGGAGCGGTTCCAGGGGGTGCGCCGCTTGCCTGAGGGGTTACGTTGACGACTCATTCTGCCCCACTAGAACACCGTCCCTCCCCGACGTGAGCTTCGTTCACCTCCACACCCATTCCGAGTATTCGCTTCTCGACGGAGCGAACCGGATCGACGACCTGGTGCGTCGCGCCAAAGAGTACGAGATGCCCGGTCTCGCCCTCACCGATCACGGCTGCATGTTCGGGGCATGGACCTTCCACAAGAAGGCTCGCAAGGAAGGTGTGAAGCCGATCATCGGGATGGAGGCCTACGTCGCACCGGGCGATCGACGAGACCGCTCCCGGAGCGGACAGGGGGAACGCGCCTACTACCACCTGGTGCTCCTCGCACGCGATCTGCAGGGGTACAAGAACCTGGTCAAGCTCTCTTCGATCGGGTACACGGAGGGTTTCTACCACAAGCCTCGGATCGATCGAGAGGTGCTCGCGCGCCACCACGAAGGACTGATCGTCTCGTCGGCGTGCATGGCCGGCGAGGTCGCCCGCCACCTCCTCGCCGACAACCCCGACGGAGCCCGCGAAGCGGCCGAGTGGTACGCCAACCTCTTCGACGGGCGTTACTACCTGGAGGTCCAAGCTCACGACTCGGAAGGGCAAGCCGAACTCAACCAAAAAATCTTCACTCTCGGTGACGACCTCGGGCTCCCTGTGGTCGTCACGAACGACTCGCACTTCCTTCAGCCGGAAGATCACGACGCCCACGACGTACTCCTCTGCATCGGGCTCGGGAAGGATCGAGACGATCCCAATCGGATGCGTTACGACGACGGGCTCTACTTCAAGAGCGGGCCCGATATGGCCGCCCGTTTCCCCGATCGACCGGACGTCGTCGAGAACACGCTGAAGATCGCGGACGAGGTCGATCTCGTCTTCGAGAAGAAGTACTACCTGCCGGAGTTTCCGCTACCGGACGAGTACCGCGAGGAGAATGCGTTCCTCGAACACCTCGCGATCGAGGGCGCCAAGGAGCGGTACGGCGACCCACTCCCTCAAGAAGTGCAGGAGCGCTTCGATTACGAGATGGGGGTCATCAAAGGAACGGGGTACGCCGGGTACTTCCTGATCACCCAAGACTTCATCCGCTGGGCCCGTGAGCAGGACATCCCCGTCGGTCCCGGACGCGGCTCTGCCGCCGGTTCGCTCGTCGCCTTCGCCCTCGGGATCACCAACCTCGACCCCATCGCCTTCGACCTGCTCTTCGAGCGCTTCTTGAACCCCGAGCGGATTTCGATGCCGGATATCGACATCGACTTCTGCTATGAGCGTCGTGGGGAAGTGATCGAGTACACGCGTCAAAAGTACGGCTCGGACGCGGTCGGACAGATCATCACCTTCGGAACGATGAAAAGCCGCGCCGTCATCAAAGATGTAGGGCGGACGCTTGGATTCGCCCCTTTCGAGACGGACAAGATCGCGAAGCTCATCCCCAACCAGCCGGGTCAGGCGTACACGGTCAAGGAAGCGGTCGAGGGACTCAAAGAGGTGAAGGCGCTCTACAAACAAGACGAGCGTCATCAGCAGCTCTTCGACTACTCGATGACGCTCGAGGGTTTGGCCCGACACTCGTCAGTGCACGCTGCGGGGGTGGTCATCGCCCCTGGCCCCCTCGACGACTACGTCCCGGTGAGCGTGCAGGGGGGCAAGAGCAGTGGCGACGACGATGCGATGGTCGTCACGCAGTACGACATGAATTGCCTCGACGAGGCAGGCATGCTGAAGATGGACTTCCTCGGGCTCAAGACGCTCACTGTCATCCACGACGCCGTCCAGATGGTTCGCGAGCGGTACGGAAGCTTGACGCACCCCGAGGCCGGCACCGAGTACGACTCAATCGACGACCTTCCCCTCGACGATCCCGATGTCTACGCGATGATCGCCCGAGGCGGGACAGCTGGGGTCTTTCAGTTCGAGTCGTCCCTCGCGAACGACAAGCTGCGCTCGATGCGCTGTGACCGCTTCGAAGACCTGGTTGCGACCAATGCTCTCATTCGTCCTGGCCCCCTCGACTCTGGGATGACGGACGTTTTCATCGAGCGAAAGCTGGGGCGCCAAGCCGTCTCTTATCCGCATCCTGACCTGGAAACGATCCTGGAGCCGACGTACGGGGTCATCGTGTACCAGGAGCAGGTCATGCGGATCGCGTCCGAACTCGCCGGCTTCTCACTCGGAGAAGCCGACGTGCTGAGAAAGGCGGTCGGCAAGAAGATCGCCGAGCTCATCAAGAAAGAGCTCGGAAGATTCATCGAACGCTCCGTGGCGCGCGGTGTCGATCCAAAAATCGCCGAGGACCTCGCCGATCAGATCGAGACCTTCGGTCGGTACGGCTTCAATCGCAGCCACTCGGCCGCGTATTCCCTGGTTTCGTACCACACGGCGTGGCTCAAAGCGCACTACCCTGCCGAATTCATGGCGGCGCTCCTCTCGTCCGTTCTCGATACCACCGACTCGGTCGTGAAGTACATCAGCGCGTGCCGCGACCTGCCACGATACCTCCCCAAGCTCGAAGACTCGGTCGAGGTTCTCCCGCCGGACGTGAACGAATCTGGTTGGAAGTTCACAGTCACTCCGTCCGGGCAGATCCGCTTCGGCCTCGGCGCAGTGAAAGGTGTAGGGCACAGCGCGGTCCAGTCGGTGCTCGCAGCTCGTCGTGACGGACGCTTCACCTCGCTCTTCGACTTCGTGGAGCGGATCGATATCCGAGCGCTCAACAAGCGTGGTTGTGAAGCGCTTATCGCCGCCGGTGCCCTCGATGACTTCGGTCACCGAGCTCAGCTCCTGGCTGGCCTCGATACCGCGTACGGGGAAGTGCAAGCGCGACAGGCTGAGCGCGAGGCGGGTCAGGCTTCGCTCTTCGGCGCCTCGTCGGATCTGCCGCGCAGCGAGCCGAAGCTACCGACACTCCCCGAGTGGCCAGAGCCCGACCGCCTGACTCGAGAGAAGGCCGCCCTCGGGTTCTTCATTTCCGGCCATCCACTCGATCGATATCGGGAAGTCGTTCGAGCCTTCGAGCCCGCGTCTGCGGCGACGTTGATCGAGTCCCCGGGAAAGCTCGTGGAGCTGCCGTGCGTGGTGACTTCGGTGGCGCGACAGATCTCTCGCCAAGGGAACGAGTGGGGGAAGATCATCGTCGAAGATTTCACGGGTACTGCGACGATCTTGGCGTTCGGCGACAAGTGGCAGGAGTACAAAGAGATTCTCGAAACGGACACCGTGGTCCTCATCGCGGGCCGAGTGAGCGATCGCGCGGGCGACGAAGAAGACCCGCCAATGTTCTTGGAGTCGGCCCGCCTCCTCGATGAGGTCTCCGAGGGTGGTGAGCTCGCGATCCAGATCGGACTTCCTCTCGATAGCTCTGCGACGGCCGAGGCGTTCGCCGAGGCGAGGCGGGTTCTCGCTGCTCATCCCGGTCCATCACCCGTGTGGCTCCAAGTCGGGCACGACAACGGTGAGCTCGCGCCACGGCTCCGCTCGCGCACTCTCAACGGGGCTCCGGACTCAGAGACGATGGAGGCGCTGCAGAAGCTCTTCGGACGCGGCAACGTGCGTCTCGTTCGTGCCGTGATCCCGGAAATCGATACGCGGGCATCGGACCGACGCGCCAAGTGGCGGGAGCGGAGCAACGGAGGCTGACCCCTCCCCTTCCCATCGTCCGAGGGCCATGAGAGACTTCCGTGCCGCTCGGCTTCACCCCAACGAATCGCGCATGAACATCCAGGACATCCTCCGCTCTCTCGACTTAGAAGAATCGAACCTCGGAGGCTTCTCCGGTGAATGGGTAGGGTCTGGCCCTGAGCTGGAGATCGCGTCGCCCATCGACGGGAGCACTCTTGGCCGAGTACGCGAAGTCACGGTCGAAGAGTACGATCGCATCGTCGACCGGGCCCAAGAGGCGTTTCTCACATGGCGTACGATCCCGGCCCCGAAGCGCGGTGAAGTCGTTCGGCAGCTCGGTAATCGCCTCCGTGAGAAGAAGACCGCACTCGGAGCACTCGTCACGCTCGAGATGGGAAAGATCAAAGCCGAGGGCCAAGGTGAGGTCCAGGAGATGATCGACATCTGCGACTTCGCTACCGGGCTCTCCCGGCAGCTCTACGGCCTCACTCTCGCGAGCGAGCGACCCGACCACCACATGCGTGAGCAGTGGCACCCGATGGGCGTGGTCGGCGTGATCAGTGCCTTCAACTTCCCGGTCGCCGTGTGGAGCTGGAACGCCGCGCTTGCCGCGGTATGTGGCGACGCTACGCTGTGGAAGCCGTCCGAGCGCACCCCGTTGACCGCCGTCGCAGTCACGAAGATTGCCGCCGGTGTCTGCGCGGAAAACGATGTCGACCCCGCAATCTTCTCCTTGGCCGTCGGGCAAGGGGCGACCATCGGCGAGCGACTGCTCAACGACAAGCGAATTCCGTTGGTGTCGGCGACCGGTTCGTGCCGGATGGGGAAGAGAGTCGGGCAGGTCGTCGGTGCGCGGCTCGGGCGCTCGATCCTCGAGCTCGGCGGCAACAACGCGATCATCGTCACCCCGAACGCGAATCTCGACCTAGCCCTCCCGGCGATCTTGTTTGGGTCAGTGGGTACGGCCGGACAACGCTGCACGAGCACCCGCCGCATCATCGCCCATCGCTCCGTGAAAGACGAGCTCGTGCGGCGACTCGTGGCGGCGTATCAAGACGTGAAGATCGGGAACCCCCTGGACGACGCGACGCTCATGGGACCGGTCCTCAATCAGGATGCCGTCGACGCGCTGCTCGCCGCGAAGAAGAAGGTGGTCGACGAGGGAGGCGAGATCCTCTATGGAGGCGAGGTACTCGAGGGAGAGGAGTATCCGGGCGGCTTATACGTGACACCGTGTATCGCAGCGGCCGAGAACCACTTCGAGATCGTCCAAGACGAAACCTTCGCTCCCATCCTCTACATCCTCGAGTACGGACGCCAAGACGCGTCTCCGTCGGAGGCGGTGGCAGAGATGGACGAGGCTCTCGCGATCCACAACGACGTACCGCAGGGCCTCTCTTCCTCTGTGTTCACAGACAACTTCCGCGAAGCCGAGTACTTCTTGTCACACCGTGGGAGTGACTGCGGTATCGCCAACGTGAACATCGGGACGTCAGGGGCCGAGATCGGCGGTGCGTTCGGCGGAGAAAAGGAGACCGGAGGCGGTCGTGAATCCGGATCCGACGCCTGGAAAGCGTATATGCGCCGCCAGACCAACACCGTGAACTGGAGCACCGAGCTTCCCCTAGCCCAGGGGATCTCCTTCGGTTGAGGTTGGAACCCCAGCCGACGACGACAACCCGTTAACCGGGGTCGGTGTCTCCGGCCGCCTCGGATCGGCTCGGGGCGACTCGGTCGGCCCTGAACGTCGAGATTCGATACAGGTAGTCGTCGCGGGTCGTGCGCGCCCACCGGTCGACCTCACCCGCACCGATAACGACACCGGCTATTTCAACCCCGTCCGCACCGAAGGCGCGCACAGCTCGCTCACGTGGGAGGAGCGCGACCGAATCTCCCTCGGTTAGAAAACCCGAGGCGGTCAACGTCGACAGTTCAGTGAGCACTCCTTGAAGCGACGTCTCCGACACCTCCCCGCCACCCTCGATCGTCCAGCTGCTGTCGCCCCGGACCAGTGCGAAGGCACCGTCGTCCCGATCGACCTCGATGCGCCCAACCGACGCGGTGTCGATCTCGAACATCGTCCGATCACGCCACGAGCTCTCCTCGCGATCGAGCTGGGTTCCGAGATCTCCCTCCAAGAGGTACACCTCGTCCTCCTCTGGCAGCCGTACGTACGACGTCCCGAATCTGGGGCCCGCGTGTCCGATCAAGAGCTCGTCACCCCCATTGAAGGTGACGACCAACGCCGAATCGGCCGACACGCCCATCCGGTCGTGATTCTCTGGATTCGCAGCGATGAGATCTCCTGCCCTGGCAGTGGTCACGGCCGCCAAGAGGCGTGCGACACCCCCGGCGTCCGCGCGCAATCCATTCACCGACCACCCGTCCTCGCCCGACTCTAGTCGTACTTCACCATCGGGTCGTTCGATTCGAATCGATGCGACCGAGGGGCCGTCGAGCGCTTCAAAGAAATCGGCGATGCCTCCGGAAGCCGTGATGGACTGAGAGCCCCCTCGAAGGAAGGAGGCGACTACCCAGGCGCCCACCAGCACAGCGAGCGCTCCCACTAACTGCCTCAGTGCCTTCTCGCTCATGCTACGACCTCCCCCCACTTTGCCTCGGCCCTGCGGCGACGTCCGGTCACGCGCAGGAATCCGGCGAGCGCAATCAACAGGGGCACGCCGACGAGATTGCCCCAGCGGAGCAGTCGACGGGTGGCGTCGGACTCGAAGACCAGACTCGGGGGCGCCCGGTTCTTCGAGCGGATGTTGATTAACGATTCGTCTTGGGCCAGCCAATCGATCGCGTTCGCGAGGAACAGCACGTTGCCAGGGTTCGCCTGCACGTACTGCGGCTCGACGAAGGACCCATCACCAACGACGATCATCCGCCCCGCTCCGTCTGTCGGCTGGCTCGCCACCGCGACCGTTCGAACGCCGAGTTCCTCGGGAGGATAGATCCAATCTTGGTCGGGAACGATCGTCCCGGTCAGGGGGTGGATCGCACCGCTCTCGGATGTCTGCCACAGAGGGGTAAGGGATTCGCTCTCTTCCGCGATCTCGAGCGCGGACCCCCATCCGAGTGTGAGAGAGTTGAGGCCGTTGGTGATTGCGTGACTCCCCGCTGGCACAGTCACAGGCCAGAGCGGATACGGTGACACCACCGAGAACAACCCCTGCCGTCCCAACGACACGCGCTCGCTGGACGCCATGTCGATGACCATTCCCGGTGTCACCGAGATCCCCCTGGGCTCGATTAGGGCCTCGACGCCGGACATTGCCGGAATCGCCATGGGTGACTGCGGGTTGAGCGTGACCGGTTCGGTGAGAATGAGTGCCCCGCCCCCCTCGTCGAGGAAGGACGCTACGCGTCCCAATGCGAGGCTATCCAGCGGTGCAGTCGGTCCGGCGAGTACCACCACCTCCGTCGAGTCTCGATCGATCGCCGGGGCCGTGTCCCCCGCGATATCGATCGTTTGGAGTTGGTATCGCCCTGCCAACGTCTCGGCCAGTCCCGTGATCTGAGCGTCGGTCTTGGCGCCGAACCCGGAAACGAAGGCGACGCCTGGCCGCTCCGTATTCGTCATTCGAGCGATCGTGGAGGCGATCCGAAACTCGAGGTCGTCGGTCCGCTGGATGAGCGGAGTCACCTCGTTCTCGTCCGCATACACGATCGCGAAGCCGTAGTAGCCCTGGCGGACCTCGAAGTTGTCGTCTCTCATGACGTTGAACTCGACCGGGTAGATCCCCAGCTCGTTCGCTTCGGTCTCGATCGCCTCGTCTTCTTCCGGGTCGAGGTCGCTCACCAGGAGATTCCCGTTCGATGCTCGCGACATGTCTGCGAGTAGGTCTCGGACATCTCGAAGTTGGAGCTGCACCTCAGGAGGCAACTCCCTGGAAGCGAACAGCTTGATCTGAACGAGATCGTCGAGATCTCCCAGCAGACTCCGACTCCCCTCGGAGAGGGTGTAGAGCTGATCGCGGGTAAGGTCGAGTCGTCCTCGCACGCGGTTCCCCACGAGGTTGGCGACCAGCACGATCCCGACCACCACGGCGGCACCGACCTTCAGGCGACCAAAGTCGGCACGGGTGCGGCTGAGACGTTCGCTGCCCACCGCGATCCATGCGAGCGTGACGAAGAGCCAAGCCATCGACACGAAGTAGAGCACATCCCGGAAGTCGATGACACCTCGTGCAACGTTCTCGAAGTGGTGGATGATCGACAGTTGTGCGACCGCCCCCCCAACGACCGGCGGAAGGGCGATCTGCACGATCGGGAGCCCGATGAGGAAGAGGGCGAAGCTCATCATCGAGGCTACAATGAAGGCCGTGATCTGGTTACGCGTCATGCTCGACGCCCAGAGGCCCACCGCAGTCAGCTGACCCGCCAGAAGAGCCGCGCCCACGTATTGCGCGATTACGATCCCATTATCGGCTTCGGACACGGCCAGAATCCCGACCGCAGTCGGTAGGGTGCCGGCGAGGGCGAGGAGCACAAATGCCCAATCGCCCAAGAACTTGCCGAGCACGAGCTCCCACTCCGTGATCGGCTGCGCCATGAGCCATTCCAACGTCTTGCCCCGCCTTTCCTCGGCGAAAGAGCGCATCGTCGCCGCGGGGATGAAGACGGCGAAGAGGAGCGGGAGGAGGTCGAAGATCGGGCGCAACGACGCGATCGACGCCGCGTACATCGTCCGGAATGCGAGAAAGAGCGTGATGCCTAGAAAGGCGACGATCAGTACGTACGCGGTCGGCTGATCGAAGTACCCGCGGAGCTCCCTCCGCGCTACGGTCATGATGCGCCCGATCATGCCCCGTCCTCCTCGGCCGTCAGGTCGCGGAAGAGCTGCTCGAGGCTCGCAGCCTCTCGATGCAGTTCCCAGAGCGTCCACCCGCGGTCCCGAGCCATCTCGAAGATGCGCGGCCGAAGCTCCTCGCCTTTGGAGTCGAGCCGTACTCGCACTCGGCCCTCCACTGCCTCGGCATCACTCCGGAGCACCTGGGGAAGCGCGGACAGCGCCTCTGCGACTCCTTCTCCCTCCGCTTCGACGATGTACCGCACGCCCCCGGTCCGGTTCGCGATAAGGTCTTGGACCACTCCTTCGGCTGCGAGCCGGCCCTTACGCAGGATGACCAACCGGGAACACGTCGCCTCGACCTCCTGCATGACGTGTGTGCTCAAGAGGACGGTCCGTTCACGACCCAGGGACGCCACCAGCTTGCGAATCTCCACACGCTGGTTGGGGTCCAAGCCTTCGGTCGGCTCGTCGAGGATGAGGACCTCGGGTCGATGGAGGATCGCCCCGGCCAGCCCGATCCGCTGACGGAAGCCTTTCGAGCACTCCCCAATCGGCCGATAAAAGACCTCACCGATATCGGTCTCGTCGACCGCGTCCGCGACCGCCGTTCTCGTCTGGTCGTTGGAGAGTGCACGAAGCTCGGCCACGAACTCCAAGTACTCGGAGACGAGCATCTCATCGTAGAGCGGGTTGGCCTCCGGCAGGTACCCGATACGGCGCTTCGCCGCAGGCAGATCGACCTCGATCGCGGTACCGTCCATCAAGACCGAGCCGGCATCTGGCTGCAAGGTGCCGGTAATCATCTTCATCGTGGTCGACTTGCCGGCACCGTTCGGCCCTAAGAAGCCGACCACCTCACCGCGCTGCACCTCGAACGAGAGGTCGGAGACCGCTGTCACGTCACCGTATCGTTTCGTGACACCTTCAACTGTGATCATTGGATCTCTGATTGCGAAAAAGCCACGTCGACAAACGCTCGACGTGGCTCAGGCACGAGGGGCCGAGGCGGCCGGTCGGGCGAGTGCGACAACTCATGAGAATTCGAGCCACGATCTTACCCGTGGCCTCGCTCCTTGTCCACATCTCGACAGCCCGAAGCCAAGATGTTTGGCCTTCCCTCTCTTGGTCACCAGATTGTTCCAGGTCGTCCCCTCCCCAGGTGCGAGTCCATGCGACGCTTCCGTCCCATCGTGTCAGCATCCATTCTCGTCTGCGCTTCCGCAGCGTGCGCTCCTCGCACGGCGGAAGTGACTCCCCCTCCGCCTCCGGAGATCATTACCGACACAGTGGTGATCTCGGACACCGTGGTCGTGCAGGACGGATCTCAGGCGGAAGCCCAGATCGCGCGCCTCCAGATCCAGCTCTTGGAGCACGAGCAGCGGATCCGCGCGCTGAATGAAGAACTCGCGGCGTCTCGGCAGGAGGTCGTGCGGAATCTAGCGAAGCTCCAAAGCCAGGCCAGCCGAGCGGAGGCAGCATCGGGGCTGTCCGAGGCAGAGATCGCGGTCGAACAGCTGGGGCGTTTAGAGGGAGGACGTGACCTTCCGGAGTATGTGGAAGCCCAAGCGCGGATCGCCGAGGGATCGGCCGAGTTCACCGCCCAGAACTTCGGGGGAGCGCTCTACTTGGCGACTGAGGCGCGGCGTGTGGCGCGCTCGGGACAGCAGAGACTCTCTGCCGTCGGAGAAAGTGCGGTCGCCGGCGAAACCCTGTTTGCGGTACCCGTCTCCTTACACACGTTGAGCCGGGCAAACGTGCGCTCGGGTCCGAGTCTCGACTTCGGTGTCCTACTCACGCTCGATCCGGGGACCGAGCTGACCGGGCGTTCGTACACCAGTCAGTGGGTCCGTGTGATCGATGGTGAAGGTAGGGAGGGCTGGATCTTCCACACGCTCGTTGGCGGAGGGGACCGCTAGGCCACGGCGGTCTCGGTTTCCGGCGGGGCTGCGGCGACAACGCGGTCGCGCCCCTGCTCCTTCGCTTGATAGAGCGCGATGTCCGCCGCCCCAACCAATTCGGCTGGAGTCGTTCCATGGGTCGGAAACTCCGCGACTCCCATGCTAGCCGTAACCTTCGACCCGTCGAAAACCTCCTGATCAAGACGCGCGCGGATCCGCTCGGCGGTCTGCACGGCCCCCTCGAGATCACAGTCCGGGAGGAGCACGATGAACTCCTCGCCTCCATAGCGACCCGGCACATCCGGGTCCCTGATTGCATCCCTCAGCACAACCCCCAAGCCGCGCAGCACCTCGTCACCTGCTTGGTGGCCCCAGGTGTCGTTGTACGCCTTGAACTTGTCCACGTCGAGCATGAGTACGGACATCTTGCGTTCGTGACGGTGTGCGCGTTTCAGCTCCTTCTCGAACTCCCCCATCATGTATCGTCGATTGTAGAGCTCCGTGAGCCCGTCCGTGATCGAAATCTGCTCGAGCTCGGTGTACTGCTCCTGAAGCGTCTCTCGCGCTTCATCGAGCTTCTCTCTACTCGAACGGAGCTCGCCCACCATTCCGTTGAAGACGCGGGTGAGCATCGCAACCTCATCACGACCCGAGACCGGCAAGTCCACGGATAGATCCCCTCCCGCAACTGCGGTGGCACCTGCCGTAAGTCGATCTAGAGGGCGTACGATCAAGAGCCCGATGAAGTACGCGGCCGCTCCCACGAAGACGAGGAGCACGGAGACGAGGGCCGCTGTGGTCCTACGGAGCTGTGCGACCCGAGCGTACGCCTGAGAAGCTGGGACTTGGACCAACACGGACCCGCCCATTCGGTCGATCGGGCTACTCAGCCCGACCATCTCCATTCCCTCCAAGTCGGTGTACTCGGTCATAGCCCCACCGGCTGCAGCCAGGGAGGAGAGAGGGCCGTCAGCGAGCGCTCGGTCCAGCCGAGCACCGGGCTCGGATGATGCCACTCGGAGCCCGTCTTCCGTCACGAGTTCGATGCGCCCGTCGTCGCCTGGAGCGAAGTCCACGAGAACATCGGCCAACGCCGAGTAGGAGAGCTTGGCGACCAACCCTCCCAAGAAGCGGCCATCGGCGGACTGCACCGGCACGGCGATCGTCGAGGCCACCTCACCGGCAGGGTCGAGCACCGGATCGCCGAAATACGTCCGTCCTCCCTCAAGAATCGCCATCCCGTCATCGTCCAGCTCCGACCCAGAGGCCTCAGAACCAACGTCCTCCGATCGGCTAGAGGCGATCGAGACTCCATCGGGGTCGAGCACCTCTAGCTCGCCGTAGTCGGGAAAGCGCGCTTGGATACCAGTCAGGTAGTTGGCGATTCGAGCCTGGGCATCCGCTGCGTTCAGTCCTCCCTCCCCCACGCGTGGCAAGTTCTCCGTGATCTCGAACGAGCCGCCGAAGACACGTAGATCGTACGTGCGGTCTTTCTCCCACAAGTCGAGCTCACGGGCGGTCTGTGATCCGGCGCGTTGCAGCTCGGCCTCGAGTGTCTCGGTAAGGGCGCGCCGAGTGCGCTCGAAGGTCAGGAAGGCGGTGCTCACCGCCGGAATCAGCGTGGCCAGCACCGCCAGGAGCAGAATCCGATTACGGATGCTGTCCAGACGAAGCAGGCTCATCAGGCCTGAATCAGACTCTTCGGCAGACTCCACGACACGCCTCCTGGGGGGAAGGATCACTACAGACTAGGTTGTGTCGTGGGCTGGAGGAATAGGCAGTCGAGTCGCTACTAGGCGCTCCCCTGGCTCACGAGCTCGCGGAAGCGATCGGCCATCCGCGGTCCGGCACCTTCGTCTTCGTGTTTGAAGAAGACGAAGACCCGATCCCAATCCGTGTCCGCGACCCGCCTTGCCCATCGTGTCAGGTCATCGTCGGAGTAGTCCGGCCGACGGAGCCGCAAGTACCCCCAGCCACCCGTCTCGACGATCGCCTCGTCTTCTTCCGTGTCGTCCGTATCTGCGCACACGAGCACGGAGCCACGCTCGGCGAGGAGCTCGAAAATCTCGTCGTCGAACCAGCTCTCGTGCCGAAACTCGAACGCCGCCGGGGTATCAGCGGGCAACCGCTCGGAGAAGGAGCGGAGTCGATCCACGTCCTTCTTGAGATTCGGTGGGAGCTGGAACAACACCACGCCGAGCCGGTCTTCCAGAGCGCCTAGCGTCCGAAGGAGGTAGTCCGTGGGCTCCTCGGATTCCTCCTTGAGGCGAGTAAAGTGGGTAATACGCCGCGACGCCTTAATCGAGAAGCGAAAATCACTGGGCACCTGCTCCGCCCAATTTCGAAGCACCTCCTCTTTAGGGAGCCGGTAGAAGGTGTTGTTGATCTCGACCGAGTTCAGCCGCTCACCGTAGTACGACAGCATCTTCTTCGCACTCAGCTTCTCGGGGTAGAACGAGCCTTTCCACTCCTTGTAGCTGTACCCGCTGGTTCCCACGTGCAGCTCCATGCAACCCTTCCGATTCGAGTACTCCCGGCGATCGAGACGCAGCGCAGATTGTGCCGACCTCGAAGCAGCCGCACAATGTCGCTGTACTTCGACGAAGGAGATGGGAATGAGAAAGCTGAGTCGCTTCCACCTGTGCTCGATCGCGAGCCTCGCCGCGTTGGCCGTTTGGACGCCAACCGTCGCGAGCCAGTCTCAAGGCCCGAGGCAGCTGGGCAAGATCTCGTTCCCGAACTCTGGAGACGTCTCGGCGCAGGCGCCTTTCATCGAAGGAGTGTTACTCCTGCACTCGTTCGAGTTCGATGACGCGGCCCGCTCGTTCCGCCGCGCTCAGGAAGTTGACCCTGACTTCGCCCTCGCCTACTGGGGCGAGGCGATGACCTACAACCATCCATTGTGGCGGCAGCAGGATCGCGATGCGGCGTTGGGCGTGCTCTCACGCTACGCCCCCACGGCCGCGGCCCGTGCGCAGCGGGCTCCGACCGCTCGAGAAGCTGACTATCTCGCCACCTTGGATGTCCTCTATGGCGAAGGGACCAAGAGCGAAAGGGACGCCGCGTACATGCAAGCGATGGCCCGCCTTTCGGCGAAGTATCCAGAAGACGATGAAGCGCGCGCGTTCCATTCCCTGTCGGTGCTCGGGAGCACAGACGGAGAGCGGGACTTCGCCACGTATATGAGGGCTGCCGCGATCGCTCAGCCGGTCTTCGACCGCAACCCGGACCACCCCGGCGCCGCACACTATCTCATCCACTCGTTCGACGATCCCATCCACGCCCCGCTCGGCGTAGAAGCAGCTCGCGCGTACGCCGGCATCGCACCCGACGCAGGGCACGCGCAGCATATGACATCGCACATCTTCGTGGCGATGGGCATGTGGGATGACGTGGTGGCGGCCAACATTCGAGCCCGGGACGTACAAAACGCGGGATATCTCGCAAACGGCGGACGCGAGAACGTCTGCGGCCACTACACCTATTGGCTGCACTACGGCTGGCTCATGCGCGGTGAGCAAGATCTCGCCCGTCAGGGGATGGACGAGTGTCGGGAGCGTGTACTGAGCGGTACCGCAACGGCCAGCGAGCTCGGGTACTTCGTGAGCATGCGGGCTAGACACGTCTTCGACACCGGGGAGTGGGCCGCCGCCGACCGGTTCTCAGCGGAGCTCGACCTCCCGGGCTATCTGTTCGTCGACGCTGTGGCGGCGTTTCAGGCCGGTGATCTCGCCAAGGCGCGCCACGACGCGGCGGCTCTTCGCGAGCACGCCGGGGATGATCCGGCCCCGCGCATGCAGATCGCCCTTCTGGAGCTCGACGCACTCCTCGCTCTTCCCGGTGGCGATCACGCTTCGGCGATCGCGATCCTGGAGGAAGCCGCCGCCATTGAAGAGGAGCTCCCGTTCGAGTTCGGCCCGCCCGCCTCACTACTTCCCCCTCACGAACTCCTGGGACGCATTCGACTCCTTGCTGGGGACGCCGACGGTGCAGTACGGGCATACCGGGCCCAGCTCGCCCTGACTCCCGAGCGAGCGACTACCCTCGAAGCCTTGGTAGAAGCGGCCCGAGTAGCCGGCGATACGATGGCCGCCGACGACGCTGAGAGTCGCCTGGCTGCAGCGAGGGACGGGGGCGGTACCTAGTCCCTGTCTGCGGCCGCCAAACGGGGGCGGGGCGCCGGCTAGCGCCTCACACCGGCGGCACGAAAGGCACGTACGGCGTCTTCATTTCCGGCGTGGCTCGCCCAACCGAGGGCCGTACCCTGGTGGGTCGGTTCACGAACCGTCGCGTCGGCGCCGCGAGCGAGAAGCCGAGTCACGACATCGGGCCATCCCGCCCACCCCGCGCAGTGCAGCGCCGTCACCGGGAAGGCGCCCCAAGATCGCACTCCATCGATCGGCGCCCCGTGATCCAGCAGCCAATCCACGGCAGATGGCCATCCGTTCGCCGCAGCGGCGAGCAGCGCGTCGTTGAGCAGCTCGCTGGGTCTAATCTCCTTACCGCCCCGTACGGTGCGGGCCCAGATATCGCCCGCCCCTGCCGTAAGTCTCCCCTCTTCAGTTAAGAACGTCTCCATAAGCGGCACGTTTCCGAGCCCTGCGGCGATCGGAAGATCCGCGCGCACACCGCGCTCGAAGAGCATCTGGGATACTTCACGTTGTCCACGGTACTCCACCACATGGTACAAGCTTCCGAACATCCCCCCGTCCGGATCGAGACGTGCTCCGAACTCCAGGAGAAGGTCGAGCAGGTTTTCGGTGTGCCCGAGCTGGTGCGCCTGCGCTCCGCTGGTTACCAGCCCCAGCACGGTGCCACCACCACTCTTCGGTTGGGAGGGGCCACCGCCGCACGTGGCCTCCGGGTCAGCCCCCGACTCCAGGAGCACCCGAGCGACGTCCACGATGTTCGCGGGCAGCGGGGATCGGATCGGGTTACCT
This sequence comes from Longimicrobiales bacterium, assembly GCA_965223235.1. Classification (GTDB taxonomy): domain Bacteria; phylum Gemmatimonadota; class Gemmatimonadetes; order Longimicrobiales; family Gaopeijiaceae; genus UBA2589. The sequence goes on from CBDCVV010000022.1 coordinate 665,586, forward strand.
GCGACGTGATGCAGCAGCGTCGCCCCGTGGAAGTACCCATCATAGGGCGGCGCTACCGACGTAGAATGCATGCCGATCAACGATGGATCTGCTATCAACAGGGCACGTAGCGCCTCCACGTCGCCACGGTCGACGACTTGCAGCGCATGCTCGAAGGCTGTCTTCGCGTTCATAGTCGCATGGTACGACGAACGCCCCGACCCGCAACTTCGCGGGTCGGGGCGTCGTCTAGTCGAACCTCGACTACTTCCGCTTCTTGGGCTTACGCCCCTGATTCGGATGCTCTAAGTGCTTCCACGTCTCGCCCCGGCGAAGCATGTAGATGGTGCTCGGCGACACACCGAACTTCCGAGCCCACGCTGCGCCTGACGATTTCCAGCGGTCCTTCTTCTCGTCCCAGTCGTCCAGCACGCGCTTCGCCTGCTTCACGGTCAGCTCCGCGTGGGGAGAGTTCTCCCCTCGCAGCCACACGTTGGATCCGTACCAGCGATCCACCCGCTGGATCGGCCCACCGATCTTGCGACCTGTGTGTCCGAGGCAATAGTGCCTTACTTGATCGACGGAGAAGCCCGGATGCATCCGAGCGATCTCCGCGTACAGATAGCCATCTTCGGCTAGCTGCCTCCATTTGACGACCGTCTTGTCGTCGGGTCTCGCCATGTGTTTCTCCTTGGGGGGAGGTCGGTGTAGTCGACGGCCACAATACTAAAAGCGGCTCCTAGGTTACGCACCCCGGTTGTCAAACCGCTCTTCCACTGCGCCTTGTCTCAAGAGGAAGGGCTTCCGGATAAGCGGTGGGCAAAACGCTGCCTAAATTTGGAGACCTTGGGCGCCACCACGGCCGCGCAATACGGCTGACTACCGTTCCTACGGAAGTATTCATCGTGATAGTCTTCGGCCGGCCAGAATCGCTCCAAAGGCGCGACCTCAGTCACTATAGGATCGTCCCAAGGGCCCTCCGACTTGAGCGACTCGATCACTCGCCGTGCCGTCTCTGCCTGTTCGTCGGAGTGCGTAAAGATCGCCGAACGGTACTGGGTCCCTGTGTCGGCCCCTTGGCGGTTGAGGGTGGTCGGATCGTGGATCCCGAAGAAGATCTCGAGCAGCTCAGCATACGAAATCACCTCGGGATCGAAGTCGACCTGCACGACCTCTGCGTGCCCGGTCGTGCCACTGCACACCGCCTTGTAGGTCGGCTGTTCGACGTGGCCGCCCGTATAGCCCGACTTCGTCCTCGACACGCCCTGCACGAGCTCAAATACAGCCTCCAAGCACCAGAAGCACCCGCCTCCGAGCGTCGCGCTCTCCGTGCTCATGAGACCACCTTGGGTTCGTCATCCTTCGTCGGGCGCTCCCACGGCTCCCACTCGATCCCACGCACCCACTTCTGAATCCAGCGGATCTCTTCGACATCGCGAGTGCGTTGGTGCCTCGGCTCGCGGAATCCGTGCGGCTCGCGCGGAAAGCGAATGTATCGCGTCTCCTTGCCCTGATCCTTGAGAGCTTGGAAGAACATCATGCTCTGGGGCTCCGTATCGGTTCGATCGTTCATGCCGTGCAGAATCAAAGTCGGCGTCGTCACGTTCCCGACATGTGTCAGAGGAGACATCTCCCTCCACGCCTCCGGGTTCTCCCATGGAGTGCCGCCGATATACCAGAGCGAAACGTCGTGATTGAATCCGGGACCGTACTCGGACGTCCAATCCGATACCATCGCTCCCACAGACGCACCCTTGAATCGGTCCGTCTGGGTGACGGTCCACCCTCCGAGAATGCCTCCGTAGCTCCAACCACGTAGACCCAACTGGTCCTCATCGGCGATCCCCAGCGACACGACCTCATCCACCCCAGTCATGAGGTCTTCGTAGTCACCACCACCGATGTCGTTCATGTTGCCTCGCAACAATTCATCGGTGTAACCGGAGCTTCCGCGCACGTTCGGTGAGAGTTGGGCATACCCGAGCCCCGCCCACACGTGCGCTCGCGCGTTGAAGGTGTTCGTGAACACCCCCGCCGGCCCACCGTGAATGTGGAGTAGGAACGGGAGTCCCCCGGCGCTCTGCTCACGTGGGGTCATCAAGATCCCTTCGATCTCCGTTCCGTCGGAGCTACTCCACGTGATCGTCCGCGCCTGACCGAGCGCGAGATCCGTCTCCACGGACGGGTTCAACGAGGTGAGCCTCGTCCCCTCGCCACCATCCGTCGACCCTACCCACAGGTCGGGTGGCGTATCCCAATCTTGAGCGATGTACGCCATCTGGGACCGGTCGGCCGAGAAGGAGGATGGAGCGAGAGATCCTCGTACGTCGGTGACCTTCCGGACGGAGCCGGACGCGACGTCGAGCCGGTACAGATTCGTGTCCGTGCGCTGGAGTCCTCCGAAGAGGATCTCGGATCCGTCCGGGGTCCAGACGAAGTTGCGAATCGTGCCCTCGAACGAAGCCGAAGCAACGGATCGCTCGCCCGAGGCGACGTCCATGATCCAGATCTTGTCGAGAAGAAGCTCCCATTCTTCGTCACTGCGCGCCATGTACGCGAAGCGTCTTCCGTCGGGAGCCCACGAGAGTCGGCCCTCGGGAGCCCGATTGTCGGTGAGTCGCCGGGTGTGATTCGTGTCGAGATCGAGGAGGTGGATCTCGGACAGGTTCGACTGGTTGCGCCGATTCTCGCGACGGGCCGTATACAGAAGCTGACGACCGCCCGGTGCAACGTCGAAGCTCCCGATCCGATGGTCCTCTTCCGTCAGCCGCGTCTCGGCCTTGCTCTCCACGTCGATCGACCAAAGATCGTTCCATTGCCCGGCGGTCTGACCGTTCGGCCCCTCGTCTACGAAGATGGCGTCGTCCCCGTCCTTCCGCGCCTTTTCTTCATCCTCGGGTCTCTCGTCGACGGCGACGAAGACGATGTGACGAGCATCATCCGTCCACTGATAGTTCCCGACCGAAGTCGCGTGCTCGGACAGCTGCACTGCCTCTCCGCCGCTCGTGCGCATCAGAAAGAGTTGACTCTTCTCGTCCACCGTCCGTGTGAACGAGAGCCACTCGCCATCCGGAGAGAAGCTGAAGTTGCTCCCACCCGCCTCTCCAATGAAACGGAAGGGTTCGGAACTCCCGTCGGCCGGGGCCTTCCACCACGTCGTCGTGCGCTTGTTCTCGTCCCAGTCGAGTTCCGACTTCGAGAAGAGCACCCACGACCCGTCGGGTGACATGAGTGCGCCTCCGAGCCCGACCATGTTGAGGACGTCATCCGTCGTCATGGGGCGCCGTTCCTGACCAGACGCCTCGACACTCCAAGCCACAAGACTGAAAGCTACGGCCAAGCCAACACACGACCTGGATCTCAACACATGCGCCTCCCAGAGGGTAGATGGGATCCCATCGTCACCCACCTACCGTTCAGGCACAAGAGGGCCGAGCGGTCGCGGCTATCGACGTCGGCGTGTCGCGACCGCGCTCCTCAGCACCCGGTCGATTTCACCCGCAACCAGCTCGGGTTCTTCGACGTGCACTCTCGGGCCGCTATGCATGGCCGGGACCTGGCGACCGAGCCTCGTCCGCCCCGCGATATCGGCGTGAAGATCGCTGGCAGCATGGTTGATGAAGCGGGCGTCCCACCCCTCGCCATCCTCCCGCTCGGTTGCGGTAACGACCGTTACCGGGATCTCACGAGGTCGGGTGTCTTCCGCACGGCGGAGCACGTCGATCTCCACGATGCCATCGCGATTCGGGGTCCGCTGTCGGGCCTCTTCGCGTACGCGCGCACTCTCGGGCATGCCGGGTGCGGCCCGCGCCAGGTAATCTCGATGATCAGGATCGAGGAGCACGACGCCGTCGACGCTGATGCTCCGTTCGGCGGCAAGGAGACGCGCATACACTCCTCCCAGCCCTTGCCCAACGACGACGACTGGCCCTTCCACACCAAGGGCGGCGTGCACGGCGCGCAGCTCCTCGAGCAACTCGTACCATCCCCGGGCTTCGGGGGCCGGAAGACTCCGACCGAAGCCCCGGCGATCCCACGCGCACGCCCCGACTCGCCCATCTAGCCGCACTAGGACGCCTCGCCAGTCTTCGGCGCGATCCTCGTTGCCGTGCATCATGACTACGCGGACGGGCCCCGGAGTGCACAAGGCGTGAACCGTCCCAAAGGACGTCTCTACCTGCACCTCCCGAAGCCCCTGACTTCCTGCCCCCGTGCCCACCGCTAACACGGTGGCCACCAGCCACAAAATCGGCATCAACTCACTACTCCCTCGACACATCGAAGTCCTGCACGACTTCGATGAGTTCATACCCCACTGCACCGTAAATGGCATTCGAGGTCGGGTTGCTCATGTCCGTGTAGAGGACGCAGAACTCCTTCCCCACATCGAGCACGTGCTGGCTCAGCGAGGCAACGAGCGCACTCGCATACCCTCTCCGCCTCCTTTCGGGTGGGGTGTAGACGTACCCGATTCTCGCCCCGCAATCTGTCGCGCCGTGCGCGACGGCCATCGTGCTCACCTCGCCCTCCGGGTCCACCCAAAGGTGGAGCGCCCCCTCGTCGAGCCAGTTGCGAACGGTCTCTGGCGCAGGTGGATAGAGGATCCCGACCTCTGCGGCGAACGCTTCACTCCATGCGCACGCACGGTCGAAGTCGTCCGCCCCCCCTACCCTCCGGGCGCCCTCAACACCTTCCGGAAAACGCACCCGGCGAAGGGAGTAGATGCCCTGCTTCATTCCGGGGGTAACCCGTCCCCCCTTCGTGGCTACCCACGCGTCCGCAACTGCACGTGCACTTCGACGCTCGCCGAGTACTGCGGGAATCGAATCGTAGCGCTCCCCCACCACGCGAGTGACGGCGTCTTCACATCCCTCGGGCAAATCCGTGACCAGAAGCTTGTGAGGTGGGGTGCGCATCACGCACCCGGCGACCGGAGCACCGACCGCACGCGACGCGTGGACCGTGGCGAAGAGCGTATCGCTAGACCAGTCGCCTCGGCGAGCCATCAATTCCGCGAGGCCGATGATCAGGTTGTACCTCGCCTCCTCGCGAAGGAGCCACGGCTTGGCGGCACGAAGGAAGTCATCGGGCGTCGAGTACGTCGTGACCATGTTCGTCAGGAAACGGTCACCGCCGAGCTCATCACCTGCTCCAGAACGTCGTAGGCGCGGTCGACGTCCCCGTCGGGCACGTCCCGGTGAAAGACTGCCCGCAGACCGTGACGACCGTTGGGAAGCATGTGCAGCCCCCCGGCGTGACACTCCGTAGAGACGCTGCCGGAGTCCCGCTCGACCTCGAAGCGAACGATGTTGGACTGTACGGTCTTCAAGTTGACCCGCACGCCATCGAGCTGAGCGATCCGCTCGGCGAAACGCCGCGCCTGAGCCACGTCGCGGCCCAAGTCGGCGCGATGGTTCCTGAGCGCGAAAAGCGCCCCTGCGGCAATGACTCCTGCTTGGCGCATGCCGCCCCCGAACTGCTGGCGAAAACGACGAGCACGGCGGATGAGATCTCTCGAACCCGCGAGCGCCGAGCCGACCGGGGCGCCGAGCCCCTTGCTGAAGCAGACGTTGACTGCGTCGAAGGGAGCGGCGAAGTCGCGTTCCGATATGCCCGACGCCGCCGTTGCGTGCCACAGCCGAGCCCCGTCCAAGTGGAGCGACAATCCATGCCCCCGACCCGCTCGGCAGGCTTCTCGGAGCGCGTCGAGCTCCCACACCGTCCCCCCCGCCGCGTTGTGCGTGTTCTCCAGGCAGAGCAGGGTCGGGGGAGACTTGAGTGTACGTGCGTTGAAGGGATGCTCGGGCGGAAAGTGCTCGTCGAGTTGGGCCGCGGTGAACACGCCGTGCTCGCCTTCCAACGGGCGCATGGTGACGCCACTCAGTGCCGCCCCTCCACCACCCTCGTTCAAGACGATGTGCGCACGGCGCTCGATCAGGACCAGGTCTCCCGGTTCTGTCAGCGTGCGAACGGCAATCTGGTTCGACATGCTACCCGTGGGCACGAAGACCGCGTCTTCCTTCCCGAGGATCGCGGCGGTCTCCTCCTCCAAGGCTCTCACGGTCGGGTCGTCACCATAGACGTCGTCGCCGACCTCAGCTTCAGACATCGCCCGCCGCATGTCCGACGACGGTCGAGTCACCGTGTCACTTCGCAGATCGATCATTCATCGCTCTCAGGAGTGCGTGTGGGAGCCGACATGTTATCATGGCCGGATGAACAAACGAACCCGGTGGTACCTAGGCGCGATCGTCGCGCTCACGACCGTCTCGTGCTCGGGCGGCGAAGAGGCGCAGACTCAAGCGGATCGACCTGTACGCAGCCCGCTTCTCCAGCGCGACAACTACGCGGAAACCGCTCCCAATGAGTATCACGTCACGCTGGAGACCAGCGTGGGCCAGGTCGTCATCAACGTCCATCGGTCGTGGGGACCGTTGGGAGCAGACCGCTTCTACAACCTCGCGAAGGGCGGATTCTACGACGACACGCGCATCTACCGTGTCTTGGAGAACTTCATGGCCCAGTGGGGACTCAACGGAGACCCCTACGTCAACCAAGTGTGGAAGAGCGCCTTCATTGTCGACGACCCGGTCGTCGAGTCGAACACTCGGGGTCGCCTGGCGTTCGCCAAGGGCGGCGTGCACACGAGAACGACCGAGGTCTTCATCAGCTACAAAGACAATTCGGCGCTAGACGCCGAAGGCTTTACGCCGATTGGTGAAGTCGTAGCCGGCATGGACGTGGTCGACGCCTTCCATGCGGGGTACGGAGACGGCCCGCCGCGAGGCGACGGGCCGTATCAGGCCATGGCCTCCGCCCGGGGCAATGAATACTTCGACGAAGAGTTTCCCGAGCTGACGAAGATCATCACTGTGACGGTGGCTGCTGGACTAGCGCGTTGAAGAGGAACTTGTACGTCCCGTGAGTTTGGGCACGGTGCTGTGCCCGGAACCCGATCATGAGCACCGTCCCTTGGCCTTTGTCGACCGCGACCAAGGCCGCCTTGTCGGCGATCGCTTCTTCGCCGAGCAGCCACCCGCTCTCGAGGATGTCCCGGCTGGCGTACGTCGCGAGACGCTGCACGTGCGAGCTCTGAGCGCCCGCCTCGGTCTCATACACCTGGCCATTCGCGAGGTACGCGGCCAAAGCACGTTCCGGCATTCCCCATGCGAGCGGGTGAGAGGTGTCGACGTCAATCCGCAGAGAAGCTCCAGGAGCCCAGAAGTCGTTGCCCCACATACCGGAGACCGCATTCCGGACCGGTACGTCGAGATCCGTGATCGCCACATCGCCTGACTGGGCGAAGGTCACGAGCGTTCCACCGGCTTCTACGAAGGCATCGAGAGCATCCAAGCCAGCTTCTCCAAAGCCACTCCGGTAGTCCGGCGGCACCGAAGACGGGTCCCCGGCACCCTCGACCATCGTCGTCCGGGAGTCGGCGGGAAGAATGATCACGTCCCACCGCTCTCTCAGATCACCTCGGAGGATCTCGTCATCCATAATCGTGCTGTACGCGAACGAGAAATCCTCCAGCAGCCAGCGGGTCCAACCTTCGTCCATGTTCCCGCCATAGTGGCGCTGGAAGAGGCCGATGCGCTGCTGGGAGATGGGGAAGGACGACGCGGCAGGGTCCTCGTTCAACGGAGCGAAGTCCACACCCGTCTCCTCCGCGGCGCGCCGGAGCACATCGGGAGCGGCCGACGAGCCCACCAGGAAGTCACCTGCGACGAAGTTCGACCCCGACCGGTGTGCGCGGCGTACCTCGGCACCGTCGGCGAAGAGCATGTTCACCGCCTCGAAGGAGTCATTGAGGCGACCCGACAACACGTACCCGTGTGAGCCCACCGCGACCGTACCGCTCGCATCGATGAGAGAAGCGACGCGGGCGAGTGGCACCTCCACGGCTGTCCGGGCGGCGACCACGTCCACACCCATGAACTCCGAGATATTGTCGGTGGTCATGTCGTACGGGCGAATCGGATTTCCGTCTCGATCACGCGTGTAGCTGTTGTCAGGGTAATAGGTCTTGCCGAGCAGCCAACGGATCACGCCGCGCTTAGGCTGAGCCATCGATACCACATAGCTTCCGGCGTCGTACGCCCGCCCCTCATGGGTGAAGGAGTTCGTCGCTCGCTCGACTGTGATCCCCTGGAGCAGGAGCTTGTTCACCATCTTCTGCATGGTGAGTGGATCGTGCTGCGCTGCGGGGATCACGAACGCTCGCGTGTCGCCCTCCATACCCCGACGCGTCTGCCGGTCGGCCTTATGGAAGGCATTGCGGAGCACAGTCTCCCGGTTCTTAGCCGCGATCTCGAGAGGTGAGAACGTCGCAAGAACCTGGCGCTCCACGATGTCGCGCACGTGCCACCAGCCCCCTCCCCACACGTTCGGGTACGTAGTCTGCTCTTCGTACTCGGGGAACTGCCTCGAACCGCGCAGCTGATCGGGATGGACGTACAGCGGTGTTGCCAGGCGAGCACTCGCGGACTCCGTCAGCATGCCCGCGATGTTGTGAAAGGGCGTGATCCAATGGAAACCGAAGTGCCCCCAGCCCGAGTAGATTGCGGCCGTGATCGCGCCTGGGAGTTCCTGCTCGTCCATCTTGTACGCCATGTGCGCGCCGTACCATGCCATCTCCCTCCAGACGAGAGGATCACCCTCTGGGCGAATCGGCTCGGCATACGGCGGCAGGGAGATCCTGGCGGTGTAGGCACCCATCTGATGGTGGTCGATGAAGGCCTGCGGAACCCATTCCCGAAAGAGGATCTCGGCCACGTACTGTGACTCCACCGTGTTCTGCATGAAGGCATCACGGTTGTTGTCGTGTCCGATGTAGTGGTGGTACAGCTCCGGCGGTGAGACACCCTCATACGCGGTACCGACCCACTGGTCGTACCAGTCCTTCACGATGTCGACCCCGTCGGGGTTCATCCCCGGTACGAAGATCGAGACGGTCTCGTCGAGGATCTCGCGCATCGTCGCGTCGTCACGTGTGACGAAGTCGTAGAGGATCTCCGCAGCCGACTGGCTCGCTGCTACCTCGGTCGAATGGAGCGCGTACGCTTGAACGAACACGACCTTCCCGTTCTCGACCGCGTTCTCCACCTCGGCTGCGCTGTGCCCGCGCGGGTCCTGAAGGATCGCATTCAGCCGTTTGAGCTCGTCGAGCCGGGCCATGTTCTCGGGGGACGAGCCGTAGATGATCAGGAAGGGGCGCCCAAGCGTGGACTGACCGACCTCTTCCACCATGATCCGATCGCTGAGGACGTCGAGCGTGTCGTAGTACTCCACCAGCCTCGACCATCCAGCCAGTTGACGATCCGCGCCCATCTGGTGGCCGAAAAAGGCCTCAGGGGTCGGGATGGACGCACTCTGCGCCGTCGAAGCGGTCGGAATGGCAACGAGCGCGAGTAAGAGTAGAGTGCAGCGAATAGAAGCACGGATCGCCATGCGATGCTCCGGAGGATGTGCGGGCGCGGCTGGGTTGAGCTGACAGCGTAGACGAGGGGCCCTCAACCGACAAGGCGAACCCCGGGTCGAGCGTCCGGAGTGCGTCTACAAGTCCGTCTACAAGTGGGTCTATAGCGGAAGACCAGGCGCCACCCAAAGCACCACCAGCGCGAAGAAAGCGATCGCCGCGAATCGCACCGGCCATGATCGCGGTAGATCGAGTGGAGGTTCTCGAACGGCGAGCTCTCCCACCGGTCGCGCCGCCATGAGGAGTGGCGATGTGGCAACGGCGACCACCGCGACCACCACTCCGGCCGGAACGAGGGTCGGTGCGGAGGCTGCCAAAACAGCGATGCTGAAAGCCAATACGGCAGAGAACCAAGTGACGCCCGCCATGCTCTTGGCGAGCGCGATCCGGGTCGGTGCGCGTCCGTTCCCGACCACACGCGCGAGCGCCGGAACGGTCTCCTTCCACACCAGGGCGCCGGCAAATCCTCCGGTCGCCACGATACTCGCCCGAAATGGCGTCCGGTTCGGAAAGCGCTCGACCAGACTCATCCAATCGCCCATGCCCGCCAGAGGAGAGATCACAGCGTATCCGACCAAGAACCAGCCGTTGACGGCGAAGACGGCCCAGCCCGTGAGGGCTCGTAGGCTGTGCCCCTCCGCCACTCGTCGCGTCATTGACCAGCCAACAAGGCCAAGAAGCCCGTTCGCCACCGGACCCCCGATCGCGGCCAAGACCGTCTCGACGTCATCGAGCTCCGACCAGTCCCCTTGCAGATCCAGGGTCGAGACGGTGATCGGTAGGTCGCCGAGAGGCAGAGCGAAGGCGAGGTGACCCAAAGCATGGCCGACCATCGCCACAGAGGCGGCCAGGACCCCGATCGCGGCGACCGTCGGCCGATCGAGGTGTCGCTCTAGAGATGCGGGGACGTCGTGGATCAGAGGTCAGCCCCCACAGGCCGCGCAGTCCGGTGCTTCGGGAAAGACGAGAAGCCGCTCGTAAGGGAGCGGGGACCCGCACGCGGTGCAGACGCCGTACTTCCCGGACTCGACACGCGCGCGCGCCTCTCGTAGTTGGGAGTGACGCACCACCTCGCGATCCCGGAGGCCCTTCGAAAGGCTCTGATTCTGCAGAGAATCCATCCTCGAGAGTCGCCCCACAGCGCTTTGATCCAACTCGACCGTTTCCATCGCCTGCTCCGTCAGGGACATGCTTCGTTCCAGACGCGCCAGCTGACGGTCGAGTTCCCTTGATAGCTCGGTGAGCTGCTCGCTCGTGAGGTGATCGCTCACGGCCGTGTCCGTCGCCTACGCCATTGATCAGCGGAGAATCGGTCCCACTCGGCGGGCACAGCGAGAAGGAAGAGTATGAGGGCCGATCGGGGGAACACGTGGTCCGCAATCGAGAAGAGGGGCTCGGCGACGAGGTGCCCGAAGGTGACTAGCGTCAGGACGCCACCGAGTGCGAAGAGCGCGGGGATCCGCAGGAATCCCAAGAGTAGCAAGCCACCGCCGATCAACTCGACGAAAGGCACCGCCACGCCGGCCATCCACAGGCTCCATTCGGGCAGATACGAGCCCGCATACGGCTCCACAAAGAAACGCCGAGCGTGCTCGAGAGGGCCCATCGTGAAGACTCGCCAAAGTGCCCCCTGGAAGAAGAGCAGCCCCACGAGGCAGCGAGCGAGAAGCGTCCCGCCCGCCCTGGCCAGCTCGGTCTCACTCATAGGTCTACAGCCACGAAGTTCACGACCACCGTCAATCTTCCTCCCGGAGCCGCGCTCGCAACTCGCCGATCTGCTCCGCGCCGACTCGACAGCATCCGCCAATGATGGTCGCGCCAGCCCGGTGGAGGCGAACAGCCTCGTCCACCCACCGCCCGGGGGGAGCTTCTCCCTTCCAACCCTTCGACTCGGCGTCGTACCTCTCTCCCGAGTTCGGGTACGCGACGATCGGCTTCCCAGAAGACTTTGCGAGGTGCTCGGCGGTGGCGAGTGCCACCTCGGGGCCGACGCAGTTCGCGCCCACTGCGACGACCGCGTCGGTCGCGCCGCACATTTCGACGACGTCCGCGATCGGTGTCCCATCCGAGATCACCGTGCCGGACGACATCGTGAAACTGAACCACGCCCGAGAGCCGGGCACAGCGTCGAGCAACTCCAAGAGGACTTCAGCCTCGAGAGCACTCGGAATCGTCTCGCACGCGAGCAGGTCGACGCCGGTAGCCAGGAGCACCTCGAGCCTCTCAGAATGGAAGTCTCGAAGCGTTTCCTTGGAGACTCCATACCGCCCCACATACTCGGAGCCGTCCGCAAGGTACGCGCCGTAGGGGCCGACGCTCGCGGCGACCAGAGGGCGATGGAGTGCCTTCCTACTGGCGTGCACCTCATCTCGCGCATCGAAGGCGAGTTGGGAAGAGAGGCGGAGCGCTGCGATCGACTCCCGCTTCGTGTACCCCAGCGCCGCGAACCCGGGCAAGGAAGCCTGGTACGACGCAGTCGTTATACAGTCGGCCCCGGCTTCGAGAAAAGCGCGATGGACGTCACGAATCGCCCCCGGATCAGTCCGGAGCATCTCAGCGGACCACAAGGCCGACCGTAGCGTGTGTCCCCTGGCCTCTAACTCCGTCGCGAGCCCACCATCGAGGAGAACATGACCCTGTGCCTCGAGGAGTGGGTCGAACGGGCTCGCCGTCAGCGGCTCCACGGAGGCACGATCTCGTGCACGCGCGCGTAGGCGATGCTCTGACCGAGGTGCTCGTGGAGGTGCACTATGGCCCGAATCCAGACATCGCCCACGGTCGTCTCCTGTCCGCCGAGCGTCACGGCATCGCCCGTGCGGGTGTCGCTATCCGCCAGAGATGAGCGCATGAAGTCGAACGAAGCATCCAGGACGGTCAGCATCTCGTCGCGGGTCATTTCGCGAGCCTGGTACTCACGGAAGGTGGCCACGTCTTCAGTGACCCCGGTTTCGTCCGGTGCGGGCCACCCCATAAGCGCGGGTACGTACCAGTTGTCCGCAGCCACATGGATGTACACCTCCTCCACGGAACGGACCCCCTCCATAGGACGCCAGCCGAGATCTTCTTCCGGCATCGCCTCTGCCAGGGAAGTGAACTTCTCGTGCAAGATCTCCAGCGTCCGACCGAGGTCGTCGAGCGCGAGCGTACCGGATACCGGATCCTCAGGACTCTCGACGGGCGGGCGGTCCGCTGGTGGCGCGCACGAGATGCACATCGAGAGTGCTGCCGCAAGGCAAAGGGGGGAGCGGAAGGACCGCATCAGATGCTCCTCAGAACGAAGGTAGACACGGAAGCTCTGGGGCGAGCCGCCGAGGAAGCAACCCCAGCGCTCCTAGCCGAGAAAGGCTCGCAGCTCCCCGAGCTCTTCAGTCCACCCTTCGGTGTTCTGCTGGTGATGCAGCTCCGTCCGAAAGCCACTCTCCCTCAGGTGGAGGGTCGTCCCGCCGTCCGGTCGCGGCATGAGCGTCCACTCCACGCGCGTCGACGGTGCGTCGTCGAAGGCGACCCCCGGCTCGTGCACCCAGCTCCACACGAGGCGACGCGGAGGTTCGACCTCCTCGACCCTCATGGCGAAGCTGCCGTGGCTGTCCCAGTCCATGGCGCCGTCGCCACCGACCACGAGATCGAGCTCTACCCGATCTCCAAACCATTTCGATAGCTCACTCGCGTCCGAAATTGCCCGCCACACCCTCTCGATCGACGCATCAAATTCGAGCACACGCTCAATCACTCGCGTGTCGTCCGACGCTTCGCTCATGGTTCGCCTCCATCCACGTGGACCTTTAGTCGCTCGAGTCGCTCGTCCCATGCCGCCTCGAAGGGAGTCAACCAATCGTCGACCACCTGGAGAGGTCGCGCCTCCAGTGCGTGCATCCGTTCGCGTCCCACGCGCCACGAGCGCACAAGGCCCGCCCCGCTGAGGACGCCGAGGTGCTTCGACACCGCCTGGCGGCTCATGGGAAAGTCCCGGGCCAACTCCGACAGAGAGAGCGCACCGTGGCGTCGGAGGCGCCCCAGGAGCGCACGTCGCGTCGGGTCCGCTATCGCATGGAAGGGATCGAGCATATCTAATTGTGCAACCATTTGGTTGCCTGTCAAGGTCAAAAAACGGACCGCCCGGTTAGGGCGGCCCGCTCTCCGACAATCGCGGTCGGTTACGCGACCGTGGTCACGTTCTCGGCTGCGGGACCCTTGGCCCCCTGAACGATGTCGAACTCCACCGTGGCGCCTTCAGCTAGGGTGCGGAAGCCCTCGGATTGGATCGCACTATGGTGCACGAAACAGTCCTTGCTCCCATCCTCCGGCGTAATAAAGCCGAAGCCCTTCTGATCGTTGAACCACTTCACGGTGCCTCTGGTACGCATCACGCGTGCTCCTTGGTGTTGCGATCGTTCGAGTTCGGGTGACCCGTCCTTTACCGACCACATTGTTCTGCGCGGCTAACCCCGCGCGGGTGCGGAATCCACTGTGGATTCGCTCCATGCCGCACACCTCATGGTGAACGACCCTGCAACGGTCGCAGCCCAGCGTGCCGCCGTCAACTTGGGATCGGCCTCTACCCCTCAGGCTCCAGAAGTCGGACCGCCGTGATCGAATCGAGAAGAGGATAGCTCCGATCCAAGAAGGCGTTCCCGAGCACGCGGATCGAATCCTCGAACTGCATCGGAAGGTCCCCATACCCGTCGTACAGCGCATCGACATTCTCGAGGCCTGCGACCACGCGTCCTACCGGCGGGAAGCCCGTCACTCCGTTCCACGCCATCTCATCGAGATTCGTGTTGTCGACACGATTGATGAAGAGGATCATGGCTCGGGTTCCGGGGCCACCGCGGGCGAAGGAGACGGATCCGCGTACGTTGCTGGTCTGTGGCGGCTCGTCGGGAAGTCCCTGCTCCATCCACTCAGCGTCCGCTTCGGGGACACCGCTGAAGCCGAACTGAGCGTACGCCTCGTTCACCCTGTAGATCCGAGCTCCGTCCCAATGTCCGCTCTCCACCAGGGCGAAGACTCTGTCGACCGCGAGGGGTGACCACTCGCGGACGAACTCGATCTCGACGGGCCCTTGGCTCGTGGTCAGTGCGACCCGGAAAGTTTCTGGGGCGGTCTCAGGCGCCGGGGACGAACACCCAACGGCGCACAGGGATGCAACGATCCAACCCAGCTGCCCGCCTACGCGCACTTCATTCACCGCAACGGGCCTGCATCAGTTCCCTTTGGAAGCCACAGATACTGCTGCCCACACCATAACCATGACCAAAGCTCCAATGAAACCAACGGCGCCGGCGCCAACGGTACGCACGAAGGAAAACTTCTTCTTCTCTACCCCAACGACATCAGCCTTCCGCACTTCAATCTCAGACCCCAGTAGGTGGGTCTCGCTGGAGGCCTCGACTATCATCTCCACAGCCGCACCACTTGAGAGGATTAGGCGGACTTCGTCACCAACTTGCACACCGTCTGTGGGTCGGCCTTGATGTGTGACCGGGCGGAATGTCATGCATCCAGACGAGAGGACGAGAGCAGTGATCGTGAAGACCCTCAGTCGCCAGTTCCATATGCGTCGATGTAACAACATGCTCGTGGTACCCTGCGCAGTGGAGCCTACCAACAAGAGTCGCATTGTATATTGAGACTTCGTCTCCTGCACCCATCCTCGAGGATTCCAATGTCTCGTCACTCGGCCCCTTGGCTGCTCGTTCTGGCGGTCCTGTTCGGCTGCTCAGAGTCTGTATCCCCTGAAGCCCAGCCCGGGACGATATCAGTTACGAGTCCGACCTTGGCCGGGCAAGCGGGGCTCACGTTCTTGGTCTTTGCTGACGATGCAGCGTGGACCACGACCCCGGATGGATCGTACTGCGAGCAGATCTCCGGAGACCCTGCAACGATCACCGGAACCATCTCTCAGTCCCTAACCCAACCGTGCGACCTGGGCGATCCCCTGGAGTTTCCGCCCGGCACTTACTTCGTCTTCGGCGGCATTTTCGTACCAGGAGCTACGAGCCCAATGCAGTGCACCGAGGGGCAGGTAACGGTCGACGGAGACGTCTCGATCACACTCCCAGATGCATCGGCAGGCGCTTGCCCCTAGTCAAAAGCCAACCGCTCCCTCACTTGGATGAATCGAGCCAAGTCGTGACTTCGCCCGTGTTGATCGCCAGGTGTGCACCCCCACCGCCCGGCGCCGCGCCGTGCCAGTGCTCGCGACCTCCCTCGATCACCACGACGTCGCCCTCCTCGAGAAGGAGTTCGACGCCCTCTCGGTCCACGACTACACACCGACCTTCCAACCCAAACAGGAGTTGCGGCTCGTCGTGGACGTGCCAATTCGTGCGTGCACCTTCTTCGAAGGTGACGCGATACAGTCGCACACGCTCACCGGCCTCGCCTCCCAATAGGCGCTGCATCGTCGCCGGTAAGACGAAGTTGGCGGCATCTGCGGCGTTGTGCGGTACCGTCTTGCTCTCGATCCGCTTCACGGGAGGTCATTCCGGCTAGCGATCGCGGCGCGAATGGCGCGCGCCGTCAACTCGGCGCGGTACTCGACCAGGCGGCGCCCCACTTCGATCGTCTCGTCCAACGGCTCGAGATCGACACCGTTGATACTGAACAGGCCGGCCTCGATTCGCTGGCGGGCCCGAATACGCTCCGGATCGGTCGTCGCAACGATCGCAGAGTAGTGCACGTCATCGTGATATTCGTTTCGGGTGGCAGTGCACTCGTCGGGTTCTTGGTGGATTCCGAGCTCTTCTTTCAAGAAGTCACAGCTCCAGACATCCTCTCGATAGTACTCCGGAATGTGGTGCACCCGAGTGGGCCGATCTGCCCACTCGGCGTTGAGGCGGTCCGCCACATTCTGCATGCCCCGACCGTTCCCACCGCTGTCGCCGATCAAGACGACGTCTCGGAAGCCGTGTGCCGCCAGCGAGGCGACGATGTCGGTGAGCAAGGACTCGAACGTCTCTTGGCGGACGCTGATCGTCGCGTGGTACAGCATGTGTCCCGACGGAGGGTCGATCCTCCCTTCGGGCACGAACTTCACGACTGGGGCGATCAGCGCGTTCCCGAGCTCTTCTGCGATCGCTTGCGTCGTGGCTTGGAGTACGAAGTTGTGCTTACCCGACGCGACATACGGGCCGTTCTGCTCGATGCCTCCGGTCCCCACGATGACCGTAGTCATCCCATCGGCTAGCGCGTCCCGCACCTCCATCCACGTCATCTCCTCGATCAGCAGCGTGTTCGAGGCCGCGATCGGTCGAGGAGTCGTGAGATCGGACTGTGCGCTGACGGGCACGGTGCCAACGACGAGAACGAAGGAGAGAAGCACGAGCGGAGCAGAAAGGCGCTCGCGCGAACGCGGACTACACATCATGGAGACCTCCGAAGCTGGGCCGACAAGATGCTTCGCCTCCGAGAGACACGCGAGACCGAACGCCGCGCCCTCAGGCCGGAAGCTTCGCCGCCCGCTCTTCCCCGGAACGCCCCACCCGTACCGCGATCACCGCCCAGGCGGCTGCAGCCGGGACCGCCACGAGTGCGATGGGCCCGACCGTGAGTCCGATAGAGGCGAGCCCTGCGTACACCCACCCACTCACCAGATCTCCGCCGCGGTACACGGCGGCGTCGATGAAGGCTTTCGATTTGAACTTTTCTTCTCGTGGGATCACGGTGAAGAGGACTTCCCGGGCGGGCTTGGAGAGGCCGTAACGACCGGCGCGGTAGATCACTTGGACCACGACCAGCGTCCATAGGGTCGGCCACAGGCCCAAGGCTAGAAAGCCGACCGCGACCGCGACTGGCACGATCGCCAACGTAACCGCGAGCCCGAACCACTTGATGATTCGAGCGGTCAACCACACCTCGAAGAGGATGGTGAGGAGGTTCACGACAAGGTCGATCTTCGCCAAGAACGCTCGCCGCTCTCCACGATCGGTCATCGTCTCGTACACGAGATCCGACTGCGCGAAGTACAAGACGGTGGAGGCGAACGTCATCAGCGCGATGAAGCTCGCGATGCCGAGTAGGTACGGGGATTGGAAGACGGCCTTCATGCCAGACCAGCTATCCCCGGTAAGCGGCTTCTCTGATTCACCCGCTTCGCGGACATCTCCCGTCGACGACTCGCGGTGCAGCGCCTTCGCAAACCATGTCGCTGCTTCCAAAGGCACACACGACACCAAAAGCAAGGTGAAGACCGGGACCTGCGTCGCGATCAGCGCCGTGATACCCGAACCCGTCGCCGCCCCGACGGAGGCACCGACCGCAATAAAGCCGAAGAGTCGCTTCGCTTGTTCGTTCGTGAAGCAGTCGGCCACCAGCCCCCAAAAGACCGTCACGACAAAGAGCGCGAAGACGCTTGTCCACACGTAAAAGAGTCGATCGATCCAGATGAAGGTCGACTCGGGCATCAGCTGCAGCGCTGCCCAGAAGCCGATGAGGCATGCAATGAAAAAGCGATTCGCGAGAGGGACGAAGACCCCTCGGGGATACCGGGACGCGACCCAGCTGTACGCCTGCACCGCCGCAATCATGACGAAGAAGACGACGGTCCAGATGATCTGGAGATTGCCACGATCCGCCGCCGCGATCTCGTCCCGCACCGCGCGCAGGATGTAGTACGAGAGCATGATGAGGAAGCCGTACGCGCACGCCAACAGCATGCGCTTCAGTTCATCACCGTCCTCGTATTCGACAACCCGCGCGAGGAGTCTCACAAAGGTCAGGCCTGGCTCGCGTGCCACGCGTCGAGCACCTCACGCTCGCGCTCTCGGCTCATCCCCACCTGCCGGTTGCCTCGCTCCTCCGGTGTGCGCGCCCGATCCCATTCGAGCGTGGCCCTCGTCGTGTCGGCGATCGATCGGAAGGTCAGCCCCGCGGCCACCGCATCACGGACGTCGACGAACATGAGCGGGTCCCCAGGCACCCACGATGGTAAGTCACTCCACGGACGGAGGCCCTGCGACTCCAGGAACGCTTCAGGGACCCAGGTAAAGTCGTGCTCCGAATCCACCGCGTCGCTCACCTGCTGCAACATCGACCCCATCGAGAGTCGTTCCCCCGGACCGGTCGCGTTGAAGTCGCCCAGGGTACCGTCTTCGGCGAGGCGGACCATCCATTCGGTGAGATCTCGCTGATCGATGATCTGGTTCGAATGGTCGGGGTTACCCGGAGCGAGCACTTCCCCGCCCTCGTCGATTCGAACGGGCCAATACGTCCAGCGGTCGGTGAGGTCGCCCGGTCCGACAATCAGTCCGGGGCGCACGACGGTGGTCCGACCCGGGAACGCCGCATGAGCGATGTTCTCGCTGAGCGTCTTCATGAGGCCGTACGGGGCATCGTCCCCATCGCTCCACTCCTCAGGGGGATCGATGCGAGGGTAGTCTTCGTCCACGAGCGGTTCAGTCATCACCTGGGCCGAGCGATCGTACCCGAAGCCGTCGAGCGCATAGGCGGAGATCGACGATACGAAGACGTAGTGCTCGACGGCGTCCCGAAGGAGCTCTGTGCTGGTCTGAACCCACCGGTAGTCCTGGGCGTTGTTGTCGAAAACCACATCCCACGTCCGCCCCTCGAGCGCGGTGTGGTCGTTGTTGCGGTCGCCAATGAGTCGCTCGATCGAGTCCGGCAGATCCGGCTGACGATTCCCGCGAGTGAAGATCGTCACTTCGTGCCCGCGGTCGACGGCGTAGCGAACCATATGTGGCCCGATCAGCCCGGTGCCTCCCAAAATGAGGATCCGCTTCGGCGTGGGAGTGGCCGTCATCGCTGGCGATTGCTCAGGCTGCGACTCGTCTCCAGGGGCGCACGCACCTGCACCCAAAACCAATCCAGCGCCCACCACCCCCGTGGTGCGAACGAAGTCTCGTCTCGTCGTGCTCACTTCCCCTCCCCAAGAATCTCCGGCCGTAGACTCGCCCACCATGACCGTGCGCCCGGCGGTGGGCAAGTCGTGCATCCCTACGAGCGGAAGCGGCCCACCCGGAGTACGAGCTCGAAGGAGCGGTGTCGCATCTGCAAGAAGTCGCCGGACCGCGTATCCCCTAGACCCTCGTAAAGTCGACCCTCGAGCCCCACGCGGTACTGTTCGCGGAGTACGCCGGTGACCCCGATCCCTGCGGTAGCTCCGAACAGTGTGCTCACCGGCCGATTCAAAGCAGGTCGGAGCGGGGCGTCGAGGCGCACGCGCACGATCTGGTCAATCGTGGGCCCAACCGCGAGGTGTAGATCCGCAGGACCCAGTGCGACCACGTACTTCGTGTGGATCCCGAGCGCGAAGGCATCGGTCCGGATGCCGCCGGCAAGCTGTGTGTCGCCAGCGACGCTCGAGACATTGCTTCCGCGTTGCACCCAAGCGCCCTCCACTCGGATCGAAAGCCAGCTCTTCATGGTCGGGGCGTCGAGAAAGGCGCCCAAGATCACGCCACCCACCGAGGTCGTAACGGCATCGGGCTTCCAGATTCCGTCCGTGCTGCCGTAGCCGGCGAAAGCGCCTACGGCGGAAGGAGGGCGCACTTCCGCTGGAACTTCCTGACCCTGCACAGGCGCTCCCACGACGAACGCGACCAACCATGTGAGACCGATCCGCGTGAAGCCGACCTGGGGGGCACCGACTTGGCGGTGCCATCGGGCCAGCGATCGTACCGTCGGCCGCGGACGGCGAATCCCCTCAGCCAAAGAGCTCGGCAAGCGTGTCCGCGTGGTAACCCACCAACAACACATCGCCTGTTCTGAGCGTGGGCGCACGCAACTTGCCCGACCGTCCCAGCATGAGCGCGAGCAGATCATCGTCGGACGGGCGAGCCTCGTCGAGGTCGAAACGCTCGACCTTGCGACCCTTTGCAACCACGAGCTCTCTCACTCCCTCGAGTGTCGCCAAAGCGGCGGGGCCCTCAATCGGCTCCCGTCCCGTGCTCTGCACGACCACGCTATCGACCTGATTCTTCTCGAGAAACTCTCGAGTCTTGGTACAGCTCGTTCAGCCAGGGCGGTGATACCGCCACTCCACACGCTTCGTCACTCGCGCTCCTCAGAATCTTGGAGAGTCCGCCAATCGTCGAGGAGTATTCCCCAGACGAGGCTATCTCTCAACCTGCCCCGGATCTCGACTTCGTCCCGAAGGTGACCTTCCAGCGTCATCCCGCACTTTTGGAGCACTCGCGCGGATGCAACGTTGTCCGGATCACAGCCGGCCCACACCCGTCGCAACCCGAGCACGTCGAAGGCGAGGCTCAAGACGGCTTCGACCGTTTCGGTCGCGTACCCGGTACCCCAAGCCGGACGCGCGTAGGCGTAACCCAGCATCGCCGAATGCGCCTCAGGTGCAGACAGGTAGAGGCCCACGGTCCCAAACAAGGGTCCCCCTTCTTTGAGTGCGACCGCGAAGACGAACTGAGTGCGGGGGTCACAGTCGGCCGCCACCATAGCACGGTCCAAGAAGTCGCGGGTCTGTTGCTCGGTATTGGGTCCCCACGACATGTACTCGACGACTTCGGGGTCCGAGGCGTACGCGTGAACGGCGTCGAAGTCTCCCGCTTCGAGCTCTCGGAGCTGAAGACGAGCCGTCTCGATCAGTGGTGCAGTCATCGCTCGATCACCAACCGACGCTGGAGCGGCTCCCAACTCTCACGCCCTAGATCGAGGGTAGATCCGAGGAGGCTGATCGTCACGAAGTCGTCCGCTAAGAGCGCAACGTCCGACCCGGCCTCGGCTCGACCGGCATCCGCGGGGGTCGGTTCGACCCGGACCTCTCCGCCATCGGACACGGCGTAGACGTGTCGAAAGCCTCGCAGGGACGAGACGGTAGCGAAACGCACTCCCGCCGGGGGATCCGAACCGACCGCCGGATAGTTCACGTTGAGGAGGGTTCCAAAGGGGAGTAGTCCTTCGCCACCCGTCTCTTCGAGCTGGCTCACGAGTTCGACCAAGAGAGCGGCGGCGGGCTCCCACGCGTCGATCGTGCTCGAGAAGCGTCGCTCGCTCTCCGCCTCGCGAAGGTCGACCTCGATCGAGAGCGCGATCGCAGGTACGCCCGATTTGGCGGCCGTAAGGGCGGCCCCCACAGTACCCGACTGGAGCGTGTTCGCGCCCACGTTCTGTCCGAAATTCGGACCGGAAATGACGAGGTCCGGAGACTCCATCGGCATGACGCCAGCCAATGTGAGAAGAACGGCATCCGCCGGCGTGCCCGACACAGCCCACACCCCATCACGAACGTTGATGAAATCGATGGACCCGGCACTCGTGAGCGAGGTCCCGCTTCCGCTTTGATTCGAACGCGGAGCCACGACCGCGACTTCATGGCCGGCCACGGTGAGAGCCGCAGCCAAGATCTCTAGACCAGGGGCCTCGATCCCATCGTCGTTCGTGACCATGATGCTGAGCTGGCCCTCGGCCGCGCTGGTCGCCACCGCGCACAATGAAACGCAGAGCGTCCACGCCTTCGTGATCGCCGAGCGCCTGAACGAGCCGGCTGCCTTAGCGACTTTCATTGGCACGCCCCTGCAATGTTCGGCTTGAAGGTCCATTCGAAGCCCCGGGTGAATAGTCGCACGGAACCTGGCGTGAGGACGACGACTGCGATCCGGTCGAGGTCGATCTCTTCGATGTGCTCGTTACGGCACTGAATGCCATCGAGAAAGAGTTGCCCACACTGGGCATTCATCGTCTCGACCGCGACCGGCGTGGCCGCATCCGCAGCCGCGTTGATTCGGGCCATACTCCCCCGCTCCGGCATACTCCCTCCGAACGTGCCGATGCACACACGCTGCCCATGGCTCACGGGCACGTACAGCTCCCGCAGGAAGTCTGTGTTGTCTTCCGCTAACAGCTTCGCCTCTTCCACTCGGATTCCCTGGTAGACGCGGTACCCGAAGATCGAGTTCGGATTCACGCCGAACTCCAAGGTGAGGAAGTCTTCGAGTTCTTCATTCTGGACCGTCACCTCGAGAGGATCCAGCCGGAACGGCTCCGGTCTCATCTCTACGTCGACACCGAAGTCGCCCGGCCCCGGAATCTCGAGGAGCGGCGTCTCATTCTCGAAGTACCCGAGGCGTTGGAAGAAGAGGTAGTACTCACCCGCGCCGGGCACCTCGATCGAGTAGTACCCTTCGGCGTCGGCGGCCGAACCCACGATCAGCTCACGGGCACTGTCGAGTAAGAACACGCCAGCCAACCCGACGGGCTCACCGTTGTTCGCGTCGACGGCGCGCCCCTGCACCGTCTGTCCGGCAACAGCTCCAGGGCCTACCGCTAGGGCCAGGACAAACAACACGGCACACGAGCGTCTGGTCACCACAGTCTCCTAAGATTCGTCATTTCTTCCTACCGATCGAACCCCCGATCGTTGCACCCACGCCACCCTCTGTTAACGTGACCGGCCACCTTCCCCCTGCTCCGGTCTGTCGAATGAGTACCCGACGCACCTTCCTAAAGACTACGGCCATCGGTGCCGCCGCCGCACCGATCGTGCTCGACGCGTGCACATCAGAACCTTCGGCCGAGCCACGGGGAGAGGTGACGCCGGTGCGACCGGTGGCACTCTCGACGTGGAACCATGGTCTCGCCGCGAATGACGCCGCATGGCCCATTCTCACCTCGGGAGGTAGTGCTCTCGACGCTGTGGAGGCCGGCGTTCGGATCCCGGAAGCCGACCCCGACGTTACCTCTGTGGGGTACGGCGGCTGGCCCGACCGCTTCGGGAAGGTGACGCTGGACGCATGCATCATGGACGAGCGAGGGCGATGCGGCTCGGTCGCCTTTCTCCAAGAGATCCTGCACCCCATTTCGGTTGCTCGACGAGTCATGGAGAAGACACCGCACGTGATGCTCGTAGGAGAAGGAGCGCTCGACTTCGCGGTCACAGAGGGCTTTGAGAGGCAGGACCTTCTCACCGACCGCGCCCGGGCTGGGTGGGAGGAGTGGAAGGCCACGAATGGAGAGACGAGACCGATGATCAACATCGAGAATCACGACACGATCGGGATGCTCGCGGTGGATCAGTCGGGCAATCTGTCCGGGGCGTGCACGACGAGCGGCGCGGCCTACAAGTATCACGGGCGTGTCGGCGACTCCCCGATCATTGGAGCCGGACTGTACGTCGACAACGAGGTCGGGGGCGCCACCGCCACCGGTTGGGGAGAGGCCGTAATCCGAGCGGTCGGCTGCTTTCTGGTAGTCGAACTCATGCGCCAGGGTCACGACCCGGATGAGGCGTGTCGACTCGCCGTAGAGCGAGTGATCGAGAAGAACCCAGATTGGCGAGACATTCAGGTGGGGTTCCTGGCGCTGGACAAGGCGGGTCGCTACGGGAGCTACTGTATCGCTCCTGGCTTCAACTACGCGGTCTACACGCCCGAAGAAGGGAACCAACTCATCGACGCGGAGAGTCGGTTGGGATGATGACGATTTGGATCCGGTTGGGGGTCAGATGACAGGCGAACGCACGTACTCCGATGAAGAGGTCGCGAGGATTCTCGATGAGGCGACGGAGGTCGGAACCGGAGGGTCGGCCGGGGCACCAGGTGGTCTCACGCTGTCGGAGTTGCAGGAGATCGGCGACGAGGTCGGGATCCCGAGGGGCCGAATCACGAGAGCGGCCGCAGCGCTGGATCGCCCGCACGTGGACGCGATCGCACATCGATCGTTGCTCGGAGCCACAACCGGTGTCGGGCGCTCCGCCAACCTCCCTCGACGACTCACGGAGCGAGAGTGGAACAGGCTAGTCGTCGACCTTCGCGAAACGTTCGACGCCAAGGGGAAGATCCGTCAGGAAGGAGCATTCCGTCAGTGGACGAACGGAAACCTCCAGGCGCTCCTCGAGCCGACGGAGACGGGAGAACGACTCCGCCTCAAGACGGTGAAGGGCCAGGCCTACGCTTCGGCAGGGATGGCAGCGGCCTTTCTCGCGATGGGCAGCATCGCGTTCTTGAGCTCAGGGACAGTTCGGGAGCTGATCATGGCCGGCATTCTCACCTTTGGCGGTCTTGCGGCGCACGCATTCATCAGGGCCGGTCTCCCGCGTTGGGCACGAACCCGGCGTGAGCAGATGGAAGGCGTCATTGGACGCGTGCTCGCCTCGGTAGAAGCGGAAGACATCGAGGAGTGACGGAGTCAGTTGACGTCCGGGAGGGCGTCGACCACCAACCGACTGTGTAGCTGTCCGGCTACGAAGACCGAGACCTCCGTGCGACCGCTCTCGGTCGTCTCGTCGACGACGACATGAAGCGGGGCGATCTCCGCGGCTGACCCGACGCGCCCCATCGCGGTGAACGAAGCCCACCCGGGCATCGTCTGGAGCTCGCCGAATTCATCGCCAATGACGTCGACGGTTCCGTCCGGTAACGTCACCGAGAACTCCCCATCCGCGCCGCGGGCTCGGGCCACCTGGTTCAGAGAAAGTGCAACTTCCGCTGCTCCCTGCGAGGAGGCTACGTCGCCATAGAGGCGCACCCGCCTGGAGTCGGAGCCTTCCATCGCCCGAGCGGGCATCGACCGGTCGCGCCGCAGAGCACGCCCTGCGGTCGCACCCGTGGGCGTGCCCTCCCGAACGGCGCTCACACCGTTCACGAACACATGGACGACACCCTCAGGGGCCGCGGCCGGGTCGAGGTACGTCGCATGGTCGACGATCGCCTCCGGGTCGAACACGACCAGATCTGCAGCCATTCCTGACGCAATATATCCGCGATCGCCCATCCCGATGGTGGTAGCAGGCAGCGCAGACGACTTCCGGACAGCCTCCTCGAGGGAGAGTACGCCGAGCTCTCGTACATACCGACCGAAGAGACGAGGGAAGGTGCCGTAGTAGCGAGGGTGCCCGGAAGGACCGTCCGCAGGGTCACAGTCGCACGCGATGGATGTGGCTGGATCTCGAAGAATCGCAGCCAAATCCTCTTCGCTCCCGAACCGCAGAATCGCTCTGGGGCTTTCACCCGCTTCCTCGAGGATCCGCACTACCGCTTCTCCGCCGGAGGCCGCACCCAGCTCCGCCATGACCTCCGTGAGTTCGCGCTGGGACTCGGGAAGAAACACCCCCGATGCCCCACCGAAACGAGCATCTAGTGCGCCGTCGGCCTCAACGACAATCCGCGCGCGTAGCCCGGGATCGGAGAAACGCTCCAACATCGCCTCGGCGCCTCCCGCCTGCGCCCAGCCCGGAATGATCAGCGCAGCGAGAGAGGTCTGACCCGCAAGATACGGATAGGCATCTGCAGCCACCGGGACCCCGCGAGCTCGCGCGGCCTCCATCATCGCGTGGACCTGCGGAGCCGTACCCTGTTCATGACCCTGGATCTTCATGTGGGTGATCACGGGCATGAGACCGGCGGCCTCAGCGATCTCGATCGTCTCGAGCATCCCGGTCATCGAGCTGTACCCACTCTCTGGGGTCAGTCGGTCGTGGTTCGAGAAGAGGGTGCGCCATTCGGAGAGGCCGCTGAGGGCCGAGACCACGTCGTCAGACGAAGCGAAGTACGCCGGCTTGTAGTCCAGTCCGGCCGAAATTCCCCATGCTCCGTCCTCGAGCCCTTGGCGAAGAAGCTCCGAGATCCACCCCAACTGCTGGTCGGTGGGAGCCGTTTCGGCGTTCCCGTTCACCTCGACCCACGCCGAGTTGAAGCCAATGTGAGACCCGATGTTCACACCCAGGCCGGCACCTTCCAGCTCGGCGAGCTGGGCCGCGAGATCGAGTGGCCCACCGCCGTCCGCATTGAGGATGATCGTCGTCACCCCCTGCAAGAGGAGATTCTCGGAGGCGGGCGCGCGCGCGACCCGATCATGGCTGTGCAAGTTGATGAAGCCGGGAGCGACGACGAGACCCGCGACGTCGAGAATCTCCCCGGCGTCGAAGTCCGAGAGGTCGCCCACTGCCGCCACCGCACCGCCGAACATCCCGACGTCTGCCACGACGGGGGCTCTGCCGGAACCATCGACGACCGTGCCTCCCCGCAAGATCACGTCGTACTCATCGCCTCTATCACAGGCAGCGATCGACCAGGCACAGGCTACCGCGATGAAGAGTCGTAGGGTGCTTCGCATCTCAGGCTCCTGGCTCGGTCCGTTGGTCGGGAAGCGTCCACTCGTACATCACGACCCCCCGTGACACACGATCTGGGTTCAGCGACTGGTACAGCCCGTTCGCGGGCGCGTTGTCTTCTTCGGTGAGCACCCAGGCCTCGGTACACCCGAGCTCGGCTCCCACTTCGAAGAGCACGTTCAAGAGTCGGGATGCCAACCCACGCCTGGCAAATGTGGGGTCGACGCCGACTTCGTTGATCCAGAGCGCCGTGGGCTTGTCTGGGTGCACGTAATGCACCGCCGAAGCCATTCCCACGACTTCTCCATCGGCGATGGCAACGGCGAGATGATGACGCGGGTCGGCGAGGAACTCTTCGGCATACTCCGGTAGGACTCGACCGTCGAACACGCCGCCGGCAACTCTCTCCAACGTTCCCGACTCGGCGGGCGAAAGGAGGCGCACCTCGATCATGGCATCGCCTCCGGAGAGGTCTCTCCTCGACCCGCGAGACCACCCACCACCCAGCCCAAGACGACGAGGGCGACCGCGCCGATTCCGACCGCAAGCATGGGGAGCGTCCACGAGCGAGGGACGAAGCCTCTCGTGACCATCATCACACCGACGCCGGTAACCGTTCCGAGAATCCAACCCGTGCGCTCCAGCCAATGCATCCGGGCCAAGAGGCGCCCGCTCGGTCTCCTGCCGAACAAGGTGACCCCGGCACTCCAAACCCGATCTCCATCCCAGCAGACGAGGTACACCACGGCCAGGAGCATCCCACCCGTGATGAAGACCGTGTTTCCGAACCCCACCCCCCACGTGATGAGAAAGATGCTCGCGCCAATCGGGAGGAAGAGCACGGCACCCAGCGTCGCCGTCGCAGGGATCAGGAGGAGCACCGCAGCAACGACCTGAGCCACCCCGATGAAGTGCCAGTACGGCCCGGTCTGATACATCGCTTCGAAGAAGAATCCGACCGGGTTACTGGTCGGAAGCGTCGTGAATCTCTGGCCGGTTGCCTTGACCAAGCCGGTCGGCAAGAACGCCATGGCGAGAAGCACACGATTGGCGATCGTAAACCGCCACAACCAAGGCTGCGCTCGGACCCATGCGTGGGCCCTGTCCAGAGGGTGAGGGAGCGGGTGAAGTCCGGTCTCCGGAGTGGTCACGACACGGCACGTACGGCGGCCAAAACCTCCAACGGCTCAGGGCGCGTCGTGTAGTCCGGGTCCGCCTCGGCGAAGACGATCTCACCTTCTCGACTCAGGACGAAAGTCGCTGGAATCGCGAGCTCCCACGACTGGTCGCCGTTGAACCGAGCGAGATCGATCTTCAAGCCATCTCGGTAGAGCGACTGGAGATCGTCCGGCAGGCGAAACACTAAGCCGTAGTCACGGGCCACACCGTTTCCAAGGTCCAGGAGGACCTCGAAGTCGATCCCGTCCTCTGTCACCCACCGACTCGCGTACGGCTCGAGTTGGGGAGAGAGTGTGATCAATGAGGCCCCGAGTTCACGGAAGGCGTCGAGATGATACTGGAGAGCCACCTGCTCTAGTCGGCAATACGGTCACCATCGGCCTCGGAAGAAGCTCAGCACGACTGGCCCGGAGTTGAGCAGCGAGGAGAGCCGCACCGTACTTCCGTCGACGTTCGGCCTCGCAAAACGGGGAGCCGGAGTACCGACTCTGGCGACCTGGTTAGTGATTCCCGAGGCTCGCAATTCGTCCGTCGCTCGAGTCATGACCGCCGTCGCCGCAGGGTCACGCGCCGCGTCTTTCTCGGCTCGTAGCGCGGCTAGGGCTTCCTTGAGGGATCCGCCTTCGAACACCATCTCGGTGCACCTTCGGTTCGTGAGTAGCGTGGAGCGACCCGAAGGTCACAGGAGTCAAAGGTACCAATCGAAGCAAGCGATCTCGGGCGGCGCCCCGAGTCGAAGTGGGACGACGGATGTCCCGACCCCGCGAGATACGTACATCGCGGGACCATCCCCGCGGTACCACCCAGCGACGTACGCCCCACTCCCGGGCGGAGTGAACGGAGAACGACCTCGAAAGGCGATCTGACCGCCATGAGTGTGCCCCGCCAGGACGAACCCCGGATCCACGCCGGCGGCATCCAAGGAGTCACGCCACACGGGGCAGTGCGACACCAATAGTGTGGAACTGCCTACGTCGCGTTCGCCCCTCGCCAATTCCAGATTCGGTGATCCAGCCACGGCGTCATCCAGACCGATGACGGTGGCCACGTGGCTCCGCACCGAGAAGTCACCGACGTCATTCACCAAGAGCACCCCACCGAGCCCCTCGTACACGCTCCGCAACTCATCGATATCGACCCGGCCCCAGTACTCCCAGTTCCCCAAGGTGGCCACCAAGGAGGCGGAGTCCGGAAGGAGGCGGAGGAAGCTATCGAGCACAGGCAGCGCTTCCGACGAGTCGACTGCGTCTCCGCTGAGCACTATGAGATCGGGACCGACTTCGTGAACCAGCTCCGCTACCGTCTCCTGCACAGCTCCGACCGTCTTCAAGTGCAAGTCGGAGAGTTGAGCCACGACGATGGGGTCCGTCGCTCCGTCGTCTGGGCGACCAACCCGATGCCGTGTCATCTCGATCCGTCGGGGTTGAAGGACGGTCCCCTCCAGCAGCACACCGCACCCGGCGGCCGCGCCAGCCGCCAGGAACGACCTGCGCCGCCACACTTTGCTTACGGGGCCCCCGGTTTCGTCTGGTCGAGCCTCGGTACGACCTCCCCCGCGATGATTTCCCCGCATCTCCTCATCCCTCCCCGCTCCAACGTACGCGCAGACGCTCGGTTCGCGGCCGCACACCGCGCTGCAGGGACGAAGGCGTCAGCACGGGCGACTTCCCTCAAGGCTCCAACCAGGTAGCTGCCCACCCCTCGGCCCCGCCACGCCTCGGTCACCTCAATGAAGAGGTCGACGTACGGAGGATTGTAGTGAGTCAGGTAGCCACCAGCACCGATGACCTTGCTGTCCACGCACGCCACCCACTCCCCATCGGGTCCGCTATCTGTTTCGACACGCCGGCGAAGCACCACACCCGCCGGTGCGCTCGGCGCCGGTGCGGTGGAATCCTCGAACAAGAAATGCTCTCGAGCCGACTCGGGAACGAACGACGGTACGACATCGCACATCGCACTGAGATTGGTTTGGGCTTCGGCGTGGGTAGCGGCACTCGCGTCGATCAAAGCACGAAAGTAGTCGGCGGCGCGCACCCTCTCTGTCGGCTCGACCCAGAACTCCATGACGCGGCCCGGATAGTGATCGAGCCAGACGCCACCGTACCCTGCTAAGGCCCCGTCGGTTGTCAGTGCATACGGCTGCGCAAGACCCCTCGGAAGGATCGAGTCACGTACGATCTGACAGCGAGCTCCGCGCGAAAGCGATCACGGAAGGGCCGGATCTCGTCCAACGTCGATACACGGGACTCGATCATGTATTCTCCCCATGTCCCCGGCACGAGTCGACTCTCTCTCAGTCATTCGATCGATGGATCTACCGTTCTACACCCTCGACGTATTCTCCGACACGACATTCGGGGGGAACCCGCTCGGGGTTTTCCCGGACGCAGCACATCTCCCCACCGATCTGATGCAGCGCATCGCACTGGAGATGAACCTATCCGAGACCGTCTTCCTTGGCCCGCCGGAAAGTGGCGGGACCGCTCGCGTGAGGATCTTCACACCGGGACGGGAAGTACCCTTCGCCGGCCATCCGACGGTGGGAACCGGTGTTTTCCTTGCCAACCGGAGTGGGCCACCCGAAGAGATCGGAGCGGGCGGGTCGGGCACGACCTCCCTGGTCCTGGAGGAGAACATCGGCCCGGTACCCGTCCAGGTGCGGTACGAGAGTGGAGTCGCGACATCGGCGGAGTTCGAGACCGCGATCTTGCCTGAGCACCGACCCAATCCCCATCCGCTGGAAGACGTCGCAGCGCTCATCTCTCTGTCTCCCGACGACCTCGGGGCGATCGGGCCCGGAGGGCGGGAGTTGGGAGTCGAGCAGGTATCGTGCGGCTTGGAGTACTTCATCATTCCTGTCCGCTCGATCGACGCGGCCCGCCGCTCATTCCTGGATCTGGGGTTGTGGCGGTCGATGCTCGCAGACGCCTGGGCGCATCACGTCTACGTCGTAGCGATGGATGGAGAAGGCGACAGTGTGGACGTCCACGTGCGTATGTACGCACCCGGGTCAGGAGTGCCCGAGGATCCGGCCACGGGGTCAGCGGCAGCTGCTCTCGGGGGCTACTTATCCGCAGCTGATGGTCGCGAGGAGGCGAATCTCTCGTGGGTGGTCGAGCAGGGAATCGAGATGGGTCGGCCGAGCTTGATCCGCGTGGGAGCGGAGCGCCGGGGCGGCAAGACCGCGCGGGTGACTGTCGGGGGAGCCGCCGTACCCGTGAGCCAGGGCACCATGACGGTATCGTGAGACGCGTCACCCTACTTCTCACGGTCTTGGCCTTCGCAACTCCTGCGGCGGTGGAAGCTCAGACGATCCTCGGCCGGGTCTTGGACCAGGTCAACGAAGAGCCCGTAGGGGGCGTAATCGTCGCTTTGGTGGCTCGGAGCGGAGAAGAGCGGGTTCGCGTTCTTTCTGACTCGGTGGGTCGGTTTCGTATCACTCCGCCGATTGCGGGCGAGTACATCCTGAGAACGGAGCGGTTCGGCTACCTCGAGACGACCTCCCCGCTGATCGCACTCGGTACCGCTGGAGAAGCAGCGCTGGACCTCCTCATCAACCCGTCCCCGATCGGCCTCGAGGGGCTCGAGATATCCGTCGAAGAGGTGGCTGCCGAGGAGCTAAGCATTATGGGTCTCAGCGCCAACGTGCTAGGGCGAAGGTGGATCGACCGGGAGCAGATCGACGCGATCCAAGTCAAGCGAGACATGGGCGTAATCCTGGAGAACACGTCGCAGAGCGGGATCCGGGTCATTCGCCCGGAGAATCTGACGATGGGAAGCGAGAACATGGGTCTCTGCGTTTCCATGCAACGCGCGCGAAGGGCTGAAGGCCGAGGCACATGCGCATTGGTGGTGCTCAACGGCGTGCCGATCTCGGGCGTACAGGCTCTCAACATCGATCCAGATGCGATCGAGAGCGTAGCGGTCCTCATCCCGACGGAAGCCGCTACACAATACGGCACGCTCGGGGGCGGGGGCGCGGTCCTGGTCTGGACGCGGCACGGGAGATAGGCTCAGCGCTCACCCAACCGGAGAGTCTGCCGTGAGGTCCCTTCCCAATCGTCCCAGTACCCGCGCCGTGATGCTCGCGGCGGTCGTCGCGTTGCTGCCGCTGACCGGATGCAGAATCGAGGATGCCCCTGCTCAGGAGCAGGATCCTGCCGCCCCCTGGGATTGGTCGGAAGAGTTTGTGCGTGCCTCTGTGAACCAGGTGCGAGCGGGTCGTGACCTGAATCCGGATAGCTGGCCCGGGGGGGCGAGGGTCGCCGTCCTGATGTCGTACGATGTCGACAATGAAACCGTCCAGGGCCTCCGTACGGGTGACATCAGTATCGGACCGCTGTCACAGGGCGAGTACGGGTCCCGCGTCGCCCTACCTCGGGTCGTGAATCTCATGGATGAGAAGAACGTGCCGTCCACCTTCTTCTTTCCTGCGTGGAGCCTGAAGCTCGCTCCAGAGCAAGCCGACCTGATTCAAGCTTCGGGTATGCACGAGATCGCGGTGCACGGTTGGATTCACGAACTGAACACGGCGCTAGACGGTCCAACCGAGGAGCGCCTGCTGCGCCAAGCTGTCGACGCGATCGAAGAGATCGCGGGTGTCCGCCCGGTAGGTTATCGCGCACCGTCGTGGAATCACTCGCCGAACACGCTGCAGATCGTGCGCGATATGGGCTTCCTCTATGAGAGCTCACTAATGGCGGACGACCGCCCATACGAGCTCGTCCAAAACGGTGAGCCCACCGGACTGGTGGAGTTGCCGGTAGAGTGGATTTTGGACGACGCGCCGCTCTTCAACCCGCGGGGCAACAGCTACATGAACCCGCGCGACGTGATGCAGGTGTGGATCGACGAGTTCGACGTAGCGTGGGAGGAAGGGACGATGTTCCTCCTGACCATGCACCCGCACGTCGTCGGGCACCGATCCCGGATCGTGGCGCTGGAAGGTCTCATCGACCACATGCAGGCAAAGGGCGGTGTGTGGTTCGGTACGCACGAAGAGGCGGCCCGATGGGTGAGGGAGCAGGCCGGTATGGAGTGAGGGAAGTCACAGCGAACGCTTAGGTATCACAGAGGATGGTGGTTGCGCGTTTACTACCGCCCTTCGATGATGGGCACTGCCTCTGACCCCTGCCCCGCGACAGATGCGGATTCGCCTCTCACACGCTGTCACGGTCGCCATTCTGGCGACCGCATGTGGCGATTCACCGACGCCGCCTCCGGTCGAGCCACCGCCCCAGGACTCGGTCACCCCTCCTTCGTCCCCTCCGTACGGGTTACTTGCGGTCGACACCCTTCTCCGGTTGACCGTCGTGGATACCGCGTCGGGCAGCCATCGCGCCCTGACCGCTGACTCGCTCGCTGTAGGCGCCTCTTCGTGGTCTCCCGACCTGACGCACATCGCCTTCGTTGCACGACCTGTCGATACGCTCTCGACGGCTCCCAGGCCTGCTAGGCTGTACGTCGTCGATTCGGCGGGTACGCAGCTCCGTGCGATCTCGGACACCACCGTCTCGGTGGCCAGCGCGCCCACGTGGGCGCCAGTTGGAAACCGCCTTGCATACTCGACAAGCGCGTCGGAGATGTACTCGGTGGGCATCAATGGATCCGACGTCAGACACCTCACGCCGGGCCCCCTGACTGGCCAGACCCCCCACTACTCCTCAAACGGGGAGTGGATCGTCTACGCTGGTGATGACGAGATCGGACGACAGGGCATTCTCCGGGTCCGCTCCGACGCGTCGGAGCGTCAACTGCTTCGCGAGACCGACGGCCGAGGTACGGGGCCCCGCTTCTCTCCCGATGCGTCGAGGATCGCGTTCGTGGACGGGGAGGATATTTGGGTCATGGATGCGGACGGATCCAACGCCGGGGCTTTGACGTCAGCTGACAACACAAGGGAGAACTCGCCCCGTTGGTCGCCGGACGGTACGCGGATCGCGTTCGGGAGGGACTTCCGCGCGGCAGAGGTGATCGACGCCACGTCGGGCGCCGTGATCGCGCCACTGCCGGGCACAGGGTCACGACCTGTGTGGTCGCCCGATGGCCTCCGCATCGCCTTCGAGAGTCAAGGTGAGGTAGGCATTGTCGAGGTGGGCGATCCGCGAAACGTGAGATCGCTAATGGAGGGGACCTTCCCCTCCTGGTTCCCAAATCGGTGACCGCGGATCGACGCTACTCCGACCCGCCGTCCATCCCGACAATGCGAAACACCTCCACCGTCTCGATCCCCAACTCATCCCGCGTGACGCCGATGAGCTTTCCGTCGCGGACTCGGGGCCACGGTGTGTGGGAAAGCGGAACGGGCAAAGCGGCCACGAGGGCCCCGGCCGCGTCGTAGACGTCCGCCGAGAAGCCCCCCGGCGGAGCCGCGTCGTCGTTCTTCATGATCCAGGTTCGACCCTCGTCACCAAAGAAGAAGCCGAAGATGTACGGCTGGTGCTCGGGCAGACGCTCTCTCAAACCCCCGGCGATCTCCTGGCCGAATTGCGCGACGAAGTTTGCCATGTCTTCCTCTTCGAATCTGCGCTGCACGTCTTCGGCCGTGATCGGGAGCGGGTCGAAGTCCCGTCCCAGTACAGTCCCACCATCTCCGGCATCCACCCTGCGCCGGATAAAGGGCGAGCCACTGTGGGCGAGCCAAAGCGACCCGTCCGGACCAACGCGGTCGAGAGGCATTGCCGAGAAGGGCACCGGGATGATCACGGCGATTCCTGGCGACCGGGCTTCATAGATGTCGACGTTCGCGGGCGGGAGCGTGATGCGATCAAGCGCTCGTAGGCCATCGGGCTCGATCGCAGCAGCCCCGAACACCGCGGCTGGCCCATCCGCACCGAAGTCGAAGCCCACGTCCCACAGGACTCCATCGTCGGTGATTGTGCCGGTCCAGGGATGCACGGGTCCGCCGCCTTCTGTCCGGTAACTCGACGAAGCTCCGGTGCCCACATCGAACGCCGTAAAACGCCCGTTGCCGGGGTCGATCACCCACAACCGCCCGTTCGGTCCCCAAACGATCGCGACCGCCCGGTCGATCTCACCCGGACCGCTCCCACTACCCCCGAACGTCCGAAGGTATTGGCCCTCCGGCGAAAAGAGCTGCACGGCGTCGCGCATCCCATCGAGCACGTAGACCTCACCTCCGGATCCGAGTTGGATATCGAGTACCTCTCCGAACTCGGCTTCTCCCACGGCTCCTTCTCCCCCGATGGAGAGTTCAGGGGAGAGCGAGACGGTCGAAGGCACACCGTCTCCACCTGACGTTCCACCCTCATCCACAGACGCCTCGCCTCCGCACCCTACCAGCGCCATACACAGACCCAGCCGTAGCAGTCGGTTCACCGCCCCACCCTGGTAAAGAGAAGCACCGCGCCGCCTCCACCCTCTGTCCCGTACAAGGTGGTGGCCTCATACGGGTCGAGGACCACCATCGCCTCGATCGCTTCCGGCGGGATCGCCGCTGCGGTCTCTAACGTGATGAGCCCCCCGTTCAGCACGGTGACGGCGCACCGTTCGGAGTTCATCCGCAACTTGACACAGACGTACGGCTCCTCGGACAGGCCGTAGTCAGTCGAGTTGTATACGCGCATTTGCGGGATCGACTGCCACTGCAAGACATGGCCAAAATTCCGAGCAGTCGCTCGGCGAGCGATCGTCTCTGCGTCCACGAAACGCTCGCCGATGTTGTCCGCTCGCACACCGAATCGGGCGACTTCGGCCTTGATCTCCTCCAAGCGGTCGGCCGCGACTCTCAACCCTTCGAGTTCGATCGGGTCCGTCGGGAGTTCGAAGTCGATCGTTACGTCTCGGTCTTCTCCGAGGGAGAAGAGCGGTGACTCTAGGCGACGGAGTCCGAGAAAGTCGACGATGAGGTAGTAGTTCCCCGGATCCGCAGGGAGCGCAAAATGCCCCTCAGGCCCAGAGGCGGCACGCGCAACGAGGTTCCTCTGCTCATCAAGGAGCCGAACGTCCGCGCCCGCAACGGGACGCGACTGTTCTTCGTCAGTGACGCTTCCGCGAATCGTCTGAGCTTCGAGGCTGGCGGCCGACACGGTAGCCAGCAACGCCGCACACACTCCAACTACGCGCTTCACCCATCCTCCATCGCAGCGTCACTCTTCTCGCCTATTGGATATCCGCCTCAGTGACCGGGGCGTTACCGAATCCGCTTACAGACCCTCGGGCCTCCAGATCACAGTGTTCTCGTCCCACGGGTCGAGAACCTCCATCCCGAGCCCGCGCAGCCGCTCATTCACGGACGCCATCTCGTCGTTCCACACCCCCGCCAGCGTGGCGAGGAATCCGTCCAGCCTCCCGGACATGATGTCGAAGACATCGTGCATCCCCTGGTTCGGGGCCCCGTCTCCCTGCTCCACCATCGACAGAAGGTTCGCGAGTCGGTTGTTCACCTTGATCGGGAAGTTGAGCGGATCCTGGCCTGCCCGGTTCCGCACCTGGTAGATGTCGGCCTCGACGGCCCCTGCTGCGGTCATCAGAGCATGCATCCGCTCGCGTAGCTGTCGGTCGTCGGTCTCCTCCAATCGCGCCAACGCCTGAGTCCTCATCCTTCGAATCGCGATGACCGCCTGGTTCGCTTCCTCCACCCGGTCACGGATCTGGACGGCAAAGGCGTACTGCGCCTGCATGTCGGCGACGCTCACTTCATCAATCCACGGGTGAGGTTCGATCTCGAGAGGCGCTGTCTCGGAGCTCCCGTCCACCGACAAGCGAAGCGTGTACGCTCCCGGGGGCAGCGTAGGAGCGTTGGTACGGACACCCCAGAGAACCATGCGCGGGAAGGCCGTCCACCCGTTCCCCCGGAGATTCCACCGTAACGTGTTCAGTCCTGCCTCGACTGGAAGCGCCGGGGCGGACCACCGATCCCGCTCTTCTCCTTCCGACTCTGGCTCGAACGACGCGACCACGACACCCGCACCATCCAAGACCTCGAGCTTCGCGTCGGTCGGTTCGTCACGCAGCCAGTACGAGAGCTCTACACCGCCCGCCGAGCGGTATGCTGTCGCCGGCTCGAAAAGACGCGCTGCAGCGTCGAGCATCGCTCCATCGGCCTGCCGGAGTGGAGCCATGTTGTCGAGCACCCAGAAGCCTCGGCCATGCGAGGCAATCGCGAGTTCGTTGTGTTCGACCACGATGTTCGTAATGGGGATCTGGGGCAGCCCCGGGTTGAGAGGGCGCCAATGCTCCCCATCGTCGTACGAGACGTACACACCGCGGTTCGTTCCGGCGTAAAGGAGGCCGGCCCGGTTGTGGTCCTCTCGCACGGCGTTCACGTACGCGCCGTGCGGGATCCCGTCGACGATCTTCGTCCACGATACGCCGTAGTCATCGGTCTTCCAGATGTACGGAGCGAAGTCGTCCAGAAGTGGGCGCCGCACGGAGATGTACGCACGTCCCGCATCGAACGCCGAGGCGTCGATCTGACTCACGCGGCCGAAGTCGGGCATGTCGGGAGGCGTCACGTCGTCCCAGCTTCCTCCCTGGTCGCGGGTCACGTGCACGAGCCCGTCGTCAGATCCGGTCCAGATCACATCGGGAGTCACTTTACTCGGACCGACGGAGAAGATGGTGGCGTACACCTCCGGGCCATTCATGTCGCCCGTGATCGGACCACCCGAACGCCCGAGCGTCATCGGATCCGCACGAGTGAGGTTCGGGCTCAGCTGATCCCACGTATTGCCTCGGTCCGTCGACCTCCAGAGCCGGCTGGATGAGGTGTAGAGCACGTTCTCGTCGAGGGGCGAGAAGATGATCGGGAAGGTCCATTGCCAGCGATCTTCCATGTCGAGCGCGGGCTCGCCGGAGTAGAACCAAGGGAAGGGATTCACCTCGCGCGAGGTGCCGAGCTCTTTGTTGTACTTGTCGATGTACCGGCCGTTGTTGGTGCCAGAGAAGAAGACGTCCAGATCCGTGGGATCCGGCGCGATATAGCCGGGCTCACCACCGCCGACCCGGTACGCGACCGCCATCGAGCCCTCGGTGATCGAGTTCGGCTGGCCGGCTAGCAGATTGACGTCTTCGTCGGCGAGACGGTTCACGTTCCAATTCGAGGGCAGACAGAGCGTCGAGTTGTCTTGCTGGGATCCGCAGATGTGGAAGGGCACGTGTGCTGTCGTGACCGCTTGGTAGAACTGAGCGGTCGAGAACTCCTGGTCGGTCCACCGCTGGCCCGTCTCGAAGGACACCGCGCCACCACCGTCATTCCCGTCGATCAGGTGGGTCGGGTCGTCCGGGTCAATCCATAGGTCGTGGTGATCGCCGTGCGTCCCGTTGTCGATCACCTCGAGCGTCTCCCCACCATCCGAAGACCTGAAGATGCGGGTGTTCTGCATGTAGACGACGTCGGGGTCGTGATGATCGGCGAAGACGTGGGTGTAGTAAAAAGCCCTCTGCCGAATCCGACGCTCATCGTTCACGAGCTCCCAGGAGTCGCCACCGTCGTCGCTACGGAAGAGCCCGCCGTTGTCGTTCTCGAAGAGAGCATAGACGCGATCGGAGTCGGCGCTGGAGACCGCGAGACCAATGCGCCCGACCATGCCCTCCTGCGGCATCCCCGGGTTCCGCGTCATCTCGGTCCAGCTGTCACCGCCGTCCGTACTCTTGAACATCCCGCTGCCCGGGCCTCCGGAAGACGCGGTGTACTCCTTCCGGAATGCCTCCCAGAGCGAGGCGTATAGCACATCCGGGTTGTTCCGATCGATCACGAGGTCGATCGCGCCGGTCCGAGCATCGCGAAAGAGGACCCTCTCCCAGCTGTCGCCGCCGTCCGTGCTGCGAAAGACTCCGCGCTCCTCACTCTCGGCCGAGTACTTCCCGAAGGAGGCGACATAAATGATGTCGGGGTTCGTCGGGTGGATGCGGATCTTCGAGATCCCGTGTGAATCGCGAAAGCCGATGTGCTCCCACGTTTCACCGGCATCACGACTGCGGTAAACGCCGTCGCCAGGAAGGATGTTGCCGCGAATACACGTCTCACCGGTGCCGATGAAGACGAGGTCGGGGGTCGTCTCGCTAACGGCGACCGCACCGACCGAAGCCGAAGAGATCTGAAAGTCCGTGACTGGAAACCAGTTCTCTCCACGGTCGGTCGTCTTCCAGAGGCCACCTCCGGTCGCGCCGAAGTACCCCTCGTCGGGACGGCCCACCACCCCAGACACGGCAATCGAACGACCACCTCGGTCCGGCCCGATATTTCGCCAGGCGTAGCCGTCGAGCAGAACAGAATCCAAGACGAAGTCGATGCCCCGATCCTGGGCAGTCGTGGCACCCGGGAAGAGTCCCGCCAGCAGTGTGGGGAGAAGGAATCGATACGAGTGCCGCATGAAGCGCGATGAGATCCGCATGAACCGATACCAGGGGTGAAGGAGTCTCCGTGGATTGGAGATTCTATCGCCCCCCTGGGAGTCCGGCAGGGGGTCCGTTGGTGATCCACCTAAAACGGAGACCCACCTCGCTGACCCCTTCCACCGAATCTGATCCTTCGCTACCCTCACTATGTGAGGACACTATGTGAGGTCAAGACCGAGGAAGGTCGCGATTGAATCAGCCGCGCGGATTGTTACCCGGCACTGTCGATCTCGTGATACTGCAAACCCTGACGAGTGGAGCCATGCACGGTTTCGCCGTCTCACGTTCGATACGCCGCCGGTCAGACGGGGCACTGGAGCTTCAAGACGCAGCTCTGTACCAGGCCCTGCACCGGATGGAGAAATCGGGCTGGATCGAGGCCGAATGGGGCGTTTCAGACAAGGGACGCCGAGCAAAGTACTACGCGTTGACGCCTTCCGGCCGTGGGCGCCTCGAGCAGGAAGTGGGGTTCTGGCACCGATACGCCGAGGCAGTCTTCAAGGTGCTGGAGCCGGTAGGCCAAGAAGGCTGATCGAGAGATGAAGCGCGTATTCCGACTCGATCAACACGCGCCCAGCGATCCCGGCTCCCAGGTAGAAGACGAGCTTCAGCACCACCTGGAGCTCGCGGTAGAGGAGCTGGTGGACAGTGGGTGGAGCGAAGAAGAAGCCCGTCGCGAGGCAGGTCGCCGCTTCGGGGATATCGACGAGACGCGGCGTTACTGCTCCCAGATGCAGACTCGCCGGACAAGGGACGTGAGGAGGAAGAGGATGATGTCGTTCGAAGAGCTGATCCAAGATCTCAAGTACGCGATGCGCTCGCTTCGTCTGGCCCCGGGATACTCGGGCTTAGTCGTACTCACGCTCGCGTTCGGGATCGCGGCGAACACGCTGATCTTCAGCGTGATGAACCCGTATCTGCTCCGACCACTCCCGTTCGGCAGCCCTGACGAGCTACAACACATCACGGTCCACGACCCGGTTACCGGGTGGGACATGGCACGCTTCTCTTACCCGCAGTACGCCGATTGGAGAGCACGCTCCGACGGATTCGTCGACATCGCCGCGTACAGTTACGGCTCGACCAACGCGACCGATCGGGAAGGTCCAGAGCAGATCATGTCGTCTACCGTGACGTCGAACATGTTCGACGTGCTCGACGCACCTGCGGCCCTGGGCAGAACCTTCCGGCCAGAGGAGGAAGGGCCGGGGAGCGAGCGGGTAGCCGTCATCGCCCACAGCCTCTGGGAACGACGCTACCAAGGCGACCCGGCCACCGTCGGACGAGCCATCACGCTCGATGGCGTTCAGCACACCGTGGTCGGCGTCATGCCGGCCAGCTTCAACTTTCCCTTCGGCGCGGTAAAGATCTGGACCCCGACTCGCGAAGACGCGACCTCGAACCGTGGCCGGAACCCCTACCAATTCGTCGGCAGAGTTGCTCCCGGGTGGACCGCGCCCCGAGCGCACGACGAGCTGTCCTCAATCCACGCCGAACTCAGCATCACGTATCCTGACATCGATGGCCGGATGGACGCGGTGGTCGTGAAGCCTCTGCGAGAGGCGTTGAACTTCGCGTGGGACATGATGGCCGTGCTCTTTCGGCTCCTCATGGGAGCGGTCGTCTTCGTCCTCCTGATCGCGTGCGCGAACGTGGCCTCGCTCACACTCGCCCGAGGGGGAGCGCGACGCCGAGAGGTCTCGGTGCGAGCGGCTATGGGAGCGGGTCGTGGACGCATCGTGCGCCAGCTTCTCACCGAGAGCGCCCTCCTCGCTGCCTTCGGTGGCACGGCAGGCGTGCTCGCCACGTTCTGGCTTACGGGGTTCGTGAACCCTTTGATCCCGGAAGAGCTCTTCCGGGTCGGATCGGTGTCGGTCGACACCCGTGTCTTGGCCTTCTCCCTCGCGCTTACAGCCCTCACGCCTCTCGTGTTCGGGCTCTGGCCCGCCCTCGCGGCATCGCGCGTGAGTCTCACGGAAGGTCTGAAGGAAGGCTCGAAGGGGTCCCGAAGCGCACAGGCGTCGAGGGGGAGGAAGGCGCTAGTCGTGACGCAAGTCGCGCTCGCCGTCGTTCTGATCTCCGGAGCTGGCATCCTGTTGCGCAGCTTCGGCTCCGTGCAGTCTTTGGACCTCGGCTTCGAGCCAGGCCGGATCGTGACCACCGAAGTCGTGTTGGGCGCCGCCGACTACCCGACTATCGACGAACGACGAGCCTTCCAAGAACGCGCGGTATCCGTCATTGGGTCTGTTCCTGGGATCACGCACGCTTCTTCAGTCCGATGGCTCCCCCTCAATCACGAGACCGTCGGAGTCCAGGTCGCTCCCAGTAGGCTCGCGGGAGCGCCCGCCGAGGAGTGGAGCCTGGCAACGGTGAATGACGTGCTCCCAGGATACTTCGAGGCCACCGGGATCGAGTTGATAGCTGGCCGAGACTTCGGCAGCATCGACGGCCCCGATGGAGAGAGCGTCGTCGTGGTGAGTCAGACGCTGGCGGAGAGGTTCTGGTCCGACGATCAAGCCCTCGGACAGTCCCTCCTGGTTGGTGGGCCATCGGACTCCGATCTCGCGCGGGTGATCGGAGTCGTCGAAGATGTGCAGCACCGTGACCTGGATCCCACCTCGGCCGGGCCCCAGTACTACCGGCCCGCGCTGCAACGTCCGGCTTCGAGGTTCTTCGTCGTCGGAAGGACGGATTCCGACCCGTCCGAGCTCGTCGGCGCATTGCGCGCCGAGATGGCTGCCCTAGCTCCAGACCTGCCCATCACCGTCCGCCCCTACGAGGACGTGGTGGCCGAAAATCAGCTCCAGTGGAGCATAGGGTCTGGCTTCCTTTCCACCTTCGGAGCGGGAGCTCTTCTGCTCGCCTCTTTGGGCATCTACGGCTTGGTGGCGTACTCCGTCTCACAGCGCGAAAAAGAGATGGGGGTCCGACTCGCCCTGGGCGCCTCGCCGAGTGAGATCCGAAACTCCGTGGTTGGGGATGGACTTCGTCTTACCGGAGTAGGGCTCGCCGTCGGGCTCATGATCGTGCTCGCCTTAGGCGGCGCCGCGGTCGCACTCGCGGGGCCTCAGCTCGACACCGTGCTGTACGGGGTGAGCGTCAGAGACCCGATTACCCTGTCCGTGGTTCTCGGACTCTTCGCGATGGTGGCCGCGGTCGCGTCGATCGTACCCGCCCTCCGAGCTTCGTCGTCCGATCCGATCTCGGTGCTACGAGCGGAGTAGAGCTGCGTGATCACTCACCGTCTACTACCGCCTGGATGAAGGCTCCGGCACCGTCTGGATCATCGATGCGGTCCACACCGCCAATCAACCCGCGCTCGGCCAGTACGCCGACGAGGAGTAGTCGCCCGGAGGCTTGGTCCTCAGTCTCCAGCTGAGCGGGCCGAGGCGTGGCTTCCGTCTCTCTGACTATTGGACCCGCCTGGGCTGTAGCACTTCCCACCGTGGAGAGACTTCTTCCCGCTTTCGGTGAAGGTGACGTGATCGAACGGATTGCCTCCAGGTAATGATACGGCGCCTTACCATGTCCAGTTCGTGCGGTCCAACCAGGAACGGGGAATTCAGCGTCGGAGCGCATCTCGCGGCAGAGCAGACCTTGCGCCTCCGGCACCACCGGCAAAAAATAGTCGACATTGTCACCAATTGATTGAGACGTCCAGACATGGCGCCACCTAAGCTGGGGGAGTTGGAGCTACTGACGCTCCTTGCCGCGATCCGGCTGGGCCCAGATGGCGCGTATCCGGTGTCCATCGTCGAGGAGATCCGGAAGGGCGCTGGCCGTAAGCCGCAGCGGGCCACGATCTACGTCGTGTTGCAGCGCCTGGAGAAGAAGGGCCTGGTCTCGACGCATCTCGGAGAGGCCCGGCCGGAGCGCGGCGGTCGCCCCCGCCGCATGGTAAGGGTGGAGCCGGCAGGTGTAGCGGCCGCGGCCGAGACCCGGGACGCGCTGCAGCGCATGTGGGGTGGTCTCGATCTGGAGGCCGAGCATGGATGACGGCGTCCCTGGTCTCGCCCGCCTTCTCCTTCGCACGGTACCAGAGGGTCGCCGCGCGGACGTGCTCGGCGATCTAGCCGAGGTCCATGGGTCCCGCATGGACCGGTTCGGGCCTAGCCGAGCCTGGCTGGCCACGTCCTTCGATGCGCTCCTCGTCACCGTCGCCTTCCTTTGGGTGCGCATTCGCGACGGGCGTGAGGGCGAGCGTGCGATGCCCTTCGAGGCCCTCCTGTTCGACGCGCGCATCGCCCTACGCGGTCTGGCGCGCAACCCGACCTACACCGTCGTCTCCGCACTGACCATCGCGGTCGGCATGGCGGCCACCACCGCGGTGCTGGCCATCTCCAACGCCGTTCTGGTACGACCCCCGGCGATCGCCGAACCGAACCGAGTCTGGTCCATCTGGGAGTTTCGTGACGAGAACGTGAGGGAGAGCATGGAAGGCCGCCTCCTCCGATACGACCGTTACGAGGTCTATGAGGAGCGCACTACCGACGTGTTGGCCGGGCTCGCCG
This sequence comes from Longimicrobiales bacterium, assembly GCA_965223235.1. Taxonomy (GTDB): domain Bacteria; phylum Gemmatimonadota; class Gemmatimonadetes; order Longimicrobiales; family Gaopeijiaceae; genus UBA2589. The sequence continues at coordinate 709,126 of CBDCVV010000022.1, forward strand.
GTCACGCGTACGCCACCGTCGCCTTGGGCGGAGACGATGGTGCTACGGTGGTCAACGGGTTTCACACCTCGGGCAACTACTTCGACGTGCTCGGTGTGGTACCGAGTAGCGGCCGGCACTATTCGTCCGACGACGATGCCTCGATCGTACTCAGTGACCGGCTATGGCGGAGTCGATACGGGGCCGACCCTGGTGTCGTCGGGCGTTCGGTGCTGGTAGACAGCCAGCCGTTCACCGTTGTCGGGATCGCGCCCGCCGACTTCGTCGGCACGATGACGGGCTTCACCGGGGACGTGTGGATTCCCTGGAATGCCTATGTGCGACTCACCGCGCTCGACGAGGATGACCGGTACGTCGTGCCACTCGCGCGCCTCGCTGACGGGGTGAGCCGAGACGTCGCAGAAGAGCGCATTGCGGAGGTCGCTCGTGGAGTCGACCCGCATTCGCCATCGGCGACGGTCGCGGGAGCTCGCCTCGAGAGCCTCCAGTGGCGAACGGACCTCAGGGGTTCGCTCGTGGTCGCGATGATCGCGATGCTCGCCACCGCGGCCCTCCTCCTTCTCGTGGCGTCCGCGAACATCGCGGGGATGACGATGGCCCGGGCGCACGACCGCCGCCGCGAAGTTGCGGTACGTCTTGCGATCGGCGCGAGCGGTGGACGCCTCATCCGGCAGATGCTCCTGGAGAGTGTTCTGGTTGCGCTCGTCGGCGGAGGCGCGGGCGTGCTCCTCGCGGTTGCGGCAACGACGGCGCTCTCCTCTGTCGACGTGCCGCTGAACGCGACGATCTCACTGGATGCCACCCCTGATCCGGTGGTCCTGGGGATCAGCTTCCTCGTGGCGACGGCGGCCGGATTGCTCTTCGGTCTGGGGCCTGCCCTCCGCTCGGCCGGTGTCGACCTGTCCACGACGCTCAAGGACGGAGCGCCGGGTAGCGGACGCGGCCGCTCACGCAGCGTGTTCGTCATCGGCCAGCTCGCGGCCTCCACCGTGCTTCTCGTCACCGCGGGGCTCTTCGTGCGCTCCTTTCAGGAGACGATGGATGTGCCCCTCGGGTTCGATCCGGAGGGTTTGAGCGTCGCGTCGATGTCCCTCGGCACCCTCGGCTATTCGAGGGAAGAGGGGGAGGCGTTCTATGCCGAGCTCCTCGAGCGCATCCGTGCCCTCCCGGGGGTGGAGGGCGCCGGGCTCGGGTCGTTCGTCCTGCTCGGGGGAGCGAACGCGAGCAACGAGGGTCGCGCGATCGATGGGCCGAACGAGGGCAATCGCGTGAACGTTCCCTACAACATCGTGGACCCGGGCTACCTCCAGGCGACGGGCCTCGAGCTCGTGGCGGGGCGGTTCCTGACGACGGACGACGTGCGCGGTGGGCGGCCGGTGGCGGTCGTGAACGAGCGTCTGGCGGCACGCTTCTGGCCCGGCGAGCGCGCCGTTGGCCGGACCTTCCGTGTCGGACGAACGGAGCACGATGTGGTCGGCGTAGTCCGTGACGGCGTGTACGTCCTGCTCGTGGAAGAGCCGCGTGCGTTCGCCTACTACTCCTCTGCACAGCGGTACAGCGGTAGCCAGTCGCTCCACGTGCGCTTCGCGGGCCCACCCGCCGACATCCACTCAGAGATCCGCCGCACGGTCGCGTCGATCGACCCGGACGTCGCAGTGAGTGCGGTCCGTACCATGGACGAAGTGATCTCTTCCAACGGTTTCATGGTCCAGTTTGTCGCCGTGCTCACGGGTGTGTTCGCGGGTGCCGGACTCCTTCTGGGAGCCGTCGGCGTGTATGGACTACTGACCGTCCAGGTGGCGCGGCGCGCCCGTGAACTAGGCGTTCGGATCGCGTTGGGTGCCAAGCCGCCCGATATCGTTCTCATGGTGGTCGGGCGGGGGGTCGGCGTTGCCGTGTTCGGCTCCGCTCTCGGTGTCGTCATCGCGAGCGGAACCGGGCGCCTGCTCGAATCTCTGCTGTACGGGGTCACCCCCTTCGACGTGCCGGTCTTCGTCGTCGTGCCGGCCGTGCTCATTGCCACTGCGGCGCTCGCGAGCGCCTTCCCCGCGCGGAGAGCGACGCGGGTCAGTCCCATGATGCCTCTCAAGGGAGAGTAGCAGGTCCATCCGGGCTGCGGGGCGTGCTTTCATCGACAGTCGGCCACAATGATACTGTCCGCACTCAAGAGCTGCTCCACCACATCAGTTGCTGAAGAGGTCCGACTACCCGACCCCGGGTTGCATCGCCCCCTCGATTGCGCTCGACACCCGCGCCAGCGGCGGGGCCGGCACGATCGAATCCCCATCCCGATACACGCGGCAGCGCGGCGCCCCGCCCGGTTGGCGGGCGGCCCATGGGTGCGGCCCCGGGGCCACATCTTCACCATTCACCAGGATCGACGGGGAGCCGAGGTTCCGTGCGTAAGGAGGGCATGCGAGGTCTTCACTGTTCCACTCCGTCCACACCGCGGGGACTCCTACACTGCGGCACGCGTCGGTCAGCACAGCCCGGGCACCGTCCACATTGGGACAGCCCGGGTCGTAGACGAGCTCGATCTGAAGCTTCAGAGACAGTTCCACTTCTCCTGCGAAGGTCGATCCCTGCCTGGGCAAGGGGCTCTGGGGTGGCGGGTGCGAAGCCGTGACCGCAACGTACGATCCAACACTCCCCTGCGCTCGGTCTTACTCATGAAGCTTCGCTACGTGCCATTCGTCGGCACCCTTGTGGTTCTCCTCGGCCTGGCGCCGCCCACGGCGGACGCCCAGGAGCCTGGCGACGCGCTAGAAAACGGACCGACGCCTGAGCAGCGATACGGCGATTGGGTGCGCCGCCTCGACTTCCGCCCACAAGAGTATCAGTTCCGGCGCAGCAACCTCATCCGGCTCCTCCGGGAGAGCGGTGGCGGCCTGATGCTCATCCCGTCGTCGGACGGCCTGACGCACGGTGACACCTTCCGGCAAGCCGAGGACTTCTGGTACTACACGGGCCTCGAAACCCCGCGCTCGATGCTCGTTCTCGACGTGGACCGCGATCGATCCATGCTCTTCCTACCCGAAGAGGACTACCGGTTCGCGAATCCGGGCCGCGCCAACGACTTCCCGGGACGCCCGCTCTTGGGGGACTACCAGCTCCGAAGCATCGCCGGGATCGAGGAGTACCGATCGATCGATGAGTTGGAGGGTTGGCTCGACTCTCAGGTTCGCGCGAGACGGGTGCTACGCGTCAACGCTGGATCTGGCGGCACGATCGAAGAGCCTGTCCCGCCCATGTTCGGGACTCTGGATCCGATTCAGTCGATGATCGCTCGCATCTTGTTGGATCATCCGAGAGCGCGACTGGTGAACGCCTTCGAGGACGTCGCTCGCGGGCGCATGGTGAAGAGCCGCTACGAGGTGGACAAGATGCAGATTGCGGCGGACGCGACGGCTCAAGCGATCCTCTCCGCCGCGTCGCGGATCCGCCCCGGTATCGATGAGCGCTCACTGCAAGGCGACTTCGAGTCGACGTGCCGCGCCCTGGGGTCTCAGACGATCCCCTTTACTCCGATCGTGAAGTCCGGCCCGAACAGCTTGTGGCCCTGGCGAGTCCTCGCGTCGCACTACGATCGGCGGAATCGAGCTATGGAGGCCGGTGAACTCGTGGTCCTCGATGTGGGTTGCGAGATCGACGGATACATAAGTGACGTAGGAAGAACCTTCCCGGTCGACGGCGTCTTCACGGAGGTGCAACGGGAGAAGATGCTCGTGAGCCTCGCCGCCGCCGACGCCGTGATCGCCGCGATCAAGCCTGGCGTCACATTGCGTGAGCTGACGGCAGTCGCCTACGACGCGATACCGGACCACGAAGAGCAGTACATGCAAACCCCCTCCTTCTTCGGACACCACATCGGACTCAACGCCGGAGATCCCGCCTTGCTCGACGAGCCTCTCTCTGCCGGGATGGTCTTCACGGTGGAGCCGTGGTACTACAACCACCATCGTCAGGTATCTGTCTTCGTCGAAGACGTCGTTCTCGTTACAGACGACGGCGTCGAGGTACTCACCCGCGGCCTCGCTAGGACACCAGACGAAATCGAAGCTGTCATGAGGCGATGATGTGGCGGGCACCGAGGGGATCACAGGAGCTGGCCAAATGAGCGGATTCGTAGAGGCTTTGTGGATCAAGCGGGCTCACCGAGGGGTCATGGACGCCGCAGACGCGGTGACGATGGTCGCGAACAAGGGCATCGAGTCGGATGCCAACTTCGGACGCTCGAAGCGGCAGGTGACCGTGATCTCGAAGGAAGTCTTCGACGAGATTCGAGCCACGCTACCGGAGGTCGATCCGAGCATGAGACGCGCCAACGTGATGGTGAGTGGGCTCGAATTGGAACAGTCGCGAGACAAGATTCTCACCCTCGGCTCGGTGAAGATTCGCCTCTACGGTGAGACGCGCCCCTGCGAGCGGATGGACCAGCAGGTCCAGGGACTCACAGCCGCACTAGATCCGCACTGGAACGGTGGCGTCTACGGGGTCGTGCTCAACGATGGCGTGGTACCTGTCGGAGCCGAAGCATCGCTCTCTTCGGAGTCTCCCTAACTCAGGCTGCCCCGCGAGAACGAACGACGTCGCCGAGCACGCGAACCGCCTCCAAGATCTGGTCGTCACGGAGGTAGGGTGCCGGGCCGAAGCGTAGCGTGGTGCCCCGATAGTCGGTGCGTACACCGCGCGCTAGAAGCGCAGCGCTGAGGTCCCCCGCGACCGGACTCCGGAGCGCAAGGAAGCCGCCACGCATCTCCAGCGCGACCTCGGCTTCGAGAGCGATCACGTCAGGATCCAGATCGAGGGCGAGCACGGCATCGACGAGAAGCCCGACTTGGTGCTGACTGATCTCCCTCAGAAGTGAGGCATCGAGACCCCGCTCGGTGAAGAAGTCCATCACCGCAGCCGCGCGGTAGTGCGAGGTCGGATCGTAGGTGGAGCCTGCGAATCGTGCGGGTCCGACGCCGTAGCGCACCTCGCCCGGCACCCGTTCGTCGGCCAGCTCCCCGAACTCCGCAAACCAGCCGGTGATCACCGGCCTGTGTGTGGATCGCGGAGGAACCCGTAGGACACAGTTCCCCTCACCGAGCTGGAGGTACTTGTAGCCGCCTCCGACCACGAACGCTTGCTCCAGCCCCTCCAACGAGAACGGTACGGCGCCGAGCGAGTGGTACGCGTCCACGAGTAGCTCGGCCCCGTACCGATCACACGCGCGGGCGACGGTGTCCAGCTGCGGGACAATGAGGCCGCTCTGAAAGAGGACCGAAGACACCAAGACAGCCGAAGTCTGATCGTCGACCTCCGCCGCCACGCGCTCTGAGAGCGTACCGACCGGGTGTGCAGCTACCCGTACCACCTCGACACCTTCTTCGGCGAGGCGATCCAGTTGGCGCCGGATCGAATGGAACTCCCCGTCGGTCGTCACGAGTCGTGGCCGGGACTTCAGTGGTAGCGCCGACAGGAAGCGGACCACGAGCGCATGGGTGTTCACATCGAGTGCTAGATCGCCATCGCACCCACCCATCCAGCCCCGGAAACCCTCTCGAACGAACTCCGCCTTCTCCGCGGCGACCTCCCACTTTCCGTCCACCAACTCCGCCGCGTCGGACCAGGCTCGCTGCTGGGCCACAAGCCCGACGTCGGGCCACGCTTGGTGCGAGTGCCCGGTGAACAGGAGTCTGTCCGCGACTCGGAATGATGTGTAGTCCGCTGCGAGTGGGTTCGATGCCGCGCGGAGATCCTCGATGGAAAGGGGCACGGTACTCGTTCCTAGAGGAGGGCGCGGATCGCCCACAGATCCGGAAAGAGCGGCTGGTTGAGCGTGGTGCGTAGATACGCCGACCCCGCCGACCCGCCTGTCCCGGATTTCACCCCGATCGTCCGCTCCACCATTTTCACGTGCCTATAGCGCCACTCCTGTATACCCTCGTCGAGGTCCACCAGACGCTCGCACAGCTGGGCGTTCGAAGGATCCGTCCGATAGATGTCAACTAGAATCTCTTGGAGCGGGAGTGACGGCTCGACGGAAGTAGTGACGTCACGTGAAAGGGCGCTCTGGGGAACGTCGTAGCCTTGAGCGTTGAGGTACCCAACCACCGCATCCCATAGAGTCGGTTCTGCCCAGCGCTTCTCGAGCGCTTCACGCGCCCGTCCACCTTCTTCGAATCTTTCGATCGCCGATCGACTCTTCTTGCCCAGTGCGAACTCGAGCGCTCGGAATTGATCGCTCTGGAAGCCACTCGCAGCATCGAGGCGTTCCCGAAAGGTCAGGAACTCCGTCGGGGTCATCGTCTCCAAGATGTCGAGCTGAGACACGAGCACTTTCAGAATCGAGAGCACCCGGTGCAGCGTATGCTTCGCTCTGGGCGCATCACCCTCGCCCAAGAGTCGAACACAGTAGTCCAACTCGTGGAGAACGACCTTGAACCAGAGTTCGTACACCTGGTGGATCACGATGAAGAGCATTTCGTCATGCTCGACGTCATCACGCGGCTGCTGAAGCTCGAGCAACTCGTCGATCTTCAGGTAACGGCCGTACGTAACGGCTTCTGACATCACATCTCGTCCTTCGGCGTCGCTCGCCGCAAGGGAGGGTTCGGAGTCTCAGACCAACACATACAAGGTGCCTAAATACGTCAGGTACACTAAGAGCATAGCGATCCCCACTCCGCGACGTATCGGGCGGCGATGCCACGCGAAGTAGGCCAGCACGCCGCTCGCCGAGAGCATGACCGGGATGTCGAGAAAGAGCATCCGACCGGACACCTCGATGGGCGTCTCTGCGAGCGTAGCGGTCACGCCCATGATCGCGAGTATGTTGAAGGTGTTGCTCCCGATGATCGCGCCGATCGCCACGTCCGAACGCTTCTCCAGTGCCGCGATCACCGTGGTCGCGAGTTCGGGCAGAGAAGTTCCTATCGCCAAGACGGTGAGACCGACCACCGCTTCAGGAACGTCGAAGCGGGCTGCGATCGCGGTCGCCGAACCGACGAGGCGTGTAGCTCCAAGCGGAAGCATCACCACACCTGTGGCGATGAAGAGCGAGATCGTTCCCGCCTGACTGGGCAGCCCCAACACCCAGTCGAACGGGATCGAGGTATCCGAGCCACGCTTCGCGCTCAGCGTGGAACGAGCGGTCGCCGCGATGATGGCGACGAACGCAACCAGGAGTGCGATCCCCGCTCCATTCCCGATCTCCCCCCACAGCCCGATCAGCCCAAAGCCAACCGAGGCCGCCAGCATGATCAGCAAGTTGCGACGGATCGGCCCCTTCTCATCTCCGAGAGGGAAGACCGCCGCCGACACGCCTCCCACCAGGAGCACGTTCGCAATGTTGCTCCCCACCACATTGCCCAAGATCAGCCCCGGGACGCCGTCCAGCGTGGCGCGGACCGACACCATGAGTTCCGGCAACGACGTCCCGAAACCCACAACCGTCGCGGCAACCACGACGGGAGAAACTCGAAGCCTGCGGGCTAGAGCAACCGATCCACGCACGAGAAGGTCGCCGCCCATCAAGAGGTAGATGAAGCCGGCAGCCAAGTCGAGCCAGATCAGAGGTCATCCTCCTGGGCCGGTGAACGCACCCTCGCGATGGCGTAAAGACGGCCTGTGTGCGGATCCGAGTAAGAGTTCCATCGGAGCCTCTTGAAGGAGCCATCCATACACAGAAAGCGATTCGTGAATCGGATCGTCGGACGGCCTTCGGCGAGCTTCATCACCTCTTCCTCGGTGGCGCCCACATCGTCCGGGTGGACGAAGGAAAGGAAGGGCCGAGACAAGAGCTCTTCCTCCGGCCAACCGAGCTCCCGCACGAACGCGGGATTCACTCTCTTGAAGTAGCCATCCGTAGACGCGATACAGAGCATGTCGAGAGATACGTCGAAGAACCGCCTGAACTCCGAGAGGAGCTCGACCTGACTCTCGAGTGCGTCGGCCATCTCGTCGAAGGTCTTCGCGAGGAGCCCGACCTCGTCCTCGCGATGTCCGATGTCCGTGCGTGCGGTCAGGTCGCCCACACCGAGATGCTTGGCCGTCTCAGCCAACAGGTGGATGGGTTGAGCGAAGCGAAACCCGAGAAGAAAGCCGAACAAGATGGCGAAGGCGGCGAGGGTGATCGCCACCGAGATCATGTCGCGGCGCACCTCGGCGAGCGGTGCGCCCTGCTCTGCCGCGTCAATCTTCACGACTACGGTCCACGGTGTCTCTGGCACGTCACCGGCCGAGGCCCAGACCTCTTCGCCCCGGTAGTCCGTGAGGATCCGCGGCACACGCTCCGCTTCAGTCACCTCCGCGGCCACTCCATCCCAAGCGACGAGCTGCCCCGGCGACCTTCCCCCGTCGGTGGGGAAGCGGACCGGGTGAAGGGTACGGAGCACCCCCTCATCCGGAAGGATGACCAGCGTCTCGCCGGAGTCGCCGAGCCCTTCGTAGCGGGCGGAAAGAGCGCTGATCTCTTCGGTGCTGAGGAAGGCGTGCAGCGACCCCACACTTCGCCCAGCGAGGCGAATAGGGGCGACGAGTCGTACGGTGGGCGCTGATTCACCCTCGAAGCGCACCCCCGCGTACTCGACCCCTGACGTCGGCGCGATGGCCGGAAGCGGCGTGGTACCGAGCGGAGACGATCCCGGACGCGTGATCCGGCGTACCTCTTCACCTTGCTGGTCGAGAACTCTCAGCTCGCGAATGATCGTGGACGCGCCGATCGCGTTCAGCAGGACTCGATCGATCGCCCTCTCGCCTCCCGGCTCGTGAGAGGTCAGATACCGATCGAGGCTCTCCGCGAGCGCGGCCCGGCCGGCAATGAGTCCGACGCGATCATACCAGCCCACCACGATGCGTCCCACGGCATCGGCCTGAAAACGGGCCATGCCCTCGAGCTGGTTCAGCCGAAGCTCTGTTACATCGTCCTCGACTGCCCGGTACGTGAACGCCCCGAACGCGAGCATGCTGCCCACCGCGACCGAGACGAGGGCGAAGACGAGCTTGGTACGAATATCCATTGCGGCGCTCTAGACTGCGTCCACTAGGCGTCTCCACCGAAGTGGAACTCGAAGCGGGGCGTGTATCGCTGCACGGACTGATACGGCGCCGGCCACGGGAGCTCGTATCCGAGCATGTGAGCCGCGTGCCGGGTCCAATACGGGTCGAAGAGGTGCGCCCGGGCAATCAAACAGAGGTCCGCCCGTCCGGCTGCCACGATCGTGTTCACATCCATCCACGAAGAGATGTTCCCTACGGCCATCGTCGCGATCCCGACTTCCTGACGCACTTGGTCCGCGAACGGTGTTTGGAAGAGGCGGCCATACTTGGGTTGCTGGTGAGGAACGGTCTGTCCCGCACTCACGTCGATGACGTCGCACCCCTCACGAGCCAAGGCACGCGCGATCTCTACGGTGTCATCAGCGGTGGCACCTCCTGGCGCCCAGTCGACCGCGCTCAAGCGCACACTCATCGGGCGCTCCTCGGGCCAGACGTCCCGGCACGCTCGAAAGACCTCGAGGGGAAAGCGCAAACGGTTCTCGAGATCACCCCCATACTCATCATCGCGCTCATTCGTGAGCGGTGAGAGGAAGGAAGCGAGGAGGTACCCGTGGGCCATATGGACCTCGAGGAGATCGAAGCCGGCAGCGAGCGCGTACTCCGCCGCGCGCTTGTAGTCTGCGACCGCCTCTTTCATGTCGCCCCGGGTCATCTCGCGCGGTGTTTGACTCCGATCTGGGTAGAACGGAATCGGAGATGCGGAGATGAGCTCCCAATTCCCATCCTGAAGGGGTTCGTTGTCTCCCTCCCACGGGCGTCTCGTCGATCCTTTTCGACCCGCATGACCCAGCTGGATCGCGATCTTCGCTTCGGACTCCGCGTGGACGAAGTCCACGATCCGCTTCCACGCTCCCACGTGTTCCGGCGCGTATAGACCGGCACAGCCGGGAGAGATCCGGGCCGCTCTGGAGACGTCCGTCATCTCGGCGAAGACGAGCCCTGCCCCCCCGATCGCTCGACTGCCCAAATGCTGTAGGTGCCAATCTCCGACCAAACCGTCGACCGCTTTGTATTGGCACATTGGAGACACCGCCACCCGGTTCGGGATGACGAGCTCGCGTAGTCGAAACGGGGTGAACATCGGAGGTGGGGGCGGATCGCGAGGCAGCGAGAGTCCGACCTGTTCCTCCGCGAGCTCCGCGACCCGCACGTCCACGCGCTGCAGGAAGTCCGAGTCCCGCAGGCGCACATCTTCGTGGGTGATCCGCAACGACCGGGTCAGCAACGAAAAGGTGAACTGCACCGGGTCGAAGTTCGAGTACCGTTCGGTCGACTCGAACCACTCGAGGCTCGCCTGTGCCGCCCGTTGGAGCGACTCGACAGCGGGGCGCCGCTCCGACTCGTACGCAGCCAATGCCTCCGCAACCGTTCGGCCGCCACCCAACGCATCGCGCAGGGCGATGGCATCGAGCATGCCGAGCCTCGTTCCGGATCCGATCGAGAAGTGCGCTGTGTGGGCAGCGTCACCGATCAACACGACGTTACCGGCAGACCACTTCCCGCAGCGGACGGTCGGGAAGGAGCGCCAATGACTCCGGTTCCTTATGAGCGCGTGACCCTCGAGGTCTTCGGCAAAGACGGAGGCGCAGTAGTCGGATCCACTTCGCTCGTCAGCTTGATCAAGTCCCGCCGCCTGCCACGCGTCTTCGGTGCATTCGACAATGAAGGTCGAGTGTCCTTCTTCGTACTGGTACCCATGCGCGCGCCATAGTCCATGCTCGTTCTCGCGAAAGAAGAACGAGAAGGCGGGAAGAGGTCGCGTCGTCCCGAGCCAAACGAATCTGTTCGGGCGAGGGTCCAAGACCGGATCGAGATCGTCTTGTAGAAGTGCGCGGGCCCGAGAGTTGACCCCGTCCGCCGCCACCACGAGGTCGTAACGCTCCGGGTTCGTCAGCTCTTCGTCGAAGGAGGTGAACTCCGTATTGAAGTGGAGAACCACCCCCAAAGCGTGAGCTTCCTGCTGGAGCACGGTCAGAAGCGTTTGGCGACTCATACCGCTGAAGCCGTGGCCGGACGACGTGACGACTTCGCCTTTCCAATGCACATCGATCTCGTCCCAGCGAACGAAGTGCTCCGTAACGGCTGCATACGTCCGAGGGTCGGCCTCCTCGACGTCGGCAATCGTGGCGTCGCTGAAGACCACCCCGAAGCCGAAGGTATCGTCCGGTCGATTGCGCTCGACGACGACCACGGTCGTCGAGGGATCCCTCCGCTTCATCAAGATCGAGAAGTAGAGCCCGGACGGCCCCCCACCCAGAACGAGAATCTTCACGTCGCGGACTCGGCGGAGGCAATCATCTTCCCGGCCACAATCAGGTGTTGGATCTCGGTCGTACCCTCGTAGATCCGGAGGGCTCTCACCGAGCGGTAGAGCCGATCGACCGGGTGCTCCGCCATCACGCCTCGACCTCCGAGGATCTGCACCGCGTCGTCGATGATCCGTTGAGCTGCCTCCGTGGCGAACGCCTTCGCCATGGCGGCCTCGAGCGTGATCCGTTCCGCGCCCAGGTCCTTCTCGTACGCCGCTCGGTACACCAAGAGTCGGGCCGCGTGATAGTCGATCTCGGCTCGCCCGAGCTTCGCTTGCGTCAGCTGAAACTGAGCGAGCGCTTGCCCGAACTGCTTCCGCTTGACCGCGTGGTCGACCGCCTCGTCGAGCGCCCGACGCGCCATACCGCACGCTGCCGCTCCGACGGTAGGCCTCAGCTGATCGAGTGTCGCCATCGCAACCATGAAGCCACGACCGACTTCTCCCACGACTTGGCTCCGATCGACCCGGCACCCTTCGAGTCGAATCTTTCCCAGCGGATGAGGTGCGCTCAGCACTTGTGCGCCCGCGAAGGTCAGCCCGGCCTGGTCCGAGGGAATCACGAAGGCGGTAATCCCCCGACTCCCCGCATCGGGGTCCGTCGATGCGAAGACCACGTAGAAGTCCGCGATCCCGGCGTTGGATATGAACCACTTCTCCCCGTCGAGCACGTACGAATCTCCATCCGGTACGGCCCGGGTCGTCATGGAAGCGACGTCAGACCCTGCGTTCTCCTCGGTGATCGCGAAGGCCCCCATCGACTCACCCCGCAGAGCCGGTTCGGCCCACCGTTCCCGCTGCTCTTCGGTTCCCGCCATGAGGAGTGGCGTGATGGAGAGGCCCTGGAGAGCCCACACGGCATCGGCGAGGGGGGAAGCCCACCCCAGCGCCTCGCGGGTAAGGCAACAGGCGCGCAGATCCATAGACCCGATGGGAGCGAGCAACCCGGACGCCCCGAGGAGCTCGAGCAGTGCACGTGCTTCGACTCTCGCAGCGTCGTCATCCCCGGCTTCGACGCGAGAGGCGATCTGGCGTTCAGCGACACTTCGGGCCGTCTTCGCCCAATCGGCGTGGTCGGGTTCGAGGAACGCCCTCACGGGATGGGGATCAAGCATGTACCCGGCTCGTGTCAGAGGAAATTCGGGTCTCGCTTCTGGGTGAACGCTTCATACGACTCGCGAAAGTCGGGGTGGAGCATCAAAGCGGCTTGGATCTGCGCTTCCGCTTCGAGCGCGCTGGGCAGGTCCATCGCCGCTTCGCGGTTTAGAGCATCCTTCGTGATCTCGAGCGCAAAGGACGGGCCTCGCGCCAACTTCTCAGCCAGCTCGGTCGCGGCCTCCAACGCTTGGCCGTCTTCGACGACTCGGTTGTACAAGCCCATGGCCCGGGCTTCCTCGGCAGAGACGAAGTCTCCGGTCATCAGAAGTTCGGACGCCTTCGCGAGCCCGACGATCCTGGGTAGCATCCAAGCCGCACCCATGTCCGCCCCGGACAACCCCACCCGAGTGAAGAGGTACGCGATCTTCGCCGAGACTGCAGCGACGCGCATGTCACATGCAGTGGCAATCACAGCGCCGGCCCCCGCCACAGTGCCGTTTAGCGCGGCGATCACGGGCTTGCGACACAGTCGGATGGACCGCACGAGGTCGCACGTCATGCGAGTGAATTCGAGTAACCCGCGCATGTCCCGCTCGAAGAGCCGACCGATGATGTCTTCGACGTCGCCACCGCTACAGAAGCCTCGACCCTTCCCCGTGATGACGATGACCCGCACCGACTCTTCGTCGTGGAGCGAGTAGAACGCTCTGCGGAGCTCGTCGTAGACCTCGAACGTCAACGCGTTGAGTCGTTCCGGCCGGTTGAGTGTGATCGTACCGACACCGGTTTCGGGATCGTGTTCGAAAAGGAAGGAGTCGGGCCGGATCATCGATCAGCTTCCCTCGAGCACCGCGGTGGCTTCGATCTCGAGCTTGGCTCGATCATCCACGAGTCGAGACACCTCCATGAGCGCCATCGCCGGGTAGTGCCGCCCCAGACGGTCGCGCCACACCTGACCGAGCTCCCGGCGAGCGTCCATGTACTCGTCCATGTCGGTTACGAAAACGGTCATGCGACCGATGCTCTCGGCCGTACCGCCCGCGGCATGAACGACCGCCAGCATCTTGTCGAGGGCGATCGCGAACTGCTCGACGAAGTCATCGGTGACGACGACCCCGTCCGAAGTCGCGGCGTCTTGTCCGGCAACGAAGAGGACCCGCCCCCCTTCCTTGGCGAGCATCCCGTTCGTCCACCCCTTGGGTTCTCCCAGGGCATCCGGGTTGATCCGGTCGAAGATCACGGGTCAGTCAGCTCCGTCGAGAACGATCAGTTCCCCATTCCTTTGGCCGGCCTCTTCGTAGCAGAGCTCCAAGATCGTGTTCGCAACCTCGTCGGCACGGATGAGACGGGGTTGTCCGGCCCGCTCCAAGACGGCTGCTAGCGCATCATCCCACGACTTGCCGGTCAGGTGCACGATGCGCGCGATCGTCTCATCGGTGAGCGGGGTATCCACGTATCCGGGACAGACGGCGTTCACCGTAACGCCTCGACCCTTCGACTCAGCGGCCAGGGCGCGGGTGAGGCCGACCACGGCGTGCTTCGCGGCGGTGTAGGCAGCGATGTACTTGTCTCCCTGGAGACCGGCGATCGATGCCACGTTCACGACCCGACCCCAACGCTGCTCGAGCATCTGGGAGTAGACCGCTTGGGTGCAGAGGAAGGTGCCGGTGGCGTTCACATTCATGATGTGGTGCCACTCGGCGAGCGTGATCTTGGGGAGAGGGTTCGATGTCGCTGTCCCCGCGTTGTTCACCAAGATGTCGATCCGTCCCATCGCTTCGCGTGCGGAAAGCGCGAGGTCCCGGACTTGGTGAGGTTCGGCGACGTCGCACCGAAAGGCGAAGGCTTCGTGTCCTCGGGAGCGGATCTCCGCGGCGATCTGGACGACCTGCTCTTCATTTCGTGACGCCACGGACACCTTCGCACCGGCATCGGCGAGCGCCATGGCAGCGGCGGCACCAATCCCTCTCCCGCCTCCCGTTACTAGGGCGTTGTAGCCGCTCAGGTCACTCACGTCATCTCCTGTAGAATCTTCTCTGCCAAAAGCGCGCCCAGCGTCGAGACGGTGTCTCGTCCCTCTTCCGGGGTCGCTTCAGCGGGCCACCCGAAGTATGCCTTCGCCCCGCCCGCTCCTTCGAACGAATCCACGCCGTCACCGATCGCATCGGAGAGCGACGCAGGATTCGGCTCTAACACAGCGGCGACTTCGCTTCGAAAGAGAGCGGGTGTCTCGGCAAGCACGACACTGCCTTCGAAGCGCCCCGCGTGACACGCACCCGTCTTGAATTCATCGGTGAGCTGCTCCGCAACCCGTCGCCGTGTCAGATCGAGGAAGACGACCTTCACGCCGTCGATCTCAGACTCCGTTACGCTCCGCAGCATCCGAACGTGGGTCGGGTCCAGATGCGCGCTCGCGATGGCTACCGTCCGAATCCCCTGTTCTCCCAGCGAAGACATGATCTGCACGATCAGCGCTCGGACTGTCGCTTCGTCCACGCTCACCGTCCCTGGAAAGTTACGGGCGAACGGGGCCGCGGTGTACCACAAGGGCGGTAGAATCCATCCGGTCAGACCCTGGTCGCGGAGACGCATCGCGCACGCTCTCGCCATCGCTTCGGCGATGATCGCGTCGGTTCCGAGGGGAAGATGGGGGCCGTGAGCCTCGACTGCGCCGACCGGTAGAATCGCCACGACCGACGGCCCGACCCCGTCCCTCACTTCCTCCCACGTCATCTCTGCGAAGCGACGCATGCTGCTCCTCACTGGAACGTCCCTGGGGACACGCCACCCCCGCCATGGGCCCCTCGCGCGTTGACCTTCATTCTAGCGTGCCCGTATCGTCACGCCATGTCTTCCGAGCCATCCGCTATCCCCCCGGCGTCTCCGGCGCTGAACATCTACGATTTCTTCTTAGGTGATCGCCTAAGCGAGGGGCGCGGCGACCTGCGTGCCGTCGTGACCGACGGAGGGAGCTACTCCTACCACGACGTCGACGAGAGGGCCGGGCGCTACGCCGAGATCCTCGCCGGCCTAGGGGTATCCCCCGGCGAGCGAGTTCTCATTGCCTTGCCCGACGGGATCGACTTCGTCTGTGCCCTCTTCGGCACGCTCCGCATCGGGGGCGTCGTCGTCATGGTCAACCCGCACCTCCCGACGGACCAGATCGAGTACTTCTTCGGATACACGCAACCGACCGTGGGGCTCGTCTCGCCCGACCGAGAGGGCGCCTTTCGGGCGGCGGCCGAGCAGGCAGGGGCTGAGGCGCAGCTCGTGGCGGTGGGTGGGGATGACTTCGAAGCCGAGCTCGCCCGGTGCGAGGCCCCTCCCCCGACGCACCCGACCGCACCGAACGACCCCGCGATGTTCCTCTTCAGCGGTGGCACGACGGGGCAACCGAAAGCAGTCGTCCAAACACACAAGTCGTTCGAGAACACCACCCGCCTGTACGGACTGGGTACCCTCGGGATCTCAGAGACCGACATCACGCTCTCCGTACCGAAGCTGTACTTCGGGTACGCGACGGGCACCAACCTGTTCTTTCCGTTCGCTGCGGGCGCGACAGTGGCGCTCTTCCCCGACCGCTGTACCGCGGCCGAGCTCTTTCGGCGAATTCGCCAATGGCAACCGACGGTCTTGGTCAATGTGCCCACGATGGTCAACAACCTGCTGAACGCTCCGGATTCGGAGACGGAAGAGCTACGGTGTCTCCGACTCGCGACGTCAGCCGGTGAGGCGCTACCGACGGAGCTTCACCGCCGCTGGAACGAACGGTGGGGCGTGCCCCTACTCGACGGCCTCGGTACCGCAGAGATGTGGCACATCTTCATCTCGAATCAGCCGGATGATGTGAAGCCTGGAACGCTGGGTCGGGTGGTCGACGGCTTCGAGGTCTTGGCGTGCGACGCAAGCGGGAGCCCCGTACCTACCGGGGAGGTCGGCATCATGCGCGTTCGAGGAGACTCGCTCGCCCTGGGGTATTGGCGAGAAGAAGAGAAGACGGCGAACGCCTTCCAGGGCGAATGGTTCGTGTCCGGCGACATGATCTCGTTCGATCAAGACGGATACGTCACCTACGGGGGTCGCGCGGACGACATGCTCAAGGTGAGCGGGAAGTGGTTGTCTCCGAAGGAGCTCGAGAATTGCCTCCTCTCCCACCCGGCGGTGCGGGAGGTCGCGGTGGTGGGCGTGCCGACGGAGGAAGGGCTCGTCAAGCCATCGGCCTTCCTCATACCGGATGAGGGCGTTCATCCCTCGGACGAGTTGGCGCATGAGCTCCAAGAGTGGGCCAAGAGTCGCCTCGAGCCGTACAAGTATCCTCGCTCCGTGCACTTCTTGGATGACCTGCCTCGCACCCACCTCGGCAAGGTCGACCGCGGAGCGCTCTCCAGGAGCCAATAAGGTGGTCGTTCGGATGGTCGCGTTGGCCGGTGTCTCGCTAGCGATCGCAGCGTGGGAAACGGGTCATGTCGAACACGACCTGCCCTGGGGATACAAGGGGCACGAGTTCGCGGCTCGGGCGGCTGCGCAGACGCTCCCCGACGAGATGCCAGACTTCTTCACAGACGCGTCCGACCAGCTCGTCTGGCTGAACCCGGAGCCAGATCGATGGCGACACGACGACTCTCGCGAGATGGATCGAGCGTGGGCGTACGACCACTACGTAGACCTCGAAAACCTCCCGCCCGGTGCGCTCGAGGCCCCGGACCGCTTCGCCTACCTCGATCGCCTCTACGAAGCCCGGTTACAAAACCCTGCCCGGGACGGCGGCTTTCTACCCTACCGCATTATCGAGGTGCATCAGCGTCTCGTTCGAGGGTGGGCGCGCTGGTACGAATCCGGTCCCGACTCGGACGAGCGCAGATGGATCCAGGAACGGATCATCCACGATGCCGGAGTCTTGGGGCACTACGTCTCCGATGCGTCCCAACCGCATCACACGACGATTCACTTCAACGGGTGGTCGCGCGGGGTATCCAACCCCGAGGGGTACACGGAGGATCGGGACTTCCACGCGAGGTTCGAACGATTCTTCGTGGATGCTCACGTCGACTTCACGGACATCGAGAGTCGGGTTCGCTCGACTCCCGAGGACCTCCGCTCGAGGGTCCGGCACAGTGTGCACGAGATGATCGAGACGACGTTTGCCGAGGTCGAGCCGATGTACCGACTCGACCGAGACGTCGGCTTCGAGCCGGACCTTCCCGCCGATTCTGTGGCGCTGGCGTTCGTCTCCGATCGCATCGCTGCGGGCAGCATGATGCTCGCATCGCTATGGTACTCGGCGTGGCTGGAAGGAAAGCCGTGAGGTAGGCGAGGAAACCTCGAGCTCGACTCCATCGTCGGGATTGGGGCCCAGGTCGGCGTTTTCCGCGAGTGCATCAGACTCGGAACGGGGTGTGAGAGGATGGGGGAATCAGGGATGGGCGAGCACGACGCCTTCAGCGAGCTCGACAGCAAGCTCACGATCTTCGCGTTGGCAAACGGGATGAACCTCACCAAGGCCGAGAGCGGCCGAAGTCTCGAGTGGTTCTCGGAAGGCCTGGAACGAGGCATCGACGTCCGTGCTGTCACCGGAGCGTTTCAGCTCTCGGTCTCGGTGTGGCGAACCGGGGACCGCGACGGCCGACACACAGAGTCGCTCGCGGATGGGTTGAGTGAGGAAGCCGCGCTTGGAGCGCTGACGGAGGCGGTGGAGACCGCCAACTCGCTCACGCTGTGACCGGTGTCTCCCGGTCCCTCGACGAGTTGGCCCGGGAGGTCACGGGGTGTCGCCGCTGTCCTCGGCTCGTGGAGTGGCGAGAGCGGGTCGCCGTAGAGCGGCGGGCGGCGTTTCGTGACCAGACGTACTGGGGCAAGCCGGTCCCTTCCTTCGGAGATGCCCGGGCCCGCATTCTCGTGGTCGGGCTGGCACCGGCCGCGCACGGCGCGAATCGAACCGGACGCATGTTCACCGGTGATCGATCGGGTGAGTGGCTCTACGGCGCACTTCACCGAGCCGGCCTGGCGAATCAGGCGGAGTCTACCCACCGGGGCGACGGGTTGGTTCTGAAGGATGTGTGGATCACAGCGGCTGTGCGGTGCGCACCGCCGGGGAACAAGCCGACCGTCGGCGAGCGGGACAGCTGTGCCCCTTGGCTGACGTACGAGTTCGACGTCCTCCCCACTGTGTCCGTGGTGGTCGCCCTAGGCGGGTTCGCGTGGAAACAGGTGCTCCGGACGCAACAAGACCGGGGCTTCACAATCCCGCGCCCTCGTCCCCGTTTCGGACACCTCGCGGAAGCCGTGATCCCGGGTGCTCCCTCCCTACTCGGGTCTTATCACCCGAGTCAGCAGAACACGTTCACGGGTCGCCTGACCGAGTCGATGTTCGACGCGGTCTGGGCGCGTGCTCGCGAGCTCGCCCACTCCTGACCTAGCTTCCCGGCTCACTTAGGGAGGCTCGATGAGGACCATCGCGAATTTCGCTCGCTGCTCGGCCGTGTGTGCGGTCATCACGTTGCTGTCACCCACCCCGTCTCATAGTCAGATGGTGGGGGGCGTCGAGCTGATGGAGCTCACGATCCAGCAGGCGCATCATGCCATGTTGGAGGGGACGCTGACGGCTCGTCAGCTCGTCGAGGCGTATCTCGACCGCATCGAGGCGTACGACCGAAACGGTCCGACCATCAACGCGATCATCATGACCAACCCCCGAGCGTTGGCTCGGGCAGATTCTCTCGACCGAGAGCTTCGGCGCACAGGAACGCTGACGGGTCCGCTGCACGGCGTGCCTTTCATCGTGAAGGACAACTACGACACGCACGACATGCCGACGACCGGAGGGTCTGCCGCTCTCGCTGGGTCGATGGCGGCAGACGACGCGTACCAAGTGCGAAAGATCCGAGAGGCCGGAGCCATTGTACTGGCCAAGTCGAACCTCGCTGAGTTCGCGTTCACGGCTCTGGAAACGGTCGGCTCCGCGCTGCCCGGGTGGACCTTCAACCCGTACGCCCTGAACCGGGTCACGGCGGGCTCGAGTGGCGGGACGGCGGCCTCGGTCGCGGCGAACATGGGCCTGGTCGGATTGGGGACGGATACCGGAAACTCGATTCGAGGCCCGTCGAGCCATCAGGCGCTCGTGGGCATCCGGTCCACACAAGGCATGACGAGTCGAGACGGTATCATGCCGCTCTATGCGCACCGCGACATCGGCGGCCCGATGGCAAGAACCGTCGAAGATGCCACCCGCATTTTCGACGTCATCGCCGGGACGGATCCGGCGGATCCGGTGACCGCCGAAGGAGACGCCCGCCGACCCCAGAGCTACCTCACCGCGCTCGAGCACGACGATCTCGCGGGTCTACGCATCGGGGTGGTGGGACAGATCGCGTATAAGCAGAGTGCCGATCCGGAGATCCTAATCCGCTTTGGCGGGGCGCTTCGAGACCTCGAACGGTTGGGAGCAACGGTTGTGCGAGGCTTCACCGTTCCCGACCTCGATGAGCTTCGCCGAGGGACCGGATGCTCCCGCTTCCGCTACGACCTCGAGCGGTACTTGGCCGACATCCCGAACCCACCCTTCCGCACCTTGCAGGAGATCGCGGACAGCGACCTCGTGTACCGCACCGTCATGCCGTCCGTCGAGCGCTTCCTCCAATTCGACGGAGACCCCGACTCCAACGAGCAGTGCCAAGAGGGTCGTCGGAAAGAAGAAGCGTTCCGAGTCGCCCTGAGGGCGGCGATGGCGGAGTACGACGTCGACGCGCTGATCTACCCGAGCTGGAGCAATCCGCCTCGACTCGTGGGCGACATGTCGACGCCGCACGGAGACAACAGCCAGTACCCTGCGCCTCCGACTGGTTTTCCGGCGCTCACGGTGCCGATGGGCTTCGTCCGGGAAGCCACACTTCCCGCTGGGCTCCAGATTCTCGGCGACGCTTGGTCGGAGGCCCTCCTCATTCGGATCGCTCACGTGTACGAGCGAGCCACACGACACCGAAAACCTCCCCCTACCACCCCGCCCCTCCGCTGACGGGCTCGGCGCCGGAGGTGGGCCAGCTACTCTCGCTACATCGGTACCATGAGCTGCCGGAAGACGATGTCCCTGGCGGGAAGGGTGGCTTCGAAACCCTCGATCCATCGTCCATCGATCTCGGCGCTCAAACGTACCCGCGCCTCGGCGGGGATCCGGCAGAGCACGAATCGCCCATCTGAACCGGTTCGAGCCTCGATCCTCGGACTCGAGGGCAGCCCCCCTACGCTCGCCTCGGTCCAACGCACCACCAGGGGAACGTTCCCGAGCGGAGTCCCGCCTTGATCGACGAGCTTCCCGAGCAGCACGGTCTCGGCTTCGGCGCCACTCCCCATGCAGACCGCGATCGCTGCTTGGCGAAACGTGGGCAGGCCCAACTCCACGACACTCGTGCGGTCGGACCGCACCTCGACCTCAGCGACCGTCGCACCGAGGCCCCACGCCTCCGGATCGTCGTGGAAGAACGTCACCCTCTGACTTCCGACGGGGACCCTCGTGAGCATGAACGACCCGTCCGGACCCGATCGGGTTTGCCGCCGACTCCCTAGCAGGGTGACCAACGCGCCCGACAGACCTCCCCCACGAATGCTGTCGTGGACGACTCCGCGGATCGAGCCGATCTCGCCATCCGCGACCACGCTTTGCCGGAGCGGGTCAATGAGCTCGACGTGGCCTCCGACATCGACGTATCCGAGCAGAACGAGTCGCAGCTCACCTCGTTGTCTCTGCTCGGCGAGCTTCGGCATCCGGATATACCACTCGTCTACAATCCACGCGCCCGACTCCAGGTACTCGAAGCCCACGTAGCCACCCGATTCGTTGGCCGGAAGCTCCGCCATGTTGCGGTACCGATAGTCGAGATGACGGAGTTCTGCCGAAGCGCTGTCGACCCAAAGGGTTCCGGCAATCTCCGGATTCTTCGTGTCCCGTGAGGGCTCGAAGGCGAGACCCACCCATCCGTCGTTGTCGTCGTGGTCGACGACTCGGAAGCAGTGCTGAGCCAAGAAGACGTTGGAAAGGAGCACGTCGGCATCGGGGGCGTAGTACTCGCGCTGCCCTCTGAGATCGCCCTGCACGAAGCCCCCGTCCGCGAGGTAGTCGGCGTCCGCCGAGACGAAGGGACGAGGCGAGACACTCACTTCCTCGCGGCTACTCATGGAAATCGTGCGCTCGAGATCCGGCCCCCACTCTCGTTCGTATCGAGCGATCTCGAACTCGGTCGCGTTCTCAGACTGAAAGATCGAGCTCACGTCCAACGCGGTCCGGACCTCCCTCCACCACCGTTGGATCTGGACCGCTTCGGCCGGATCGTTCACGCACTGTCGTACGCGGGAGTCGACCACCAGCCCTGCGATCTCGACCGCCCGGCTTCCCATCAAGACACGCTCGAAGTGCGGATCGGAGCCGAATAGGTCGAACGTCGAGGACGTCGCGGTCTGCAACCCGATGCGCTCGGCCCGAAGCGAGTACCGCCCGAATCGGCCTACATCGAATTGGAAGCTCCCCTGATCATCGGTCAGCACTCCCCGGATCCGCTCGCCATTCAGATCCAGGAGCGACACCAGCACGCCGGTAAGGGGTTCCTCGGACTCCGCATCCTGAACCACGCCGGCTACCACTTGGGCGTACAGATCGCTCCCGCCCACGAGCACGATCAAGCACGCGAGCACGACCCCGTAACCCCGCCGGCGAGCCGGAGGCGATACACCGCTTTGATGTCCGATCTTCATCTGGGATTCTGAAGCGCTACAGCACGGTGCGCACGACGTGCTCGATCACTATCGTACGCCACTACCGCCGAGACGACCCACGGAGGACCCATGGACCGACGCCACTTTGTACGCACGACCGCTGCAGGAGTTGCCGCGGCAACAACGCCGGTCGCGGCACGCGCGTTGGAATCGGAAGGGCGTTCTGCGCCGAACGTGCACATCCGGAGAGCCCGTCCGCTTTGCGTCGCAGACGTAAGCAGCATCCGGTACACGAACGGCGGGTCAGAGAGCGCAATCGAACGGGCGTACCGGGGGATCACCGAAGGGGAGGACGTACTCGACGCGATTGTGGCGGGGGTGAACATCCCCGAGCTCGACCCGGACGAGCGGGGAATCGGCTTCGGCGGACTCCCCAATGCGGACGGCGTGGTCCAACTCGACTCGTGCCTCATGCACGGTCCGCGGAGGTGGGCGGGTGGGGTCGCGGGCATCGAAGGCGTGCGGACCCCTTCCCTCGTCGCGAAGGCAGTCGCGGAACTCACGGATCACCATCTGATTGTCGGGGAAGGCGCGCGGGAGTTCGCGCGCTCGCTCGGTTTCGAGATCGAAGACGACCTCAACACACCGGCGTCCCGCGAACTCTGGCTCGAATGGAAGAGGCGTGTCGATCCGGGCCACTGGCTCGATCCGGAGGAGCGGATCCAAGGCACGAGCCTGAGCGGTGAAGACACCGATCCGGACACGATCCGGCGTCGGGGCCCAGGCCGGCGCAGCGGCTCGGATCACGCCGCGAGACTCCGCCTCTTCTACGACGAGGCGCTGCGAGCGGGTCTCTCGATGGTCGACGACGGCCTCATCGACGAGCACTCCTTCTGGGGCACGACGAGCTTGGAGGCCGTGAACGCGGCGGGGGACATCTGCGGGGTCACGACCACCAGTGGGCTGTCTTGGAAGATCCCTGGAAGAGCCGGTGACTCGCCCATCTTGGGCGCAGGGCAGTACGTCGACAACGACGTCGGGGCCGCCGGATCGACGGGGCGCGGCGAGGCGAACCTCTACAACTGCGCGTCGTTCTTGATCGTCGAGTTCATGCGTCAGGGGATGTCGCCCAAGGATGCGGGCATGGCGGCGCTCGATCGAATCCGTGCGAACACGGTCGAGGCGCGGCTACTCAACGAGCGCGGTCTTCCGAACTTCGACGTCCGCTTCTTCATCCTCAACAAGGCGGGCGAGTACGCCGGCGTGGCGTTGTACGGTGCGTCCGAGTCGAGGTTCGCCGTATGCGACGAGAACGGAGCCCGGGAAGAGCCGCTCGAGGGGCTGCTCGAAGGGTCGCCGCGCGGATAATCCGGCCTAGGTCGCTCGCTTCCATCCATCGAGGATGGCCCGGGTGAAGTCGGGCGATCCCCAATGCACGCACGCCTCGAAGTCGAGCGTGACCTTTGCCGCGCGGACCGGCTGCGGTACCGACCATGCAGCGGCGACGACGCCCGCGAGTCCTAGCACCAGGAGCGCAGCCTGGAGCGGGTGACGCGGAGAGGCTCGCATCGTCATCCGGTCGATTCGCTGCTCCAGCGGGGGGCGACCAACCGAGAAACCGACCCCGTACGCCGGTACGCTGCGACGAGTCCCAACTGCGATCAACAGCTCTGCATACCGGCGCACGTTCAGCGTCCCCCCTCGCACCACCCTACGGTCACAATCCACCTCGATCGCGACTCGGAGCCGGCGCACCATCTCCCAGACGGGCAGATGCCACGGCAGAAGGGTGACAAAGCCCGCACCCAAGAACACCAAGAGTGGGTCCCGAGCTTTCAGATGCTCTTGTTCGTGACGCAGCACCATCAGGCGCTCGCTGTCGGAGAGTTGGAGCACCCACTGCGGTAGAACGATTCGGGGTCGAACGGCCCCGACCACGGCCGGGCCCACGGTGTCCGAGACGTGTACCGAGTGCCCTTCGACTCGTGCGGGACGCCAACTGCGAGAGCGGAGGTAGGTCGACAGCGCCCCACCCATGAGAAGCGTGCTGAGCACGAGCGACGCCCCGAGCCAACTCCACCCCAAGAAGGCGTCGAGCGACGCGTAGCTTAGAACCCCCTCCATCACGACTCCGGAAATCGTCGTCGTCGGGACGAGGTGGTTCCCCATCTCAAAGGCTGGGGGTGCATCCCGGAGGACGACTGCCAGAACAGGGAGCGCGACAGCCCCCAAGAGTGCTCCAACCCAAACGCGCCGTGTCTCGCCCCCACGGGCCAAGACGTAACGCTCAATAGGTACGGCCGCGATCAAGACCAGGCCGCCGATCACAAGGTTGTACAGCATCCATGCCGCGATCATTCCCCCTCCCCTCCCAATCTCACGTCCAAGAGCGCGCGGATTCTCTCCAGCTGCTCCTCTGTCAGTTCCTGGTCCGAGACCAGGTGGGTCAGCAACGTCTCGGTCGAGCCCGCGAAGAGCTTCCGAGTGATCCGATCCACGGCACTGACCCTCGCCTCACCCCGTGGTACGAGCGCGTGATATCGATACGCCCGACCCTCGGCTTCGTGACGGACGTGTCCCTTCTCTTCGAGCGTCCGCAGGATGGTGAGCACCGTGGTATAGGCCAACTCGTCAGGTAGTCTCTCGCGGACTTCAGCGACGGTGGAGGGCCCATGCTCCCAGAGCACGCCCATGAGATCCAACTCTCGGTCGGTGAAAACGACATTCCCCATCTGACACTCCTCGTGACGAAGTGCACTCCGCTGACACGTCTGACTACGATGATCGTAGTAGAAGGTGGCCGCTGAGGGACCTCGCGTCAACGAGAGTTGTAGTAGCATGAGCACCACCCCAGCGGTTGTCCCCGTCCCGTAAGGGTTGACGGTCTACTATTATTCTAGTATTAGATCCATAGTAGATCGAGCGCAGGAGCTTCCGTTTCCTCAGGTGAGGGCGGAGCCTGCCGCGGATTTGGGGGGGGGGACGGGGATGATGTGGCGACGACCTGGGTTCATGGTAGGCTCCGCATTCGCGGGTGCCATTGCACTGAGTATGACGGCTCTCGGCGTGGCCGACGTGGAAGCCCAGAAGGTGCAAGACCA
Source organism: Longimicrobiales bacterium (assembly GCA_965223235.1). Taxonomy (GTDB): domain Bacteria; phylum Gemmatimonadota; class Gemmatimonadetes; order Longimicrobiales; family Gaopeijiaceae; genus UBA2589. The sequence goes on from CBDCVV010000022.1 coordinate 734,380, forward strand.
AGCGGGCGCAACGGGAGCTACGGAGCCGAGTGCCGCGAGTCGGACCTCGGACGGCCGGCTGCACTTCGTCGTCGATGCGACCGTTGGCGAGATCCACATCGACGGGGTGCTCGACGACGCGGGATGGGCATCCGCGACCTCGATCCCGATCGCTTGGGAGGTGGATCCGGCTGAGAACGGTCCTGCACCGGTGGCGACCGACTGCCAGCTGACCTTCGACGAAGAGCACCTCTTTCTCGGCTGTCGCGCGTCCGACCCCGATCCGTCGTCGATTCGAGCCTACGTCACGGACCGCGACCGGATCGACGGCCACGATCGCATTGTGCTCACGCTCGATCCCTTCAACGACCAGCGACGCGCCTTTCAGTTTGGGGTGTCCCCTCTGGGCGTTCAGAGTGATGCGGTCTACGCTCGGCAGGCGACCGGGAACCCCCAGATGCCGATGGCCACACCGGTCGACCCCTCTTGGGACGCGATCTGGCAATCCGCTGGCTCTCTGACCGACGACGGCTTTGTCATCGAAGCCGCCATCCCGTTCAGTTCGCTCCGCTTTCCGGCGAGCGTCGACCCTGAGGGCTGGGGCTTGTACCTGACGCGTTGGTGGCCTCGATCATCGATGGTCGAGATGCGAAGCGCGGAGTGGGACCGAGCGGACTCGTGCATCCTCTGTCAGGCGAACGTCGCCACAGGAATCGACGGTGGCTCGCCCACACTCAACGTGCAGCTGACGCCCGCGGTCACCGGCGGTCGAACCGAGTCGCGCAACGGGCCCGTCCCTTCCCCGCTTGAGGCCGGCCCCCTCCGTCGTGAGTTCGGGGTCGATGGAATGTGGGGGATCACCTCCGACCTCACGATGAACCTCACGGCCAATCCCGACTTCTCACAGGTCGAGGCGGATGTCGCTCAGCTCGACGTGAACAACCGATTCGCTCTCTTCTTTCCAGAGAAACGACCGTTCTTCATGGAGGGTGCCGACTTCTTCGGGACCCCCCTCCAGGCGGTCTTCACCCGTTCGATCGTCGAGCCTACGGTGGGCGGGAAGCTGACCGGCAAGTTGGGTAGCAACGCGGTCGGTGTCTTGGCTGCTCAAGACCGGAGCAACCGCGTACTGCTACCCGGGAGCCAGTTCTCTCGCTCAGCCGAGTTGGCGGGGAACGCGGTCACGGCGGTGGGACGCTTTCGACGAGACTTCGGGAACGCCTCGACGGTCGGTGCGCTCTACTCCGGGAGAGAGGGCGAGGGGTACTACAACCGAGTCGGTGGAGCAGATGCGTTTTACCAGCCCCTCCCCTCCGTCACCGTTCGCGCTCAGCTACTCGCGTCGACCACGCGGTACCCGGACGCCTTCGCCGCCGATCACGACCAACCGAGTGGGGCGTTCACCGGCCGCGCGGCGGAGATGCGGGCGTCGTGGGAGTCTCGTGGTTGGACCGCCCGCGCGAACGCGAGGGACATCTCAGAGGGATTTCGGGCCGACGCCGGATTCATGCCCCAGACGGGAGTTCAGGATGGGTCCGTCGCGCTGACGCGTAGGTGGTGGGGCGGTCGAGACCGGTGGTACAACCAATTCCGCCTCGAAGCGGGAACCTGGATGGTTCGTGACCAGGCCGGACAGCAGATCCATGGAGGTATGTGGACGGGGCTCACCTACATCGGTCCCGGCCAAACCGTGATTGGCGTGTGGCCGAACCTCTTTCAGAAGGAACACTTCGCCGGGTCGACGTACGAAGGGCTCAACCTGCTATGGCTGAACGCGAGCACGGCCCCCACCGGATCGCTCTCCCTCGCGCTGAACGGCTTTGTTGGAGACATGGTCGACTATGAGAACCAACGCCTCGGTTTCCAGAAGCAGTTCGCACCTCGCCTGAACGCCCAACTCGGCCGCAAAACCGAGCTCGGGCTCCAACATACGTGGCAACGACTCACCTACGGCGGAGACGAAGTCTTCACCGCACACCTCGCTCAGCTGAGGGGCGTGTACAACTTCAGCGCCCGCTCTTTCGTCCGGGCGATCGTCCAGTACCGGCGCACGAATCGGAACGTCGCTGCATACAACGATCCTGTGGATGAGCGCGATGAAGGCCTCTTCGGACAGTTCCTGTACGCCTACAAGGTCAATCCACAAACCGTCTTCTACCTGGGTTGGTCGCAAGACGGCGACGGCCGAATCGACCCCCTTGGCGAAGCCACCGCGCTCTCGACGCGCGGCCGCACGCTGTTCGTGAAGCTAGGGTATGCCTGGCGTCCCTGACTTCGTCGCGACGATCACGCCAATGGGGCCGTCGTTCCACACACGCTCGGCTTGGAAGCCGACGGTGACGAGGGCATCGAGCTCCGCTTCGACAGGGAAGTACGTGTCCTCTGCGGCCCACTCCTCGAAGTGCTCCCAAGCGCGCTCCTCGGGGATTCCTTCACCCACCTGGTGGCGCGCCCAATGTTCGAAGAGTGGACGCCGAGCATCGGCGTCCACAGGCATACAGCAGTCTGCGTTCACGAAGACCCCGTTCGTCTCCAGCGCCTCGTGAATCCTCGCGAAGAGCTCGACCTTCTCGTCGAAGTCGGAGATGTGGTGAAGCGCTAGCGAAGCACACACGGCGCCACAGCGAGGTAGCTCTTCGGCAAAGGAGCGCAGCGTGGGTCTGGCCCTGGACCCGAACGCCGCGACGCGAGAGCGGGCACGCGCCAGCATCTCCGGATCGATGTCGAGCATCTCGACGCGGGCCCCCGGTACCTGCTCGAGAATCGCCGCCGAAAGCGCTCCGGTGCCGCACCCCAGATCGACGACCACAGTCGGCTCACTCGCGGCTACCGCTCGGGCCGCGACGCGCAGCATTTTCTCGTAGCCGGGAATCCACCGACGAATGGCTGCATCGTACGCCTCGACGTCGACGCGCAGGTGATTCCGGACCGAGTGGGACATGCGAGAGTCTGGTTTGGGCGCTCGCCTGTTGTCAAAGTCGGGCAACGCCCCTAGCCTCGGAACGCCCAGTCGGGGCGCGCACAGTCGACCGTGGAGATACGTCCACCATGAAGCTTCTTCGTCCGTACTCGATCGCCGTCTTAACGATGGTCTCCCTCGCGGCCCCCAACCCCGCGGCGACCCAGTCCCTCACCGAAGCGGCTCTAGCCAACCTCGAGTATCGGGAGCTCGGTCCCACGCGCCAGAGCGGACGGTTCGTAGACATCGCGGTCCCGTCGGACGACCCGCACACCTTCTACATCGCCACGGCCTCGGGGCATCTGTGGAAGACGACGAACCGAGGGATCACCTTCGACGTCCTCTTCGAAGATCAGCCGGACATCTTCTCGATCGGTGCGATCGCGGTCGCGCCGTCCGATTCCGACATCCTCTACCTCGGCTCGGGTGAGGCGAACAACTCTCGCTCGTCGTACTGGGGCAACGGAGTCTACAAGTCGACGGACGCGGGGGAGACGTGGACGAACGTGGGGCTTCCGATGTCTCAGCACATCGGGCGCATCGTGGTTCATCCCACGAACCCGGACATCGTCTATGTCGCCGCTCTGGGTCCGCTCTACTCGGAAGGCGGAGAGCGCGGACTGTATAAGACGACGAACGGTGGGCGTTCGTGGGAGCGCGTGCTCCACCACCAGGCCGAAGGTCGGGATATCGGTGTCGTAGACGCCGTCATGGATCCGCGCGACCCCAACACGCTGTACGCCGCGACCTACGACAAAGTGCGCCTGCCCTACACCTTCGATCTCGGTGGGCCTGGAAGCCGGCTCTTCAAGACCACCGATGGTGGTGAGAACTGGATGCAGATCGGGCTGGGTCTCCCCGAGGGGATGCTCGGCCGCATCGGCGTCGATGTGTACGAACGGGACTCCAACATCCTGTACGTGACCGTCGAGAACGCGAACAAAGAAGACATGTCCGAAGAGGATCGGCGGGGCGAGCTCCTCCGGCACGAATCGAGTCGCGGCATGATCGGGGGCGAAGTCTACCGCTCGGACGACGCGGGCCTCACTTGGTCCAAAGTGAGCCCCGACGGGCAATCGATCGGCGGTGCGCCGGCGTACTACTACGGCCAGATCATCATCGACCCGAACGACTCCGACGTCGTCCACGTGCTCTCGGCCGCTTCTTGGGGCACGTACGACGGCGGCGAGAACTGGGAGCGCCGTCCCTTCGGCTTCGGGGGTGACGACCACGCGCTGTGGATCAACCCGAACGACTCCCGCCACATCATTCTCGGGTACGACCACGGGATGGGTATCTCGTACGATGCGGGTGAGAACTGGTATCACCCGGACTTTCAAAGTCTCGCCCAGTTCTACGCGGTCGGCGTCGATAACTCGTACCCGTACCGGGTCGCCGGGGGATTGCAGGACAACGGCTCCCACATGGCGTACCACACGAACCCTGCCGGCGGACCGGTCTACTTCGAGCAGTGGGAGCGGGTCGGGGGCGGCGACGGTATGTACAACGAGTTCGACTGGTGCGAGAACCGCTACCTCTACAACGAGTCGCAGTTCGGTCCGATCCGTAGGACCGACCTACTCACCGGGGAAACGAAAGGGATCCGACACGACGATCCCGACATGCGGTACAACTGGAACGCCCCGATCCTAGTGTCCCCGCACGATTGCGACGTGATCTACCACGCCGGAAACATGCTGCTTCGCTCCGAATTCCGTGGAGAGGCTTGGGAGGTGATCAGCCCCGACTTGTCGAAGGCCGACCCGGCAACACTGACCACCGGAAAGGGCGGCGACGGCAACATCCAGTACGGGACGATCACGACGATCGATGAGTCGCCCCTGCGGGCCGGCGTCATCTGGGCAGGGACCGACGACGGGAACGTCCAACTCACACGGGACGGCGGCGCGACGTGGACGCTTCTCAACGACAACATTCCGGACAACCCGGAGTACTGGGTGAGCCGGGTAGAGGCGTCCCATCACGACCTGGGCACCGCATACGTCACGTACACGGGATACCGTCGTGACGACTTCCGACCCTTCGTCTACAAGACGACGGACTTCGGCGCATCGTGGACGGACATCACGGCGAACCTACCCGACGGGCCGGTGAACGTGATCCGGGAGCACCATCGCAACCCAGACCTCCTCTTCGTCGGCACGGAGTTCCAGGTGTGGGTCTCCATCAACGGAGGCGACTCGTGGACCAGCATGAAGCTGGATATGCCGACGAATCCGGTCCACGACATGAAGATCCAAGAGCGCGACGACGACCTCGTAGTTGCGACGCATGGACGCGGGATCTACATCGCCGACATCGCGCCGCTCGTCGAGCTGACGCCGTCGGTGATCGCTCAGGATGCGTACCTCTTCACCCCGGAGCCCGAGGTGCGCTGGCAGGGCGCTGATCGGACAAACTACGCGTCATCGAACTTCGCCGGCGAAAGCGAGGCACCCGGGGCGTCGCTCTACTACTGGCTGGACGACGCCGCCGAAGTGACGATGACGATCTACCAGGGCCAACTCCCGATCACGGTGATCGAGGACGAGGGGAGCGCCGGGATCAACGTCGTCCAGTGGAATCTAGAGAAGCGAATCGAGCGCTCGTCGGAAGAGCGTGAAGCACTTCGCGAGCAGCGAGGCGCGGGCGGCGGCGGTGGAGGCTTCCGTCGCGGCGGCCCGTCGGCGGCCGACCGGCTCCGCTTCGCCATCAGCGACGCGCCTCCGGGGGAGTACCGGGTCGTCCTGACTGTAGACGGTCGCGACTACGAGTCGTCCGTCGAGGTAGTCAAAGACGAGTGGTGGATGGAGCGACGCTGATCGCTCAGTTCGCCTCACCACTGTCGCACGCCGCAACCCTGGCCGTCACCAAGTCACGCTGACTGGAGTCGATGCCGATCTGGTCTCCGAGGTAGTCGCCACTGCCTCCGAAGCCCAGGTCGGCCATCGATGACCCGTATGTCGCGCCGATCGTGGCCCAGACAGCGCACGGGACCTCGATGACCTCGTCGGTCTGGTCGAGAGAGCCAGAGCCGTCGAGGTCGTAGTGACTCATGAGCGTCGACTGAACGATCGTCGCCCAGCGCACGGACCCGGCCGGGGCCCCTGCGGCGCCCCTCGCGATGCGCGAAGCCGTGAGGAGGTCGAGAAACTCCTTCAGGTCGGGGGCGATCTGCACCGCCTCGACTTCAGCAGACCGTGTGGCGGCCTGCACGCATCCGTTGGCCCGCGACAGCACTTCCTCTCGCTGACTCGGCGCTACGCCGATGTGGTCGCCCACATAGACATCACCGGCCAAGAAGCCCAAGCCGTAGCCATACTCGGGATGGGTCGCGGCCATCGACTGCCACACATCGCACGGGATGCTCCGAATCTCGACGGCAAGGTCGAGAGCACCGGAGGCGTCACGGTCGAACCGGTTGAGCAAGATCTCCCGCACTTGCGACGCCCACTCTTCGGCCGATGTCCCTAGACGCCCCGCGTTCTGGAGAATCTCGCCAGCGGCCTCGAGTCGGACGAAGCGCTCCACCGCCTCGGGAAGGTCGGAGGAAGTCGTGGGCTCGCCGATTGTGGCGGGGTCGGTCGCAACGGGCACCTCACCTCGGAGGCACGCAGAAGCCCTCCGGTACGCCGCGTCGCGTACATTATCCGCGATCTCGAAGACGACGTGCCCGACGTACGGTTCCCGTCCACCATCGAAGCCGAAGCGGGTGAGGAAGTTCGGGAAGGCATCTTCGAGGGCCAGCCAGACGGCACACCCCGGGCCATCGATCTCGCCGGCACGGTCGATCTGGCCCGAGCGATCGTAGTCGAACGACCCGAGCAAGACGGTTCGCGCAGCCAAGAGGCGCATCTGCTCGTTCGGGAGCTGGGTCATCCCCTGCAACGCCCGATCGACGGTGACGACGCCTTGGCCTTGAGAGGCCAGGGAGAGACCGGTCCCGACCACGTTCTCACCGGGCACGTACCCGACCTCGCGCAACATATCCAGCACCGCTGCGACCGCGGTGTCGGCCACGAACTCCGGCCGCGGCGTGTACGTCATCGACGACCGATTGTAGTCCCACAGCTGGAAGGTGAAGCCGATGGAGTCGCGTTGGAACAAGAGCGAGACCGGAAGGTCGCGATAGCTCCGCTCCACAGCTTCGACGAGGTCGTACAGCAACGCACCTTCAGCCAGACGCTCCTCGTCGTTCTCACTCCCAATGAGCGAAGCCAGAGCGTTGGACGACATATTCCCGGAGTCCATCCGATACTCGACGTCGGGCGCCCAACGGCTCATCACGTTCTGGACCGTGTCCGGAATGAACTCCGGAATCACGAACGCCTCGACCGAGGGGTACACGATCATCACGTCGTCGGGCCCGAAGCCGTTCTGAGTGACATCGATCACCTGGACCCGCGTCGGCGGCTGGAGCGGCAGGAGAAAGAGCTCGAAGACCAAGAATTCGATCGTGGCAGAGTCGGTCAGCTGCACGACGGGTCGAGTGACCTGCGTGAAGTCGACGTCCTCGACCAGCTGAGCACGTGTCTGGAGTGGGCTCGCTGCGGTGGCCAACACGAGCCCCGCGACGAGGGCCCAAGCCGATATCCGCAAACCGTCCACTCTCCCGCGCCTCCTCACCGGCCGGTACTGGCTCTCAATTCCGTGAACGCGTCCCGGTACCGGCGAGCCTGATCGAAGTCGCCCGTGCGACGATGCAGCTCCATCAGCAAGCGATACAGGTCGAGCCGCTGAGCCACTTCCAGCGATTCGGCGCCTTCGTCGGCTTGCGACGCGTGTTCGAGCGCGACCGGCAGGTTGCTCTGAACGAGCCGGGCGACCTCGTAGTGAGCCACGGCCTTGCCCGACCACTCGATCTCTGTCGCCTGAGTAAAGTACATCAACGCGGTGCGCGCATCCCTACGCTCCGCGCGGGCGGATCGCCCGAGGTTCAGGCACAGAGTCCCGTAGTCGTCGAAGTAACGCGCGTAGGCCGGGTCCAGTGGCATACCGTCTGACCCGGTCGCCGTCCGCTGGACGACGCTCTGGAGACGCGATGCGGCATCGTCCGTGTTCCCGACATTGTAGTCGACAATCGAGAGGCGCCACTCGGTCTCGTCGACCGCGCGCGACGCGCTGAGCGACGGTAGGAGGGCGAGGTATCCGCGCCGGGCCCCTTCGAGATCGCCGGACTCCTCCAGGGCGAGCAACGAGTCCCGAGCAAAGCTCGAGCTCAGGTTCCCGTCGTCCCACGCCATCCACTCGCGCTCGCCCGCGATGTACGCGGAGTCGTCGGGGGTCGTGGCGTAGACCAGAGCCCGATCGTAGGCGTCCGCAGCGGCGAGTTCGGCGAGGCGCTGGACGTGCATGTCCCCCTGCGCCTGGATGTAGCTGAAGACCACCGTCGAATCGAGTGGCGGCACCTCTTCCACGGTGAGGTCGTACGTGGCCAGGTAGACGTCCTCGGCCTTCTGGTAGTTCAGCGCGGCGCCGTCCCAGTTCTCCACGTAGAAGTAGTTGTTCGCGAGCATCGCGTAGACGGTGTGCTGATCTGGGGTCAGCAGGGCAAGTTTCTCCAGCTCCCGAATGGCGTCGTCGTACGCCTCGACCTGTCCCAGGCGCCGAGCCTGCAGTCCGTACACCTGGGCGAGCCACACCTGCGTCCGCGTATCGAAGGGGTTGAGCTGAAAGGATCGCTCCAACGCACCCTGCGCACTGTTGAGCAGCCTCTCGGTCTCGGCGGCGAGCGTAGCGACTTCCGTGTTCGACGACCGCAGCAAGTTGTCGAGCGCGAGGAGCGCCTCTCCTCCACGGTTCGCCTCCTCGAACGCTGCCGCGGAGTCGGCGCCACTCACGGCGGCGCCCTCTTCCAGCAATGCAGACATGGCGAGCCAGAGCGAATCGGTACGCTCGACCTCGACTCGGCCCTGTTCCTGAAGGAGGAGAGCTTCGTCCTGCTCGGGCATCGATACGAACGATTCGTCCGCGAGGGCGTCGGCGGCCGCTGCGACCGTCGAGTCCACCCCAGCCGGCACCTCGAGTGGGCCCGCCACCGGAGCCGGAGGAGGCGTACTACCACCACCTCCACACGCACCGGCGAAGGCGAGAAGAGCGAACAGGGTCCCTCTACGAAGAAGCTTCATCACCCTTTCGTCGCCTCCCACCATGACAGAAACACGTTGTAGAACTCTTGGGCGCGATCCCCTGAGGCCGCGCCCGTCTGAGAGTCGACCGACATGATCTCCCCTCCCTGCCGACGGACGGTACCCTCGCGCAGGGAACGACTCCGCTCCTGGAAGCCACGATCGATCAGGTATACGGAACGATCTCCGTCGACCAACACGAGATGGAGCTCGCGTAGACTCTCGTTGAACATGAGGTACAGCTCCCAGCTCCGACCCTCCGACACGAATGACGCAGTCGAGGTGAGGAAGGTGGGTTCGTAGTTCACGTGCACGCGGACCCCGATCGGCAGCGGCGCCGGGTTGGCACGCATCCACTGCCCGAGACGATCGGCTTCCGACCCGTCGAATGCCTCCGGCTCGAACTCCTCGATGACGACATCGCTCTCTTCGTCCGAGCGTTCGTTACCCGTTTGAACCGAGACGTCGGGGCCACTCGACGATCCTGACCCAATGCCAGGATCCCCTCCCACGGACGTCTCTCGGATGCCGATACCGACGCCATCGCTCCCGCCCCGACCGGAGGGTCGATCTCGCCTCACTCCGACCGCAACGTCGTCACCAGAGCCGAAGAGCGACTCGAAGCGATCGGTAGGCACATCCGCCTCGAGCCCGATCCCCTCAGGGCCCGCGCGGGGGTCCTCCACGTCCGTTGGCGTGGGAGAGTCATCACCGAAGAGCTCTTCGAGCTGTTCGACTGCCATCCCGACCTCTTGTTCGAAGGAGACGGCGGCCGGCTCCTCCGGAGCCACGTCCGGCGTCACTTCTTCTTCCTCGTTCGGGTCACTCTCCGGAGGCGCCGGGGCCGCGAAGCGCTCGAACATCAGCGGGTCGAGCTCCCGAATCATGTCACGCCCGGACGCCATCGCGGGAAGCGCTAGCCCAGCGAGACCGGATTGCACTCCGACGAGGAGCGCGCCCGTCACCGTCACAGCAATCAGGCGGGGAAGGAGCGGCGAAGACTTCGCCTGAGGACGGATCATCCCTCCCCTCCTTCGCCGGCCGCGGGCCCAGCCACCTCGATATCCATGCTCAAGCTCTTCGTGATCCCGAGCCGGTCACACATGTCCATGACGTCCACGGTCGCTTGCACAACAGAGGCAGGATGGGGCTGGATCGAAACGACCGTGCTGAGCTCTCGAGCGGCGTGGGCCGACTCTAGCGTCGCGACGATCGCTTCGAGTTCCGAGATCTCGGCTGCGACGAAGCGCGCATCGCCCTCCCCACTCGCTTCATCGGCGGGTGTGTCCGAAGCGTCGGGGCTAGAGTCCCCACCGGGCCCAGCGGCCACCACGCCGGTCACGAACTCACGCACTACGAAGCGCCCGTCCGGTTGGATCTCGACGGCGATCACCCCTCTCGCCTCGGTGTCTTCCTCAGGTACGACCTCCGGCTCTTCACCGGCGTCGGCGAGCTCCACCCGCGTCGTCGCATCGATATCCGAGATCATCAGAAAGCCGAAAAGGACGATCAAACCGATGTCGATGAATCGGATCAGGAAGCCGCGCGTGGCCATGTCAGCCTGCCCCAGCCATTTGAACCTCGAGCGCTTTGGGTACGCCTAGCTCATCGCATACACGAGATGCGTCTACGAGGTACCGCATCGGTGTGTCGTGGCTCGCGCGGATACGGACCTTGACCGGAAGCTCTCCCAACGACTCGAGCTCCTGAGCGATCGAACGGAAGAGCTGAGGCGCGCCACGCACTTCGACGCTCTCGTCGCGCAGCAGGTAGGTGCCGTCCGATCGGATCGCGACGAAGATCACCTCCTCCGCTTCCGGAATCGGGGCCGGCGTCTCCGAGGAATCCGCCAAGTCGATCTCCGTCGCACGCACGCTGGATATGCTGATAAAGCCGAAGAGCAGAATCAGCACGACATCCACGAAACGAACGACGAAGCCCGACTTACCCACCGATCAGGTGACCTCCGTTCCAAACGCGACGAAGTCGAGCGACTTGCCCGAGTCGCCGATCGAGGCGCGCACGAGATTCTGACCCGCGTGACTGCCCAATACGAACGGGGTGCGGGCGAAGCCCTGCTCGTCGGTCGCGACCTCGTGGTCGGCCTTCCCGTTCCCCAAGACTCCCCCACCCTCCATGACCAAGAAGCCGATCGGAACCCCATCCACGGGATTCCCGAACTGGTCGGTCACTTGCACACCGAGCGGCGTGGGCACCTTCATTCCGGCGATCGCCGCTTGGTTGTTCCCCTCGGACGACACGCGGCTCGGGGCTCCCGGTTCGATCGCCAACTCGAGCCGAGTCGAGAGCCCGGGTTGATCGGGAATCGCGACTTCGATCCCATACGAGCCGGCGCGTTCGGGGAGCGTGACCGGGACCACGACCCGACCGGAGCCGTCGGACTCCGCGCGAAGCGACCGGTCCCCTCCGGGGAGGCTCCCACCGTCACCTGCCAAGGTGAGGAGGATGGGAACGGCCGGGGCCGGCTCACCGTCACTGCCCCGGACAACGAGCGCGAGGTCGGTCGTCGAGCCAGCCGGGACCGGGCCGTTGCCTTCGCGCTCGACATACCGCCAGTCGGGCGCTGCCGCTTCCTTGGCGACCGGTTCGCGCGCAGGAGGACGAGCCACCTCTCGCGCCACAGGCGCTGCGACCGGCTGGGCCGCGGCGGGAGCGGGGGCAGACGCGGGCGCCGGCACCAGCTCCATGAGCCGGAAACGCAGCTCGTCGGACTTCCGCGAAACGCGCTCGAGACGCTTGCTGAAGAATGACGAGAGTTCGGTCGCGCTGAAGTTGAGGATGATGCTGACGACTAAGCCGAGCAGCGTCGTGATGAGCGCGATCCCCATCCCCCGCAGAATCACGTCTTGTTCTGCAGTCCCTTGGAAGAAGACCGTGAACATGCCCCACACGGTACCCATAAGCCCCAACGCGCCCGCCGTGTCGGAGAGAAAGTCCATCCGGCGGCGGAAGACCCCGAACTGATCTTGCTGAAACGCGACGAAGTTCGTGATCTCGTCGTGGAGGAGCGCATCACCGGGCCGTGTCTGGAAGACGTTGATCATCGTCGACCAGAGGGACGAGAGCATCGTCTCCTTCTGCTTGGCGACGGTGCGGGACACCTCTTCCAGAGAGAGCTGATCGAGCTTCAACGCCGCGAGCGAGCGCGAGGCGCCCTGGTCCCGAAGCAGCTCGTACAGCTTCAAGAAGACCTGGACGAGCCCGATGGCCAGCACGAAGAATATCGGCCACCGAAGCGGTCCGGCCTGTTGCGTGAGGCTCCAAAAATCACCGATCGCGAAGCCGTCAGGTTGCGCCTGGGCGACGAGGGCGAGGGGCGGGAGGGCGATGTGCACCGTGAATCGTCCTATGGTTCGGGCTTGAAAGGTGCGTCAGGGGGAATCATTCAATCTACATCTTGGCGCTTGTGGGGGCACCGAAGACCGTTTGGGCCGGTTGCCGAGCACCCCGACGATGGCCACGTTGCGGCACTGACCCGTGGATCATGTCGAGGATCGAGATGAAGAAGCTCCGTACCGTCGCGACCGTCGCGCTGCTCGCGACCGTCGCCCCCGCCCTGGATGCCCAAACCCCCTGGACTCCGCTGCAACGGGGTAGTGACAACATCGAGGTCTTGGGGCACCTGCCCCTCGGGCCCCGGCTCTCCGTGGCCGACATGGATGTCGAGCAAGAAATGCACCGGCCGTATGCGTACGTGGCTCGCATGGTCTACGGCTTCGACGGGCCCAAGGGCACCGACATCATCTCTATTGAAGATCCGGAGAATCCGGAGCTCCTCTACGAGTGGCGGATCGAGAACCAAGACCTCCATCAGCGCACCGGCGGGATGGACGTAAAGCACTTCAAGTGGAACGACCGCTACTACCTCGTGCAGTCGCTCCAATTCGGGCAGGGTGGGCCGAACAACGACCTCGGCGCGGTGATCTTGGATGTGACCGGCCTGCCGGATCCATCGACCGTTCGAGAGGTCGCTCGCATTCATGAGCCGGAGATGCCGGGCGGCTTCCACAACATCTTCATCTACAAGCACCAGAATGATCGGGTGTACCTCTTCACCACGGCGAGTGCCCCCGGGGCGCTCATCTACGACCTCGGCATGGTCGTCGAGGGTGACCTCGAGAACGCACGAGTGGGCATGGTGCCGGTCCCGGAAAGTCCGCTCGGCCAGGGCGGCGGCCGGGGATACCACGACTTCTACGTCGGCTACCACCCCGACACGGGCGAAGACCGGTTCTACGGCGGTGGTACCGGCGGGTACTACATCTACGACGTCACCGAGGTGGACAACCCCGAGCTACGGATCACCCTCACGGGTGTGAGCGGGGTCAGCTACGGCCACACCTTCACGCCGAGTCCGGATGGTCGGTACGTCATCGCGGAGACTGAGTACCAGTACGCCCCGCTCCGCATCTTCGACCTCCAGCCAGCACTCGAAGGCGAGGTCACGAACATCCGCTCGCCCATCTCGGCCTTCACAGCGAATTGGCAGAACCTCGTGCACAACCACGAAGTCCGTTGGCCGTACGTCTTCGTTTCTGGATACCTCGACGGCCTCCAGATCTTCAACCTCCAAGATCCGGAGAATCCGGCGACGGTCGGCTTCTACGACACGTACATCGGACCGCCGAACCCGGTTCGCTCGGCGATGTTCAACGGCGCCTTCGGTGTCGACGTCCGCAATGAAGACGGCCTCATCGTGATCAGCGACATGTCGACCGGGCTCTGGACCTTCAAGATGGATGGCTTCCAGGGGTGGAACGGGGAGCATTGGGGCGTCCCGAACATCTCGTCGGCGCAGGATTGGGATCGTCCGGTGGTGCGGCGGCCGGTGAGTGAGGATCGGGAGTAGATCGGCTACCTATCGACGAGGTACAACTCGAATAGAGGAGCGTAGTCTCCGCCGTCGGCTGCGCGGAGGGCGTGTATGTACGCTGCTCGTATCGCCGTCGACCGATCCAGAGCCTCCGCTCTCCACTCGAACGGTGGGCGCCCCAGCTGCCGCAACAGGAGGTCACACCACATTCTCGCGTGACGACCGTTCCCGTTCGGAAACGGGTGGACGAGCACCATGCGATGATGCAGGCGGAGCGCCGCTTCGTCCGGCGGATGGGTGTCGTGCTCCATCCAGTACCGTGCGTCCTGGACAAGCTTGCGGACCTCGACCCCGACGGTAGCCCAATAGACTCCGATGTTCTTGTCGGACTTTCGATACGCACCCGCCCATTCCCATGTCCGGTCGAACATGCGGCGATGCAGCTGTCGGATCGTCTCCTCATTCAGGGCGTCTTCACGTGTCGCGACGACCCATTCCGCCCCGGCCAAGACGTTCGCCTGCTCCCATTCGTTGAGTTCGCTTCTCGTCCGGATGTGGCCGGGGATTAGGCCTTCCGCTTCGTCGGGATCCAGCGGAGTCGCGCCCTCGGGGTCGTGGTCAAACATCCCATAACGCTTTGGGATTGGCCCGGTACTTCGCTGTCAGCTCTCGGACGAGCGCCTCGCGCTCTGACGGCGAGGTGCTTTGTGCCTCCAGTGCCATGGAATCAGCCACGCGGCCGACCATGCGTTCAGCCGCTTCCAGCGCACGCAGCTGCAGGATGTCGTCGAGTGATCCGCGAGGCACGACTGCATACACCACCTCACAGTCCATCGCTTCGGCGAGACGTTGGAGCGAGTCCAGTTGCACCGTCCCCTTGGCCTCGTTCTTCTCGACGCTCGCCGCCGCAGTCTTGGAGACGCCGGCACGCTCAGCCACCTGCCGAAGCGACATGCCCAGCGCCTGACGAATCGCCCTCAGCCAGCCCTCGCGGGGGGGAGATACGCCGACAAGTGCTCGTAGCGGCGAGAACGACGCGTCGAGCTGCCGCCTCCGGAGTTCGTCGAACCTATCCATATCGATCTAATATAATAGTACGCTATGTCCGTGAACGTACTATTTAAATAGATCGATCCATAGAGTCAATGTCCTATTTTGATAGGACGGGTACATTGGTAGGGCGATAGTGAGCTACTTGCTCGAAAGGCCGGTGCTCCGACCTACTCGGAGCCGGGCTTCAGTCGTCGTGCCTCGTCGGTTGCGCCGTCCGTCACCGCCGGATTCCACGATACGCCAAAGCCACGTTCCGCTCGCACGGCGACGGCGCCGAGGAGACCTTCGAGGGCACGCTCCCCCTTGGTCACGGAATAGTCATACAGCTTCCGAAAGCCGATGAAGCCGCCCAGTCCGGCGAGTCCGGTCCCACCCGCTGCGATTACCGCCGCGAGCACCGCGAAAATCGGAGCTCCTCCTAGGGCACCCACCGTCGTTCCGAGCGCGCCCCCTAAAAGCGTTCCGACGCCACCCGCTGCCCCAACCATCAGGACCCCGGCAAGTGCGTTGATACCTCTCGCCCATGCGATCGGGCCTCGTAGCGTGACTTCAGTCCCATCGTCCAGTGGCCGAAGAGCAACATGCACCTGCCTCATGTCGGCCCAGCTCGTCTCCCCGGCGAAGCCACCGTGTGCGGTAAAGCTCGCGTCCATGATGTCGAAGATCAGAACGCCGCCGGCGAAGGGATCACCCCGCCGATCGACGAGGTTCAGGCGGTAGGGGTCGTTCGGAACGATCTCCTCCATCGCCTTGATGACCTGATCGGGGCTCGCGTTCATACTGCGGCGCACGGTGATCGTCTCGACCTGCTCGCCTAACATCACCTTCAGAGCGGTATTGCCCTTCACCCGCGGAAGCTCGCGCTCGGCCAAGAGGTCTCGTTGTGCGGCATCCAGGTATTCCGCACTGATCCCCGCCTCGAGCGCGGCGGCACGCACGTGTGCGAGCGCGTACCCCGTGGCCTCTTCGTCGTCGGACCGTCCGTCGGTCCCCATGTCGTCCGAGTCGACCTCGCTCTGTCGGGCCGCTTCGGCCTGAAGCTGCGCCGCGCGCTGCCAGAGCCGAGCGGCTTCCTCTTCCGATACGAAGTCGAGTTCGCGGTCGCTCACAGAGTCTCTCTACCCCTCAGTCGCCTTGGATTCGAGCGCCTTCCACACAAGCAGCAATCCGGCCGGATACAGCATGAGCTGCGCGATGATGAACCACGTCGGGTGGGGGAAGGAGATCCAGTTGTTCACGCTACCCATGACACCCAGCCCCACGACGAGCCCCGACACGACTCGAACCGCCTGGCCGATCTTCCCTGCTACGAAGGCTCCAGCAGTGGCGCCGACCACTTCGGACAGGGCGGCGATCAGCCAGCCCAAAGCCGGCATCGTCGCAACGTGAGCGAGAAAGGCGTCTCGCTGATTCGGGTCCATCGGATCGAGTCCCTCAGGGAGCGGGTGGATCGCGAAGGATACGTACTGCAAGGAAAAAACAATCACACCGAGCGTGAGCACCCCGGCGAGAAAGCCTCCGATGTTGCGCCCCATGCGATTCCTCCTGTAGGGTCACGGTATGATGGGAGCGATAACCTTCACGAATTTCGTGCTCGCGGCTACTGCGGCGCTCTGGACAGGCCCCGCTGCGAGCGCAGATGAGCCACGTCCTGCCGTGTGCTACGAACAGGGCCCAGAGTACTACGCATTCGAGCTCGTCACGACGAAGAACATCCCCGGTACCGGGCTGGCGAAGGGTCGAGCCGAGATGTCCGTGGCTGGCACCTCGCCCTTCGCCGTCTCACTCGGCCCCGATGGGAGCTACGAGTACGACGTCCAAGTGTCGCTCGACCGGATGCGGGCACCTCGCCAGGGAACGCTCGTGGCATGGGTCACCACCCCCGATCTCGACCAGGTCGTCCGTATCGGAGCCTTAGACGAAACGCTGCGTGCCCAGGGTCGGGTCACGTGGAACAAGTTCATCGTCGCCGTCACGCTCGAAGCGGCGGACGATCCGACTCAAGAGATCTGGCGCGGCCCAGTGGCGTTCCGGGGCATGTCCCGCAGCGGGATGATGCACACCATGGTCGGCCACGGAGCGCTGCAACAAGAGAATTGCGCAGCGTATGGGTACGGGAACGAGTAGTTCCCCCGCCCTCTGACCAACGCACGCTCCGCCCCTCATGACGTTCTCTCCCCGATTCTACCGCGGGGCCGCCGTCGCTTCGTTCGTATCGGCGGCAACCACGCTGGCGTTGATCTTTCTGCCACGGCTGTACGGAGCACCCGATAGCCTAGACGCGCGCTTCGCGCTTGTGAGCGATCCCATCTGGACGCTTCGGGCTTGGGTGTACTTCCTACACCCGTTCGTGGTCATGGCGGCAGCGGTGGGCGTCGGGATGAGGCTCCGAGAGTCGGCCCCGGGCGCCGTCGTCGTCGGGCTGCTGGGCTTCCTGCTTTGGTCTATGACGGAGGCGGGGCAGCAGACGCTGACGCTGGTCGCGTTCAGGGATCTGGAGGCGGCTTGGGAAGTCGCGAGCAGCACTGTCGCCCGCGAAGAGATCCGCGTTCAGGTCGCGATGTACGATGCGGTCTGGAGCTCGATGTTTCTGCTGCTGCTCGTTGGCTTCACGTTGGGTAACGCGGCGTTCGGGGCGGCGTTGGTTGGGCGGGGAGGCGTGGACGCGGTGCTCGGCGGTTTGTTCTTGGTGATCGCGGGTCTGACGGTGTTCAACATCTCCGGGCAGCTGGACGGGCCGGTGCTTCCGGCGGGGCTGCGGGCTTGGGTCTACCCGGTGGTTCAGCCGGTGACGCGGGTGGCGATTGGGGTGTGGTTGTGGCGGGGGGTGGGGGGCGGTGGAGCGGCCCGACGGGTCAACGCGAGGTCGGGGACTGGAGGCGTCTGAGGTCGGGGTAGGGCCGTCGGTGAGTGTCAGTGACGGTGGTCCACGGAAGAGGCGACCCGAGGCGAGCGGTGGACGGGTCTAGGCGGGCTTCTCCATTACCGCCGTCACGGGCTGAGGCGGGTGCTCACTTGATCCCATATTGGCGCGTCTTGATTCAAGCAGGTTCGGGCTTTTCCGCCGGGCGATGGGTCACTGTGAACAGTTATAGACCCGGCGCTGGATACAGCGTGCCGCAACTTTCTTGGCCAATAGACAACCGACGTCCCGGCGTCATCGGAAGGTCGACCCGGCGCCACGCGCAAGCCTACTGAAACCGCCACTCCTGAACCGCTAGCTTCGCGAGGTAGTGTTGGCGACTCCGAATAGCGTTCTGATCCCACGTGGGGTACCGATCGGAGAGACCTTTGGTGAGCAGTATCTGACTGCCGGCATACAAAGCCTTCTTGGTCTCCCAATCCGAGTTGCCGACGTCGCGGTTAGCGTTTCGGGGCAGCAAGCATAGGTTGCCAAGAAGCGATACGAAGTCGTCCGGATCTTCCTCGGACGGCGGCCATTCTTGGAGGTTCGCTCTGGCGGGCCATATGTGCTCCACCGTCAACTGGCTGTCGAAGCTCGCTCCGGGGTCCGGGCCGTCGGATTGCTGAAGGCGGGCTTGGCGTTCGAGACCCCTGAACAAGTACCGTGTCTTTGCCGCGGACGACTTCCTCATCTCCTTGAAGTTCGTGTTGAACTGTTCGTCGGTGGGGTAGACTGCTCGTAACTCAGAGAACACTTCTGACGCGGTTGTGATTCGCCCGTCGTGAATTGCCTGAGCCGCCTTCGCGCACTCAATCTCCAAGGGGCCAGTGCGCCCCCCACCAACGAACTGGTAGCGTACGATTAGGACTTCCAGCAACCGAAGGAGGCGGTTCATTTCGGTGGGGCGGAAGCGATCGAGTGCAGCAAGCAACACTGGGCGTGATTGCTGAGCGCTCAGTATGTGGAGCGCGCGCACGCACTCCCGGGCATCCTCAGAGTACGGGGCCCAAACCGGATCGTCGGAGTTTGACATCGCCGCATAACGCTCCGACGCGGTGAGCATGTCCGCTGACACGTCGACGGCCGCATGTTGATCAGAGTACTCTTCCGTAAACTTGCGGTACAAAGCGTGGGCTTGGACCCGGCCGTGCCGAGAGGTCCAGAAGACCTTGATGAACTGGTCCGGCGAAGCTTCTTCGAGATTCGCCATCATCTGAGTCCAGCGATGCTCCAAGTCTCTCTGCTGCGTTCGGTCGTCCCCGATGCATCGGAAGAGGTGATTCTTCACCAAGTCCAGTGGCGATAGGTCCATCCCCCGATCGTTTAGGGTCTCGAAGATGGTGAAGGCCGTCCCCTCGTCCTGAACCGTGAGGCTGACAACCGGGACATTCTCGTTCAGATAGTTCATGACATCGGACAGGTGGCTTCGGCAGGCTTCTGATCCAAGATCCTCCGACATCCGCTCAATTCTCTTGTGACAGTACACCGTGTTCTCAAGCAGTCGGCGATTTCGGTCGTGCTTCTTGGTCTCGCGGAGAGCCTTTTCGAGATCCTTTGGGGAGAGGGAACCGACGACATACTTGTTGAAGCACTCGTTGTTCGCCGAATTCAGTACCATGCGTGGAATCACTGCCTGCTCGCCAAAGCGCCTGTTCCCCATGAACTCGCTGTCGATCTTCTCGGCATCTGCCCGAAACGAGTCAAACTGCCGCATCCATCCGCGACACGCAGACAGGAAGAGAAACGTGGATGCGAGTCGCTGTTGTCCGTCTAATACGATTAGGTCGTTGGTCCCCTGGCCCTTCATGAATACCATGAGTCCAAGGAAATAACGTTCGTCTCCTCGACGGATAGCTGCATCGATGTCGTCAAAAAGTTGACTGATGCGATCTTCGTTCCACTTATAGTCGCGCTGGTAGGCAGGGACCTTGAATACGTGGTCCCGCATAAGTTTGCCAATGCTGGGTTGGCGAGAATCGGTCATTGATCACCTCTCTTGCCGTAGGCATCGCTCAGCTGGATGACAAGCTGCCTGTTGTGGGCAAAGCCCTCTTCCCCCAGTCGCATAAAGTTCTCCTCCCAAGCTCCCCGCGCTCGATCGAAGTTCGCGTCCTCGACTAGTTGCGCCTGCTAGATTGAAGCCACGGACACGGCTAGGCGGTCTGGCCTGTCTCGCGTGGGTGACTCGCTCAGAGAGCACATCGGTTGGTGTAACGAAATCAATCATTGTGCACCCTTCGTTGACACGCTCGGGTGCGCCTATCAGGCTCGACTATTCCGAATAAATTGCACATCCTTCGGTAGAATAGGCGTTCGGCAGAGCCATAAGAAGGGGATTGTGGCAGAAGAGTTGTGAGGCCGCCTGTTCGTGGGGCTCGTATGCTGGTCCTTGGGAGGGCCTCGGCTGCAGCTCAGAACCGAGGACTCCACATCACTCAGCTCTGGGATTAGACGTAGCGGGTCGCACCCCTGACAGCCCCCGGTGTCCCTCAGGGCGCTACCTTCCGACGACCGACCCGTTGCCTTGGAGGACAGATGCCTGCTCGTAGGGGTTCAGCTCCCATCTCTGATGCCGTCATCAATGCGGTGGCAATGCTAGTTGATGATGCCGGAGCGACCCGCGCGCCCAGTCATTGGGACCTGGAACAGCGGTTCAAACAGGCCGGGCTACTTGATGCCGACCCGCACCAGGATCCGAGCCATCCGAAGGTCGGCAAACGCAAGCGGGTTCACGCGGTGCTCTCTTGGGCCTTTGACAACGCTGAAGCCCGAGGTGAGAACCTTATCGCCCTGCTGTTGGCGTTGGTTCGTAGTCACGGGGGCTTCCGACCCACGTCCGATAACTACGTGGGAGAGGAAGCGATTCGGAATGCTCAGGAGGTATTCCGGAGTGAGGGATTTCGCCTTGGCGACGACGGAGACCTGCTACAAGACCTATTGGACAACCTCGAGGGGGCCTTACTCACAGATGCTCTACGTCAGTATGTGCGCCGTGCTAGACGCGGCGCGGCTGATGCGGCACTCGTCACGGGGACCGGGAAAGACCTGGTAGAAGCGACCGCAGCTCACGTGGTGGAGCTCCGCACTGGTGACTACACCGGGAAGGAGCACTTCCCTCAATTGATGATAAAGGCATACAACTGCCTGGGCCTTTGCATTGATGCGGGGTCCGCGCGGACCCCGCACGATCGCTTCGACGCAGGCCTCTTCCAGACAGCGCTGGCGGTCAACAACCTCCGTAACAAGGAGGGCACCGGTCACGGACGACCGTTTCTTCCGAATGTCACACCTACCGAAGCCCGACTGGCGATCGGGGCGATGGGCTTAGTGGCAGAACGTCTCCTGCTGGCACTCAAGGGCGGGCGGTAAATTTCTTCATGTCAGACCCGCTCTACAATCGCGGTTGAGCGGATAGGGAGCGCCTCGCGCTCGTCAGCACGGCGAGCGCGCCGTAGGATTGCAAATCGTTAGCAACTGTGTTGCGAACGAAGCTGGCCGAGAGGTAGAGATGGGTCCCATGGGCGACCGTCTCGGACCATCGCGTTTAGGATGGTGAGGAGTTTCTCATCGCCGCAACCTGAGCGACTTTGGGTGGCTTGCCCTTCGCTCTTAGGCGCTGATAGAACGGCCGGATCACGGGATTCCAACGGGACGCGCTCCACACGCTGAGGTAAAGCGCAGAGCGTCCCCGGGGCATCGACTCATTCGATCAGGCGGTGCTGAAGCTCTCCTCCGGTGGGCTCGGCTTGTCCTTGGCCTTCATCCGCAATGTGGTCGATCTCTCCGACGCCGCCCATGAATGGGCTCTCTTGTGGTCTTGGATAGCGTTCGGCGTCGCCATCGTATCGACCGTGACCTCATTGGTGTCGTGTCGGCAGTCTATGGATGCCATGCAGAGGCTAGCCAAACGCGGCTACCTTGAGGGAGACGACACTGCCCTCGAGAAGGTTCCCCGTCGGTACGGATCACAGCTTTCCTCAATTGGGTCTCTGCCTTGGCGTTCGTCGTAGGCATTGTGCGCACTGTGACTTTTGTCGGATCTAACGTTTAGGGATTGGGATGTCAGACCCGAAGCCTCCTGCACCACCACCACCTCCGAGACCGCCACGCCATCCCGATCGAAAGCGAATTCTGGCGATCTTCCCGCGCCTCCGCCGCCGGTGCCGCCGGTGCCGCCGAAGCGAAGCTCGGCCACCGGTGCCAGCGTGACGCCCATGCCCGCGGATGGTGTTCGCGAAGACATTGGCGCCCATCGGCCGGAGCCTCATGACACCATTAAGAAGGCCCGAGTCAAGCGGGCACAGCAATGCTAGTACCGGGGGCGAAGCCCGCCGCCGCGAGTTCATCTGGTTGAGTGGTGCATTCCGATGTATCGAGTGAGGCTGCTACGTGCAGCGGCGACCAAACACCATTTCGGACTACCTCCCGCTC
The DNA here is from genome assembly GCA_965223235.1 of Longimicrobiales bacterium. Classification (GTDB taxonomy): domain Bacteria; phylum Gemmatimonadota; class Gemmatimonadetes; order Longimicrobiales; family Gaopeijiaceae; genus UBA2589. The sequence continues at coordinate 756,669 of CBDCVV010000022.1, forward strand.
ACGAGAGGTGACCCCGGATCGGGGGTCGGTCCCAGATATGGACTGGATTGCGACGTTCGGGCATCCCAATCAAGAGAGAGGACGCGGACGTGTCCGGGTCAGTTAGACGTCGTCCGGGCTTGCCCGACGAGGCCGCTGCGTGTTGTTGCGTGCCTTCCTTTCGTAGAAGCGTTTGATCTCTGGCCGGCTGTAGAACTCGATCCGTCAGACGGAACACCTCTGAACCATGGCGGTCGGGTGGAGTACCTATCGGTAGGGCAATGTTGCCACTACTTGTACGCGCCGCCATTGTTGCTCAGTCCGTAAATTTCCGTGTTGAGGAGCCGTCGTGTCGGAGATCCGAGATTCGATAGCGTTCCACTACCAGAAGAGTCCTTTCTATCGGACGGTGCACACCGATGGCGTTTGGGGGGGACTCACGCCTCGTGGCTACATTGCCATGACGCTCTTCGCCGAACGCAACCCGATTCCCCGTCAGCTTCACTACGCCGTCTCTCCCGAGGGCGCGTTAGGAGAAGAGACTGACCGGGTCCAAAAGGACGGCATCATTAGGGAGGCTGCCGTGACCGCGATGATGGACGTCAAGTTGGCCAAGGCCTTGCGGGACTGGCTACAAGAAAAGATCGATCAAGCCGAAGCTATTGCTAAGACGAAGGAGCAGGCTGAATCGGATGCATTGAATGATTGAGGGTATCGCCGCTGCGGCGCTGGCCGCTTCCACGTCGGGCACGCTCCCAAGCACGTTGAGCGCGCCCCCTCCGGTCCTCATTGAGCACGCGAGCCTGCCGGCTCCCGTGGGTACCGGTCTCGGATACTACGTCATGCTCGACGATACGGCGCTCTTGGTGTCCGATTGGGTGATTCGTACTCCGGCCCGTCCAGCCGGGTGGCTGGAGCAATGGAGGCGAACACTAGCCGAGTTCGTCCGCCTCCCAGCGGGATGGGACGGCGGATTAGCTGAGCCACCTAACGGCTCCGCGCTTGCGAGCGCCCTGGCGGTCCTCGAGGAGTTCTGGGAGGCCGGTGTACAGCCTACTCGCTTGGCGCCTTCGGTAGAGGAGGGGATCTTGGTAGAATTTAGTTCCCATAACGGCTCCGGCAACGTCGAGTGCTTCAATTCCGGAGACGTCCTTGCAGCTCTAATTGTGTCAGGCACCCCCAAGGTTTGGGAGGTTTCGGAGGATGGGACAACCTTGGAGGAGACGGTTTCGAAAATTCTTTCGGCTATGCAGGACTGATCGCCCGCTGCGAATGTTCCGATGGGGCAGGTCAGTAGAGCCCTTCCATTCCCAATCGGAACCGCTCTACATGTGGTTCGCGGCATCAGCGCTGGGAAACAACGGCGAGTTGTCGCCTACCGGACCGCCCGTCTCGACGATCCGGTTCCCGGTCCAATCGACCTGCCGCGCGCTGTTCTCTCATCCTTACGACGTTCTATTCCCGAGCCTCGTAAGACACGGCGTCCTTTCGTTTACCGCAGACTGCCTCCCGGTCGAGTACAAGCCGGGAGATAGTCCGATCGCCTACACGTTGCGTCCGGTCCACCGCCCTTTGGTCGACAATTTCGCTCACACCGACATCGTCACGAGCAAGAATGCCGTGGAGATGGGGAACGATGGGAAAGTCCCGACTTTGGTGAAGAAGCTGACTCGTGAGTCAATCGCGCAACGCGCAGTGGTCATTCGTAGACCGACTCCTACTGAACGATTCGCATGGCTGCGGCGCCGGTGGGAAGCGGGCTGGTTCGGTGGTCGGCGTTCCGCCTACACCATCAAGAAGGACCGAGTCAAGCAGGCACAGCAGTGCTAGGGCGGCGAGCAAGTCCAAATTGCCACAGCCGCGGGCTCGCGGATAAGGAGCCCCTCGGATTCGTAAGCGGGCTGCCCGAGCAGTAGACTTGCGGTCCGCTCGTTGGGCTCCCACACAATCACCCCACAACGTGCCAGTCCAAAGACCGATCGTTGCCCTGCTCGCGTACCTGGTCACCGCAGCGTGTTCCGGCGAGGGTCACGTTGCCGAGCGCTTCCTAGTCGCTGACAGCGCCGGCCACCAACTAGCGCGAAGCCAGTCGCCCCGGTCAGTCCCTGTCATCCGGCCTGTCCCCTCCTTCGAGTTCGGCGAAGCCTCCGGGCCTGACCACCTTCTGTTCGATCGAATCCGTGGGGTCACTCGACTGGCTGATGGTGCGATCGTGGTCGGAAACCGAGGCACCAATACGATCCGGATTCTCGATGAATCGGGGCACCTGCTGGGAGAGTTCGGCGGTACCGGTGAGGGTCCGGGCGAGTTTACGAGCTTCCGTGAAGTGCGACGCTGCAAAGCCGGACTCATCACCGCTTTTTCCTGGGATTACACTCAGGTCCAGTATTCGAGGAGTGGTCAGCCTCTGAGCGAGACAACGATAAGGTTCCCGAGTGAGCGTCCTGGTATCTATAGGTTGTCTTGTGATAGCGAGGGCCGTCTCGTTGGCATCGGCTTCGGCGATACGGGACTGTGGGATCACCCCACAGGCAACTACCGTGCTGAAGCGGGGCTCTGGGCGGGCGAGGACGCGGGTGGGCCGTTCCTGCGGCTGGCGACCACCTCCGTCTCCGACCGCGTAAAGCTGCCAGAAGACGAGGGGCCCCATCCGTTCGGCCGCACGACGGTCCTGGCCGCGTTTAATGGCGGGTTCGTTCTAGGCACGGCAGACGCGTACGCGTTCACTGTACACTCATTTGACGGCGACACGACCCACTTGGTGCGTTGGGCCGGTCCGAGGCGGACGCTCGACGAGGATCACATCGCAACATACCTGGCGTGGCGACTAGCGAATGCCGATGGCGGAGAGCCTGCCCGGATCCGCCGCGAGGTCGCTCAACTCGAGATGCCTGACTCGCTCCCGGCGTACGGAGGAATTCAGATCGACCCGGCCGGAAACATATGGGTCCAGGAGTTCGGCACTCCGTGGCTTCCGCCGACTACCTGGTGGGGCTTCCTCCCGACCGGCGAGTGGGCCTGGGAACTCCGGCTAGACCCTGACTTCAACGTCTCAGAGATCGGTGACGAAGAGATTCTCGGCGTGGCAACGGATGAACTCGGCATTGAAAGAGTGCGGGGATACCGGCTTGATCTCCCAGGGGACTCCACGTGATCACGAGTGCTACTCCAATCCGCTAGGAGGAGTCGCTGAGAGCGACCACCCGGCCGCTCCCAGCCCTCCCCTACCTTGGCCCAGGCCGCAGGTAAAGCTGCCACCCAAGCACACCCAGGACGCTCAACGCGATTATCGAGTACAGTTGGGCCAGCAGTATCCACCCAGCCCGAGGGTGAGCCGCCGGCCGATAGCCGGGCCCAAGCTCCGGGAGCATCGACCTCGCCTCCCGGATAGACTGCACCCCAGCACAGCAGCCGGCCCCCCACTCACCGGAGGCGGTCCGGTAGAGCGGAATCACGTACTCAAAGCCGATGCGGAACGGGTAACCACAGTCCCCACCGTCGAACTCGGACACGAAGACGATCCGCTCCTCGGTCTGTCCACGCCAAGAGCTTCTCACCTCCACCTCAACCTCAACGGCGTAGCCGTACTGATCTGGAGAGGCCGGGGGCGTCCGACGCTCCATACGGACGATGTCTCCCCGTACGATCAGTTCGGCGCTTGTCGCCCCCAACGCCGAGCGCGGTCCAACGCATGAACACGCCGCCGCGGTAGCGGGCAGGGTCAAGAAGACTCCAACGGATACCAGTGCGATTCGTCGCCACATGGTCGTCCTCCTTCAGCTAGGGCCACCAACCCTTGCACCTACATACGGTGCCCTCCCGCAACGGTGTCCCTCCCCACCTTGCCCCCTCCCCAACCCCCCGACGACCTTGTTCGTCCGGTGCACGGGCACGAATCGAACCTCGGCGGGGCGGACTATGAGACTACGGGTGAGCGGGTTACTGGCCTGCCTCTTGGCGGCCGCCGTCGTCCCGATTTCCGCCCAGCACGAGATGCACGGGATGCAGGGAATGGCGATGGACGGCGGTTGGAGGATGGTCCCGATGGACCCCAACATGCCGATGCTTCCCGGGCTGGAGGGCGCCACGCCGATCGTGGGGGCGTTCTTGCCCGGCGCGGGAATGGATCCCTCGATGTTCCCCGAAGCGCGCCCCTCCGAGAGCGTCGAGCTTTCGGACGGTGACACGCTGAACGTCTCGGTCTCGATGGTCCGCCGCACGATCGCGGGCCAGGAGATGGTGATGTTCGGGTACAACGGCCAGTACCCGGGACCGCTCATCAAGACGGTACGTGACGCGACGATTGTCGTGCGGGTCACGAACGAGATCGAGATGCCGACGACGATTCACTGGCACGGCATTCGGCTCGAGAACCGCTTCGACGGGGTGCCAGGTGTGACGCAGGCCGCGATCGAGACGGGCGAGAGCTTCACGTACGAGGTCCACGTCCCCGACGCGGGGATGTACTGGTATCACCCCCACGTCCGGGAAGATGTCCAACAGGACCTGGGCCTCTTCGGGAACCTCCTGGTGACGTCGCCGGAGCCGGAGTACTACGGACCGGCCCACCGCGAAGAGATCTTCGTTCTCGACGATCTACTGATGGACGAACAGGGCGCGCTGCCTTGGGGCGACACATCTCCCACGCACGCCCTGATGGGCCGCTTCGGTAACGTGATGATGGTCAATGGCGAGACCGATCACCGGCTGACGGTCCAGCGCGGTGAGGTCGTCCGCTTCTTCCTCACGAACGTCGCGAACTCCCGCACCTTCAACGTCACGTTCGGTGGGGCGCGGGTGAAGATCGTCGCTTCCGACGTGTCGAGGTTCGAACGGGAGCAGTGGGTGAGCTCCGTCGTGATCGCCCCGGCCGAGCGGTACGTCGTCGACGTGCGCTTCGACGAATCGGGAGAGGTCGCGATCGCGAACACGATCCAGGCGATCAATCACTTCCGTGGCGAGTTCTACCCTCACGTAGACACCCTCTCGCTCGTGCAGGTCGACGAGGCGCCGGCCGAGGCATCGGTGACGGAGGCGTTCGAAACGCTCCGCGAGCACGACGCGGTCGTCGCCGACATCGAGTCGTACCGTCGGCACTTCGGGGCACCGATCGACTACGAGCTCGAGACGACCGTGCGGGTGCGCGACCTCCACCAGTCGATCGTTCTATCGATGGAGGCGGATACGCTGTACGTGCCGCCGATGGAGTGGAACGACGCGATGCCGATGATGAATTGGCTCTCGACGGCAGAACAGGTGACGTGGATTCTGAAGGATCGTCAGACCGGGGCGGAGAACGAGGAGATCGACTGGGCGTTCGAGGTCGGCGACGTGGTGAAGGTCCGCATCCACAACACGCCGGACTCCTTCCACCCGATGAACCACCCGATCCACATCCACGGTCAGCGCTTCCTCGTTCTCTCGATGGACGACGTCGCGAGCGAGAACCTTGTCTGGAAAGACACGGCGATCGTCCCCGTGGGGTCGACGATGGATCTCTTGGTCGACATGTCGAACCCGGGTGAGTGGATGGTGCACTGCCACATCGCCGAGCATCTGCACGCCGGAATGATGTTCAGCTTCACGGTGAGCGAGCCCAACCCGGATGAGGGTAGCCGGTGAACCCTCGGCTGAAGTGGGCACTCCTCACCGTGGGGACGATCGCTGCAATCGCGCTCGTCTTCACCGGAGCGCAGCGGGTCATCGAGCGCCAGCAAACGCTGGACGAGATCAATTCGCTCCGAGACGAACTCTATCGGGCCCGCGCGGCCGCCGATCGCTGTCGGGGATCGCTCGAGACGAGTGAGATGGCGCTCCGCGATCTCGGCGTGGCGATCGACTCGCTCCGCCAAGAGGTGCGTCGCTACGAAGGGTTGGACGTGCGCGGCGTGCCGGGCGACCAATACGACGCGTACCTGGCGACCTTCGACAGCTACAACGACTCGGTCGCCGCGTGGGAAGGTCGTGAGCGCCGCCTGCGCTCCGCCGAGACCGCGTGCCGAGGGACGATCGAATCACACAACGCGATCAGCGACTCGTTGCAAGCGGTGCTCGAAGCAGCCGGGATCCCGACGGACTGAACGTCAGCGCGAAGGCGCCGTCGCGGCCCACCCGAGCGTGAACGTCTGACTGTACTCCGTGCCGTCCACGGAGAGCGTCACCGTGTAGTTGCCCGGCTCGGCCAGCGCAGCGGGATCGTTCCGACTCGGGAAGAGCGCGCCCCCACCACCGAAGCGGCCACGCCGCCCGGGAGGCGGTGGGATCACCAAGTTGCGGATCCTCTGCTGCAAGCTCTGGGGCTGGTTGCCCCCTCGCCCACCACCGCCGCCAGCCGAAGTCCTTCCCTCGGCGGGCCGCTCCCGGAAGTTGCCGTCCGCGTCGAAGATGGGATTCGCCCCACCCCCACCGCCTCCGAAGCCACCTCCACCGCCCCCTGAGGCGTTACGGAGTCGATCAACAGCCTGCTCGACATCTTCCTGATCTTCGCCCGCTTCGATGAGCGAGTCGGCGACGAAGGAAAGTCGCTTGTCATTGGCGATGCTGTCCCTGACCTCGGACGGTGAACGCGGAAGCGGAGTCGGCTGACCGCGGAGATTCCAACGCGCGGAGTGCATCCCCCGAGTGCGGGATCCGGTCTGCGACCACATCTCGTTCCCCTGTGCGTCCGTCACCGTGATCGTCGGCGCGTCCTCGAGCGCCTCGCCCAGCCAGTACGTGAAGTGCGCGCCACCACCCGGGTTCTCGGCGACGAAGTACGACTGCGCCGTAAACTGTCCGTCACGGGGTCGCGTCCCGTACTGGAACGCCGGTGCGGGCTCGAAGAGGTGGACGGGAGCTTCGGCCACCATCGCCGAGAACTGCTGCAGCGGCTTGATGTCGACGATCCAGATCGAGCGACCGTGCGTGCCCGCGATGAGCTCGCCATCGCGCGGATGCACCTGGAGGTCGTGGACCGGCGTGGTGGGCAGCCCGTTCATGAAACGCTCCCACGAACTTCCCCGGTTCAGCGTCATGTACGCGCCGACGTCCGTCCCGACGAAAAGGAGATTCGGGTTCACCCAGTCTTCCCGAACGACGTGCACGAAGTCCGGCTTGCCGGTCGGCAGGTTGCTCGCGATCGAGGAGAACGACTGGCCGCGATTCTCACTCACCAACACGTACGGGGTGAAGTCGCCACGACGGTGGTTGTCGTACGTCACGTACACGCGATCGACGACGTGTTTCGACGGCTCGATCCGACTCACATACGTCCCGTCGGGCACGAGCGACGAAGTCGCCTCGGTGATCTCCGTCCAGCTCTCACCATCGTCGCCCGAGACCCAGAGGTTCCCGTCGTCGGTGCCGGCGTAGAGAAGGCCGGCTTGGAGCGGCGACTCGTTGAGCGAGGTGATGGTAGCGAAGACCTCGGCTCCCGTGACGTCCGGTGTGATCCCCCCGGTCGTCGTCGAGCTGATGCGAATCTTTTCGGGATCGGCTCGTGTGAGATCCGGCGAGATCGGGTACAGGTCGTCACCCCGCCAATCGGACTTCATGACCCGGTTCGCGGCGGCGTACACGACATCCGGATTGTGGGGCGAGAGGAAGAAGGGCGTGTTCCAGTTGTAGCGGAGCTGTAGCGCCGCGGAGTCGGCCGTCGCCTGCGCTTGTAGCTCCTCAATCCGGGCCCGGTGTTCGTTCGGCATCGGCGCCGTCGAGTCGGGCCAGAGCTCGGCGATCGCGTCTTGGGTCTCGCGGTACGACGTGCGCCAGTTCGGTCGATCGAACTGCTTCCGCTCACCAGTCGCGAGGTAGGAGCGGCCCATGTTCCCGCCCTGGGACTCGGAGTACACCCGGTTCGGATCGCGAGGATCTTGCTGCGTGACGAAGCCGTCTCCGCCGCTCACCCGGAACCAGTCGTGGTTGGTGATCGAACCACTCCCCTTCCGGCTCGGTCCGCACCACGAGTAGTTGTCCTGGAGTCCGCCGCACACGTTGTACGGCGTGTCCATGTCGTAGCTGATGTTGTAGAACTGCCCGATGGCGAAGGTGTTGGGGAAGTGGTAGTTCCCGCCGCGATCGAAGGAGATCGCGATTCCGCCGTCGTTGCCGAGTACGATCCGCTCGGGGTCGTTCGGGTCAACCCAGATGGCGTGGAAGTCGACGTGCACGGCCTGCGCCATCGCGCCCCGGGTACGGCCCCCGTCGTCCGAGTACTGGAGCGACGAGAAGTACACCCGGTTCGGGTCCATCGGGTCGACAACGACCTCGGAGTAGTAGAAGGGGCGGGAGTTGTACGTGTTCGTCCGCTCCCAGCTCTCGCCACCGTCGTCCGAACGGTACAAGCCGTTGAGGTTGGCTTCGTCGGAGCCTTCGGGCGCGGCCGCTTCCACCATGAGGTACATGATGCCCGGTGAGCTCGGAGCGAAGGCAACGTTCATTTTGCCGAGCTCGGTTTCGGGAAGTCCGTTGCCCTCGACTTTGTCCCAGCTGTCTCCGCCGTCTTCGCTCTTCCACAGCGCGCTACCCGGCCCACCACTCTGCAGGTAGTACGGACCCCGCACCCGCTCCCAGCTCGTCGCAAAGAGAACGTCGGGATCCCGTGGGTGGATCTTCACATCGACGAAGCCGGCTTTGTCGGAGACGAAGTTGATGAGCTCCCAGCTGTCCCCGCCGTCCGTGGTCCGATACAGACCACGCTCGGGGTTCGAGCGCCACAGCGCCCCCAACGCCGCGACGTAGACGATGTCGGGGTTGCGGGGATGCACCTGGATCCGGCCGATGTGCTCGGTGGCTTCGAGCCCCTTGAGCTCCCAGGTGAGACCTCCGTCCATCGACTTGTAGATCCCACCGCCGGGCGAGATCGAGTTCCTCGAGTCTTCCTCTCCGGTACCGGCCCAGATCTGGTCGGGATCACTCGGAGCGATCGCGATGTCGCCCAGCGAAATGACCCGCTCGTCCTGGAAGAGCGGGCGGAACGTCACGCCGTTGTTCGTCGTCTTCCAAATGCCGCCCGCGGCTGCCGCGACGTAGAACGTCTTGGACGGGCTCGGGAGCCCCTCCACGTCCGTGATGCGGCCCGACATGTTCGCCGGCCCGATCGAGCGCCAACGGAGCGCCTCACTCCACTCGTCGTCCAACGTCTGGCCGGCGACGGCGGACGCGGTGAGTGCAAAGAAGAGTGTGACGAGGGAGAGCGCGCCAGGCGCGCGGCGGACAGAAACGTGTGCGGCACACCTCATGGGGAACGTCCAGGTGCAGGGCGAAGGAGGGAAGACGGCATCTTCGATCCTTCTCGGCGGATACGCCAGTAGGCCGACCCGCCCCGCTCCTTCGGCTGCTTCCCCTACCCCTCCGAGAACGCGTCGTCGAAGGCGGTGTCCGAAGGTGGGAAGTCGATCGCACGGACGAAGGCACACGCCTCTTCGGCACCGTGTTCACGGTCCATCCCCGAGTCTTCCCACTCGACGGAGAGCGGACCGTCGTACCCGACGGCGTTCAGGGCCCGAATCACCTCTTCGAAGGGCACGTGACCTCGACCCAGCGAGCGGAAGTCCCAGTATCGATCTTGGTGCCCAAAGGGGAGGTGTCCCCCGAAGACCCCTGCCCTCGTGGGCGTGTCTGACCACCACACATCCTTCATGTGGGCGTGGTAGATGCGATCACCGAACGTCCGAATGAACGCCACGCAGTCGACGCCCTGGTAGGCGAGGTGGCTCGGGTCGTAGTTGAAGCCGAACGCCTCCCGACCGCCTACCGCCGCGACAGCCCGATCCGCCGACGAGATGTCGAACGCGATCTCCGTGGGGTGCACTTCCAAAGCGAAGCGTACCCCGACTTCGTCGAAGACATCGAGAATCGGATTCCACCGATCGGCGAAGTCGGCGAAGCCCGCGTCGAGCAGCTCGGGTCCGACCGGTGGGAAGGCGTAGAGCAGGTGCCAAATCGACGAACCGGTAAAGCCGTTGACCACCGGTACCCCGAGGTTCGCGGCGGCTCGCGCGGTGACCTTCATCTCTTCTGCTGCGCGGGCGCGCACCCCCTCGGGAGTGCCGTCGCCCCACACGTGAGCGGGTAGGATGGCTTCGTGACGCGCGTCGATCCGGTCGCAGACGGCTTGGCCCACGAGGTGGTTGCTCACCGCGAAGACATCGAGGCCGTACGACGCCAACAACTCGCGCCTGGCCACGCAGTACGTCGGATCTTCGGCGGCGCGCACGACGTCGAAGTGATCGCCCCAGCACGCCAACTCGAGTCCGTCGTACCCCCACGAGGCGGCTTTCTCGGCGAGTGCCTCGAGTGGGAGGTCCGCCCATTGGCCCGTGAAAAGAGTGACCGGTCGACTCATGGTGCTGGGGGCTCGTAGCGCGCGTCGACCCAACCGCCCTCGCGGTGGCTCCGCACTGCGCTGTGGATGAAGTGAACACCGTGGGCCCCGTCGCGGACGTCCGGCACTTCCAAGGTGGAGCCGCTCCGGATCGCGACGGCAACGCCCCGATAGATGTTGGCGAACGCCTCGATGAACCCTTCCGGATGACCTCCGGGAAGACGGGTCGCCGCCTCTGCGCTCGCAGACGTGGCTCCCGCGGCCCGGTATCGGATCCGCTCGGAGCCGTCGGGGTCGACGAGGCGGAGGCGGTTGGGCGTCTCCTGGCTCCAGTCGAGGCCGCCCTCACTCCCGTAGACCCGTATGCGGAGGTGATTCCGCTCCCCCGTGGAGATCTGAGACGCCAAGAGCACGGCCCGGACGCCCTCGTCCAGCTCCAGCAACACCGTCGCGTCATCCTCGAGTTGACGACCCTCGACGACCGTACCGAGGTCGGCGAAGAGTCGGCGGGTCTCGAGGCCGGTGATGAAGCGGACCAAGTGATGTGCGTGCGTTCCGATATCGCCGATCGCGGACGACACACCGGCTCGGGCGGGGTCCCCGCGCCACTCCGCCTGCTTCTGACCCTCAGCCTCCAGCAGCGTACTTAACCACCCCTGGGTGTACTCGACGACGACCTTCCTCAGCTGACCGAGCGCCCCGCTCTGAACCAGCGCGCGCGCCTCCAAGACCATCGGGTAGCCCGCGTAGTTGTGCGTCACCGCGAAGACGAGCTCCCGTTCCGCGGCGAGTCGACACAACTCGTTCGCGTCATCGAGCGACGTCGTGAGCGGCTTGTCACAGACGACGTGGACCCCCTGCTCCAAGAACGCCTTTGCGACCGGGAAGTGAAGGTGGTTCGGCGTGACGATCGACACCGCGCGTGCTCCGTCGTCGCGCGCGGCTTCCGTCTCGGCCATCACGGCGTAGTCCGCGTATACCCTGGCCGGATCGAGGCCCACCTCGGCGCCTGTAACGGCAGAGCGTGCTGGGTCGGACGAGAACGCCCCCGCCACCAGCTCGAAGTCGCCGTCGAGGGCGGCCGCCATCCGGTGGACGGCACCGATGAACGCTCCGGGCCCTCCTCCCACCTGGGCGAGGGGGATCTTCACCCGGCGATCCGTTCGACCCGGTACCCGCCGTGCGAACGATCTCGAGCGTACAAGACGCCGAAGATCATGGTCAGCAAGACACAGAGTGGGACGACGTACCGGAACGAAACCTTGCCCCCGAAGTTGTCCGCGGGCCCCAGAATCGTCTGGGCTTCAATCACCAAGCCCTCGTCGGCATCCGACGAGATCAGCGCCCTGAGCGCGTTCGCCGTCTCAGGAGACGGGAGTTCGCCGGTCGTCTGGTAGCCACGGGCGACTTGCTGCACGGCTTCCATTGCCGCGGCGGCATCGGCGTCCCCTCGCTCGGCCAAGATCGGCTCCGCCTGTTGGAAGAGCTCGATCGTGCGACTGACCGGCAGCTCATCGTGGGCATAGCGATCGGCGATCGCTCCCATTTGCGGGGAGGTGACCAACCCTACGGTCGCCATCCCCACCGTTCCCATGAGGCCCAGCCCCAAGGCACCCGACCTCGGCACCCGCTCGGAGACGACGCCGAGCATCGTTGGCCAGAAGTAGCACACGCCGATCGCGAAGACGGTCGCCGAAGCGAACGTCGCGAGCAGACCGTTCGAGTACGAGAGGGCGAGCAGGCCGAGCCCCGCGACGACCGCGGAAGCGAAAAGAAGGCCCATGGGAGACATCCGGTGTATCGCGGAGCCTGCGCGGTACCGCAGCACGGCCATGAGTCCGTTGATCCACACGAGCACCAGGATTCCCGCGATGCCGCCAGCTTGCAGCACGGCCGGGACCCATCGGTTCGGACCCAACTCGACGGATGCCGTCATCGCCATGGCGATCAGCATGACCCACATCAGGGGCGTGGTGAAGGCGGCCCGGAACATCTCTCCCATCGAGACCCCGGCTTGCACACCCTCGGTCTCTGGGAAGGGCTCTTGGAGGAGCAGTGCACCGTAAGCGAGCGTAGGAATCAAGATGAGCCCGATCTTGATCTGCCACGCACCGATACCCACCGCGTCGAGACCGAAGGCAGCGAGGCCACCCAAGACGACACCACCGGGGAACCAGACGTGGAACTGGTTCAACTTGACCGTCTTGTCGTCGGGGTAGAGCGCGGCGACGAGCGGGTTACACGCCGCCTCCACCAGCCCGTTCGCCATGGCGATGATCAAGGCGCCTGCGAAGAGGGCGGCGAAGCCGGGCGCCATGATCATGGTGATCGCGCCGGCGAGGTGCCCCAGAAAGGAGAAGCGCAGCAGAGCGCGCATGCCCAAGGTGTCGGCGAGTGGTGCGAATACGAGCTGAGAGAGCGCGAAGCCCCACAGCGCGGCGCCCCCGATCCACCCCACCTCTTCATTGGTGAGCACGAAGTCGCGCTTCAGGGCGAGCATCACCGCACCCACCGTGGCGAACGCGACAGACGTCGCGATAAGTGCCACGCAGCTACCCAAGAAGAGTCTGCGCGCATCCACACGCGGTGCGCCGGCGTACGCGTCAGCTTCGGGAGATCTCTGGTCGGTCATAGGGGATTCGGAAGAGGGTTAGTCCAGGCCCAGATGGCGAAGGACTTCCGGCGGCGGCGGGTCCCACTGCTGTAGCGGGACGTTGCCCACGTACCCCAGGTCATTCATCCCCTGAGGAGTGGTCCAGAACGCGGTGGAGGTGAGATCGCGAACTCGGTCGAAGAATCGAGCTGCGAACTGATGCTCCGGCGCAGCCGCCGGAGCGTGGCAGATCTCGTCGCAGATCGAGTGCATCTGCGCGATCGACAAGTCACGGAACCGCTCGGCAGGAGCGTACCGGGCGGCAGCTTGTTGGTCGAGCCAGGCTAGCCCGCCGCGAACGAGCACCCGATCGGCTTCGTTCCCGTCGTAGGGCGCGCTCACCCACTCGTCGATGAAGTCGTGCGCGCCGACCTGACTCGCAGACGGAGACCGGTCATCTGCCGGGATGATGACATCGCATAGGGCGGCCAGCCCCTCCAGCTCATCGGCGGCCATCGACCGCGACCAAGGTACGGTCGGAGCGACGAGGTCCGGGTCCCAAGGCGTGCCCGCCGCGAGCGGATTGTTCGTCGGCGCAGGTGCATCGGCAGCGGGTACGGTGCCATCGGGCGCGTCGGGGGCGCACGAGGCTACGGCAGGCGCAGCCGCCGCAATCGCGAGGACCTTCAACGCGTGGCGTCGGTCCATCGGGAGTGCGCCTTCACCGGAGCCTCCGTTCACGACGGGGAGATCACGTCGATCCGTCATCCGATGCTCCGTGCCGTGAGTTGCTCCACGATGTAGTCGGAGGCCCGCCACGCGATCGCCATGATCGACAACGTCGGGTTCTTGTCGGCGTTCGAGACGAAGCACCCCCCGTCGGTTACGAAGAGGTTCGGAACTTCCCAAGACTGACAGTACTGATTCAGGACGGACGATGCAGGATCATCGCCCATGATCACGCCGCCGACTTCGTGAATGATCTGTCCGGGTCGCGCGATGGCGTTGGCTCCGTCGTCCTGAACAGTGCTCAACACCCGCCCGCCCATGGCGTCGATGATGCCCGCGAAGGTGTGCTGCATGTGCCGGGCCTGATTCAACTCGTGGTCAGACCACTTCCAATGGAACTTGAGCGTCGGAATGCCCCACTGGTCGACGCCATCCGGGTCGATCTCGCAGTAGCAATCCTCGTTGGGGATCATCTCTCCCCGACCGTCGAAGTACATGAAGGAGCCGTAGTACCGTCGACAATCTTCCTTGAACTGTGCTCCGTACGAGCCGCCCGTGAGAGGTTCGATTCCGCCGAATGCGCCGTACCCCGGCATCCGCCGACCGCCCCCGAACTCGACATGATATCCGCGGGCAAAGTCCAGCTCGCCTCTAGCCTGTTCTTGGTAGAGCCACCAAGGCATGTACACATGCATGGCCGAGGCACCGTCGGCGTTGTGCGGGGGCATGTTCTCGAGCGCGGGAATCTGCCCCGAGACGCCGGCGCCGACGGTGTCCATGACGTACTTCCCGACCAGCCCGCTCCCGTTGCCGATGCCATCGGGGTGCTGGGCGCTTCGGGAGTTGAGCATGATCCTCGCCGACTCACATGCACTCGCGGCGAGCACGACGACGCGTGCACTAGCTCGCTCGTCGAGACGGGTCGTCTTGTCGACGTAGTGGACCCCGTTCGCTCGACCTTGAGCGTCGACGGTGACCTCCCGAACCATGGCGTCGGTTACGACGGTGAGGTTGCCCGTGGCCAGAGCCGGAGGGATGAGGACAGTCGGAGATTGGAAGTTCGCCTTGATGGAGCATCCCCGGCCGCACGGAGTCGCGTAGAAGCACGCGGCGCGCGAGCGCATCGACTCGGCCGTCACGCGCTGAGCGAGCGGATTGTTCGGCCAAAGAGCGCGCGCGAGGCGGTCGGCCTCTTGGCGTTGGGTAAGGATCGCGAGGTGCGCGGGAATGACCGGAATGTCCAGTTCGTCCGCGCACACCTTTTGCGTGAGCATCTCCTCAGCCCGTGGGGCCGGTGGGGGTTGGAGCACGCCCGGCGATGAATTCGGGGTGTTCTCCAATCCTTCGTTCGAACCGTAGACGCCGATAAGCATCTCGGTCCGATCGTAGTACGGCTCGACATCTTCGTACGACATCGGCCAGTCGAAGCCGAGTCCGTCGCGCGATCGGGGCTTGTAGTCGTACGGGCCCATGCGGAGTGAGATGCGGCCCCAATGATTGGTGCGCCCCCCGAGCATGCGGGCTCGCCACCACATGAAGTCGGTGCCGTCGGCCGACGAGTACGGCTCACCCGGCACGCGCCAACCCCCATCTACCGTCGCATCATAAAAGCCAAAGGGCTTCTCGGGCGTCCCTGCTGCTCGCAGTGGCGCATCCATCGGCAGCTGGAACATCGGGGTCTCGGTGACCGGATCGTAATCACGGCCCGCCTCGAGCATGAGGACGCGCACGCCGGAACACGCGAGCACGTAGGCGCACATGCCTCCTGCAGCCCCCGACCCGACGACGATGACGTCGTACTCGGTGTCCGCCTGATGCGCAGTCACGACGTCTCCGTCATGTGTCGGAAGCCTTTTCGGACGCTTTCGAGCGCGTCGGTCGGGTTGTCGTGTTCGACGAAGCCGTGCGTCAGCCCTTGGGACTTCGCAGCAGCCAAGATCGACGGGAAGTCGACAACCCCTTCTCCGACATCCACCATCTCTCCAGCGGCAGAGCGATCCTTGATATGAACGCTTCTCACTCTTCCCTCGTACCGCCGCAGCCAAGCGAAGGGGTCTTCTCCGCCGTCGACGGTCCAGTAGATGTCCATCTGCCAATCCACGTAGTCGGCCGGCGTACGGTCGAGGAGGATCTCCATCGGAATCGATCCGTCTTCTAGCGGATGAAACTCCCATTCGTGGTTGTGGTAGCCGAAGCGCAGCCCTGCGGCGGCGGCGGCTTCACCACCGCGAGCGAAGTCGTCCGCGATGGCCTCGAGTCCCCTTCGGCCGCGCTCGGCTACGGCGATCGACGGGACCACCACGAGGTCTTGGCCGAGCTCCTGGGCACCTTCCAACGTCTCTTCCCAGCGCTCACGAACCTCGACCACATCGTAGTGACCGGAAGCCGCTCGGAGCCCCGCGGCATCCAACTTCCTCTTCATCTCGGACGGGGTCATCCCGTAGAGCCCGGCGAGCTCGACCTCTTCGTAGCCGATCTCGGCCAACGCCGCGAGCGTCCGGTCGGGATCGGCCTCCATCTCTTCCCGAACGGTGTAGAGTTGGACGCCAGGTAACGAGTAAGCCCGTGGCGACGCAGATGCCCGCGCCACACCACCGACATCCGAACCACCGGCATCCGGCCCTCGTCGGCACGCGGCAACCAAGAGGGGGAGCGCTCCTACGAACGTACGCCGATCCACTAGTCGAGCTCCCGGATCTTGATGTTCCGGAACCAGACCGGGTCACCGTGGTCCTGCAGCCCGATATGCCCCCGCGGAGCACGGCCGTACGGCGGCCATTCGGAGAACTTGCTCGCCGCCACGAGTGACTCCCACTCCGGGCTTCCGAGCACGTAGGAGACAACCTGCTCTCCGTTGAGCCAGTGCTCGACACGGTCACCGTCGACCACGATCCGGGCTCGGTTCCACTCGCCGGCCGGTCGCACCACACCGCGTGGCGCCGGGTGAAGGCCGTAGTTCGCACCCGCGCTCGTGAGCGGGTCCCCACCGTCCCGATGGCCTGCATCGTCGAGCACCTGCATCTCAGGCGCGGAGTGATACACCCACTCTTCACCGAGGGCTGCGCGGTAGAAGATGCCCGAGTTGCCGGCGGCCTCCACGCGCCACTCCAACGTCAGCTCGAAGTCTTCGAAGACTCCCTCCGTGACGATGTCTCCACCCGACCCGGTCCGGATCAGCGATCCGTCTTCGACGCCCCAACCCTGGGGCGGCGTCGCGCTCTCGTACATGCGCCACCCGTCGAGTGTGACCCCGTCGAAAAGGAGCACCCACCCTGCCTCGCTCTCCGCTGCGGTGAGTCTGTTGTGCTCGACCACTTCGCTCTCGGGTGCCGCTCCGGCGCAGCCAGCGATGAGAGCGAGCGCGAGCGCGGCCCCACTCACGCGACCCGACCCGCCCGCGCGACCCACGCTCATAGAGACCACCCCGACCGGTACTCTCGCGTGAGGTACTGGTCGGCGTCCTTCGTGTTCAACGCCGTCATCCCTTCGGCATCGTACTCCATCTTGAAGCCTTGCCCGACACGCAGCGCGACGAGCCCCAGGAGCATGACTTCCGTGAGCGGCGCCGCGTACGAGAAAGGCGACGTGGCCTCGGTCAATCCTTTGCAGGCGTCGACCCAGTTCATCTCGTGCGAGCCTTCGATGCGGTCGTAGCTCTGCGGGACCAACGCCCCTTCCTCGTGGAGCCCGGCCGGGAAGAGCATCGGGTTCCGGCCGTACGTCTCGTGCATCAAGAGACCGCGCTCGCCGACATAGAGGACGCCCCCCTCTCTTTCGAGCTCGACCTCGGCCGGAAGCTCCGCGGGTCGGCGGGGCATCAGCCCACCGTCATACCAGTGCAAGTCGACCGGGGGCATCAGCCCTCTGCGGTCGAATTCGTAGTGCACCTTCGTAGCCATCGGATACGAGACCGGAGCCTCTCCGGGGCCGCCCCACGGTGTCGAGGTCGCTTCAATGGTCCGGGGGTACCCGAGGTCGAGTGCCCAGAACGGATGGTCGAGAAGGTGAGCCCCCATGTCTCCCAAGGCGCCGACGCCGAAGTCGACCCATCCCCGCCAGTGGAAGGGGTGGTAGATCGGGTGGTACGGCACCTCGCGGGCGCACGGCCCCAGGTACTGGTCCCAATCGAAGTTGGTAGGCGGCGTAAAGTTCGCGTGGAGGCCGGACGCCTGGGCCTCCCACACGGAGCCAGGCCACCACGACCGGTCGGGGTCCAACGGATCGAAGTCGGCCGGCATGGGAGCGGGGCGCATGAGGCCCTGAGCCCAAATCGGGCGGTTCGTCCAGGCGTGGACCTCGCGAACGTTCCCGATCACCCCCGCTTGGATCCATTCGTTGACGAGCCTCGCATCATCCGATGAATGGCCCTGATTCCCCATCTGGGTCACGACACCGGTCTCACGCGCGATCGCCTCGAGCGCGCGCGCCTCATGCACCGACCAGGTCAACGGCTTCTGCACGTAGACGTGCTTTCCCGCCCTCATCGCCGCGGCCGCGATCACGGCGTGCGTGTGGTCCGGCGTCGCAATGAGCACGGCGTCGATGTCGGGCTGCCGCTCGAGCATCTCGCCGTAGTGTGTGTACTTGGCCGCGGCCTGGTACTGCTCGGCCCACCGGTGGCCCTTTTCGCGGGGCTCGCCGTCGCCGTCGGTCATCCGCTCTTCGACCTTTCGTTCCACGAGACCGAAGTCGAGGTCGCAGACGGCGACAATGTTCTCGCTCCCGAGCTCCTGAGCGTTCTCGGCCCCCATGCCCCCTGCACCGACGATCGCCACGTTGAGCGTATCGCTAGGGGCCTGATAGCCCGGGCCACCGAGGACGTGCCTCGGCACGATCATGGCACCCATAGCGACCTTCGAGGAGGTCGAGACAAAGTCCCGACGGGTCAGCTCTTCAGACACGCTTGCTCCGGTCCTAGAGGGTTCAGGACCGACAAACTACTCCGATGGGGCCGTTTCGCTACGAGCGAAAGAGGAGGTCAGCCTCGCTCGGCCTCAGCGGCTAGTTGAGCGAGCCGCGGTCGCAGCTTGATCGGGATGTGCCGGAGGTGCGTCTCGAGGAGACGTCGCGGCGTCAGCTCCTGGTCGATGATCTGAGCGAGCTCTTCTTCTCGCTTCCACATGAACTCGATCGCACGCACCTCCAAGTCGAGCATCCGCTTCTCGACGGACTCGTTCAGAGCGATCTCCAAACCGATCGTCCCGGTCGCCCCCATCTTCCAAAGGGAAGCGCGCTGAGACGTCACATCGAGAGCGAATTCGCCCGCCGACCCAGCCTCCTCGATGGCTCTGGCCGCGTCGGTGATTCTGGACTCGCTCGCGCCACCGATGTTCTGGTACGCCAGCAGCCGTCGGAGTGTGTTCTCCGCGACGTCGCCGTGCAGCTCGTATACCTTCTCGGGCGTCCAGGGATCGCACCGCTGACACGGGATACCCACACCAAGCCGTCCGTCTGGGCCACGCAGCGGATACACCCACCACCCCAAGTCGTAGCGGAGAGCCCGAAGCGAGCTGTTGCAGTGAGGACACGTTTCTCGGCCGTGCCACGCCGCCCACCCGAAGCGCCGCCAACGGAGGACGTCCGCGACCGGGGTGTCGCCCCAGTCGATGGCGACGTCGCCGTCGGAGAAGCCGATCATGTCGCCGATGTACTGCATCGCCCCGAAGGTGTACGCCGTGACCTTCGATCGGCGGCTCTCGTACGACTCCTTACGCCGTCGTAGCTCCCGTCCGTACCGCCACCACGCCTGCTCGGCTAGGCCGGCCTCACCGACACGGATGAGCGTGAGCTGGCCCGCGTGGAGGAGGGTGACGTTGGCGGTATGTCCCATTGGCCGAGCATGATCACGAGCAATCCGCTCCAGCTCGTACAGCGCCGCCTCTCGTTCTTCGATGGGGGCGAGATTCCAACGGTGACAGCTCTCGCACACGGCCCACAGTCGGCCGCGCCCCGGGTCGAAAGCGATCTTCCGTCCTCGGGGGAGATGCCCGAGTTGGCCATTCTCGGGAAATGCCTTATGGCAAAAGAGGCAGCGTGTGAACATCAGTCCCCGCCCGGCGGCCATCAGCGTCGTCATCTTCCTCCCCTCCCAGCTCAGCACGACCGTGCGAGACCCCTCGCCTCATCGGCCGCTCTCTTAGCTTACCGAAGGGACGAGCGACACGCCAAGTTGCGATTCTCGCCAACGGCGTCGCCGAACGCCCCGATTACCCCCCTTCGGGCACCGCCGCGATGCACTCGATCTCGACGAGCGCTCCGAGCGCGAGGCCACTTCCGGCAAGAGCGGATCGGGCTGGCGGGTCGGTCGGAAAGTACTCCACGTAGACTGAATTCATGGCGGCGTAGTCGTCGATATCCGCGAGGAACACGGTGCACTTGATGAGGTCATCGAGCGTCGCCCCCGCGGCATCGAGCACGGCGATGATGTTCGCCATCGTCTGATGGGTCTCCGCCTCGATCCCCCCTTCTACGAGCTGCGGCGGGTTCACGCCGGGCAGCGCACCGAGGGCACCCGACAAGAAGATGAAGTCCCCGCTGCGCACCGCCGACGAAAAGACGGGGAGACGAGCGACGCCTTCCGGTTGGATGATCTCTTTACGTGGGGCCTCGTCGTCCGACGTCGTTTGGGCCCGATCCGTGCGCTCCACAATCGAGCATCCTGAAACGGTGCCCAGCGCCATACAGACCCCCACTCGCATCCACCAGCTGCTCATGACACTCTTCTCCCCTCCGAGGATGATTCTCGGGAAGCTGTGGACGGCTCGAGCCCGGCGCCACAGGACGGTGCACAGATTTCAGGGCGAGCAAGGAAGACCACAATGAATCGGCGCGCGTTTGCCAGACTCGGGAGCATGGCTGGCGTAGGGGTGTGGCTCGGTGACCTACCTGAGGTGTGGCCGCGCCAGGATCCCGCCGTACGGGCGACCCGTCTCGCTGCGCGCATGCGGAGACTCCAACGCTTCGGCCTGAATCAGGACGGCGGAATCGACCGAGTCGCCTTCAGCGATGCCAACATCGAAGCGCTGGAGTGGGCGGAAGGCCTCTTCCGTGAGGCCGGCTGTACGACGTCGAGAGACCTCGCCGGCAACCTCGTCGCTCGACGCGAAGGGAGCGACCCGTCCGCGACCCCCATCATGACCGGGTCTCACATCGACTCGGTGCTCGGCGGGGGGAATTTCGACGGCCAGGTCGGATCGATGGGGGCACTCGAAGTCGCGACCCGGCTCGAAGAGGTCGGGCACCGAGCGCGGCGGCCCATGGAGTTCGTCTTCTTCTCGAACGAGGAAGGTGGCAAGACCGGAAGTCGGGTGCTGATCGGTGAGGTCGAGCCGTTCGAGCTCGACCTGGTCACGGCTTCGGGATACACGATCGGGGAAGGATTGCGGAGGCTGGGCGGAGATCCCTCCCGACTCGCTGAAGCGGTCCGGGCGCCGGGGTCGGTGCACTCCTTCGTCGAACTTCACGTCGAGCAAGGTGGCGTCTTACACACGGATGGAGTCGACATCGGGGTCGTGCAGGGAATCGTCGGCATCATGCGCTGGAACGTCACCGTGACGGGCACGACGAACCACGCCGGCACGACGCCGATGGATCGTCGGGCAGACGCCATGGTGGGGGCGGCCCACTTCATCGTCGCCGTTCACGAGATCGCGCGTACCACGGAAGGCCGCCAAGTCGCCACCGTGGGGCGAGCCGAGGCAGTGCCCGGCGCCCCGAATGTGATCCCGGGTACGGTGCGACTCACCCTCGAGATTCGGGACCTCTCGATGGATGGGATCGAGCGGCTCTTTCAGGCGATCCGCGGGGAGTCCGAACGAATCAGCGCCGATTCAGGTCTCGCCTTCGATTTCGAGCGCTTCTATACGAGTCGCGCGGCACCGACGGATCCACGCATTCAACAGGTGATCGAGGATCACGCCGCAGAGATGGGCCTCTCGACTCGCAGGATGCCCTCCGGAGCCGGACACGATGCCCAGAGCTTGGCGCTCATCTGCCCGATCGGGATGATCTTCGTCCCATCCGTCGACGGCGTCAGCCACGCTGGAAACGAATTCACCGACTTCGAGGATATCGTGGCCGGAAGCGACACTCTCCTTCGAACGCTACTCGCCTTGGATCGCGCCGAGCTGTAGCTGCGTCGTCGCCGTTCCCTCGAGCAGCGGCGCTAAGCGGCGGCCCGCGGATCATTGACCCGCTGCAGCAAGAGCGCACCCACCACGAAGAGGACACTGATCGACATCACGGAGAGTCGTTGGTTTCCACCGGTCAGCAGTGCGACCTGACCGAAGATCAACGGTCCGATGACCGAGGACGACTTCCCGCACAGCGCGTAGAATCCGAACATCTCCGATTCACGACCGTCCGGGATCAGCGATGCCATCATGGCCCGACTCGCCGCTTGGATCGAACCCAGTCCGAAGCCGGCAAGCAGCCCGACCGCTGCGAAGGCCATCTTCCCTTCGATGAAGAAGATCATGACCGCAATCGCGATCCAAAGGCCGAGCACGCCCGTTACCACCTTCTTAGGACCGAGAGCGTCTGTCGGCTTCGCCATCACGAATGCGCCCACCAACGCAGACAGCTGGATGGCGAGAAAGAGGTAGATGAGCTCCGTCTGCTCGTAGCCGAACGTCGTCGAACCGAGGGTGCTCGCCATGTAGATCGCCGTGAGCACACCGTCGATATAAAAGAAATAGGCGAGGAGAAAGCGCCTCAACTCCTTCAGAGCGAGGACCTCGCGCCAGAGCTCCCGGAAGCTGGTAAGTCCCCACGCCGCCGCCTGCCCCACCGTCATCTCGCCCTTCTTGTCCTTCGGCAGGTAGAAGAACGACGGGAGAGAAAAGAGGAAGAAGGTGGCGGCGACCATCACCCAGACCCAATCGAGTCGGTCCGCGAGGGCGAGCGGAATCGCCATCGCCAACCCGAGTGCCGACCCTGCATACCCGACGCCAAAACCCACTCCAGACACAGTCCCCTGCTTCTCCGGGGGGGCAATGTCCGGTAGGTAGGCATTGTAGAAGACGAGGCACGACTCGAAGCCGACGTTGGCGATGAGGAAGAGAGCAAAGGCCCACGTCGTAGCGCCCGGAGAGATCGTCGTGAAGAGCGTCACTCCGACGATGCACATCGCCACGTACAGCCCCATGAAGCGCTTCCGTGCCCCTGCGCGGTCTGCGATGGCGCCGAGGACTGGCGCACTGAGCGCGACGATGAGGGCGGAGAGTGAAACCGCCCAACCCCAAAGGGCGTCTCCCTCGCCGGCTTCGTTCCCGACGACCGTCTCGATGAAGAAGATCTGGAAGACCACGGAGACGATGACCGCGGGATACACCGAGTTCGCGAAGTCGAACATCACCCACGCGCCGACCTGCTTCTTGTCCATCATCCCCCCGAGGTGCGGTCCCGGCCCACGGTACACCGCGGGCGCCACGAACCCAAGGCTCACGTCGGATCCGAGTCGCTCGAGCGTACGCCGTTGCCACGACTCTTCGGCCCTGCGATATCTCACGCCATGAATAGACTCGCTGGGAAATGGGTCCTGATCACGGGAGCTTCTGCCGGGATCGGGGAATCGTGTGCGCGGTACTTCGCCGCTCAGGGATCTCACCTTCTTCTCTCGGCACGCCGCCTAGAGAAGGTCGAGGCTTTGGCCGCCGAGCTAGCGGCCGCCCACGACGTTCAAGCGCACGGTCACGCGCTCGACGTCACCGACCGCGGATCCGTGGAATCGTATGTCGCCGAGGTGGTCGGTATGGGCGCCGTCCCGGACATCTTGATCAACAACGCGGGCAAAGCCAAAGGGCTCGACAAGTTCCAAGATGGGTCGCTCGACCATTGGGACGAGATGATCGACACCAACGTGAAGGGGCTCCTCTACGTGACCCGCGCCGTCCTCCCGCACATGGTGGAGCGCGACTCGGGGCACGTCATCAACATTGGCTCGATCGCCGGACGCTGGGTGTACCCGAAGGGTGCCGTGTACAACGCGACGAAGTTCGCCGTGCGAGCGCTCAGCGAGGCGATGAACATCGACCTTCTCGGAACGAAGATCCGTGTCTCGAGCGTCGACCCGGGACTCGCCGAGACGGAGTTCAGCGAGGTGCGCTTCGACGGAGACGCAGACCGGGCGAAGTCGGTCTACTCCGACACAGTGCCGCTCACTCCGGACGATGTGGCTGACGCGTGCGTCTACGTGGCGAACGCCCCCGAGCACGTCGACATCTTCAACCTGGTGCTCATGCCCACGGTTCAACGCTACCCCGGCCACATCGACCGGAACAGCGATTGACCGATCGTGACGCGATGCACGGCTCGGGCTCACGGCTCGAGCCGTACATCGTCGTGTTCACCCTCTGGCTTCTCGTCTTCTCGTCGGCCAGCCAGACGATGATCCTGTCGCCGATCCTCCCCATGGTCGGCGACGAGCTATCGATTCCGGATGCCAAGCTCGGCACGCTCGTCTCCGTCTACTCGGTGATGGTCGGCATCTTCGCGATCCTCTCCGGGCCTGTATCCGACCGGGTGGGTCGCCGACGGATTCTGATGCTCGGGTGTGGGACGATGACGGTGGCCCTCTCCCTCCATGGCCTCGTGGCCAGTTACTGGTCGTTCGTCGCCGTACGCGTCTTCGCCGGGTGCGCGGGCGGCATGCTGAGTGGGGCCGCGGTCTCGTATATCGGGGACTACTTCCCGTACCGGCGTCGCGGCTGGGCGACCGGGTGGGTCATGAGCGGATCGGCCTTCGGACAGATCGCCGGGATTCCGCTCGGCGTGCTGATTGCCGGATGGTGGGGTTTCAGAGCGCCCTTCTACATCTTCGCCACGACGATGGCGCTCACCGTGCTCTTGATCGCCTTCAAGATTCCACAGCCCGTGGTCCAAGGGGAGCGGAGACAGCTCTCCGTGAAGCGCGCTGTCGCGAGTTATCTGGAGATGATTCGCCGACCCGAGATCGCCTGGGCCGCGGTAGCCTTCTTCATGATGTTCCTCGGTGTCTCTCTCTACGTCATCTACCTCCCGGCGTGGCTGGAGAGTGACCTCTCCTTCGGGGCCGAGGAGATCGCGACCATGTTCTTCTTCGGAGGGATCGCGAACGTCTTGACCGGACCTCAGATCGGGAAGCTCTCGGATCGGATCGGTCGGAAGACCCTGATTCTGATAGGGTGCGTGGGGCTGAGCATCGCGATGGTGCTCACAGTCCGAGTCATCACCGGACCGACGGCCGCCTACATCTTCTTCTTCGTATTCATGGTGCTGGTCGCGACCCGCATCAGTCCATTCTCCGCGCTGCTCACCGCGCTCGTCGACGATACCCGGCGCGGCTCACTCCTCTCGCTCACCGTCGCTCTCGGCCAGCTCGGTTTCGCCCTGGGCGGCGCGATTGCCGGTCCGCTCTACGCCGGTATCGGCTACGCGTCGAATTCGATTCTCGCCGCGGCGAGTGTTCTCGCGATGGGTCTCATCGTCTGGTTCTTCGTTCCGGAACCGAGCGGCGACGCCTCCTGAAAATTTTCTCCGTGTCCGGCGACCCGCGGGCCGGTATCTTCGGGAAAGCCGAGGGCAGGCGCCCCCACCCCTTCTCGGAGCCGAGGTCCACGACGTGACGCCTAGCGACGCCGTCCGCGTTCTGTACGTAGAAGACGCGTTCGACCAAGCGCTTCTTGTAAAGGCGTTCTTCAACACGCTTCCGGCGTTCTCCGTGACCCACGCGCAAGATGGCGACACGGCGATCGATCTGATCTCGGCCGAATCGTGGGACATTCTCGTCACCGACCTGAATCTGCCGGGCAAAGACGGCTTCTCCATCATTCGAGCGCTTCGGGCAAGCGGTTCGAAGATTCCCGTGCTGGTCACGACCGGATACACCCAGGCGCACTACGAGGAGCAAGCGCTTCGAGCGGGCGCCGACCACGTGATGATCAAGCCTCTCAGTCAGGCTGACTTCATCGAACGGGTGCAAGAGATGGTGCAGGCGCCCCGGGCGACGCCGGCGGTCTCAGGTGACGAGATGATCGTGGTGGTCGAAGGCCGGCTCGGCGACGCGGAGATGGGCTGCGGCGGATCACTGATGAAAGCGGTCCAAGCGGGTGGGTCTGCCGTAATCATTCCGCTCCTCCTTACCGAAGACTCGGGCACCTACTCCGAGCTGAAAGCCGCCGCCGCGGCGGCGGACGTTCTCGGCGTCGAATTTCGGGCGGACCGGACCCTCTTCGGCGACCAGGCCGGCCAGGCCGATCTCCTCCGCCGTACGCTCGACGAGCTGCGACCCACGACCATGTACTTGCCGGCAGCAGATGACTCGGACCGGTCCCGATCCGCGGCTCGTGAAGCAGCGATCACCGCCGCCCGAGAAGTCGAGAAGGTGTTCGCGTACGAGACCGCGACCACGGGTCGGGCTTTCTCCCCGAAGCACTTCGTGGATGTGCGTGCCGAGATGGTCGTGAAGATGGAGGCGCTCGCCGCGTACCAAGCGGCGGGGGCCCCGAGGATCGATCTCAGGCCCCGCATGGCCCAGGCGTACGCCCGATACTGGGGCAGACTTCAGGACTTCACCGAAGTCGAGGCGTTCGAGCCGATCACCTGAGTGCGGGTGAGCCGACGGCGCCGTCGAGCTTGCGAAGGCTGAGACGGTTCGACGAGGTTAACCCCCCGTCCGCACCACGCGGTCGGTTCCCATTCGAGTCGCAACCAGGCTAGCGCCGTGCATCTAGATTTCGAACGCGACATCGTCGAGATCCAAGACCAAATCGACAAGCTGCTCGACATCGCGGACCGTCGAGGCATCGACGTTTCCGACGAGGTCAGGGTTCTCCGCGCCAAGTTGGATGGTCTCACGACCGACACCTACGCGAATCTCCAGCCGCTCGAGCAGGTGGAGGTCGCGCGCCACAAACAGCGCCCCTACACCCTCGACTATATCGAGCGAATCTTTACGGACTGGGTCGAGCTCCACGGCGACCGGAACTTCCGCGACGACGAAGCGATCGTGGGAGGTTGGGCTCGGCTGAAGGGAGAGAGCGTCATGATCGTGGGCCAGCAGAAAGGCCGCGACATGAAAGAGAATCTGCGTCGCAACTTCGGAATGCCCCACCCGGAAGGGTACCGGAAAGCCCTCCGGCTAATGCGCCAAGCCGAGAAGTTCGGCCGCCCGGTCATCAGCTTTATCGACACCCCGGGCGCGTACCCGGGCATCGGATCAGAAGAGAGGGGCATCGGGGAAGCGATCGCCTTCAACCTCCGCGAGATGTCCCGTCTCCGGGTACCGATTGTCTCCGTCGTGATCGGGGAGGGGATGTCGGGAGGTGCACTCGGAATTGGGGTGACCGACAAGATCCTCATGCTCGAACACTCGATCTACTCGGTGATCTCTCCTGAAGGGTGCGCCGCGATCTTGTGGCGCTCGGCTGAGCACAAAGAGAAGGCGGCGAACGCACTCAAGCTCACTGCCACCGACCTGCATCGGATGGGGGTCTGCGACGAGATCGTGCCGGAACCACGTGGCGGGGCACACACCGATTGGGACGCAGCCGCGGGTCTCCTAGTAGGCCCCTTGGCGCGGACGGTTGCCGACTTGCGTTCACTTTCCGACGAAGCGCTACTCGAGGCGCGCTGGGCGAAGTACGAGGCGATCGGGTCTTTTCGGCTCGACTCGTGAGGAGCGAGGCATAGCGTGGTAGGCTTCGCCGAAGTGCGATTCAAGGGCTCTCGCAAGGAGTACTACTCGTACCGGGACCTCGAGCTACTCCCTGGCCAGCACGTCATCGTGCAGGCGGATCGGGGCGAGGACCTCGGAGAAGTATCTGCCGTCGGCGTGGTCGCGGAGCGAAAGTGCGCGTCGTCGAATGGAGGGTGTGCTACACCCGCACCCGAACAGCTCGTGCTCCGTCACGCTCGGGATGCGGAAGTAGCCAAGTTGCCGTCGTTGCGAGGCGACGAAGACCGGGTCCGCTCCGAAACGCGGAAGCTGGTGAGCAAGCACGGCCTCAAGATGAAGGTCACCGAGGCCGAGTGGCAGTTCGACCGGAACAAGCTGGTGATCTACTTCACGGCCGAGAAACGGGTCGACTTCCGACAGCTCGTTCGCGACCTCGCGCGGACGTTCCGTGCTCGCATCGAACTCCGGCAGATCGGTGTGCGGGACGAAGCGGCGCTTCTGGGGGGTGTGGGCCGCTGCGGGAGAGAACTCTGCTGCTCAACCTGGCTCCCCGAGTTGAAGCCGGTGTCTCTCCAGCTCGCCAAAGATCAACGACTCTCTCTGAACCCGGCGCAGATCAGTGGATGCTGCGGACGGCTGATGTGCTGCCTCATGTATGAGCACCGCACCTATGTGGAAGCGCGGCGTCGTTTCCCACGAGAGGGGCGCACGATCAAGACCGCACGAGGCGAGGAACGCGTCGTCTCCGTCGACATCTGGTCCGAACGGGTCTCCTTACGGGGTCCCGACGGAGATCGGCGGAGCATCTCCCTCTCGGAACTCAAGAAAGAAGTGTCCTCGGAGAGGCTCCTACCGGGAGAAGCAGAGTGAGTGACCGCGGCACCTTCTACTCTACGCCGATCTACTACGCGTCCGGTGAGCCGCATATCGGGCACGCGTATACCACGATCCTGACGGATGTCCTGGCCCGCTTCGCCCGGCAAGACGGAGACGATGTCCTCTTCCTTACCGGCACCGACGAGCACGGTCAGAAGATCCAAGACGAGGCCGACAAGCGAGACGTGGCCCCGATGGAGCTCTGCGACGCGATGGCGGCGAGCTTCGAAGGTGCCTGGCTGCAACTCGGCATTTCGCATGACCGCTTCATTCGAACGACCGAAGAGGAGCACAAGGCTGTAGTCACGGCCTTTCTCACCCGTCTCTGGGAGCGAGATCAGATTTACGAAGGTGTCTACTCGGGGTGGTACTGCGTCTCGGATGAGCGGTATTGGACCGAGAAGGACATCGGGGACGACCGGAAGTGCCAGATCTGCGGACGTGAGGTCGAGCACGTCGAAGAGACGAACTACTTCTTCCGCATGGGTCGCTGGCAAGAGGAGTTGGTCGCCCACATCGAGGCCAATCCCGAGTGGATCGTGCCAGAGATTCGGCGCAACGAGATCCTCGGATTCCTGAGGCAACCGCTCGGGGATCTTTCGATCTCGAGGCCGAAGGCGAGGCTCACGTGGGGCATCGACCTGCCTTTCGACAGCGATCACGTCGCGTACGTGTGGGTCGACGCACTCATCAACTACCTGACCGCGTCGGGAGCGATCCGACCCGATGCTCCCACCGGATCCCAAGGCTTCGACGATGTGAGTGGATCGTGGTGGCCTTGCGACATGCATGTGGTCGGAAAGGACATCCTGACTACCCACGCCGTCTATTGGCCTACCCTGCTCATGGGGGTCGGGCTGCCGCTCCCCAAGCAGATCTTGGCCCACGGGTGGTGGGTGGTGGGCGACACGAAGATGTCCAAGTCGTTGGGCAACGTCGTCGACCCGCTCGCACTCCGGAGTGACTTCGGAACGGACGCCGTGCGGTGGTACCTCCTGAGAGAGATGCCCACGGGAGGGGATGCGGCCTTCACGCCAGAGCGCTTCCTTACGCGCTACGACGAGCTAGCGAATGTGCTCGGGAATCTCGCGAGTCGGGTGATCTCGATGATCGCCAAGTATCGAGACGGCGTGGTCCCGGAGTCGGCGGGGAGTGGGCTCGACGACCCAATCGCGGAGACGATCGATCTCGTTCGAGGAGCCCGCGCCCGCCTCCGGCTACACGAGGCGCTGGCGGCCGCGATGGATCTCGGGCGGGCGGCGAACGGATACGTCGAGGAGCGCGCGCCGTGGACGCAAGCCAAGCAGGTAGACGCAACGGAGGCTCTCGACGAGACACTCGCGACTTTGGCTAGAGCGCTCGTCGTGCTGTCTGCCCTCTTCCAACCGGTGGTGCCCGACTCGATGGCCGAGCTCGCTCGGCGTCTGGGCCTTCCGGAGGTGCCTCGGATCGACGAGGCAACGACCGTCGCGCTGTCCGGGCTGCGTGTTGAGAAGGGTGACCCACTCTTCCCCAGAGTCGACCCGGGGTGGGGCGCCGACGATGCTCCGTAATGGGCTTGCACCCTCCGGCACAAAGTTCACCCGCTTGCTTGACTTCCCTTTCTGGGGCTCAATAGCTTTGAAGGAAGTGCCGATACTGTCAGGGACACCGACTCGAGAGTTGGTGTCCCGTGTCACGTCGGGGATCTACACAGCAGTCACGAAGACCGCAGTCACGAAGCAACGGAGCTGAGCGCACATGGCCGGAGACAGGTGGACCTTCCTGGTCGTTCGAGGTGAGGACGATCCGGTCCAGCAGTACTCGGTGTCATTACGTACGCTTCGTGGGGCGCTTTGGGCATCGGGCGCCGCCGGTCTCGTGGTGATCGCGAGCCTCGTCATGCTGAGCGTGACGTCTGTCACCCAAGTGAAGGCCAACCGCCTCGAAGCTCGCAACGAAGCTTTGGAAGAGGAGCTGTCCGACTTCCAGGGCCGAATTCAGGCGTTGGAGGCGTCGCTCGACCAGGTGGCTGCCAATGACGAGCGCTTCCGGAACCTCGCCGGCCTCGAGGTCATCGACCCCGAGGTGATGCAGGCCGGCGTCGGCGGGCCCGGGCTCGGTCTCCCGCAAGCGTCTCCGCTTTGGTCGGTCGACTCGGTCACGACGAAGTCGATCTTCGCCACCGGGTACGACCTGAGCACGTTGGAGCGAAGAGCTCGCTTGCTCTCGGAGAGTCTCGATGAAGCGACAGACTCCGTCCTCGCTCACCGGGACCTCCTGGAATCCACCCCGTCGATTTTGCCGACGAACGGCTGGGTCAGCTCCAGCTTCTCGCAGTCTCGGATGCACCCCGTCCACAACC